>JAFXQO010000001.1 GCA_017527065.1 Clostridia bacterium
CGCCCGGCCCGTTCCCGCGGCGCCGGCTCCGACGGCGCGCCCCGGCCAGCCCGTGCGACCCGCGCCCACCGGCGGCGGCAGACCGCATCCCGCGCCCGGCGGCAAGCCCGGCCCGCGGCGCTGAAACGCGCAGCAAGGCGCATCGCCCCCTTTCGCAGGGGCGGTGCGCCTCTTCGCAAAGGCGCAGGCGGCTGGAAAACCTGCGCATGCGGATTATGGGAGGAATCGCATGATGAGCAGGAAAACACTGCTGCTGGCCGCGATCATTCTGGCGCTGGCCTGTGCGCCGGCCATGGGGGAGAGAAGTATCGTGATACCCGACTTGAGTATAAAGCCGTTTGACATTCCCGATAACATGGCCATGGAGTATGTTCGCGGGATGGGTTTTGGCTGGAACCTGGGCAACGCCATGGACGCCACGGCCAACGGAAACTTCCACGGCGACGACTTGGATCTGGAAGGCTGGTGGTGCCGCGTCAAGACCACGAAGGGCGTGTTCGAGGCGCTGCGCGACAAGGGCTTTTCGACCGTTCGCATTCCCGTTTCGTGGCATGACCACGTATCTGGCGACGGCTACATCATAAACGAGGCGTGGATGGATCGGGTGCAGCAGTTGGTGGACTGGGCGCTCGAGTGCGATTTGCGCGTCATCCTGAACACGCACCACGACAACGAGGCGGCGTTTTGCTACCCGGATGAGGCGCATATGGACAATTCCCTGTCCTACATGACCAACCTGTGGCGGCAGATTGCCGAGCGCTTCCGCAACTACGACGACCGGCTCATCTTTGAATCCATGAACGAGCCGCGCTTGGCAGGCACGGAATACGAGTGGTGGTTCAATCCGGGCAGCGAAACCTGCCGGGAGGCGGCGGAGTGCGTCAACCGGCTGAACCAGGCCTTCGTGGACACGGTGCGCGTCGCCGGCGGCTGGAATACCTTGCGTTACCTGATGGTGCCGGGCTACGACGCTTCGCTGGCCGGCGCGGATCCGGCCTTCTTCCGCCTGCCAGAGGACAGAGCCAATCGGCTCATCGTGTCCGTTCATGCGTACATTCCCTATTCCTTCGCGCTGGATACCCAGGGGATCTCCTCGTTCAGTCTCAGGAACCCATCGCAGACCGGCGAAATCGACGAGCTGATGAACAGGCTCTACGAGCGGTACATCAGCCAGGGCGTTCCGGTCGTGATAGGCGAGTTTGGCGCGCTGAACAAGAACAACCTGCAGGATCGCGTCGACCTGACGGCCTATTACGTGGCCAGCGCCAGCGCGCGCGGCATCCCCTGCGTCTGGTGGGACAACAACATCATTGACGGAAACGGCGAACGCTTCGGCCTGCTGAACCGCGCCACGCTGGAATGGTCCTTTCCGGAAATCGTGGAGACGGCGATGAAATACGCGCTGCGCTGAGTGCAATGCATCTTGCAGCATGGGAAACGCCCGGTATGACGCCGGGCTTTTTTAGTATTAATTTTTTGATTAGCGTGCTAATCATGTTGACATCGTCCCAACCATATGCTACCATATAATCAACAAACTAACTATTAGCTTGATGATGAAAGGAGGGAGGGCGCATGAACGAGCGGGAAGGCAGCCAGCGGCCGCGTTCGCCGGTTGATCTGATCCTGCGCGCCAGCCGCGCGCACAAGCGCGTGGTCGAGCGGCAGATCGGCGAATTGGGCATCCACGGCGGCCAGCATCACATGCTGATGATCCTCTCGTACCTGGGCCAGATCCCCGCGCAGAACGAGCTGGCCCGCCGCATGGACATTAGCCCCGCGTCGGCGGCGAACATGCTCAAGCGGCTGGAGACCGGCGGCTACATCGAGCGCCGGGTGGGCGCGTCCGACGGGCGGCGCAACGAGGTGCGCATCACCGAAAAGGGCGGCGAAGTGGTCGAGCGCTCGAAGCGCATCTTCGAGGAGGTCGACCGGCGCATGTTCGAGGGCTTCACGGGCGAAGAGACGGAGCGGCTGCGGGACGCGCTGGAGCGGGTTCACGCGAACCTCCGGGGCATGGAGGAAGAAATCGGCGGCCAGGAGGACGTGGCCGCGCCGGATGAGGAAGGGAATGAGACAAGGCAATGAATAAAAAAGAAAAAGTGACGTTCTGGCAGCGATGGGGCAAATACGTGAAGCCCTACTGGGTCTATTTTGTGCTCGCGCCGGTGTTCATGATCGTGGAGGTGCTGGGCGAGGTGATACTGCCCAAGCTTTACGCAAACATCGTCAACAACGGCGTGCAGGGCGGCATGGGGCCGGGCTACATCATCTGGGCCGCGGTGTTCATGATCGTGACCTCGCTGGCGATGATGGCCGGCGGCGTCGGCGGCGCGTATTTCGGAACGAAGGCGTCGGTCAGCTTCTCGGCCGACCTGCGGCGCGACGTGTTCTCGCGGGTGCAGGAGTTCTCCTTCGCGAATATCGACCATTTCGCCACGGGCTCCCTCATCACGCGCCTGACCAACGACATCACGCAGCTGCAGAACTTCGTGATGATGATACTGCGCATGACGCTGCGCGCCCCCGGCATGCTGATCGGCGCGCTGTTCATGGCCATCACGCTGAACCCCGGCCTGGCGCGGGTGCTGCTGGTGACGATTCCGCTGATGCTGATCGTGATCGTGTTCTTCATCACGAAGGCGTTCCCGCGCTTTCAGGCCATGCAGGGCAAGATCGACGCGCTGAACTCCACCATCCAGGAGAACCTGACCAACGTGCGCGTGGTGAAATCCTTCGTTCGGGAGGATTATGAGAACGGCAAATTCCGCACGGCCAACGGCAACCTGAAGCAGGCCGGCCTGAACGCCATCAAGCTCATGATCTTCATTTCGCCCCTGATGATGCTGTTCATGAACTTCACCACGCTGGCGGTGCTGTATTTCGGCGGCCAGCAGGTGGCGGAAGGGACCATGCCCGTCGGCGACCTGACCGCGTTCGTGACCTACATCACCCAGATTCTCATGTCGCTCATGATGACCACCATGCTCTTCATGAATTCCTCCCGCGCCATGGCCTCGGCCAAGCGCATCCGCGAGGTGTTCGACGAGGAGCTCGACCTGTCCGACGAAAACGCGAAGCAGCCGGACCGCCAGGTCGAAAAGGGCGAGATCGAGTTCAGAAACGTGTCCTTCCGCTACTACAAGAACAGCGAGGGCAAGGTGCTGGACAACGTGTCCTTCCACATCGAGCCCGGCCAGACGGTGGGCATCATCGGCTCCACCGGCTGCGGCAAGACCACGCTGGTCTCCATGATCCCGCGCCTGTACGACGCGGACGAGGGCCAGGTGCTGGTGGACGGGGTGGACGTCAAAGACTACAGCCTGAAAAACCTGCGGGAAGGCGTGGGCATGGTGCTGCAAAAGAACGTGCTCTTCTCCGGCACCATCGAGGAGAACCTGCGCTGGGGCGACGAAGACGCCAGCATGGACGAAATTCGCGCCGCCGCGGAAAGCGCCCAGGCCGATCAGTTCGTCACCTCCTTCAGCAAGGGCTATGATACCGAGCTCGGCCAGGGCGGCGTGAACGTGTCCGGCGGCCAGAAGCAGTGCCTGTGCATCGCCCGCGCGCTGCTCAAGCACCCGAAGATCCTCATCCTGGACGACTCCACCAGCGCCGTGGACACGGCGACCGAGGCGCGCATCCGCAAGGCGTTCAAGAACGAGCTGGCCGGCTCCACCAAGCTGATCATCGCGCAGCGCATCACCTCCGTGATGGACGCCGACCTGATCATCGTGGTCAACGAGGGCCAGATCACCGGCATCGGCACCCACGACGAGCTGCTGGCCGGCAACGCCGAGTACCAGGAAATCTTTGATTCTCAGATGAGCCGGAAGGAGGTCGGTGCGTAATGGCCGGTCGCAATCTTGAAGAGCTTCAGAAGCGATACAACAGCAGCGCCAAGCCGGGCGGCCGGCCGGGACGCCAGCCCTGGGGCGCGAGAGGCCCCATGAAGAAGCCCGCGAACACCAAGGCCATCGTCAAGCGCCTTTTCGGCTATATCATGGAGTATCGCTGGCGGATGGCGCTGGCTATCGTGTGCCTGTTCGCCAGCACCGGCGCGAGCATGGCCGGCTCCTACATGCTGCGCCCCATCGTGAACAACGTGGCCAACGGCGATCTGGACGCGGCGACGCGCATCGCCAACCTGGGCAGCGGCCTGCTGGTGCTGGCGCTGGTGTATGTGTGCGGCATCGCGTGCACCTATTGCCAGAGCCGCCTGATGATCGGCGTGTCGCAGAACGCCATCGAAAGGATCCGCAACGACCTGTTCAGCAAGCTGCAGACCCTGCCCGTGCGCTTCTATGACACCGAAAACAACGGCGAGGTCATGAGCCGCTTCACCAACGACGTGGACAACATCGGCATGATGCTGGACAACAGCCTCATGAGCATCATCCAGGGCTCCGTCACGCTGGTGGGCACCTTCATCATGATGGTGTACACGAATATCTGGCTCACGCTGATCACCGTGGCGTTCACGCCCATCTTCATGAAGCTGGGCAGCGTCATCGGCGGCGCAAGCCACAAGTATTATTCCGCGCAGCAGGCGGCGCTGGGCGCCGTGAACGGCTATATCGAAGAGACCGTGAACGGCCAGAAGGCCGTGAAGGTGTTCAACCATGAGGAGATCTGCAAGGAAGAGTTCGGCTCGCTGAACAACGACCTGCGCGACAAGCAGATGAAGGCCTCCTTCTACGGCGGCATCATGGGCCCCATCATGGGCAACACCAGCCAGATCAGCTACTCCGTGACCGCGGGCGTGGGCGGCGTGCTCTGCGCGCTGGGCAAGTTCGACATCGGCGGCCTGGCCGTGTTCGTCAACTACGCGCGCCAGTTCTCCCAGCCCATCAACACGCTGTCCATGCAGGTGAGCACCATCTTCTCGGCCCTGGCCGGCGCGGAGCGCGTGTTCAACATCATGGATCGCGAGCCCGAAGCCCCCGACGCGCCGGACGCCATCGACGACACGCCCATCCGCGGCGACGTGGTGCTGGAACACGTGACCTTCGGCTACAATCCGGACAAGGTCATCCTGAAGGACATCTCCCTCTACGCGCATCCCGGCCAGAAGATCGCCTTCGTGGGCTCCACCGGCGCGGGCAAGACCACCGTGACCAACCTGCTGAACCGGTTCTACGACATCGCCGAGGGCTCGATCACCATCGACGGCGTGGACATCCGGAACTACAAGCGGGAATTCCTGCGCAGGAACATCGCCATGGTGCTGCAGGACACTCACCTGTTCACCGGCACGGTGATGGAGAACATCCGCTACGGCCGCCTCGACGCCACCGACGAGGAGGTCATCGAGGCCGCGAAGATGGCCAGCGCCCACAGCTTCATCATGCGCCTCTCGGACGGCTACAACACCCGCATCGAGGGCGACGGCGCGAACCTCTCCCAGGGCCAGCGGCAGCTTTTGAACATCGCCCGCGCGGCGATCAGCAAGGCACCCATCCTGGTGCTGGACGAGGCCACCAGCTCGGTCGATACCCGCACCGAGCGGCACATCGAGCGCGGCATGGACCGGCTGATGAAGAACCGCACCACCTTCGTCATCGCGCACCGGCTCTCCACCGTGCGCAACGCCAACGCCATCATGGTGCTGGAGCACGGCGTCATCATCGAGCGCGGCGACCACGACGCGCTGCTCGAGCAGAAGGGCCGCTATTACGAGCTCTATACCGGCAAGAAGGAACTGGATTAAACCCGCCTAATGGTTTAACTTGACAGGCCGGCGCGTTCATGCTATACTGGACAAAACTTGAACGATGGCCCTTTATGGGCGGCCGATAGAATGGAGAGATGACAATGAAGAGAATCGTGACCATCAACACCCGCGACCTGAACAAGAGCGCCGTGACCGGCGGCTGCGGCGAGTGCCAGACCTCCTGCCAGTCTGCCTGCAAGACTTCCTGCGGCGTCGCCAATCAGAAGTGCGAGAACAAGAACAAGTAACAGGACAAACAAAAGCGAAAATGCCGCCGCAAAAGGCGGCATTTTTGATACGCGAAGGGATAGGCATATGGTTCATCAGTACAAGCTCAACGGCTACAACATCGTGCTCGACACCGCCTCCGGCTCCGTTCACGCCGTGGACGAGGCGGCCTACGACGTGATCGCGCTGTATAAGGACAGGACGGAGGAGGAGATCGTCGCCGCGGTGTCGGAAAAGCACGGCCTCGCGGCGGAGGAGGTGTGCGAGTGCCTTCGCGACGTGCGCGCGCTGGAGAAGGAGGGCAAACTCTTCTCCGAGGACATCTACGAAGACCTGGCCTTCGATTTCAAGGCGCGCCCGGTCGTGGTCAAGGCGCTGTGCCTGCACGTGGCGCACACCTGCAACCTCAACTGCGCCTATTGCTTCGCCAGCCAGGGCAAGTATCACGGCGAGCGCGCGCTGATGTCCTTCGAGGTGGGCAAACAGGCGCTGGATTTCCTCATCGCCCATTCCGGCGCGCGGCGCAACCTGGAGGTGGACTTCTTCGGCGGCGAGCCGCTGATGAACTGGGACGTGGTCAAGCGGCTGGTCGCCTACGCCCGGGAGCAGGAAAAGAACCACAATAAAAACTTCCGCTTCACCCTCACCACCAACGGCATGCTGATCGACGACGACGTGATCGACTTCTGCAACCGCGAGATGAGCAACGTCGTGCTCAGCCTGGACGGGCGCAAAGAGGTGCACGACCGGCTGCGCGTGGACTACGCGGGCCGCGGCAGCTATGACAGAATCGTGCCGAAATTCAAGAAATTCGTGGAGGCGCGGGGCGGCAAAAACTACTACATGCGCGGCACCTTCACCCGACACAACCTGGATTTCACCAACGACATATTCCACATGGCCGACCTGGGCTTCACCGAGCTCAGCATGGAGCCGGTGGTGTGCGCGCCGGGTGATCCCGAGGCGCTGCGGGAGGAGGATCTGCCCATCCTCTGCGAACAGTACGAGATCCTGGCGAAGGAGATGCTCAAGCGCCGCAGGGAAGGCCGGCCCTTCACCTTCTATCACTACATGATCGACCTGACCGGCGGGCCGTGCATCTACAAGCGCGTCACCGGCTGCGGCTCGGGCACCGAGTACATGGCCGTGACCCCCTGGGGCGATCTGTACCCCTGCCACCAGTTCGTGGGCGAGGAGAAGTACAAACTGGGCGACATCTGGGCGGGCGTCACCAACGAAAGGGTCCAAAATGAATTCAAGATGGTCAACGCCTACGCCCGCCCCGAGTGCAGGGACTGCTGGGCCAAGCTGTACTGTTCCGGCGGCTGCGCGGCCAACGCGTACCACGCCACCGGCAGCATCCGCGGCGTTTACGAGTACGGCTGCGCGCTGTTCAAGAAGCGCATGGAGTGCGCCATCATGATGCAGGTGGCCCAGGCCATGGACGGCGCGGAGGACGAAGCATGAAGACCCCCATCAGGGATTTCGTGGCGCGATATGCTGAGAAAAGCGTATCGCGCCTGCATATGCCCGGCCATAAGGGACGGGGCCCTCTGGGCTGCGAGGCGCTGGACATCACCGAGATCGCCGGCGCGGACGCGCTCTACGAGGCCGCGGGCATCATCGACGAGAGCGAAAAAAACGCCGCCGCGCTGTTCGGAACGCGGCGTACGCTGTATTCAACCGAGGGATCGTCCCAGTGCATCCGGGCGATGCTCTACCTGGCGCTCACCGCCCGACGGCCGGGGCGGGGCAGGCCCCTGGCGCTGGCGGCGCGCAACGCGCACAAGGCCTTCCTGTTCGCCGCAGCCCTGTGCGATTTCGACGTTCAATGGCTCTATCCGGAGGAAGAGAGCGCGTCGCTGTGCGGCTGTCCGGTGTCGGCGGCGGGCCTGGCGGCGGCGCTGGACGCCCTGGCCGAGCCGCCCTTCTGCGTCTATGTGACCTCGCCGGACTACCTGGGCGGCATGCTGGATATCGCCTCTCTCTCGAGGGTGTGCCGCGCGAGGGGCGTGCCGCTGCTGGTGGACAACGCCCACGGGGCGTACCTGCGCTTCCTGCCTGAGGCGGCGCATCCCATGGAGCTGGGAGCGGACATGTGCTGCGACTCGGCCCACAAGACGCTGCCCGTGCTCACCGGCGGGGCGTACCTGCACATCGCGAAGGCGGCCGACCCGCGCTACGCCGCCGCGGCGAAGCGCGCCATGGCCCTGTTCGGCTCCACCAGCCCGTCATACCTCATCCTGCAATCGCTGGACTGCGCCAACGCGGCGCTGGCGGGCGACTGGCCGGCGCGCCTGTCAGCCTGCCGTGCGCGGATGGACGCGCTGAAGGCGACGCTGCGCGCCCGCGGCTTCGACGCGCCGGGCACGGAGCCCATGAAGCTCACCCTCGCCACCGACGGCCCCCGGGCCGCCGCGCTGCTGCGCGAACAGGGCGTGGAGTGCGAGTACGCCGACGAGGGCCATGTGGTGCTGATGGCCTCGCCGGACAACGGGGAGGAAGATTTCCTGCGGGTGGAGCGGGCGCTGGCCGCGCCGCTGCCGCACGCGCCGCGCGCCTTTTATCCGCCGCGCCCGCCGCGCCGTATGACCATCCGCGAGGCGCTGTTCGCTCCGGACGAGCTGCTGCCCGTCCGCGCGGCGATCGGCCGCGTGTGCGCCGCGCCCACGGTGTCCTGCCCGCCCGCGATCCCCATCGCGGTGAGCGGAGAGGAGATCACGGACGAGGTCGCCGCCGCCTTCGAGCGCTTCGGCGTTGAGGAGATCAGCGTGGTGAAAGAATCCTAACCGCCCCGTTCCATCCCCATTCCCCGCGCGGCCTCAGCCGCGCCTTAATTCCCCATTCCCAATTCCCCATTTATTCTACGCCGCCGCCGAAGGCGTCCTGCTCCGTGTTGGGGCTGGAGCGCTTGCCGATGTCGGGGAAGCGCCGTTCGATGGCGGCCAGCGAAATCTCGATGTCCTCCTCGGCCTCCTCGGGATGGAAGCAGCCCACCGTGACCATGTCGCAGGGGCGGATGGTGTTCCACACGAAGTTCAGCCCCACATAGGGCGACACCCGGCCCGCGGCCATGGGCTTGATGGTCATGACCGGCTTCTTCGCGCTGTTGATGATGGAGGCCACGGTCTCCACCTCGATCTGCATCAGGAAGCCCATGCAGTTGTACAGCTGGATGTAGGTTTCCACGTCGTAGCCGTTTTCGTCGGAATAGAGGATGAGCTCCGGCATGTGCGCGGACAGGCCGGGGATCAGGCCCTCCTGGCGGATCATGTCGGTGTAGTCGTCAAGGCGGACGATCTGGTGCCTGTTCTTGTTGACCAGCTGCTCGGCGCAGCTGTGGTGCAGGAAGCAGAAGGTCGCGCCGGCGTCGCGACTCCGGCGGATGGTGGCGCGGGCCTCGCGGCGGGCGGCCTCGTTGTCGTCCACGTTGAGGATGGGCGTGTCGATGACGATCATCTTCTTGCCCGTGGCGTCCTCAGCGGCCTTTACGGCCTCCTGCATGACCCGCTCCTGCTGCAGCATGCCCATGATGGTGTCGACGCCGCGGTCGAGGAAGGTCTTCAGCAGCGGCACGCAGCTCAGACCGTCGCGATAGCGCCGCTTGATCTGGTGATCGGCCGCGGGGGAGGTATGGCTCCAGCCGAGGATCCAGTTTGTGCCGATGATCATGCGCGAAAGGGAGAGACCCGCCACGGTCGTGCGGGGAAACATCTGGTTTTCCATGCTGCGCCTCCTGAAATGAATCATTATTATAACGTTTAACATCAGTATAACAGGAGCGTGTGGAAAAGTCAATTTCTTTTCGGCGGGGCGTTGCCATCTCGCGCGATTCCCATTATAATAGATGAGTAAAAGGCGCCGCGGGCGAATCACAAGGAGGGAGACACCATGAGCGTGGAATTTGAAGCGAAGAAATCGGTCATAACGCCGGAAGGCGTGTTCATCATCGGCACTTACGACGAGAACGGCGTGCCCAACGCCATGAACGCCGCCTGGGGCGGGCAGTCGGACTACAGCGAGATCACGCTGTTTCTGGGCAAGCACAAGACGACGGAGAACATCGAAAAGACCGGCGCGTTTACCGTGGCCTTCGGCACGGTGGACACCCTGCGCATATCGGACTATTTCGGCGTGGAGACCGGCAGCAAGGTCAACAAGATCGAGAGGGCCGGCTGCCATGTGCACAAGAGCGCCCACGTCAATGCCCCCATCATCGAGGAATACCCTCTCACGCTGGAGTGTAAATGCCGCAAGTGGGATCCGGAGACGGGCATCCTGGTGGGCGAGATCGTGAGCATGCAGGCGGACGAGTCCATCCTCACCGATGGCAAGGTCGACCAGGGCAAGCTGAAGCCCATCATCTTCGACGCCGCCAATCTCACCTACCGCGCGGTGGGCGATGTGGTCGGCAAGGCCTTCGGCGACGGCATGGCCCTGAAGTGAGGCGCGCCGTGGACAGAAAGATACACATTGACGGCGTGCGCAATGGCCGCGACCTGGGCGGGCTGCCGGCGGCGGGCGGCCGGATCAGGGAAAACCGCCTGCTCCGGGCGGCCTGCCTCTCCGGCGTGCCGCAGGAGGATGTCGAGGCGCTTAAGAGATGTCATCGCCTCTCCATGGTGATCGACCTGCGCACAGACGACGAGATCGCGCAGAAGCCGGAAACGCTGCCCGAGGGCGTTTCGTATCGCCGAATGCCCATATTCGACGCAGCGAAGATCGGCATCACCCACGAAAAGGGGGAGAAGTGGAACCCGGAGCGGCCATCCAGCGTGAAGCCGGACATGGCCATGCTGTACCGGATGATGGTGGAGCGCGAGGACTGCCAGAAGGCGTTCTCCGCCGTGCTCGCCGCGATCATGACCCATGACTTCGACGCGGGCAGCGTGCTGTGGCACTGCTCCGAGGGCAAGGACCGCTGCGGCCTGGTGGCGGCGCTGCTGCTGGGCGCGCTCGGCGCGCCGCGCGAGGTGATTTTGGAGGATTACCTGCTCACCAACGAGGTCAACAAGGCGCGGGCGCAGAAGGTCTACGGCGACCTGCTCGCCTCCGGGCACAGCGAGGAAGAGGCCGCCATGATACGGGAGCTGTTCCTGGCCAAGGAGGAATATCTGAACGCCTCGCTTTCGTATATCGACGGGCGCTTCGGCGGCATCCCTAATTATCTTCGGGAGGCGCTGCGCCTGCCGGAGGATCTGCTCGCCGCTTTCCGCGCGGCCATGGTGGTATAGCGGCAAAAGGACAGGACCCGATCGCCTTCTTCGGCGGTCGGGTCCTGTTTTGCGTCCGGCTGTGCGGTTACTGCTGGTTGAATACGCGGCGTCCCCAGGAGAAGTGTTCCTTGTAGAACTTCGTGCTGAGGGATTGGATGAGCACGTAGCCCGAGGAGCTGCTGGCGTGGATGAAGTTGCCGTCGCCGATGTAGATGGCGGCGTGGTCGGAGAGGTCGCTGTCGGTCTCGTTGGTGTTGAAGTAGATCAGGTCGCCGATCTGCAGGTCGCTGATCTTCTCGATCTTCGGGTAGGTGTCGTCGTAGCCCTGGGCGTAGGCGGTGCGCTTGAGCGTGTAGCCGAACTGCTTGTAGCAGTAGTAGGTCAGGCCCGAGCAGTCGAAGTAGGGCGGCGACTGGTGGGCGTAGATGTACTTGCAGCCCAGGTATTTCTTGGCCAGCGCCACGATTTCCGCGCCCTTCTCGAAATCGGTGTCCCGCGCAACGCGGGGCGCGGGCTGCACGACGATGGGTGTCGAGGGCGCGATGGTCGGCGCGACCACCACGTCGGTGGCCTTGGGCGCGGTCTCGGCGTACAGCGCGGCGAGGGTCTGCGGGCCGGCCGTGCCGTCGGCGGTGTAGCCGATCTTGGTCTGGAAGGCCTGAACGGCTTCCTTGGTCTTCGCGCCGAAGATGCCGTCCGCTTTGCCGGTCAGGTAGCCCAGCGTCACGAGGCGGTTCTGCATGGCCTTCACGTCTTCGCTCTTGTCGCCCTCCTTGAGGGTGGCGGAGGGCGCGGAGGGGGCGGTCGTCGCGTACAGCGCCGTCCACGTGCTCGCGCCGACGACGCCGTCCGCCGTCAGGCCGGCGGCGCTCTGGAACGCCGTCACGGCAGTCTGCGTCAGCATGCCGAAGTTGCCGCCCACGGTGCCGTTGAAGTAGCCCAGCTCCTTCAGGCGGGTCTGCAGCACTGTGACGTTATTGCCCGAATCGCCGTATTTCAGCTCGGGATAGGTGCTCGTGGTGCCCGGCTTGACGGTGACGGTTTTGTCGTCCACCTTGCCCGGCGCGGTGATGGTGCCGATGTCGATCGTGCCACCGCCCTGGTAGGCCTTGTCGATGGCGCTGAGCGTGGCCGCGTCGGCGACGCCCGTGGCGCTCAGGCTGTGGGCGTTCTGGAAGGCGCGCACGGCGGCCTTGGTGCCCGCGCCGAAGACGCCGTCCGCCGAGCTGTTGAGGTAGCCCAGCGAAATGAGCTTCTGCTGCAGCGTCTTGACGGCGTCGCCCCGGTCGCCATCCCGCAGGGTGGTGGCGGCGGTCACGGCGGACACGGCGTTCTGGATGGCGAGCAGCGTCTTTTCGCCGGCGTCGCCGTCGGCGGCCAGTCCGTTGGCGGCCTGGAAGGCGCGCACGGCGTTCTTCGTGCCGGAGCCGTAGAGGCCGTCGGCCTCGCCGGTCAAGAAGCCCAGCTGGATGAGGTATTTCTGCAGCGTCCTGACGGCCTCGCCCTTCATGCCCTTTTTGAGGATGGTATCGGAGATGGCCGGCGCGGGGGTCGGGCTCGTCGCGCTCAGCGCGGCGTAAGCCGTGTCCAGAACGGTCAGCGTCTGCGGACCGGCCGTGCCGTCGGCGGTGAGGCCGTTGGCGCTCTGGAAGGCGCGCACGGCGCTCTTCGTGCCGGAGCCGTATGCGCCGTCAGCCGTGCCGGTGAGGTAGCCCAGGGCGATCAGCTTCTGCTGGAGCGCCTTCACGGCGTCGCCGCGGCTGCCCTCCTTGAGGGTGGCGGAGGCGGGAACCGGCGTGGCGGTGGGAGCCTGCGTGGGAGCGGGGGTCGGCGTGGCGGTGGGCGTGGTGACCACGGCCGAGCCGCTGCCGCCGGTCAGGCGCACGTAGGCGGAGGCCACGTAGCCTGTGGAGCCGCCGTAGCTCACCTGGAACCAGTCGCCCGTGAGGGCGGTGACGGTCAGCGCCGTGCCCTTGCGCACCAGGTCGAGGGTTTTGCCGTTTGAGGAGGGCTCGGCGCGCACATACAGCTTGTCCGTCGTAACGACGCCCGAGAGCGTGCCGCTGCCGGATATGACGCTGGACAGCGCGGCAAATTCGGCGGACACATAGCCCACCGTGCCGCCCACGCTCACTTTGAGCCAGCCGTCGTCGGTCGCCTCGAGCAGCGTGAGCTCGGAACCCTGGCGGATGACCGCGAGGATCTCCGCGTTGATGTCCGGCTGGGAGCGGACGTTGACTTTTTTCGCGGTGACTGTATAGATGGCTGTGGCCGCGCTGGCGGGCGCCGCGGACAGGACGAGCGTCAGCGCCAGCAGGACAGCCAGGAGGACGCGCAGGCGTCCCGACGCGTGTCTGGTATGGGAATGCACTGGATTCACCTCCGATACAGCTCCTATTATATTACAGATTTATTTCAAAAGCAAGCAAAATGGAAATATTTGTCGGAAAATGTCGGTAAAAAACAGAGAATTGTCAGCCGCACAGGCAATGATCCGCCAGCCATTTGGCGACGCCGTCATCGTCATTGGATAATGTGACATCGTCCGCGATTTCAAGGACCTCGGGCACCGCGTTCGCGACGGCGACGCCTTTCCCGCATAGCTTCAGCATTTCAATATCGTTCGTATCGTCGCCGAATGCCGCGATGTCTTCAATGGGGACGCCGCTTGCCATGATCAGCGCTTTGATGGCGGCTGTTTTTCCCGCGTCCTTCGGCAGAAAAGCGTACCAGTTTTCTCCGCGGTATGATTGAAGACGGCAGTCCAGTTTTTCGGCGATCGTCCTGGCGACGGCCTCGTCGGGCAATCCGGCGACGATTTTATTGGCTCTGACAGGGAGTTCAGATGAATAATCGGTGTATATCGCCTTGTGGAGTTTCTCGGACTCGGCGATGCGCTTGCTGTTCCAGTAAACGCGTTTCCCTTCCGCGACGGTGATTTCGGCTTCGGGAACGGCTTCCAGTAAGCCGCCGACAATCCGGTTTGTCTCTTTTTCCGTGAACGCGAGGGAATAAATACACTTTTCCTTTGAATGGATCAGGGTCCCGTCGGTCGTTATTTCATAATCCGGCTTCAACAGCTCAATATACCGCTCGGCGCCGATCCAATACCGCGCCGTCGCGATGGCGAATTGAATGCCCTTTGCCCGGCATTTGGCAAGCGTCCGCAGCGTCTTTTCCGAAACGCCGCCGTCCTGCCGGAGCAGGGTGTGATCCAAATCGGTCAGTATCATCTTTACCTTCATGACGCTTCTCCCCAAATCCCGGCCTGCCGGCCATCAAACGACCGGCGGCCTGAGCGACCGCCGGTCTCCGAACGGTATGAAATTACGCCTCGATCTCCAGTTCCCTTGTGTGCTCCTTCACGAGCTTCTGGCAGATGGCGCGGAACTTATCCAGCGGCACGCCGTGCAGCTGCTGCTTCTGTCCGCGGACGGTGACGGACACCGTGCGCTCCTCCATTTCCTTGTCGCCCACCACCACGATGAAGGGGTCCTTCATGGTCTTGGCGGCCTTGATCTTCTCGTTCATGTTCTTGTCGGCGTAGTCCACCTCGCAGCGGATGCCCGCGTCCTCGAGGGTGTCGACGACTTCTTTGGCGTAATCGTTGTGCACGGTGCGGATCGGAACGACCGCCACCTGCACGGGCGAGAGCCAGAAGGGGAACGCGCCCTTGAAGTGCTCGATGATGATGCCGATGAAGCGCTCGAAGGAGCCGTAGATGGCGCGGTGGATGACCACGGGCATCTCCGTGCCGCCCTCCTTGGTCTGGTAGGTCAGGCCGAAGTTATGCGGCAGCTGGAAGTCCAGCTGGATGGTGCCGCACTGCCACTCGCGGCCCAGGGCGTCCTTGATCTGCAGGTCGATCTTCGGGCCGTAGAAGGCGCCGTCGCCCTCGTTGATCTCGTAGCCGCCCTCGCCGTACTTGGCGTCAAGGATCTTCTTGAGCGCGGCCTCGGCCCGGTTCCACACCTCGATGTCGCCCATGAAGTCCTCCGGGCGGGTGGACAGCTCGGCGCGGTAGGTGACGCCGAAGGTGGAGTAAATTTCGTCGGCGATGGAGATGATGTCGGCGATCTCACTCTCGATCTGGCTCTCCATCACGAAGGTATGGTCGTCGTCCTGGCGGAACTCCTGCACCCGGAACAGGCCGTTCATCTGGCCGGATTTCTCCTTGCGGTGCAGCACGTCGTACTCGCTGTAGCGGATGGGCAGCTCCTTGTAGGAGTGCACCGTGCGCTTGTAGGTCATCATGGCGTTGGGGCAGTTCATGGGTTTGGCGCCCATGGTGTCATCCAGCTCGCGGTTGAACACGGCGCTGCCCTTGGGCAGCTTCACGGTCGCTGTCTCGGCCACGCCCTCCTGCAGGTTGTCCAGCACGCCGGGGATCTCGGCGTCGGCGGCCAGCCAGCCGGAGATGCCGGGCACCATGAACATGTTGTTGACATAATGCGCCCAGTGGCCGCTGATGAGCCAGAGCTTCTTCTTGTTGACGAGGGGCGCGGAGATCTCCGTGTAGCCGTGCTTGTCCTGGATGCCGCGGGAGTAGGCCAGCAGGGTCTGATACATCTTCCAGCCCCGGGGCAGCCAGTAGGGCATGCCGGGCGCTGTGTCGTCGAACATGAACAGGTCCAGCTGCGCGCCCAGCTTCTTGTGGTCGCGTTCCATGGCCTCCTTGATGAGCGCCAGGTGGTCCTTGAGGGCCTTCTGGTCCATGAAGGCGTAGACGTACACCCGCTGCAGCTGCTCGCGGTGCTCGTCGCCGCGCCAGTAGGAGCCGGAGACGGCGCGAATCTGGAAGGCGGCGTTCATGAGCTCCTGGGAGTTGGCGATGTGCGGGCCGCGGCACAGATCGACGAAGTCGTCGCCGGTGCGGTAGATGGTGATCTTCTCATCCTCGGGCAGGTCGTCGATGAGCTCCAGCTTGAACTTCTGCCCGGCGAACAGGGCCTTGGCGTCTTCGCGGCTGAGCTCCTCGCACACCCAGGCTTCGCGGCGCTTGATGATCTCGCGCATCTTGTCCTCGATGGCCTTGAAATTCTCGGTGGAGATGCCCTCGGGCAGCAGGAAATCGTAGTAGAAGCCGTCGGCGATCTGCGGGCCGATGGCGTACTGCACGTTCTCCTTGCCGTAGATCTCGATCACGGCCTTGGCCAGGATGTGCGCCAGCGAGTGCCGGTACACGCTCTCAAAAAAAGCCTTGTACTCTTCCTTGTCCATTCAAAACACCCTTTCTGTGTCGCGTGCAGGTATGAAAAATCCCCTGCACAATGATGATTGCGCAGGGGACGCTGTAAAGCGCGGTTCCACCCCGATTGCCGCCCGCAGGCGGCCACTCGATTGAAGACGGTAACGGCGTCCGGCCGGGCCTGTTCGCAGGCCTCTCGGAGGTGGTCTTCGTCCGTTCCCTCGGCAAGGCGCTCGCACCATACGCGCCTCTCTCTTGGCCGGTTTCCGGATTACTCTTCCTCGTCGGCGATTTAAATACATTATAGGACTGCCTGCGAAAAAAGTAAAGTTAAGAATGGGGGAAAGCTCGAGGCCCGATAAACTGGAATTTGTCAGTTGGCGCGAAACTCATGCGGCGTCCGCTGCATCCTGTTCAAGATATCTTTCCTCTACGATCCATTGGAAGATCGACAGTGCTGTGTCATAGTCCATGAAATCATTCTGGTTATCAACGTTCTCCAGATGTTTGACCAGCGCCGCCTCGGGATGAAACTGAAGGCCGACAGCAAACGTCTTATCTGTTCTTTCAACCGCTTCAATCATCTGAACACCGTTGGTTTCAGTGATCCCGGTGATCACCAGCCGCGTGTTGTCCACATTCCTGATTGCCTGATGGTGCCAGGACGGGCAGCCGGTGAGAACATTGCTTCTTACCATTTCGTAAAGAAATGAATCAGATACGATTTGCACGTCATGCGGCGCATAATCCCGATAAGAGTCCGGCGTTGCCTTCTGGTTGCGATGTTCGTAGCCATAGGGTACCCCGAGTTCAGAAAAGTAAGCTGGAACATCCTGAATGACTTCCGCACCGGATACGACAGAAAGCATCTGCATGCCGCGGCAGAAGCCCATGACAGGAATATCATGATCAAGGCAATAGGTCATAGTCAGATAATCGGAAACATCCCGTTCTGCACAGAAGTCGATTTCTTCCACAATGCCATGCCACGGTTCGGGGCTGAAATACAGCGATGGGCTGATATCCTCGCCTCCGGTGAACAATACAATGCCGACATTCCCTACAGCCTCCGCAGCATTGGAATCATGCCAGGTGTTCACACGAACGTATTTGGCCGATGCCTCATCCAATGATCCCAGCGCCGTGACACCCTGTATCAGGTGCCCTTCGCCGTCATACTCCAGATCCGCAGACTGGACCTGGCTCAGCAGCACCCATTCTCCGCCTGCTGATTCGATCGCACGGCAAATATTCGTGAAAAACTCAGAATCAGTATCAGAACGCCATGCGATGCCGATGACAGGTCCTCTGAGGATCTGAAGGTTTTCCCCCTCGCAAACTGGGAACGCGGCGAGCATCAGGACGGTCACGAGTACCATTGCAATTGTTTTCTTCATGAGCTGTTCCTCCTCAAATCCCTATTTATCGCTGTGAATCGTGGCCGCACACCGGGACGCCGATCATTCTCTCCCCAGCCACGTCAGAAACTCACATTCCAGCCTTCCGTTGTAATACCGCCGCTTTTTGTCCGCCCGCCGCCCGGCGTTGCGCTCGAAGGACATGTCCGCGCTGATGGCGCACAGGCTCCAGCCGGGGCTGCGCTGTTTCATGAGGTACAGCTGCCTTTCCACCGCGGCGGCGGCTTTCCGGTCGCCCAGGCGCTCACCGTAGGGCGGGTTGCAGATGAATACGCCCGCCTCCCCGCTTCGGGTCACGTCCCGCAGGTCGCGTTTCTCGAGGGATATGCGCCCGGCCAGCCCGGCCTGGGCGACGTGCCGCCGGGCGAGCCCCAGCGCCTCCGGGTCGATGTCCGAGCCGGAAACGGACACAGGCCGCGCCTTCGCCTCCTCGAATTTGGCCTGCGCCTCCTCGCGCAGGCGGCGCATATCCTCCCGGGGCATGAAGCCCCACTTCTCGCAGTCGAAAGCCCGGGTCAGCCCCGGCGCGCGGTTCAGCGCGATGAACGCCGCCTCGATGAGCAGCGTGCCCGTGCCGCAGCAGGGGTCGTGAAGCGGCATGGAGGGCCGCCAGGGCGAGGCCAGCACCAGCGCCGCGGCCAACGTCTCGCGCAGGGGCGCTTCGCCGTTCCAGGTGCGGTAGCCGCGCCGGTTGAGCGCCGGGCCGGAGGCGTCCAGGCAGACAGTGGCCACGTCCCCATGGATCGACACGTCCACCGCGTACACCGCGCCGGTTTCCTCGAACCAGTCGACGCGATAGGCCTTTTTCAGCCGCTCTACGATGGCCTTCTTCACGATGGACTGGCAGTCCGAGGGGCTCATCAGCGTGGAGCGGGCGCAGTGGGCGCGCACGGGGAAGGTGGCGTCGCGGGGGAGATAATCCTCCCACGGCAGCGCCTTCACCTGCTCGAACAGGCCGTCGAAGGTGCGCGCCTCGAACCGGCCGGCGACCAGCATCACCCGGTCGGCGCAGCGCAGCCACAGGTTCGCCGCGAAGGCCTGCGCCGGTTCCGCCTCGAACAGCACGCCGCCGGTGCTCTGGGGCGCGGTCTTCTCGATGCCGAGCCGCTTCAAATCCCTGTTCGTCTGTCCTTCCAGCCCGAAGGCCGTGTTCGCGATCCATTGCATGGCGCGTTCTCCCTTCTGATTGTCTTACAGCTGGAGTATGACCGCGAAGGTGTATCCCTTGGCCGCGGCGAAGGTTTCCGCGGGCGTATTTCCATTTCAACAATATACTACCATGAAATGGAGGAAAGCACAACCGATAAAAAACGAATGAGGCATGTCTGAAAAGCACAGGCCCGGAGCGGCGGCTCCGGGCCTGTGCGCATGCGGTTTTATTCGTCGTCCCCAAACAGCAGCCTCGCCTGCGCCTGCAAAAACTGGTCGGCTACGGATTCGGCGTCGTTCACGAAGCGGGGCAGGGACATGGTGGCCTCGGCGGCGTCGTAGGGCGCGCCGTCCACCTGCACCTCCACCTCCGTGACGCCGGGGAACTGGCCGCAGGTGAGCGCCAGAGCCCGCAGCGCCTGGCGGCCGCCGTCGCTGGCGTCGATGAGATTCATGAATTCGTCCGTGAGGTTGATCACGGCCTTGCCGCTCTTGTCCAGGTCGACGCTGATCAGGCCGCAGCCGGCGGGCAGGGCGCTCTCCAGGGGGCTCATGGCGCTCGGGCCCTTGAGCAGTTCCAGCACGGCGGTGTTGATGTCCGGCTCGCCATATACCATGCGCGTCACCGGCACGATGAGCGATCCCGTCTCCCCGGCGAAGTACAGCGTGACGGTCTTCGCGTCCTCGACGGGGAACGCGGCGGACACCGATTCAAGATTCAGCTGCCCACGCTTGAACGCCCCTGAGACCGGCGTGCCGTGGGCCAACGTCTCCACCTCGCGGCCGTTTATGAGGAAGCGGACGGCGTTCACCGTGTCGAATTCGGTGAGCGCCTGCACCACGGCGCTCACCATGTTGCTCTCCGCGGCGGCGTCGGGCAGAGCGTCGACGGCCCCGGTCAGGTTCACGCGGGCCGTGCCTCCGGCGATGTCCAGGTCGATGCCGGTGCCCTCGGGCAGCACCGTCCTGAGGCCCAGCCGGGCGGCCTCCATGTCGTTGCGCGGCGAGGAGACCATCAGCGAGAGCGTGGCCTTGGCGATGCCTTCCTGGGCTTCGATCTGCTTCATCACGGGCACCAGGTATCCGCTGTTATCCTGATAGTAGACGACGGTGGGCACGCTCGCCGTCCCCGCGCCGACGGTCGCCAGCGGCCCGGGCGTGACGGTGGGCGGGACGTCGGGCGTCGCGGCGGCGATTTCCCTGGGCGCGGCGGTCGTGTCCGGCGCGGCGACTTGCCCGCCGCCCCGCCAGAAGCGCCACGTGCAGCAGAGCAGGACCGTCAGCGCCAGCAGGCAGGCCGATAAAAAGTACATCCTGCGCTGATCGTTCAGAAATGTCATGGGCAAACCCTCCTTGTGCGTTTCCTACAAGCCCAGTCTATTCGGCCCCGGGAGCTGGTATGCCGGGCGGAAAGGGGAGGGTTTATTGCGTTACGGCGTGAAATCGAACGCGCGCTCGATGTACTCGACGCCGTCCGGCTGGATGAGCACGGCGTCGAAGCGCGAGGTGCAGTCCAGCAGCCCGTTTTTTTGCAGGTAGATGAGCGCCGCGTGGGAGAGGCGCTTCTGTTTTGTGTAGCCGATGGCCTCGTGCGCGCTGCCGCGGTTGCGCAGCTTGACCTCTACGAAGGCGATGACGCCGTCGATCTCCGCCACGAGGTCGATCTCGCCGCCACGCACGGTGTAGTTTCGCGCCAGGATGCGCGCGTGCTTTTGCTCCACGAGGTACCGCTCGGCCAGCCGCTCGCCGGCGCGGCCCGTTTCGCGCGTGTTCACGCTAAACATCACCGCCCAGTATGCCCCGGATGAAGCTGCGCCGGTGTTCCGGGCAGGGGCCGTATTTTTTCAGCGCGGCGATGTGCTCCGCGGTGCCGTAGCCCTTGTTGCGGGCGAAGCCGTATTCGGGATACTGGGCGTCCAGTTCGATCATGTAGCGGTCCCGCGTCACCTTGGCCATGATGGACGCCGCCGCGATCATGAAGCTGAGGGCGTCGCCGTGGATGATGGACGCGCTCTCGCCGGGGAGATGAAGCCCCGTCACCGCGTCGACCAGGAAATACGCGCCGCTCGCGCCGGCCGCGGCTTCCTCCATGGCCGCCTTGGTGGCGTTGAGGATGTTCATTTCGTCGATGGCCCGCGGGCCTCGCCAGCCGGTGCGGGCGTAGCTCGCCGCCGCGAGGAGTTCGCTGAAGAGCCGTTCGCGCTTCTTTTCGGCCACCTTCTTTGAGTCGTTGACGCCGGGCACCAGCCGGTCCGGCGGCACGATGACGCACGCGGTGACCACCGGCCCGGCCAGCGGCCCGCGGCCCACCTCGTCGATGCCCGCCACGGCCAGCCCCTTTTCCCAGAGCGGCTTTTCATATTCGATCATGCGCGCCAGGCGCTGCGCGTCGGTTTCTCTCATCGCGACGGTCTCCTTCCGCGCGGCCTGCTTCCCGGGCCGGCCGGCTTCGGCGCGCGGCGCTTCATGGCGGGCTTCTCGTCCAGCTCGGATTGCAGCACGGGCACGGGCGCTTCGTCCACGGCCTGGTCGCCCGGCCGCTGGATGGAGATCTTGCCGATCAGCCCGGCGCGGAACTCGTCCAGCACCAGGGCGGCGGCGCGGGCGATGTCCGGCCGGCCTCCCGAGAGCAGCCAGCCGCGGCCGGCGCAGACGCGGTCCAGCACGGTGGGCGTTTCGTGCCACGCGCCGTCGTATTCCGGCTCGGGCGGGTCGATGTCCTCCGGCGCGATGCGGAATCGCTGGCACACGGCCTCCGGCGCGAGGCCGTAGAGCAGCTTGATGAGGTCGACGGCCAGGCCCTCGCTGTCGAGGATCTCGTCCCGGATGGAGCCCAGGTAGGCCAGGATGCGGGCGTCGCCCTGGTCGCTCAGCCTGGGCCAGAGCATGCCGGGGGTGTCCAAGAGCTCCAGGTACGGCCCCACCTTGACCCACTGGTTCGAGCGGGTGACGCCGGGTCTGTCGCCCGCCTGGGCGATGGCGCGGCCGAAGATGCGGTTGATGAAGGTGGACTTGCCCACGTTCGGTATGCCGATGACCATCAGCCGCGCGGTTTTGTTGACGCCCTTCGCCTTCATGCGCTCGATGGCCGGCGCGCAGGCCGCCTCGATGGCGGAGAGCACGTCCCGCGTGCGCGCGCCGGTGGCGTTGAAGCGGATGGGGGAAAGGCCCATCTCCCGGTAGTGCGCCAGCCATTGGGAGGTGACGGCGTCGTCGGCCAGGTCGGCTTTATTGAGGATGAGTATGCGGGCCTTCCCGCGGCAGAGGTAGTTGAGGTCCGGGTTGCGGGTGGCCTGGGGCGCCCGGGCGTCGCACAGCTCGACGACGGCGTCGACGCCCTTCAGCTGTTCGGCGAGAAGGCGGCGGGTCTTGGCCATATGGCCGGGGTACCAGTTGATATCGGGCAAGGGAAACACCTCCTTGGAACCGGGAGCATGTCGTTCGGCCGGACGGGCGGCCGTCTATCTGAGGCTTTTCAGGTATTCCTTGTGTTCGCCGCTCACCCTGTAGCTCTCCAGGGCTTTCTGAACGGCTTTCTTGCGGGTCCATTCGTCCAGCTTTTTCTGCTCGATGTATTTCACGCTCGCGTCGTACTGCTTCGCCAGCGCCGTGGCGAAATACCAGGCGACCATCATTTTGAGGTAGTAATCGCCGCCCGGATTGGACGAGGCGAGCGCCAGGTATTCTTCCCGGAAGTCCTCGCCCAGGAATTCGTTCATCAGCATGCGGATGCCGAAGCGGGCGGTATACACATGCTCCGAGGCGATCCACCGCCTGATATGGGGCAGTAGCTTTTCGTGGTTCTTCCTGAAGGTCTTCGGCGTGGCCTGGTCCGACAGCGGCCAGCAGTCGACATACGGGAGGAAGGCGTCCACGGCCCGGATACACTCGTCGAAGTCCTTTATCATGGCGATCATGAAGAAGTGGACCAGGTTCTCCTCGTAGCACGGATGGGGGAGGCTGCGAAGGAATTCGTCCCGGCCCTTGCTTTCAAACGCCTCCTTGGCGATCCGCCGCATCTGGGGCGTCCGCACGCCCAGGATAGACTCAGCCGGGATGTTGGGAACGAGCCGGGTCTGGAACGCCCTGTACTGGTCGTCCTTCGCTTCCAGCAGCTTTTCGTATACGGTCATGCGGTATCCCTCCGAATCTGTTTCGCGCCATATAAAAACAAAGACCGCGCGAGCGCGGTCTTCCTGTACGAAGATTACTTCTCCTTGACCTTGGCTGCCTTGCCGCTGAGATTGCGCAGGTAGTACAGCTTGGCGCGGCGGACCTTGCCGCGACGGGTCACCTTGATGGAATCAACGCGCGGAGAGTGCAGCGGGAACGTACGCTCGACGCCGACGCCGTAGGAAGTGCGGCGCACGGTGAAGGTTTCGCGGACGGAACCGTTGCGGCGGGCGATGACCACGCCCTCGAACGCCTGCAGGCGCTCGCGAGAGCCTTCGACGACCTTCACTTCGACGCGAACGGTGTCGCCGACGGCGAACTCGGGGATGTCGGAACGCAGCTGGGCGTTCTCGATGGAACGGATGATCTCATTCATGGGAATCTTCCTCCTAATTTACAGACGTTCATGCCCTGGCGCTCTCCGGCGCAGGCAGCGGACCGCCCGGATAACAGAAGTATTATACCACAAAGGCGCGCGGCAGGCAAGGAAACGTTTCGTAAAAAATCACGCTTCGCCATGCCTTTCTCGCAGCGCCTGCATGAAAATCCTGTCTTTTTTGTCCATTTCAATGTTTTCAAGCAGCTCCGGCCGGCGCTGGTAGGTCAGCTCCAGCGCCCGATCGCGCCGCCAGCGGGCGATCTTCGCGTGGTCGCCGGAAAGCAGTATGTCCGGCACGGCGAGGCCCCGGTATTCCCTGGGCCGCGTGTACTGGGGGTATTCCAGGAGGCCCGAGGAGAAGCTCTCGTCCTCGCTGGATTCGTCCGATCCCAGCACGCCCGGGATCAGCCGCGCCACCGCGTCGATGATGACCAGCGCCCCCAGCTCGCCGCCGGTGAGCACGTAGTCGCCGATGGAAACCTCCTCGTCGATCACCAGGTCGATGGCCCGCTGGTCGACGCCCTCGTAGTGCCCGCAGAGGAGCAGGAGCTCGTCCTCCTTCGAGAGTTCCTCGGCCATCTTCTGGGTGAACGTGCGGCCGCGGGGGGAGAGGTAGAGGCGCTTGCCGCGAAACGCTTCGCCCGTGCAGCTTTCCACCGCGTCCACGATGGGCTGCGCCAGCATCACCATGCCCGGCCCGCCGCCGAAGGGGTAGTCGTCGGTGTTCTTGTGCTTCAGCTCGGAGAAGGGACGGATGTCGACGAGCTCCACCTCGATGAGCCCGGCGTCGATGGCGCGCTTCAGTATGCTCGCCTCCAGCATGGGCCGGAGCATCTCCGGGAAGATGGTGAGCACCTTAATCCTCATCGAACACCGCCACCTCGTCCAGCCGCTTCGCGTCGAACACGATGCGCTTTTCCGCCACGTCGACTTCCGAAACCACGCTCTTGAGCGCGGGCACCAGCACCTCGCCAAGAGGGCCGTTGAAGACGTACACGTCGTTGCCGCCCGGCTGGAGCACGTCGGTCATTTCGCCCAGGTCGCGCCCGTTCGTGTCCACGCCCCGGCAGCCGATCAGGTCGCAGATGAAGTTCGCGTCCTCCGGAAGCCGCACGGCGTGGGCGCGGTCGATGTAGAGGAACTCGCCGCGCAGGGCTTCGGCCGCGTCGCGGTCGGTCACGCCCTCGAAGGTCATGTACACCGCGTCGCCGTCCACGCGGCTCACGCTGATTTTGCGCTCGACGTAGGCTTCGCCGCGCTTCAAAAACACGTGGTCCAGGTCGTAGAAGCGGGCCGGGTCGTTCGTGGCCGGGCGCACCTTCACCTCGCCGCGGATGCCCTGGGGCTTGGTGATCTCGCCGATCATCAGATGCGTGCTCAGCATGGGGGAACACCTCGCTTTTTCGTTTATTCCGTCATGTCCAGGAAGGCGCACAGCGCGTTGTGGTCGGACAGGTGCTTGCCGAAGGATAATTCGCTCCAGGCCACGGGCGGCCGCGCCGCGGTGAAGCCGCGGGAGAAGATGTAGTCGATCTGCTCGTGCTCGGGGCAGGCGCCGAAGCCGTGATAGGAGGCGGTGAAGCAGGGCGTCTCGTTTTTGAGGGCCTTTTCAAACAGCGCGATGGCCGGGCTGTCCGGGGCGGCGTTCATGTCGCCGGTGAGCACGAGCGGCGCGGGCCAGCGCGCGTCGTTCTCCGCGATGCGATCGAGTATGGCCTTCGCGCCCAACACGCGCGCCTCGTCTGACACGTGGTCGAGGTGCGTGTTGTACACGTGGAACAGTCGCGCGCCCTCCATGGGCCGCAGCATCGCGTGGGTGCACACGCGCGGGCAGTCGGACTGGTTCGGGTAGCGGGAGCCGGGTTTATACGGCGTTTCGGAGAGCCAGAAGGTCTCCAGCTGCATCAGCTCGAAGCGGCCTAGGCGGAATCCGATCATGTTGTTCTCGCCGTCGAAGGCCTCGCCGCGGCCGCAGCCTACGCACAGGTAGCCGCTTAAGTGCTTCCTGAGGAAATCGCCCATTTGCGGCTTGACCTCCTGGAAGCCCACCACGTCCGGCGCTTCCGCTTCCAACCGGTCGAGCACCAGGCCCTTGCGGAATTCCCAGCGGTTTTCCCCGTCGTGGTTGTTGTCGCAGCGCAGATTGAATGTTACGATTTTCATGATGTTCCTCCATGGGCTCTGAGAAAGCTCTATCCATAATACAAGAAGGACCGACGCCGCTTCGCGCGGCGGCAGCCCCTCTCCCTTACACGATTTCCACGAAAACCGGCTTCTCGCTCTTGGCGGTCGCGGCCTTCACGACGGTGCGGATGGCCTTGGCGATGCGGCCCTGGCGGCCGATCACCTTGCCCATGTCGTCGGGCGCGACATGCAGCTCGTAAATGATGGAATCCGCGCCTTCCTTTTCGACGACCTCGACCTGGTCGGGATTCTCGACAAGCGACTGCGCGATAAACCTGATGAGTTCAAGCATGGCGTTTTATCCTCCAATGGGATCAGATCACGCCGCTCTTTTTCAGCAGGCCGCGGACGGTATCGGAGGGCTGCGCGCCCACGCCCAGCCAGTACTTGGCGCGTTCGGCGTTGACCTTCAGCTCGGAGGGATCGGTGACGGGGTTGTAGTAGCCCAGCTCCTCGATGGCGCGGCCGTCGCGGGCGTTGCGGCTGTCGATGACGACGATGCGGTAGAAGGGCTCCTTCTTCATGCCCATTCTCTTCATGCGGATCTTGACCATGGTGATGTTCCTCCCTAATTAAAATATCTTGTTATGAATAAAGAATGCGTCATTCTTGATTCCGTTTATCTGCCCCCGAAGCCGGGGAAGCGCAGGCGGCCGCGCTTGCCGCTGCCCATGACCTGCTTCATCATCTGGCGGGTCTGGTCGAACTGCTTGAGCAGCAGGTTCACATCCTGCACGGTGGTGCCGCTGCCCGCGGCGATGCGGCGGCGGCGGCTGGCGTTCAGGATGTCCGGGTTGCGGCGCTCCATGCGTGTCATGGACTGGATGATGGCGCAGTTCTTGGCCTGCGCCTTTTTCACCGCGCCCTCGTCGATGTCCACGTTGGAGAGCTTGCTGCCCACGCCGGGGATCATCTTGAGCATGTCGGTGAGGGAACCCATCTTGCTGAGCTGGCCCAGCTGCTCCAGGTAGTCCTCCAGGGTGAAGGAGGAGGTGCGCAGCTTGTGCTCCAGGTCCTTGGCGCTCTTTTCGTCGATGCTCTCCTGCGCCTTCTCGATAAGGCTGAGCACGTCGCCCATGCCCAGGATGCGGCTGGCCATGCGGTCGGGGTAGAAGGGCTCGATGTCGGAGAGCTTCTCGCCCGTGCCGCTGAACTTGATGGGCTTGCCGGTGACGGCCTTGACCGATATGGCCGCGCCGCCGCGTGTGTCGCCGTCCAGCTTGGTGAGGATGACGCCGTCCACGCCCAGGTTCTTGTTGAACGTGTCGGCCACGTTGACCGCGTCCTGGCCGGTCATGGAGTCGACCACCAGCAGGATCTCCTGCGGCCGCACGGTGTCCCGCACGTCGCGCAGCTCCTGCATCAGCGCCTCGTCGATGTGCAGCCGGCCGGCGGTATCCAGTATGACGGGATCGAAGCCATAGTAGCGCGCGTGCTCCACGGCCTGTTTGGCGATGTCCACCGGGTTGATCTGGCCCCTCTCGAACACCTCCACGCCCACCTGCCCGCCGACGACCTTCAGCTGCTGGATGGCGGCGGGGCGGTACACGTCGCAGGCGGCCAGCAGGGGCTTTTTGCCCTGCTTTTTCAGCATGCCGCCGAGTTTTCCGGCCATGGTGGTCTTGCCGGCGCCCTGCAGGCCGCACAGCATGTAGATCGTGGGGGCCTGCGGCGCGTAGGTGAGGCGGGCGTTGGTGCCGCCGATGAGCTGCGTCAGCTCCTCGTTGACGATCTTGATGACCTGCTGGCCGGGCGTGAGGCTTTCGAGTATTTCCGCGCCGACGGCCTTCTCCGTGACCTTCTTGATGAAATCCTTGACCACGGCATAGTTGACGTCGGCCTCCAGCAGCGCCATGCGGATCTCGCGCATCGCGGCCTTGACGTCCTGCTCCGTGAGCTTGCCCTTGCCGCGCAGCTTGCTGAACGCGGCGGTGAGTTTGCTGGTCAATCCCTCGAATGCCATGCCGGTGAGTCACCTCTCTGTCTGATGATTCTGTCTGGAAAGCGGTCATTCCATTTCCTCGATGCCGCTGATCCGGTCGAGGGCGGAGCGCGCCTCGTCGAGCGCCGCCCGACTGGCCCCGTCGGCCTGAACCGAATCCAGCAGCGCGCGGCAGGCTTTCACCTCGCTCCGGATGCGCCTGTAGCGCTCCACGAGCCCCAGCGCCGCTTCGTAGCGGTTCAGCTGCCGGGCGGCGGCCTTTACGGCGTCGTGCACGCCCTGGCGGGTGATGCTCATCTGATCGGCGATCTCCTGGAAGCTCATGTCTTCCTCGCAGACCAGCCGGAGGATCTCCCGGCGGCGCTCGGTGAGCAGCGGCCCGTAGAAATCCATGAGCAGCGTGAGCTCGACCCGTTTCTCCATGGCGCGCCTCCTGTAAAGCCTTCCAGCTTGACGACCTGCCCATTATACCAGCGCGAAAACGGCGTGTCAAGCCTTTTCTCTTGACGCGCCTCGATTTAACATGACGCGCCCGGGCGGCGCATAGGCTGGAGCATTGCGGGGAGGGATGGATATGAAGACGCGGCTGGTGCGCGTGCGGCGGGCCGCGCCGGTCAGGCGGATTGCGGCGCTGTTTTTTCTGACGCTGGCGGCGCTCCTGTGGCTGACGGCGCGGCGCGGCGACCCAGTTCAGGCGATCCTCAGCGCGCGCGACGCGGAGCGGACCACCTCGGACGTGGTGTTTTCCGAGCTTTCGCTTCACGCCGTGCGCACGGCGGTGTGCGATTCGGAGGCGGCGGCGCGGGTGGAGGCGGCGCGCTACGCCCCGCGCGGCGCGGCGGGCTACGCGCTTCACAGGGAAGTGTGGCATGTGCTCGCCGCGGGCTACGAGACCGCGGAGGAGGCCGACGCCGTGCGCGACAACCTGCGCGCCCAGGAGGGCATGAGCTGCGACACGGTCAGCCTGGTGTGCGGCCGGGTGCGCGTCCGCGTGACGGCCACGGCGGAGCAGACAGAGGCGCTCGTCGGGTGCGAGCGGGCGCTTCGGGAGAGCGCCGCCCTCGTCGCCTCCCTGAGCCGGGCCATAGACAAGGGCGAGGCGGCGGTGCCGCAGGCCCTGGGCGTGTTGAAGGAGCAGCGCGCGGCGCTGGAGGAGGCCCGCGCGCGCCTGGCCGCGGCGGCGGGGGAAGCGGCGGACGCGAAAGTGGTTTCGCCGCTCCTCAGCCTGGCCGAAACGGCGGAGAAGGGCCTGAAGAGCCTGACGGCCGAGCAGGCGGCGCTGCCGGACATCCTCTTTTCCGGGCGGATGAAGGCGCTTTTCCTGTCGATGCGGGTGGGCGAGATCGACTATCTGGCCTCGCTGGGGGGATAACGCCCGGGTCATTGCCAAATATTAACGAAGGCATGCGCCGCGGACGCTTGAAAAAAAACATTCGTTATGCTACACTACGCTGGTGTTTGTATGTTCTATAATACACCGATCAACATCGCAGTTCGGCTGCGGCACAGGAGGAATAGATTGTCATGAAGTCCACCATCGAGAAACTCAGCTCCAACAAGGTCAAGATCGATTTCAGCGTCGAGCCGGAATTGTTTGAAAAGGGCATGCGCGCCGCATATAAAAAGAACGTGGGCCGCATCAACGTGCCGGGCTTCCGCCGCGGCAAGGCGCCCCGCAAGGTCATCGAGGCGATGTACGGCGAGAGCGTGTTCTACGAGGACGCCATCGACGAGATCTTCCCCGAGGTCTACAGCGCGGCCGTGAAGGAGCATGACATCACCCCCGTCGACCGCCCCGCCTTCGAGCTGAAGCAGATCGGCAGCGGAAAGGAGCTCCAGTTCACCGTCGAGGTGTTCGTGAAGCCGGACGTGGAGCTGGGCCAGTACAAGGGCATCGAGGCCGAAAAGCACACCACCGAAGTGACCGACGACGACGTGGCCGCCGAAATCGAGCGCGCCCGCGAGCGCGTCTCCCGCTATATCGACGTGGAGGATCGCCCCGTGAAGATGGACGACCAGGTCACGCTGAACTACGCGGGCTTCTGCGAGGGCGAGCAGTTCGAGGGCGGCACCGCGGAAACCCAGCATCTGGTCATCGGCTCGGGCAGCTTCATCCCCGGCTTCGAGGAGCAGCTGGTGGGCGCTGAGATCGGCAAGGAAGTGGAAGTGAACGTGACCTTCCCCGAGGACTATCATGCCGAGAACCTCAAGGGCAAGGCGGCGACCTTCAAGTGCACCGTGACGGCCATCCAGGAAAAGGACGTGCCCGCGCTGGACGACGAGTTCGCCAAGGACGTTTCCGAGTTCGAGACGCTGGAGGAATACAGGGCCTCCGTGAAGGCGGATCTGGTCAAGAAGGCCGCCGAGAAGGACGAGAACGCCTTTGAGAGCGCCGTGATCGAAGCGGTGGTGGAGAACGCCAAGGTCGACATCCCCGACGCCATGATCCAGGACCGCATCGACGAGCGCATCCGCGAGTTCAGCATGAACATGCGCTATCAGGGCCTGGACATGGATACCTACTACCGCATCACCGGACAGACCGAGGATGCGCTGCGCGAGCAGCTGAAGGATAACGCCGAGCGTGAAGTGCGCACCCGCCTGGTGCTCGAGGCCATCCGCGACGCCGAAGACGTGCAGGCCGACGAGGAATCCGTGAACGCCGAGATCGACAAGTACGCCGCCCAGGGCTCCGGCGACGCCGAGAAGTTCAAGGCCGGCCTGACCGAGGACGACAAAAAGTACTTCGAGAGTGCCGTGCGCATGCAGAAGACCGTGGAGCTTTTGAAGAACGCCGCCGTGGCGAAGGCCGAGTAAGGGCCTTGCCTTGAAAGCGCCGAATACCGAAAAGAAAAACGCGCATAATGTGGATGGAGGTGCGTAAGAAATGAATCTTATTCCGTATGTTGTGGAACAGACCAGTAAGGGAGAGAGGTCGTATGACATTTTCTCGCGCCTTCTGAAAGACCGGATCGTGTTTCTGGGCGGCGAGGTGAACGACGACTCCGCGAACCTGATCATCGCCCAGATGCTCTTCCTCGAAATGGAAGACCCGGACGCCGACATCATGTTTTACATCAACAGCCCCGGCGGCTCCGTGACCGCGGGCCTGGCCATTTACGACACCATGCGCTACCTCCGCTGCGAGGTATCCACCGTGTGCGTGGGCCTGGCCGCCTCCATGGGCGCGTTCCTGCTCTCCGCCGGCGCGAAGGGCAAGCGCAAGGCGCTGCCCAACGCCGAGATCATGATTCACCAGCCCCTGGGCGGCGCGCAGGGCCAGGCGACGGACATCGCCATTCACGCCGAGCAGATTCTGCGCATCAAGCGCAACCTGAACGAGATCCTGGCGGCGAACACCGGCAAGCCCATCGAGGTGATCGAGCGCGACACCGAGCGCGACCACTTCCTGTCCGCCGCGGAGGCGAAGGAATACGGCCTGATTGACGAGATCATTGCGCCCCGGCGCTGATGTTTTGGAAAGGTAAGATATGGCAAAGGATATGAGCAAATCCTCTTTGCGCTGCGCGTTCTGCGGCAAGACGCAGGATCAGGTGCGGCGCCTGATCGCGGGGCCCGGCGTGTATATCTGCAACGAGTGCGTCATGCTGTGCCACGAGATCCTCACCGACAACATGGAAATCGCCCCCTCCGCCGACGGAAACACGGCGCTGAAAAAGCCCGCCGAAATCAAAGAGGTGCTGGATCAGTACGTCATCGGCCAGGAGCAAGCGAAAAAGACGCTCTCCGTGGCGGTTTACAACCACTACAAGCGCCTGCAGAACCTGAACCGCAGCGCGCGCGGCGACAGCGACGTGGAGCTTCAGAAGTCCAACGTCGTGATGCTCGGCCCCACCGGCTGCGGCAAGACCTACCTGGCGCAGACGCTGGCGAAGATCCTCAACGTGCCTTTCGCCATCGGCGACGCGACCAGCCTCACCGAGGCGGGCTATGTGGGCGAGGACGTGGAAAACATCCTGCTGCGCCTGATCCAGAACGCCGACTACGACATCGAGCGCGCGCAGCGGGGCATCATCTACATCGACGAGGTGGACAAGATCGCCCGCAAGAGCGAAAACCCCTCCATCACCCGCGACGTGTCCGGCGAGGGCGTCCAGCAGGCGCTCCTCAAGATCCTCGAGGGCACGGTGGCCTCCGTTCCGCCCCAGGGTGGCCGCAAGCACCCGCATCAGGAGTTCATCCAGATCGACACCACGAACATCCTGTTCATCTGCGGCGGCGCGTTCGACGGCATCGAGAAGATCATCATGAACCGCATCGGCAAGAAGACCATGGGCTTCGGCGCGAATATCCACAGCGCCAGGGAGGGCGCGACGCCCGAGATCATGGCGCAGGTGCAGTCCGAGGACCTTTTGAAATTCGGCCTGATCCCGGAATTCATCGGCCGCCTGCCGGTGGTGGTGGCCCTCAACCAGCTGGACGAGGAGGCCCTCAAGAACATCCTCGTGCAGCCGAGAAACGCCCTTGTCAAGCAGTACCGCAAGATGCTGGAGATGGATCACGTGGAGCTCGAGTTCACCGACGAGGCGCTGACGGCCATCGCGCGGCAGGCGCTCAAGCGCAAGAGCGGCGCGCGCGGCCTGCGGGCCATCATCGAGGGCGTCATGACGGACACCATGTACGAGCTGCCCTCCATCGACGACGTGCAAAAGTGCATCATCACGGAGGATGCCGTGATGGGCAAAGCGAAGCCCACGCTGATCTACCGCCAGGGCGAACTCGCCGAGGCGACGGTGTCCTAATCTATTCAAAGGAACGGGAAAAACTATGATTTTGCTGGTTGTCGACGTTCAGAAGGGCATCGCCTGCGATGAACTGTACGCCTACGATACGTTTATGGACAGGACGGCGCGCCTGATTGACGCCGCCAGGAAGAACCATGTGGAGGTCATCTTCTTCCAGCACGACGCCGGACCCGGAAGCGGCCTGTCCGCCGGGGACAGCGATTTTGAAATCGCTCCCCAGGTTGCGCCCGAAAGGGGAGAGAAGGTCTTCGTGAAGACGATCAACAGCTGCTTCGGGAACAAAGACTTTGCCGGATACATGGAGCGGCAGGAAGACAAGCGGCTGATGATCATCGGGCTGCAGACAAACTGGTGCATCGACTGCACCGTGAAATCCGCCTTTGAAAGGGGCTATCAGGTCATCATCCCCGAGGGAACCAACTCGACCTTCGACAACGACTACATGACCGGGGAAACGACCTACCGCTACTACAACGAGGAGATTTGGCCCGACTGTTTCGCCGACTGCGTGACCTTCGATGAAGCGCTCGCCATGATAAGCAAATGACAGGGATTTTTCCCTGCCATTTTTATTTTGCCTCAGCCCTCCTGGCCCGCGTCGCGGCAGGCGGCTTCATACGTTTTCATGGCCACGCCGAACGCCTCGTCCTTGTTCCACATCACGGCGTCATAGTATTCTTCAAAGGAGACCAGCTTCACGGCGTTGACCTCCCGCGCGTCGGGCCGCAGCCCGCCCTCCGGCAAATCGACCGCGCAGCCGAATACGTGCAGTATAAGGCCGGTGCCGTCGTCCCAGTCGGCATAATACTTGTGGATTTCCACCATGTCCTCCGGGCGGAGGCTGAGGCCCAGCTCCTCCTTCGCCTCGCGGACGCCGGCCTGCATGGGCGTCTCGCCGGCGACCACGCCGCCGCCGGTCACGTCCCATTCGCCGGGGAATTAGCGTGCCTTCAGGGAGCACTGCTGCAGTATGTAGCGCCCGTCGCGGCAGCGCAGTATGTCGATGGCGTGCAGGAAGTAGTCGCCGGGGTTGTTGGGCGCGTGCTTCTCGCGGACTTCGCCGGTCTTTGCGCCGTCCCGGGTGCAGACGTCGCGGTATTCAGGCATGGGCGGCTCCTTTCTTCTTTTCGCAGAGCGCGGCATAGCGCGCCTCGACCGCCTCCGATACCGTCTCCCATGAGAGGGGAATGGTCTCCTGCGCGCGTCGTCCGACTTCGCGGCAGCGGGGGAGCGCCTTTTCGATGGCCGCGGCGATGTCCTTCTCGTCGCAGCGGCATAGGAAGCCGTTGTCGCCCTGGGCGATGCCCTCGGCGGCGCAGCTGCCCTCCACCACCAGCGCGGGCGTGCCCATCATGGCGGCCTCGCGCACCACGAGGGGCGCGTTGTCGTAGACCGAGGGGAACACGAACAGGTCGGCCCGGCGGTAGAGCGCCATGAGCTTCATGCGGTCGGCCAGGCGGCCGGTGAATGTCACTTCGTTTTCGAGGCCCAGCTCCTTCGTCAGCGCCATCAGCCGGCGGTGATCCGGCCCCTCGCCCGCCAGCACAAACTGGAACGGCACGCCCTTTTCCTTAAGCAGCGCGCAGGCCCTGAGCGCCAGATGCGGGTTTTTCTTGAACGAAAGCTGGCCCACGAACAGCAGCATGGGCGCGTCCGGCCTGAGGCTGAGCCCCTCCGGAAGGGCGGGCGGCACGTCCTCCGAGAGAATGATGTCGGTGCCGTTGGGCATCACGGCGATTTCACCCCTGTAGCCGTAATCGCGCAGCACCTGCGCCGTGCTCTCGTTGACCGCCCACACCTCGTCGCAGCTGTCATAGAAGGAAAGGATGTACCTCACGGCCAGCCGCGCGAGGGCCTTTGAATGGGTCGCCTTGTACACGTCGTCGTAGTACTTGCTGTGGAAAGTGGCCACGAGGGGGATGCCTCTTCGGCGCGCGATGCGCCGCGCGGTTCGCCCGGCCAGAAACGGCACGTGCGCGTGCACGATGTCGAAGGGGATCTCGTCCAGCCTTCGGCGGTCGGCGGCGCGCAGCCGGGGAAAGCCGATGTGATAGGCCAGGAAGCCGAGGGGCACGCTGTGGTAGAGGAGGGTTTCGCAGCCGTAATCCCGCCGGTATTTTTTGTTGTCCGGCGCGATATACAGCGTGCGGTGGCCGCGCCGCGGCAGGTACCTGCAATAGGCCAGCATCACCTGCCCCACGCCGTCAAGATAAGGCGGATATATTTCGCCAAACTGCCCTGTGAGCATGTATTTCATCTCCAAAGAAGGGTGTAATCCATATTTCCGTCTCATTATAGCACGTCCCGCCGGAAAAAGCCACAAACGAAACGTGAAAATCCCCGCGTGGAGCGGGGATTTACAGAAACGCCATATGAGAACGTCTACGGTCAGGTCCGGCGGCCGTCATCCTTCCCGAGCAGCGCCTTCACGCGCTTTTCATAGAACGCGCACAGCTCGTCGGCGGTCTCCATGTCGGCGGCTTCGGCCACGATGCGGCATTCGGGGCGGTCCGACGCGGGCTTGACCAGCGCCCAGCCCTCGCCGCGGCGGACGGAAAGCCCGTCGGTCATGTCCGGCGCGTCCTCCTGGTCGATCAGGCCGCGCAGCACCCGGCTGCGGTCCTTTTCGCTCAGGGGCACGCTGCGGGCGCTCCGGGCCAGGCGGGGCATGCGCGCGGCCCAATCCGAGGGCGAGAGGCTCTGCCGGCGCAGGCAGGTGAGGCACAGCAGCGCGGCGTAGGGGCCGTCGAACCAGAGCCGGAACAGCCGCCTGTCCGCCTCGATCAGTTCCCGCATGAGGGCGGGCCGCTCGGCGCTCACCCGCACGATCTCCGCGCCGTAGCGGGCGGCCAGCGCCTCCGCGGCGTGGGTGGCGTTCATGGGAACAGGCAGGCGGCGCAGGCCCAGCTCCAGCGCCGTCCACACGCGCATGAGCCGCATTTCATCCTCCGTGAGGCAGCCGCGCTCGTCGGCCAGGTAGAGCTCCTCGCCGTCCGCCTCCAGCCAGACGCCGGTTTCGCCCGGCGCGAGATCCATCATCTCCTCCTCCCACTCGGCGCGCACCAGGCAGCCCGCCTTTTCCAGCGCCCGCTCGGCCAGGCTCAAAAGGGGTTCGTCCGCCGCGAACAGCGCCACCTGCGGCCGCCTGCCGCCGCCAAGGTCGATGTCCGGGTCCCGGGAGAGCATGCCGATGTAGCTCAGATCGCCCCGGCCCGCGTTCAGCGGCGGGCAGGGCGGCGTGGCGAAGGCGCGGGCGTAGTCCTGCCGCAGGAGCAGCTGCTCGATGCGCCGCTGGACGGCCACCCCCGGCTCGACGCCGTCGCCGTCCAGCACGCGCACGCACTCGCCGCTCAGCCAGAAGGCCGCGTCCGCGCCGGTCTGCCAGAGCTGGTGTCTCAGCTGGATGAGCGCCGCGCAGCCGCCGTCCAGCGCCTGCGCGCCCTGGGCCATCAGCCCGGCCTCCAGCGCCATCGCGCCGGCCTGCGCCGCCGCGCCCGCCGCCCGGCCGATGAGCGCGGTCTTTACGCCCATGGCGGAGGCCGCCGCCGCCCCGGCGCGGGCCGCGCTCTCCGGCGAATCCAGCCGCAGGCAGCCCCGCGAAAACGATGCGCGGTCGGTGTCGCCCCAAACGACGTTGGCGTCCAGCCGCGCGCCCGCGCCGATCTTCTTGCGCGGCCATACCTTCACGCCCGGCATCAGGGACGCCCCCGCGCCCAGCGTCGCGCCGCTGCCCAGCACGCTCTCCTCGAAGGCGGCGCTGTCCGGCTCCATGCGCGCGCCGTCCATCAGCACGCAGCAGCGCGCCTGAGCGCCTTCGCCCACGCGCGCGCCCCGCCACAGCACCGCGCGCTTGAGGCTGGCCCCGGTTTCCACGACGCAGCCCGCGCCGACCACGCTGTACGCGCCCACGCGCGCGCCGGCCTTGACCGTCGCCCCCTCGCCGATGAAGCACGGCCCCTCCACCACCGCGCCCTGATCGACGTGGGAGCCGGGCATCCGCGCGACGCCGCCCGGCCGCGCGGTCAGCGGCAGGTCCACCCGGCCGTCCATGGCGTCTGTGTGGGCCTTGAGGTAGGCCGCCGTGTCGCCGATATCGCACCAGTAGCCTTCCATCGTCCAGGCGTAGACCGCCTCGCCGCGCTCGGCCATCTGGGGGAAGAGGTCGTGGCCGAAGTCGAAGGCGCGCCCCTCCGGGATGAGGCGGAGCGCTTCCGGTTCGAGGATGTAGATGCCGGTGTTGACGGTGTCTGAGAACACCTCGCCCCAGCCCGGCTTTTCGACGAAGCGCGTCACCCGCCCCGAGGCGTCCGCGATGACCACGCCGTATTCCAGCGGGTTTTCCACGCGCTTGAGCACTAGCGTGGCCAGAGCGCCCTTCTCGCGATGGAAGCGCAGCGCTTCGGTGAGGTCGCAGTCGGTCACGCCGTCCCCCGAGAGCACCGCGAAGGTCTCCGTCAGGAAATCCCGCGCCAGGTGCATGCTGCCGGCCGTGCCCAGGGGCGTCTTTTCGATGAAATAGCGCATGGATACGCCGAAGGCCGAGCCGTCGCCAAAGTAGGATTGGATGCGCTCGGGCAGGTACATGAGCGTCGAGCCGATCTCCGTGACGCCGTGGCGCTTGAGCAGTTCGACCGCGTAGGCCATCACGGGCCTGTCCATGAGCGGCGCCATGGGCTTGGGCAGGTCGCAGGTGAGCGGCCTGAGGCGGCTGCCCTCGCCGCCCGCCATGATGATCGCCTTCATAATGTGTTCATCCTCCCGTCTCGCGAAGCGCGCTGCGCCCCGCCGTTTTTCTTCATGTTTTTATCATGGCCGGGCGTCATGCGTCTTATTCACGCATTGGGAGAAGGCGAAGAAACGGTGCGCCCGGCGACGATTTTTCTTGCGCCGCGGCGCGGTGTGCGGTTATAATAGACGCAGCGCGATATACTGCAAGGAGGGAACAGAAATGCCACAGCCCATTACGGCCATTATCGTCGGCGCGGGCCACAGGAGCCTGGTTTACGCCCGCTACGCCCTTGACCATCCCGACCGGCTGAAGATCGTCGGCGTCGCAGACCCGGACGCGGAGCGCCGGCAGATGGCGCAGCGCTACTTCAGCCTTTCGGACGACATGCTCTTTGAGAACGCGGCCGCGCTGGCCCAAAGGGGCAAACTCGCCGACGCCGTGATCAACGGCACTATGGACCAGCAGCACGTGGAGACGGCAGTGCCGCTCCTGGAGGCGGGCTACGACATGCTGCTGGAGAAGCCCTTCGCCATCAACGAGGCGGAGCTGCGCACGCTGATCGGGGCTGCCCGGCGCTCCGGCCGCAAGGTCATGATCTGCCACGTGCTGCGCTACGCGCCCTTCTACGCGGAGATTCGCAAGCGGCTGCCCGCGCTGGGCAAGATCCAGGGCATTGAGACGACCGAACACGTGTCGCATCATCACATGCTGGTCAGTTACGTGCGGGGCAAATGGCGCGGCGCGGCCACGGCGGGGCATCACTCCATGCTGCTGGCCAAGTGCTGCCACGACATCGACCTCATCATGTGGATGAAATCCGGCATCGCGCCGGTGCGCGTGTCCAGCTTTGGCGGCATGCAGCAGTTCCGCCCGGAAAACGCCCCGGCCGGCGCGGGAAATCGCTGCCTGGTGGACTGCCCGCCGGAGATCGAGGACAACTGCCCCTTCTCGGCGCGCAAGCAGTATCTGGAGCATCCCGACCGGTGGAGCTTCTACGTGTGGCGCGACCTGGAGAACGTCGAGCGCCCGACGCTGGAGCAGAAGGCGGCGCTTCTGAAAACCTCCGACTACGGCCTGTGCGCCTACAAGACGGGCGCGGAGATCGTGGACAACCAGACGGTGATCATCCAGTTCGCCGACGGCTCCATCGCCTCCCACAATATGCTCACCGGCACGCCGCTGGCCCAGCGCACCATTCATATCACCGGCGAGCGGGGCGAGATCCTGGGCCGGGTGGACGATTCCCGCTTCACCATGCGCGTGCTTGATCCGCACTCCACGGCCGAATACCGGGAGGAGACCGTGGACCTGAACGCCTCCGGCGACACCTCCGGCGTCAAGGGCGGCCACGCGGGCGGCGACGAGCGGCTGGTGGCCGATTTCGTGTCGCTGCTGCTGGGGGAGAAACCGAGCGTTTCCTGCACTTCGATCGAGGATTCCATCGCCGGGCACATGACGGTGTTCCGCGCCGACCAGGCGATGGAGACGGGACAGGTGGTGGAGATTCCCCGGGTTTGACAGAGGATTTCCCGCTCATGCAAAACGCCATGCCGGGCGCGCCGGCATGGCGTTTTCGTAAGCGAAGGGTTTTATCATTTTTTCGCGGCGGGCCGCTCCTTGGCCTTGTCCGCTTCGGCGGCGTTCTTGCGCGCCTCCGCTTTATCCTTGGCCATTTCCTCCACCGTCTTGGTGTGCAGCCGCGCGGCGCCCTGGGTCACGATGGGCGGGATGAGCGTTCCGTTGCGCTCGGCGTCCGCCCAGCGGGCCTTCGCGCGCCCAATCTCCTCGGCGTACTGGGGCAGCCATTCCGCCTCCTCGATCAGCATCTCGTCCACCATCTGCCAGATGGCGTTCGGGTCGCACACCGCGCCGGTCAGCGGGTCCATCATCATGGCCTGGCGCAGCAGGTTGATGTCGCCGTGGGCGCCGGCCTCCACCGCCAGCTTCTGCACGGTGATGTTGCTCTGGCAGCAGGCCGCGCAGCCCAGGGGCAGGTCGCCGATGCGCGGGATATTGATGCCGTGGGTGTCCACGAAGCCCGGCACCTCCACCACGCACTCATAGGGCAGATTGGTGATGCAGCCCTGATTCATGACGTTGAAGTGCCCGCGGTAGACGCGCCCCGTCTCCAGGCTTTCGATGATGTAGCTGCCGTGCTCGCTGCTGCGTTTTTCCGGAACATACGCCATCGGCGGTTCCTTCAGCCAATTCGGGAAGTCCGTCTCAAACCAGTTGCGGCCTTCGGTGCATACGCGCAGATACCCGCCGGTTTCGCCGTTGATCCACACGCCCAGGTCGATCCAGTCCTTGATCTTGTCCGTGTGCTTCCTGTACCAGGGAACATATTCGCTCAGGTGGCCGTTGGACTCTGTGCTGAAATAGCCGAAGCGCTTCATCATGTCGATGCGCACCTTTTCGGTCTGCGCGATTTCCGGGTCGGCCATGAGCGCCTCCAGCAGCCTGCCGTTCAGCTCTTCGCCGTTGTGCTTTACGGAGATGTACCAGGTCATGTGGTTGATGCCGGCGCAGATGATGTCGATTTCCTCTTTTTTGTAGCCCAGCGCCCGGGCGATGAGGGCGTGACCGCCCTGCACGCCGTGGCACAGGCCCACCGTGTTCACATGGCCGTATTTCAGGCAGTACCACGTCACCATGGCGTTGGGGTTGGAGTAATTCAGCAGCAGGCAGCCGGGCAGGCAGACTTCGTTGATATCCCGGCACAGGCCTTCCAGGAAGGCGATGTCGCGCTGGGCGTACATGATGCCGCCCGCGCAGAGCGTGTCGCCCACGCACTGGTCGACGCCGTATTTCAGCGGGATCTCCACGTCCTTGGCGAAGGCCTCCAGCATGCCGATGCGCACGCAGTTGACCACGTATTTCGCGCCTTTGAAGGCCTCGCGGCGGTTCAGCGTGGCGTGGATCTTGATATCCAGGCCGTTGGCCTCGATGTCGCGCTGGCACAGCTGCGTGACCATGTCCAGGTTGTGCTTGTTGATGTCGGTAAAGGCGATCTCAGCCTGCCGCAGTTCCGGCACCGTCAGGATATCCGCCAGAAGGCGCCGCGTAAAGCCGATGGAGCCCGCTCCGATGAACGCGATTTTCATGATGACCTCCTGCTTGTATTATTCTGGTTCCGCCGCGCTTATTTTTCCTCGCAGCACAGCGCGATGAGGTCTTCCTCCGCCGCCGTGGCCATGCACACCACCGCGTCGCCCGCGCTGTAGTAGATGCGAATCTGGCCCGCGCCGTCGCGGATCATGCCGCAGGGGAACAGCGCGTTGCTGCGGAAACCGCCGTGCAGCTCGAAGTCCGTTTCCGGCACCATCAGCGGCTTCTTGCTCATGCCGACGACCTTGCTCGGATCGTTCAGGTCCAGCAGCATGATGCCGATGACATAGCGCTTCTGCCACTTGTCCTCCCAGCCGTTCTTGCCGCGGGTGTAGTCCTTGTCCACCGCGTGGAAGATGGTCAGCCAGCCCTTGTCCGTCTTGAGGGGCGGCGCGCCGGGGCCGATCTTGCTGTTGCAGTAGGGCACGTGCTCGCAGCCCAGCACCAGGCGCGATTTGCCCCAGTAGACCAGATCGGGCGATTCGGAGAGCCAGATGTCGAACTGTTCGTCGCCGTCGCGGGAATAGACGGGCATGGGCCGTTCGAGCCGCACGTAACGGCCGCCGATCTTCTCCGGGAAGAGCACCATGTTGCGGTTGTCCGGCGCGCTCATGGAGACGATGTCGTAATGCTCGAAGTCATCCGTCACGCAGATGCCGCCGCACACGCCGTGTTTGGTATCCGCGGCGAAGCAGATATAGTACCGGCCGTCCAGATGGGTGATGCGCGGATCGTAGGCCCGGTCGAACTCGTCGCTCTTGAGCGCGAACACCGGCTTTTCAAACACCGTCCATTTGATGCCGTCGTCGCTGCGGGCCAGGCCGATGTTGGTGCCCTTGAAGCGCTTGCCGGCCTCCCATTCGGGCTGGGTGCAGCCGTAGTCGTTGCGGAAGAGCATCACATAACCTTTGTCGTCCCGCGTGATGCCGGCGTTGAAGGTCAGGTTGGACTCATAGGGCACGTCGTTGCAGGTGAGCACCGGTTCGCTCCGGCGGGTCATGACCTTGCTGCCCGGGATCTTCTCGAATTCGTTCATTTGCTTTCCTCCGTTTCCTGTTGGACAGGTGTCTTCATGGCTCAGGGCGACACATAGACCGCGTGTCCGCCCTCGAGGCGCACCTTGACGCCCCGTTCATAGTCCTCTGTCACATAGACCTGCGCGCCCGCCTTCTCGAGCCGGGCGATCACCTTCTCGTCGGCCGAGCGCGGCTCCTCCACGCGGTCGGTGGAAATCACGGCGATTTCCGGCGAAACCGCGCGGACGAAGTCTTTGCCCGTGGCGTCGGCGCGCCCGTGGTGGCCCACCTTGAGATAGACGGCGGACAGGTCCGCTTCCGCGGCGACGAGCAGCTTTTCGACGTCCTTCTCCATGTCGCCGGCCAGCAGCGCGCAGCCCTCGGGAGTAACCAGCTTCATCACGAGCGAGTTGTTGTTCTCATCCTCCGGATCAGGGCCGAGGGGGCCGAGCACCTCGAAGCGGCAGTCCGCCGCGATCTCCACCGCGTCGCCCTCGTTCAGCCAGATCACGTCCATGCCCCGGGCTTCGGCGGCGCGCACGATCTGGTTCTCCTTCATCGTGCGCTTGAAGAAATACGGCGAGGCGTAAAACGCGTCGATGGCAATGTCCGTAGCCGCCAGCGCCTCCATGCCGCCGCCGTGATCCTTGTCCACGTGGGTGAGGAACACGCCGTCCAGATGGGTCACGTTTTCCCGCTCCAGCGCGCGGGCCAGGTCGCCGAAGCCGTCTTCCAGGCCGGCGTCGATCAGGTAGAGCTTTTCTCCCACGCGCACGAGTATGGCGTCCGCCTTGCCCACGTTGAACGCGGTGATTTCGACGACCATGCGCTCGTCCTCCGCCTGCGCCGCGTTGCCGCGCTGCGCCTCGCAGCCCATCAAAAGCCCCGCCAGCAGCGCCGCCAGGCAAAGGAGCCCCGTTATCACGCCCTTCATTCGCGTTCACCTCGCTTCTCCTCATGCGCATTGCGCCCGCCTGCCGGGGAGGCAGACAGGCGCGCTTTAAACGGTTATTCCGCTTCGTAGCCGTTCGGGTTCCTGGATTTGAAGGCCCAGGAATCGCGGCACATGTCGTCCAGCGTCTTTTCGGTACGCCAGTCCAGCAGGCGCGCCGCCTTGGAGGGATCGGCGTAGACGGTGGGGATGTCGCCGGGGCGGCGGTCGGTCATCACGTAGGGCACCTTGACGCCCGTGCTCTTCTCGAAGCTGTTGATGATGTCCAGCACGCTGTAGCCCACGCCGGTGCCCAGGTTGATGGCTTCGCTGCCGGTGTGCTCCATGGCGTATCTGATGGCGCGCACATGGCCCTTCGCCAGGTCCACCACGTGGATGTAGTCGCGCACGCAGGTGCCGTCGGGCGTGGGATAGTCGCCGCCGAACACCTTCAGTTCCTTCATCTTGCCGGAGGCCGCGTTGAGCACGTTGGGCATGAGGTTGTTCGGGATGCCGTTCGGGTTCTCGCCGATGAGACCGCTGGGATGCGCGCCGACCGGGTTGAAATAGCGCAGCAGCACCACGGAGAGCTCCTTGTCGGCCACGGCCTCGTCGCGCAGAATCTGCTCGATCATGTACTTCGTCCAGCCGTAGGGGCTGGAGCAGCCCAGGCGCGCCGTTTCGGGCACGGGCAGGACCTCCGGCTGGCCGTATACGGTGGCCGAGGAACTGAACACGATGCGCGTGCAGCCGTATTTTTTCATGGTTTCCAGCAGCGCGAGCGTGGAATCGAGGTTGTTGCGGTAGTACATGAGCGGCTTGGCGACGCTCTCGCCCACGGCCTTGAGCCCCGCGAAATGGATCACGGCGTCCGGCCTCTCCGCCTCGAATATTCTCTCCAGCGCGGCCTTGTCGCATACGTCGGCCTCATAGGCCGTCACCTTCTTGCCGGTGATGGCTTCCACGCGGCGCAGCGCTTCGGGCTGACTGTTGACGTAGTTGTCCACCGAGACGACGTCGTAGCCCGCCTCGAGCAGTTCGACGCCGGTGTGGCTGCCGATGTATCCGGCGCCGCCGGTCAGCAAAATCTTCATGGTGTCCACGCTCCTCGCTCATTGTATTGTTTTGGCCCTTCTATTGTACACGCGCGGCGGAGAAAAAGCAAGCCGTGATTGGAGGGGAATCAAAAGATACTTTGTTTGCTGAAACCGCGTCGCTGCGCCGGGGTTTTTCAAAGGACTTTCCTGAAACAGATGATCCTGTTTTCCTCCTGAAAACCAACGCTTAAATGGAATTTCAGCGACGCGGCGTTCGTCAGTTCACAGTCGCTGGCAAATTCGGAGCAGCCTTTTTCCTTCGCCCATTCTTCGCATTCTGAAACCAGTTTCCTGGCGATCCCCCTGTGGCGGTATTCTTCCTTGACGCCGACGCCTTCCAGATAGCCGACAGGGCTGGTTTCACAGCCTTCGACGTAGTCGTGACGCAGGCAGCAGAGCGCCACGCCGACGATCTGTCCGTCCGCGCTTTCGGAAAAAACGGCTGAGTTGTCCGAATTCATATAGCCGTCGACGATTCTCCCCAGCTCCTCCGGGGAATGTTCCGGCCAGACGATCCTGACCAGCGCCGCAAGGCGTTCCGACTCGCTGTGGCTTGCTCTCATTTGTCCTCTTCTCCTTTTCATTGCCGGGACTCAGATATTCTTGTAGAGCTCATAACAGTTATGTCCTTTGGGAACATCCTTGAGTTCGCCTCTGAGCAAATAGCCGTTCTTTTTGAAGAAACCGACGTTCCAGTCTCCCGCGCTTGTCAGAATCAACGACGCGCCGTTTTCCTTTGCGAGTTTTTCCACTTCCCGCAAAAAATACGTGCCCAGGCCGTGATGTCTCAACGGCTCCTCCACAAAAAGAGCGTCGACAAAACCATATGCCCCTTTGTCCATGTCCGCCATCACGCCTGCTATAAAATTACCGTCTTCGTCCACAAGTTTTTTATAGAAGCCAATGCTCTCGCATTTCTGCTCGTAGGCCGCGCTGTATGCGTCGATGCCGTTCAGTATGACATTCGCGTCCTCGTCATTTCCGATCGATATTTTGAATCGTGCGCCGTTGTTGTTTGCCGGAACATATTCAGGCGCGTCCCTGTCAAGGTATTTGACCAAGGAATAACTGGTATGGCCGTTCGCCTTTTTCAGCGTTGTAAAGACCGTATAGCCATGCTTTTCATAGAATGGTCTTGCCATATAACTGGCCGTGCCGAGCGTCACGACGCGACAGCCCTTCTCTCTTGCGATGCGCTCGACTTCGCGGAGGATCATTGAGCCGATCCCCTGATGACGATAGCGTTCGTCCACCCAGAGATCGTTGAGAAACATTCTCGACCAATGGTATTCGTAGGCTTCGGCAATACATCCGCCGATGATCCCGCCGGTTTCGTATTCGATTTTGAGGACAAATCTTTCTTCGTCCGCGTCCACCTCGCGCGGCACGATTTCGTTGATCTTCTCGCCGATGTATTCGGCGTCTTCTTTTGACAGATCCTTGATGATGTATTCCATCTGGCCTTTCTCCTCAAAGACTGATTTAACGGTACAAGAGGCATACGGTCTCCACCTGGCACGAGGAAACGAAATAAACAGTCATGACTTTTTTGGTTCTCATAATCGCGCTATAAAAACCCGTGTTTTGCCTGTTTGCAGGAATATGCAATCATTTTTCTTGTTTTACAGTTCTCCTGCATACTTTCTTTGCATTTTTCACGAGCGTAATTATAATACCCATGACAATAACAGTGACGACCGTATATGTTAATCCTAAATTATAAGAGTAAGGGAACGCGTTAATTACAGTCTCCGGATCGGATCTGAATAACGATACCAATCTGTCAAATAATTTGAAGATTAGGAGATGCAAAGCCATAAAATGGAAACTGTTCTTTCCTATGAATGACAACAGCTTTTGAACGGGGGAGCACTTCTGTAGTATGTTGGCTAAACACATACAGAAATATAAACCTATACAAGTAACAGGATAGAAAAGAAAAGCATTTCCGATTTGATTAACTGAAAGTTCTACTGATATCACATTATAGTGTGCTATCAGACATAAAACCGCACACGAAGCAAGACAACCTACCCAAGAAAACAAAGAGCGGATTTTAGGATAATATTTCTTGGAAATGTACCCGAGGTACATGATCGGCACTGCTAAGAGGGCGATTTGAATATGATAGGATAGATACATTCCAATAGAGTTTGTATAGAGGCCTAAGATGGCAAAAAGCAGCATAATTAAGGACATCAGAATGTTTGTAGCGTTTTTACGATTGCAAAAACGGGCAGAAATATCGGCGGACAAACAGAATGATATGCAAAACAGGACACATGAAACAAACAATACCGGAAGAAACCAGAAAGCGCCAAGCATAGCCTCGTTTGTCTGGAGAACCGCTCCTGAAATCAACCATATTATGCATTCGTTTACAGAGTATGATCCAGCGATAATAAGCGAAAGAGATGAAAGAAGGTTGTGCAAAAGAACAAATCCGGTATTATACTGTACATACGGTTTGAAAATCCCGTAGAACCGTTTTCCTATGTAAATATGAACACTTTCAAAACGATTGTATTTATTACCGTCATATAGAAACCCAGCCACAAAAAAGAAAAGCATAATGTTGTATAAATACACAAAGATACCTAACTTCAGATGGGTAATGGGAAGGGTAACCAGAGAATGACCAATAATAACTGAAATCATTCCAATGCCTTTGACCGAATCTATTAGTTTATTTCGCTGATTCATCAGAAACTCTCCTTGTACTTCAAATAATACGTTTAGAACTCCTACATCAAAACAGCAACTACAGCTCGGATTCATCTTTTTCAATTCCGCAGTAGAAATAATAATTCTGTATTATTAATACATTCATAAACATCATCCTACTTATCGAAGGCACAAAGAACGATTCTCTGAAATCTGGTTTTTGTCATTAAAAACATAGTCAAAACCCGGCTCGAGTCAACGCCACTACTGATTCCACATGCCTTGGGACAACAGCGTGAATAAAATGCCGTTTATCAACGCTGTTGTCACAACCACCCTTGTGGCTTAATTCTCATCATCTGAAACGGTCGAGGCAACAGCATTGATATTGCCCTTACAGTTTTACTGTTTTCAAAAAAGCAGCGCACTCGGGTGTGTTTTTCAAACGGTCTTTGACTCTATGTTTATCCAAGATTCCCTGAATCCTGCTCACAATATTTGGATTACTCAAGCGAAGTGCTGTTTCAAGCGCCGTTGCAGCTTTATCTGTTATCCCTTTGTATGAATAAATCACGATCTCCGCGACAGCTATACGAAATTCATTGTTGATGAAGGCTTTCTCAAAATCGTCTGTCTTCAAGAACAACGCATAATACTTTTCAAGTTGTTCGGAGTATTTGAAACCATCTACATGTAAGAGCATCCACATCAGATTCCCGGCTATTGTACGTTGATACGAAATCTGATCATTGCTCAAAACATCTGCTGCCTTCCGATATGCTTCATATGCAGCAGGGTAATTGCTGCAGCGCTCGTGGATAATGCCCATGTTGTAATAGGCAGAATAAGTCGGGAACCAAGTATCAGGGAATTTCTCTAAAGCCCATTGTATCATGTCAATTCCTTCTTGTGACCGCTTGATCGGAAACTGAACGGCTGTGGTGTAGCAGTGCTGAAGACGAAGGAAATTACCCCGGACTCGTTTTAAGAGTGTTTCATACTCGGCATAGGCCTCTTTGGGCATTCCTTCTTTGATGAGTATGTTCTCATATGCTTCAATCTTCGTCACAGTATCACCTCACTTTTTTTACATCTACCCTGTAGCCTCAACTCAGGCTCGAGTAATCAATACGACTGATTCGACATGCTCCGTCCACGCGAACATATCTACCGGCTGCGCGTACTCCATCCGATACCCACCCTCCTGCGTCAGGCGCTTCACGTCGCGCGCCAGCGTGCCGGGGTTGCAGCTCACGTAGACAATCCGCGGCACCTTCACCTGAATGATGGCGTCAAGCAGGCCCGCGTCGACGCCCTTGCGTGGCGGATCCACCACCAGCACGTCGATGCGCTCCCGCTGCCGGAGGAAGCCGGCGACCAGCTCGCCCGCGTCGCCCGCGTAAAACGCCGTCTTGTCCGCCAGCTTGTTGCGGCGGGCGTTCAGGCGCGCGTTTTCCACCGCCGCCTCAAGGATCTCCACCCCGATCACCCGCTTCGCCTCCCGAGCCAGAACAAGCGAAATGGTGCCGCAGCCGCAGTAGGCGTCGACGACCAGCTCGTTTCCCGTCAGCGCCGCGGCCCGGCGCACGCATTCGTAGAGCGCCTCGGTTTGCGCGTGGTTCACCTGGAAGAACGTCTTGGGCGACATCTCGAAGGTGAGGCCCATCAGCTGATCGTACAGCACGCGCTTGCCCTGGGTCGACTCGATGCGCCCGTCCAGCGCGTGGGTGGGGCGGCTGGCGAGGGACAGATGATTCAGCGAGCGGAAGCGGCCGGGAAACTGCGTGTTCAGCATGTCGAAAAGCTGGTTGAGGCATTTCAGGCGCCGTCCCGAGGTGCACAGAATGAGCATCAGCTCGCCCACGTGGTTGACACGCGTCACAATGAAGCGCACGCCGCCCTCCGGCGCGGGCTTGGCGTCCCAAGCGGGCACGCAGTAAATCTGCATCCACTGGGCCACGACCTTCACCGCCTGCATGGCGATGTCGCTCTGAATCATACACCCGTCGACGGGCAGCAGCCTGTTTCCGCCCAGCGCGTATACGCCGACGAAGGGCGTTCGCGTCGCCGGGTCAGTCGAGACGAAGAACTCCCCCTTGTTGCGGTAGCGCCAGGGCATTTCAGCCCCCAATGCGGGGAGTACGTTCGGCTTCGTCAGGCCGCCGATGCGCTCCAGCTGCTGGCGCACAACCTGCTCCTTCAATTCGAGCGAGCGCTGGTAGCTCATGTGCTGGGCGCGGCAGCCGCCGCAGCGGCCGTACAGCGGGCACAGCGGGGCGACCCGCTGCGGCGCCGGCTCGATGACGCGGGTGAGCCGGCCTTCCATGTAGCGCTCCGCCTCGCGCACGATGTCCGCCTCGATGCGCTCGCCCGGCAGCGCGAAGGGAACGAACACCACCCGGCCGTCCGCCGCGCGCCCGACGCCCTGCAGTTCCGCGCCAATGCCCGTTATATCCAGAATCACATCGGTAACCCCCATGTATCGTCGTTCGGAAATGAGGATCGCCGGCCGGCGGGGAAGCCGTCCGCGCCGGCCGGCGATCATTGCGCCTGAATGGGATAGGTCACTTGCCCGCCACGGCCAGCTTGCCGATCAGCAGATCGGGCGAGGCCACGGAGGAGAAGGTGAATTCCAGGTTGTTCGCCACGGCGGTCACGTTCTTCATCAGCTCGAAAAAGTTGCCCGCAACGGTGATCTGGCTCACGGGCCGGGTGATCTTGCCGCCCTCGATGAGGAAGCCGCGCGCGCCCAGCGAGAAGTCGCCGCTTATCTGGTTCGCGCCGGAGTGCAGGCCCTGCACATAGGTGATGAGCACGCCGTCGCCCGCCATTTCGAGGAGCTTTTCGGGGCTGATATCCGAGGGCACGATGTGCATCGAGTGGGCCGACACGCCCACCGGCGAGGCGTAGCTGGGCTTGGAGGCGCTGCCTGTGGTCTGAACGCCCTGCTTCTTCGCGGTCTTCAGGTTGTGAAGGAGCGTGTTCAGCTTGCCCGCGCTCACGATTTCGAGCCGCCGCGCGGCCACGCCTTCGCCGTCGAAGGGCGTCGCGCCGGGAGAGGCGGGGTTGAGCGGGTCGTCCACGATGGTGAGGGCCTCGCTTCCGATCATCTCGCCCTCGCGGCCTTTCAGCAGAGACATGCCCTTCTGCGCCGCGTCCGCGCTGAACACGGAGGCGAACGTGCGCAGGATGGAGCCGGCCACGTCGCCGCGGAGGATCACCTTGTATTCGCCCGAGACCGCCTTGTCGGCCTTCAGTCCGTCCACAGCCTCCTTGACGGCCTTGGCCGCCTCGGCCTCGATGTCGAGCTCTTTCGGGTCGCGCGCCAGGCGGATCGCGCTGCCGCTGGTCACTTCGCCTTCTCCCTGGGCCAGCACACCGGCGTACAGGCCGATGTAGTTCTCGCGGTAGGATACGTCCAGCCCGCGGCTGTTGACCAGGCGGCGCGCGCCGGAGCCGCTCATGATCTCGACCTCCTCGCACTGGGTCACGCGCGGGTCGATGGACACGCAGGCCTTTTCCAGGCGGCGCGCCATGTTGATCTTTTCGGCCGCGGTGATCTGGTCGATGGCGTCGTTGTACACATCCATCTCCGGATAGCGCTCGCTGCCCGCGAAGATGAATTCCTCGTCTTCGTTCTCGATGAGCGCCGCGTTTTCCGCCGCGCCGGCGATGAGCAGGTCGAGGGCGTCCTCGTCGAGCACCTGCGTGCTGGCGTAGCCCATCTTGCCGTTTGAGAGCGCACGGAAGCCCAGCCCCATGCCCGCGCTCACGTTGTAATCCACGATTTCGCCGTTCTTGACGCCCACGGAGAATTCCTCGTTGTCGGCGTAATCGGCCTCGCAGGCCTCGAAACCGGCCGCCTTGGCGCGCTCGAACAATTTCTTGATGAATTCATTCACATCCATTTGCTGTCCCTCCTTAGCGGCCGCCGACGGTGATGTCCGTCACGCGGATCATGGGCTGGCCCACGTTGGTGGGCACGGAGCCGCTCTTCGAGCCGCACATGCCCTGGGCCATCTGCATATTCCGGCCAACGCGGTCGATCTTCTTAAGGATTTCGCTGCCCTTGCCCACGAGGGTCGCCCCGCGCACGGGCCGGTCGATCTTGCCGCCCTTGATGAGGTAGCCCTCCATCACGGCGAAGTTGAACTCGCCGGTGGCCGGGTTGACCGAGCCGCCGCCCATCTGCTTAGCGTAGAGCGCGTCCCCCGCCGTGGCGATGATTTCGGCCTCGTCGTCGGCGCCGGCGGCGATGAAGGTGTTGCGCATGCGGGAGGTGGGGGCGAAGGTGTAGTCCTGCCGGCGGGCCGAGCCGGTCATGGGCATCTTCATCCTGCGGCCGTTCAGCCGGTCGATCATGTAGTTTTTGAGGATGCCGTTCTCGATGAGCACCAGGCGGGTGGTGGGCGTGCCCTCGTCGTCGATGTTGAGGGAGCCCCATTCGTTGGCTATGGTGCCGTCGTCGATGGCGGTCACGATGGGGGAGGCGATCTGCTGGCCCAGCTTGCCGCAGAACTCGCTGTTGTCCAGCGCCACCTGCGTGGCCTCGAGGGAATGGCCGCAGGCCTCGTGGAAGATGACGCCGCCGAAGCCGTTGTCGATGATGACGGGCATGATGCCGCCGGGGCAGTTGTCCGCGCCGAGCATGGTCACGGCGGTTTCGGCCGCGTGGCGGGCGCAGGCTTCCACATCCACCTTGTCCCTGAACAGCTCGTAGCCGATCATGCCGCCGGGGCCCTGGCTGCCGGTCTGGTTTTCCTGGCCGTTGGAGGCCATGGCCACCACGAAGAAGCGGGTATAGACGCGCCGGTCTCCGGTGAACAGGCCCTCGGTGTTGGCGATGAGCACGTCGGTCTCCTTGCCCATGAGCTGCGCGCGCACCTGTTTGATGGCGCTGTTATAGTCCTTTGCCGCCTGGTACGCCGCGTGGACGAGGCGCGCCTTTTCCGCGCCGCTCACGTCCATGGGCAGGCGCTCGACGGCGTGAATGTTTCGCGCGATGGAGCCGGTGAGGGTGATGTCGCGGGGAACGTCCTTATTGCCGATGGCGGAGGCCGCCTGCTTCGCCGCCCGGATCAGGCCCGCTTCGCTGGTGTCGTTTGTGTGCACATACACGCTTTCCAGGCCGTTGTAGATGCGGATGCCCGCGCCGTGCCGCCGCCCGGTATTCGCGCTGTCAATCGCTCCGTCGACCAGGCTCAGGCTATTGGAGCGCGTATCCTCCATGAACAGTTCCGCGAAATCGCCGCCTGAACGGACCGCCTCAGCGAGCACCCGTTCGGCCGCTGCCTTTGAAATCATACTGCCTTTCCTCCTTGTTTCATTTGCCTCCAGTGCATTGTCTTCATCTTACCATATTCTTTGAACTGTTTCAAGCGCGGCGGACGCGTCCGGCTCAATTTCGGGATTATGATGCGCTCTTTTATTGCGAAAATTTACAACGCAGGTTCCCATTTCTTTCAAAAACACCTTGACAAAGGCGTGAGACGGGAGTATAATTGCTCTTGTTGTCAGGGATTCAAGCGCGCTCGTGCGAGACAATTCAAGCACGCAGCACTTGAAATGCCTTGAAAAACAACAGTTTCATCTGGGTGTAGCGCAGTTTGGTAGCGTGCTTGAATGGGGTTCAAGAGGCCGGAGGTTCGAATCCTCTCACCCAGACCATTTTGGGGCATTAGCACAGTTGGTAGCGCGCAACGTTCGCATCGTTGAGGTCAGGGGTTCGAATCCCCTATGCTCCACTTGCACAGGCAAATCCGAACCGGTTGATCGGCTCGGGTTTGTTTTTTATTTTGGATAAGACGGAATCCATTCTTCCACCGTGGGAAACGCGACCCGCACGACGCGCCGGGAAATATTCTACGGAACATAGAAAAATTACTTGACAGATTATACGAATTAGGTGTTCAATAGAGCGTAGAGATCGGCTATGATGATTGCGAAACAGATGAAACGGCCGCGGAATGGCCGAAGCGGAAGGGAGCGATCATGATGGATGCGGTCTCGATGAAGAAAACGCCTGTCAACGCGGTCATATCCGGAGGGGAAGCATGGAGAACAAACTGGCAGAAAACATCCGCGATTATCGGAAAAGCCTGGGACTCACTCAGGAACAGCTGGCGGAGAGACTCGAGATCACGCTGGGAACGGTTTCCAAGTGGGAGAGAGGCAGCTCTGAGCCGGATCTGGGATACATCATGGACCTGGCCGAACTCTTCCATGTGTCGGTGGATGCGCTGGTCGGCTTCACCATGCATGGCGCCGACGCCGGCGAGGAGGCCGGACGGATCGAGGCCATGGTGAACAAGGCGCCGTTTGAGGAAGTGGAAGTGGAATACGAGAACGCGCTGAAGAAATTCCCCAATCATTTTCAGATCGTGTTCGGCGCCGCGTCCATCTGCAAGCGCTATGGCACGCTGCATCAGGATGAAACGCACCTGAAGCGGGCGCTGGAGCTGTACCGGCACGCCATGGAGCTGCTCCCGCAGAACAGCTGTCCGGAGATCAACGAGGTGCTCATCCGGAACGAGATCGCGGGATGCTACGCCGACCTGAAGGAATACAAGAAGGCTGTGGAGGAATACAAGAAGAACAATCTCAGCGGGAACAGCGACGCCAACATCGGCCTTCTGATGATCCTGCACAAAATGAATGTGGAGGAAGGCATCGAGTACACGGAGAGGGCTTTCATCAACCAACTCAGCAATATAACAACCGTCATGCGCGGATATATCCACTATTACATGGAAACGGGAAACACGGCCCGGTGCCTCCGGACGGCGGAATGGATGATCGAGCTTCTGAGGAAATCGAAGGAAAAGCCGGATCAGCGTTCCTATCTGGACAAGATTATCAGCCTGTATGGCCTGCTTCGGGCCGTCGTCCTGGATTCGGAGGGACAGACGGAAGAATCGGAAGAGGCGCTGCGCGAGGCCGTCCAAATGGCCAGGGCCTTTGACGCCGATCCGGTGTACACGCTGGAGAACGTGGCCTTTACGGAGCACGCGCCGAATTCGGTCTATGTCTATGACGACAAGGGGCCGACCGCCGTGGACGGGCTGCGCGGCACCCTGGACGAGGTGGGAGACCTTGTGTCCGCCTCATTCCGCGTAAAGTTTGAAAAGGCAATCGGGTAAAATCAAACCATGAAAAGGAAAGGAGAAACCAACCCATGATCCAGTTTCGGGAAGGCTATTATGCCGATATCCGCACCGAAGACCGGAGCCATACCGTGATTTCCTATAAGGCGGGAATCCTCGAGGAAATGAAAACGCGCGTGGAGCGCCAGGCCTTTCTTCGGGTTTACGACGGCAAGCTCTGGTACTACGCCTCCGTGACCGACATCGACCACCTGCAGGAGACCCTGGACGGGCTCTACGCCGCCGCCACGGAAAACCCGCAGATCCTGGAGGACCCCGTCGTGCGCCGTTTTGAGAGGAACCGCGACGCCGTTTCCAGCTTCGACGGCTGCTCCGTCCGGGATGTGCCGCTGAAGGAGAAGCAGGCGCTCCTTTTGTCCTATCTGCCCCTGCTCTCCGAAGATCCCTGCGTCACCATGCCGACGGGCACCTATCTCGACCGCAACAGCCGGTTCTCCTTCCAGTCCAGCCTGGGCGCGGATATCCGCTATGATTATCAGACCTGCGGCCTGGCTTTTTCCTGCAGCATGGCGGAGGGGGAGAAAAAGTTCAACGGCGACTGGCAGAAAGGCGGAACGCGCTTTGACGAGATGAAGGGGCTGGAAGCGGAGATCCGCGCGGCGGTCGCGGAGCGGACGGCCTTCCTCAGAAATTCCGTCCCGGCCGAGACCGGAAAGTTTCCGGTCGTCCTGTCGCCTGAGGCCGCGGGCGTGTTCGCGCATGAATCCTTCGGCCACAAGTCCGAGTCCGACTTCATGCTCTCCGACGAAACCATGAAAAACGAATGGGAGATCGGCAAGGCCGTCGGCTCTCCCATCCTGTCCATAATCGACTGCGGCAGCGTCCCCGGAAGCGGCTTCGTTCCCTATGACGACGAAGGCACCAGGGCCCGCAAAAACTACCTCATCAAAAACGGCGTGCTGGCGGGCCGGCTTCACAGCGCGCAGACGGCCGCCGCGCTGGATGAAGGGCTGACCGGAAACGCCCGGGCGATCGACTGCACCTTCGAGCCCATCGTCCGCATGACCACCACGTATATCGAAGGCGGCGACCTGGATTTCGACCAGCTCATCGCCCCCGTCGAGAAGGGCTATTTCATCAAGACAATACGGCACGGCAGCGGCCTGAGCACCTTTACCATCGCGCCGAGCCTGGCCTACGAAATCGTCGGCGGCAAGCTGGGGCGTCCCGTCCAGATCAGCGTGCTGACGGGTTCTGTTTTCGAGACGCTGGGGCTGATCGACGGGCTGACAAAAGACGTTCAGCTTCTGTCCTTTGTCGAGGGCGGCTGCGGAAAAATGGAGCAGATGAACCTTCCCGTCGGTTTCGGCGGCCCGTTTGTCCGGGTATCGTCCATGAACATTCAGTGAGGTGAGCAGAATGGAGAAGGAATTCATCAAAGAAACCGAGCGTTCCGTCACGCTGAACGTCACGGCGGGCAAGATCGACAGTTTTCGGGAGCTTGAGAAGACCACCGGGACGGTCCGCGTCTATGACAACGGCTGCATCGGCGTCGCCGGCTGCCTTGGGGAGCCCGATGAAAAAGAACTGACCGCCAGGGCGGAGGAAGCGCTGGCCTTCGGCATCCCTTACCCCTGCGGGATGGAAGGCCCGCTGGCGCTGGAAGACCTGCGCGAGAAGGAGATCATCCCCATTCCCGAATTCATCCCCACGATGCAGTCTTTCCTGGACCGGCTGGGCGAAATGTGTCCGAAGTTCGCGCTGACAAACAAGATCAGCCTGACATACAACCGGTCGGAATACCGCAACGGGGCCGGGCGGCGGCTGGTCAGCTCCGGCCGGGCGTTCAACCTGGAGCTGGTCGTCCAGAACCGGGGCTCCGGGAATCTGTTCGACACCTTCCTGGGTTGGTCGGGAGACCACTTTGACGCGGAGACGTTGCTTGCATACTTCAAAAAGCAATACGACGCCTTCTATAACCCTGTGGACCTGGAGCCCGGCCGATATCCCGTCATCGCCGCCGCTCCGGATTTATTCGGGGCGTTTCTCCAGCACTTTGTGGGCGATCTTTACGCCGCCGGCGCTTCCCTGCTCAGCGGCAAGTTCGGCCAGAAGGTTTTTTCGGATAAACTGACGCTCCGGGACGACATGAACCCCGCCACGGCGCCCGGCGTCTGCTTCTTTGACGCCGAAGGCTGCGTCGCGCCGGATTTCAGGCCGACACTCATCGAAAACGGCGTCCTGAAGGGACTGCTGACGACGAAAAAAACGGCCGGGCAGTACGGCCTTCCCAATCTCGGCACCGCTTCTGCGGCCTATGACGGCGTGCCCGGCCTGGGATTCCACGGCCTGTACCTGGAGCCGACCGCCCGCAGCCTGAAGGAGCTGGTACCGGGCAAGGCGGTGTTTGTCGTGATGGCGTCCGGCGGCGACGTTACGCCCGAGGGCCATTTCGCGACGCCGGTGCAGATGGCGTATCTGATGGAAGGCGGTCAGCTGGTGGGGCGTCTGCCGGAGCTCAGCGTCAGCGGGCATTTCTACGATATGCTTGGCAAGGACTTCATGGGCTGTGTCCACGATGACCCCATCGAGGGCAGCAAGCTTTGCGGCATTGAAATGAATGTGGAAAAAGTATAGCGTGACCTGTCATCGCGCCAGGCAAACCAAGGGCCCCCACGTCCGCGCGGGACGTGGGGGCCCGATATGTCTCGCTCAAAAGGCGATCGTCCGGGGGCGTCGTCCAAGGAATCCCTCACTGGCTCCCGTATATCTCCCTGAACCCGGAGGGCGTGCACTTCTTCACATCCCGGAAGACCCGGTTGAAGGTGGCGATGCTGCCGAAGCCGACGCTGAGGGCGATATCCTGGATGGACTGCCGGGAGTGGATCAGCAGCTCCGCCGCCATGCTGACGCGCTTCTGACGCAGGTAGTCGGAAAAGGCGACGCCGATCTGCTGCTTGAACATGCGCGAGAAATAGCACTTGGAAAAGCCGGTGAAGGCGCTGATGTCGTCCAGCGTGATGTTCTTCATGTAGTTCTGGTCGATATACAGCCGCGCGCTCTCCATGAGCTCGGGATCCGTCTTGCTGTTCTGCGCGTCGTAGCGGCGCAGGGCGTGGGACATATTGAACTGGCCCAGCCGGGCGTACATCTGCAGCAGGTAGGAATAGCAGATGCTGTTCCAGAGGAATTCCTTTTTGTCGTAGCAGTTGACGATTCGCATCAGCAGCGCCCGGATGGAATCCTGGGCCTCCGGCTGCTCCGTGAGGTATATCGGAATGTTCAGAATGCCCTCGATGAGGTTCATGTCGCGCATGTTGAAGATGTTGTCCGGCTCGAACAGTATGAGATACCGGGCGCTTCCCTCCTGCATGGTGAGGCTGTGCACCCAGTTCGGCGGGATGATCAGCACCTCGTCGGACTGCACGCGGTAGCTGAAATCCGCCACCGTGTAGAGCACCTCGCCTCTGACCGGCACGATGATTTCCACAGCGGAATGAAAGTGGCTTTCATAGTGCCAGGGCGTTTCCGAATACCAGAGCCGCAGGGAGGAGTGGTCGATGTAGGTGACGTACTCCTGCATGCCCTTCATGATGCGAAAGCCGTCAGGGAAGCGACTGCGCGACATGATTTCCGCGTGTCCATTGTTTTCCATAACAAGACCTCCGCCCGATCAATTCAGCCCTTCACGCTGCCCAACGCCATGCCGGTGACGAAGTACTTCTGCAGGAAAGGATACACCACCAGGATGGGGATGGTGGAAATCACCGTGATGGCGCAGCGGATGGTGACGGGCGTGGTCTTGGTGCTGTTGGAATTGGCCAGGGCTTCCGCCGTGGCCTTGCCCGCGTTGGCGCTGGCCTGGGTGGTGGCGAGCTTCATTTTGAGCAGGTACTGCAGCGTGAGCAGGTTCTTTTTACTGGCGCAGTACAGATGGGTATCGAACCAGCTGTTCCAGCTGCCCACGGCCACGAACAGGGCCACGGTGGCCAGCACCGGCGTGCACAGCGGGAAGATGATCTGCCAGTAGACGCGGATGTCTCCCGCGCCGTCGATGCGCGCCGATTCCACCAGGGCGTCCGGCAGGCCCACGATGTAGGTGCGGATCACGATCATGTTGAAGCAGGAGAACATGGTGGGGATGATGTAGACCCAGTAGCTCTTGGACAGATGCAGGGTCTTGGTAATCAGCAGGTAATTGGGGATCAGGCCGGCGTTGATATACATGGTGAGCACCAGCATGGTGGTGATGAGCTTGCGAAGCACATACTCCCTGCGGGCCAGGGCGTAAGCCAGCATGCCCGTCCAGAACAGGTTGAGCAGCGTGATCAGCACGGTTTTGGAGGCGGAAATCCAGGCCGCCTGATACACGGCGGGATCCTGCAGGATGGAGCGGTAGCTCTGCAGGCTGAACACGCGCGGCCACAGGCTGATGCCGCCCTTGAGGGCGTCCGTGCCGTCGTTGAAGGAATAGGCCAAGGTGTTGATCACGGGGTAGAGGGTGACGAACATCAGCAGGATCAGGATGCAGGTGTTGACGATCGGGAACACGACGTCGTTGCGCCTGCGCGGCCTTTTGTTCATTTCGATCGAGTTTGTCATGTCTGTTTCCCTCCCTTACACCAGCGTGTCTTCGCCGAGTCTCTTCGCGATGAAGTTGGCGGAGACGAGCAGTATGATGGCGACGACGCTCTTGAACATGCCGGCGGCGGTGGCCACGCCCATATCCATCTGCTGGATGCCGTACTCCAGCACGAAGATGTCGATGGTGCGGGAATAGCTGGCCACCAGGCCGTTGCCCAGCAGGTACTGGATCTCGAAGCCGGCCTCCATCAGGTGGCCGATGTTCATGATGAGCAGGATGATGAACGTCGAGCGGATGCCGGGAAGGGTGACGTGCATGATGCGGTGGAACCGGCCCGCGCCGTCGATGGCCGCCGCCTCGTACAGGCTCGGGTCGATGCTCGTCATGGCGGAGATGTAGATGATCGTGCCCCAGCCGACTTCCTTCCACACATTGATGACGCCGACCAGCCACCAGAAGTATTTGCCCTCGCCCAGCCAGAATATGGGCGTTTTGGCGAGGCCGACGCCGGTCAGAAGCGCGTTGATGGGGCCGTTGGTCGCGAAAATATTCTGCGCCATGGCCACGACGATGACCATGGACAGGAAGTGGGGCAGATAGGTGACGGTCTGCACCGTGCGCTTGAAGCCGCGGTTGCGCACTTCGTTCAGGAGGATGGCCAGCAGGATGGCCGACACCGTGCCGAACACCAGGTTGATGACGCTCATGGCCAGCGTGTTGCGGATTGCCTGGTAAAAGTCCGGGCGGCTGAACAGCCATTTGAAGTTGGCCAGCCCGTTATAGGGCGTGATGCCGCGGGCCACCAGCTTGCGGTTGCCGTAATCCTTGAAGGCGTTGATCCAGCCCCACATGGGCACGTAGTTGAACAGAAGCACATAGAGGAACATCGGCACGGACATCAGCGCCAGCTGCCACTGGCCAGCCAGCTGGCGGAAGAATCCTTTGCGTTTGCCTGTGCGCAGCTTGACGCCCTGGGTGTACTCGGTCATGGCTCTCTCCCCCGATACAGTATAGTTTGAATGTCGGTTTTCCAAATTCCGCTTTGTAAAAACCTCTCTCAAAGCAGAATTTGAAAAACCAAGGGGAGAGAGAAGCTCTCTCCCCTTGATTGCGAAGGTATCTTATTTGCCGTAGTAGGCGTCGACCAGCTTGAGCACTTCTTCATGCATGAAGTTGCTGTACACTTCGCAGGAAGGATTGATGGCTTCCACGAAGGCGTCCCACTTGGCGTCGAAGTCATCCGGATTGGCCATGATGACGCCGGGCAGCTGGGAATCCTGAATGTTCAGGAAGTCGTTGTAATCCTTCTCGATGGGGGCCTTGTCGATCTGCCAGGCTTCGCCGTAGGGCGCCAGCTCGATGGGCGGATTGACGAAGTCAGCGAACTTGCTGTAGCCGTAAGCGGCCAGGAATTCCTTGTCGTAGTCGTTCATCAGGCCGAACACGATCTCGTTCTGGTTGCCGGGCTCCCAGCAGTTGCCGGCCAGGTCGCCCTCGAGGATCCAGCCCTGACGCTTCGGGCTGCTCTCGAAGAAGGCGCGGGCCTTGTTGTGGCGCTGCCACTCGATATCCTGGGTGTTGGCGTACTGCTCTTCGGTCATGATCAGACGGCCGTCGACGATGGAGTAGTCCTCGCCCTCGACGCCCCAGTTGAACAGCAGCTGCCAGTCTTCATCCATCATGCGCTCCCACATGGCGATGATGCGCTCGGGGCACTCGCAGCTCACGCTGATGCCGAAGCCGCGATCCAGGTTCGGCAGGGAGCCGTTCAGGTAGTGCTCTTCGATGGTCCAGCCTTCAGGCAGGAGGCCGGCCACGTCGTCCTCATCATAGACGAGGCCCAGGGCCACGTAGGTGTTCTCGTATTTCTTGTCGGTCAGCAGGGCGTTGGTGGCGTTGCCGAAGTCCCAGGCCTGGTCGAACATGCCCAGAACGATGCCGGTGGACAGCTGCGCGATATACTGGTCATAGTTCATGACGAAGGTATCGGCGCTGATGATGCCCTTCTGGAACTCCTCGTTCAGCTTCTTGTAGTAGGGCTTGGCATAGGCGCGGTTGATGAAGGTCTCGGTGGGATAGTCGTCGCTGTTGACGTCGATCAGCACTTCGCCGTCGTTCGGGTGGCCCATCAGGTGCTGCACGGGGTTGATCAGGCAGAAGCGGCGCCAGTCCTCGCACAGGATGTCAAAGCCGATGTAGGGGGTGCCGTCGGCGTTGGTGGGATTCGCCTCGAGGAACTTCTCGATCAGGTCGAAGTACTCGTCCAGGGTCGTGATCTGGGGATAGCCGCCCCAGGCCAAGACCTGCTTCTGGATGAAGAAGGCGGGGCCGCCCACGGACAGGGCGATCTGCGGGCCCTCCGGCAGGCCGTAGTTGGGGATGATGTACATGACGTCTTCGCCAGTCACTTCGTCCTTGGTGATGATGCGGTTCTTCTGGGGCTCAATGTGGGCCCACAGGTTCGGGGTGTCCTCAGGGTTCACATAGTCCAGCAGGTTGATCAGCGCGCCGGCGTCGATCAGCTTCTCAGCGCTGTTGCCGCCGTCGAACAGATCCGGCAGGTCATCCAGATCCTGAGTCATCAGGGTCAGCTTTTCATCCAGATCGCCGGCCAGGAACTCGAACTCGAAGGTGACGCCGAATTCTTCTTCGATCTTCTTGTAGATCTTGTTGTCCGGGTAGGGCTGATCGCCGGGATCGCCGCGGAAAACGGTCAGGGTGATGGGCTCGAGATCGCCGTCGGCCAGCGCCGCGGGCACCAGAGCGAGCATCATGGCCAGCACGAGCAGGATGGACAGAAGCTTCCTCATGTTTGGTTCCTCCTTAAATGATAATTGTTGAGCACGACTTGCTCTCTGCCCTTATTAAAACACGCTTTTCCGGATCAATAAAGGCGTTTTTCATTATTTGTTGTTTTCTTGATTATCATTTGATGTTATTTTGGTATATAATTCGCAAATACGGGGGAGAAATTTCTGGAAATAGGCGCGGCGGCGGACGCCGATTCGCGTCCGCCGCCGGAAATGTCATGGGAAATATCCCGATTTGTCATCCGTTCAGTTCCTGCCGGTATCGCGCCAGCTCCGTCTGCGAGCAGTACACGAGATGGCCCGGCTCGACTTCGTGCATCTCAGGCTTCTCCCGCGAATAATCGTGGTCCCGTTCCGGCGCGTAATCCACGCGGCAGCGCTTCCGCTCGGTCAGGGGATTGGGCTGCGGGATGGCCGAGAGCAGCGCGCGGGTGTAGGGATGCAGGGGATGGCTGTACAGGTCGTCGCTTTCGGCGATTTCCACCATTTTGCCGTAATACATCACGCCGATGCGGTCGGAAAAATACTTGACCACGCTCAGGTTATGGGCGATGAACAGTATGGTGAGCCCCAGCTCCTGCTTGAGGTCGTTGAGGAGGTTGATGACCTGGGCCTGAATGGATACGTCCAGCGCCGAGACCGGCTCGTCCGCGATGATCAGCCGGGGCCGCGCGATCATGGCCCGGGCGATGCCGACGCGCTGCCGCTGGCCGCCGGAGAACTCGTGGGGATAGCGGGTGGCGTGCTCCTCCGTGAGGCCCACTTTTTCCAGCATGGCCACGACCTGGCGGTGCACTTCCTCTCTGGACATGCCCCGCAGGCGCAGGCTCTCCCCGACGATCTCCTCGATGGTCATGCGGGGGTTCAGCGATTCGATGGGGTCCTGGAAGATCATGGCCATGTTCCGGCTCAGGTAATCGGAGAGGGAGCGGGTCATCGGGCCGGAAATCTCCCGTCCGTCGAAGCGCACCGTGCCGCTGGTGGGATTATACAGCCGGATGATGGCGCGGCCGGTGGTGGTTTTGCCGCAGCCGCTCTCGCCCACCAGCCCGAAGGTTTCGGCCTGCCGGACGGAAAAGCTGACGTCGTCCACCGCTTTAACGGTCATCCGGTTCCGGCCGTGGCCGCTGGTGAAATACTGGCAAAGATGCTCCACTTCCAGGATTTTCGTCGTTTCAGGCACGTCCGCCCGCCTCCTTCATCCGCTGGATCCTGCGCGCCAGGCTTTCCGGCATGTCCACCTTGGCCGCCTTGGGATGCAGCAGCCAGGTGGCGGCGTAATGGGTTTCGCTCAGGCGGAACACCGGCGGCTCCTCCTCGAAGTCGATGTTCAGGGCGTAGGGATTGCGCGGCGCGAAGGCGTCGCCCTTCGGCGGGTGGATCATGTTGGGCGGCGCGCCGGGGATCGCCGCCAGGCGGTCCCGCGTGTCCAGGTCGGGCATGGAGGAGAGGAGCGCCCAGGTGTACGGGTGGGCGGGCTGCAGAAAGATCTCCTCCGCGGTGCCCATCTCCACGATCTTGCCGGCGTACATGACGCAGATGCGGTCCGCCATCTGGGCCACGACGCCTAGGTCGTGGGTGATGAAGATGACGGACAGGCTGCGCTCCGCCTTCAGGGCATTGATCAGCTCCAGGATCTTGGCCTGGACGGTCACGTCGAGGGCCGTCGTGGGCTCGTCGCAGATCATGATTTCCGGATCGCCCGCCAGGGCGATGGCGATGACGATGCGCTGCCGCATGCCGCCGGAAAACTGGAAGGGATACTGGTTGATGCGCCGTTCGGCCTCGGGAATGCCCACGTCCTTCATCAGCTGAAGCGCCTTGGCCCGGGCCTGTTTTCGGTCCATGCCCTTCCGGGTGAGCACCTCGGTGATCTGCTTGCCCACCTTCATGATGGGGTTCAGGGAGGACAGCGGGTCCTGGAAGACCAGCCCGATGCGCTTGCCGCGGATGTCGTGCATCACGTTCTCCGGCGCGTGGGCCAGGTCGACGCCGTCGTACATGATCGTGCCGGCGTCCACGGAGGCGTTGCTGGGGAGGATTCCCATGATGGCCTTGGAGGTCACCGATTTCCCCGAGCCGCTTTCGCCCACGATGGCGACGGTCTCGCCCCGGCGCAGGTCGAAGCTGATGCCGCGCACGGCCTGCACCGTGCCGCCATAGGCCCGGAAGGAAACCCGCAGGTCCCGGACATTCAGAATTGTCTCCTGGGCCATGCTCATTCCTCCCCTCTGTGGTTGGGATCCATGGCGTCCCGCAGTCCGTTGCTGAGCATGTTGAACGCGACCATGAGCACCGAAATCAGCACCGCCGGGAAGAGCGTCAGATACGGGTACTGCAGGAGCACGCTCTGGCCCGAGGAGAGCAGTATGCCGATGGAGGGCTCGGGCGGCATGATGCCCAGGCCGATATAGGCCAGGAAGGATTCGGAGAAGATGGCGCCGGGCACGGCGATCATGGCGCGGGTGATCAGCGGGCCCACGGTGTTCGGCAGGATATGGCGGAAGATCAGCCGCCGGTCCGGCACGCCCATGGTGCGGGCGGAGAGCACGTACTCGCGCCCCTTGAAGCGGTAAAACTGGGCGCGCGTCAGCCGGGCGGTCCCGATCCAGCCGGTGACCGTCAGCGCCAGCACGATGGAAACGATGCCCGCCCCGAAGAGCATCATGAACAGTATGGTCACGACGATATAGGGCAGCCCGTCCAGCACCTCGGCAAAATGCGTGAGGAACATGTCGATCCGGCCGCCGTAATACCCCGCCACCGAACCGTAAATGACGCCGATGATCAGGTTCGTGACCACGGAGAGCAGGGCGATGAGCAGGGAGATGCGCGTGCCGCGGAAGAGGCGGGTCAGTATGTCGCGGCCGAGATAATCCGTGCCGAACCAATGGTATACGCCCTCCGGCACGCCGCAGTATTTGTAATAATCCACCTTCACGTCCACCGCGATCCGCTTGCCGGCCTGGTATTCCCGCACGATCTCCAGCACGGAGCCCTCCGGGAAGCGGGTGGGATCGGAAATGGAGGACTTTTTGCGGTTGGTCATCACGCGGGTACCGTCCGCGATGCCCAGCTTTTCCAGGCCGGGGATCTTGGGCGGCAGGTATTTCTGGTCCACGTTCTGCTGCACGTAGGTATACCCGCTGATCTCCGGCACCACGATGGCCAGGAGGATGATGACGAGTATGGCGATGAGGCTGGCCATGGACACCTTGTTTTTGCGCAGACGCCGGAAGGCGTCCCGGTAAAACCCGATGGGCGCCGTGGCGAAGGCCTCGTCCCTGTAATTATCCTTGCCCGCCAGCTGCAGCTTCTCCGCCGGGATGTCTTCCAGCTCCTGCGGAAGGTGGTTCCTGTCTTCTATGATCATTTGCCGCCTCCGATCCGGATCCTGGGATCAATGATGCCGTAGGAAATATCCACGACGAGAATCGTGATGAGCGAAATCAGGGAATAGAAAATCAGCAGGGCCACGGTGAGGAAATGGTCGCCCGCCATGATGGAATCCACCAGCAGCCCGCCCTCGCCCGGCACGGAAAACAGCTTTTCGATGACCAGCGAGCCGCCCATAATGCCCGTTATCATGGGAATGATGGTGTTCGCGATGGGCACCATGGAATTGCGGAAGGCGTGAGACCAGGTGGCTTCATTCTGGGTGAGGCCCTTGGTGCGGGCCAGCAGCATGTATTCGGATGAGAGCGTTTCGATCAGCTCGCCCCGCAGGTAGCGGGCGATGGTGGCGATGGGCCCCAGGGACAGCGCCGTGATGGGCAGGATCATGGAGCGAAACGCCTGCCACACGTTGGGGGCCTGGGCGTTATACAGCGTCGGGAACACCGGCCAGAGGAACGTGAGGCAATACTGAAGGAGGGACGCGAACACGAACGACGGCACCGAGATGAAGATCACGATGGCGAAGGAGATCACGTGGTCCAGCCAGGTATTGCGCCGGAGCGCGGCCACCGTGCCCGCCAGTATGCCCAGCGGGATCGAGACCAGCAGCGAGAAGAAGTTGAGCACCATTGTGGGCTGTATGCGCACCATGATGATGTCGAACACGTCCATGCCGGGGCGCAGCTTCACCGACGTGCCGAAATCTCCCTTGAGGATGATCCCCTCCAGGAAGTAGTAGTATTGCACGATTTTCGGCTCGTGCAGGTGCATGCGCTCCTCGAGCTTATACTGAACCTCCGGGGAAACCTCCGGGTTCTCGAAGATCGTCATGGGCATGAGGCGTATGATCCAGAAGGAAAGCGTCATGACCAGGAAAATGGTGAGCAGCATCGCGCCAATGCGCCCTAAAATATACTTGAGCATCCACTTCACCCATTAGATAAAAATCCCAAGGCATGTGCCGGCGGGCGGCACATGCCAAGGGCGTATCAATCGTCCCTCCCCGCTCGATGGACCGGGGAGGGATGTCTTATCGCCTGTTACTCCACGATGTCGGCGTATATCAGGCCCCAGCCGAAGCCCGGCACGAATTCATCCACGGGGAGCTCAAGCCGGTCGGAGATCAGCTGATAGCCGACGCCCTGGACCATGGGGATGTGAATGACCTTGTCCAGGTAGATGTTCTCCAGCTTGGCCGTCTCTTCCAGCAGACGCGGATAGTCGGACTTGACTTCCTCGGAATCGCACACGGCGTACTGCGCCTCGAACTCCTCGTCGAAGAAGTTGTTGGGATGGCTGTCGTAGGTGGACAGATAGTAGTAGAAGCAGGTGTAGGGATAGGTGCGGCTGGCGCTGCGCGACCAGTCGTTGGGGGAGAGATCCCACACGTCGTGGGTCTGCTTGTAGGCGGTGGCGGACTCGGTGTGGAAGTCGAAATCGAGCTGGATCTTGCCCTCGAAGATCACCGGGAGCTCTTCCTTCAGATACTCGGCGGTGGCCTTCCAGGCGGTGTCGCTCTCGTCGAAGGCCATGATCAGGGTGATCACGGTGTCTTCGCTCACGCCGCATTCCTCATAGGCCTTGGCCAGGTATTCGCGGGCCAGCTCGGGATTGTAGCCGGCGGGGCCCCACTCGTTGACGCGGGCGGTCACGGCCAGGCCGGGCTCGCTGTCGCGGTAGATTTCGCCGGAGAACATGCCGGCCTGTCCGTTGACATAGGTGCCGCTGGGCTCCTGATAGCCGAAGATGCTGCGGGCGATCACTTCGCGGTTCATGGCGTGGTAGAGCGCCTTGCGGTAGTTGATGGACGCGGTGAGGGGATTCTCGGGATTCTTGCAGTTGATGTCGATGTGGAACACGGTCAGCGAGCTGTTTTCCACCAGACGCGGGTCGTCGATGTAGGTCTCGATGGTGTTGGCGTCGGGGCTCAGGTAATCCAGCGCGCCCTGCTCCCACAGCTCGACGCGGGCGTTCATTTCCTTAATGATGCGCACTTCCACGGTGTCGAAGTTGAAGTACTCGGGCAGCCAGTAGTTTTCGTTGCGCACATAGGTCTGAACGGAATCGTGCACCCAGCTCTCCAGCTTGTAGGGGCCGGCGCTCATCCACTGATCGGCGGTGACGCCGTAGGTGGTGCTCGTGCGGTCCGCGTTCATGCCGGCCTCGTACAGGGGCTCATACACCATGGCGGTGGCGCGGTTGGTGAACTGGGCGCACACGCTGTTCTGGGTGACGGAGCCGGTCGTGGTGATTTCGATGGTGTAGTCGTCGATCTTCTTGATGCCCACGTCTTCCCAGGCGACGGGCGCGTCGCTGGTCTGCTTGCTGTATTCCTTGGCGTTCACGATGGTGATGGAGGCGTCCGAAAGGAAGTCGGCCATCTGGTTCGCCAGGACGGGATCCAGCAGCATCTTGAAGGAGTACATGACGGTGTCGGCGTTGATGGGCTCGCCGTTGGCCCAGCAGGCCTCGGGCCGGAGCGCGATGCGCCACACGTTTTCGGAAATCTCCTCCGGCAGCTCGGCGGCGATTTCTCCGATGTACTTGTAGTTAAGGCGCGACTCGTCCGCGATGGCGCGGTACAGGGTGGCGCCGCAGTAGCCGATGGGGGTATCCAGCGAGGTCTCCACCGAATTGTGCCCATTCAGGATGGGGGTGTCGGCGGTGAGATAGGTGTGGAACGCCTTTTCGGCGTTCGCGGAGCTCGCCACGCACAGGGCGAGCATAAGCACCAGCGCCAGCAGGATCAGTTTCTTCATTCCTCGTTCACTCCTTTGATATTGGTCGTCAGGGGAGTTTCGCCGCGGCAAGGCTGAGCGCCGCCAAAGCGGCGGAAGCGATCAGAAGGGGAAGGGCGTCCGCGTGCCCGCCGCGGCTGCTGCGATAGGCCGCGTATGCCTCGGTTTCTTCCCGTCCGCTCCGGGCCGTATTGAAAAACACGCGCTTGAGCATCCGTGTGCCCCAATTCAGGGAGGCGAACATCTTCAGGTTGCCCAGCAGGCGGACGAGCCCAACGATCAGGGCCCCGGACGCCAGCGAAAACAACAGGTCTGACAATATATGTCCGCCTTGCGCGCCGGATGCCAGAAACAGGATGATGCCCAGGGCCAGCGCCGCGAAATATGGGGTCCGGGATGACCTCCCGCGCACGTTCACGCCCCCTCGCGCGGCCCCGGGCGCTCGCCCGACCGCCGTTTTTCCCATCTTGCCGTTTACACTATACCACGACTAGTTCATGTATTCAAGTATATTCTGTGTAATTTGCCGCATATCCGCTGTATAAAGCAGCGGGAGCCGCCGGGTCTTTTTCGCCCTTTTTACAGCGAAACCCCGCATCCCGCTTCGGATGCAGGGCTTGCCGGCGGTATGAAGCGCGGGGCGTTTCGCCCCGCGCCGAAAGGCCTGCGCGGCCTGATGATTCTCTTTTTATCCCAGGATCGGCTCCAGCATGCCGATGGTGCCGTCCGTGCGGCGGTAGATGACGCTGGTGATGTTGGTCTCCGCGTTGACGAACACGAAGAAGCTGTGGCCCAGCATGTCCATCTGCGCGATGGCGTCTTCCACCGGCATGGGCTTGACCGGGAAGCGCTTCACGCGCACCAGCTCGTCCGGCGTATCCTCCCAGGCGGGAACGGGCTCGACGTCCGGCGCCAGGGCTTCCAGCGCCGCGGGGTCGGCCTTTTTGCCCAGCTTTGTGTGGTGGCGGCGGATCTGGCGGTCGATCTTGTCGACCGCGCGGTCGACGCTCTGATACATGTCGGCGCTGCTTTCCTGGGCGCGCAGCATCACGCCGCCGATCACCAGGGTGATTTCAACGATGTTCCGCGCGCCGCGCTCCTGGCTGAGGCGCACCTGCGCGTCCGCGTCGCCGCGGAAATAGCGGTCCAGTTTATTGAGCCTTTTTTCAATCCGTTCCTGCATGGCGTCGGAAACGGTCATATCTCTCGAATTGATCGTAATACGCATGTCTTTCACTCCTGACTTTTTTATCTAACGGAACGAAGCTTTATTCGGCCCGCCCGCCCGGCAGGCCCTTCAGCGCTGCCATCGGAATCACGTCCTCTCCTTCGGCTGATCGCCTTATTCTATCTTATTACTTCGCCGCGCGGTTAAATATTCCTGCCGGCCTTTCGACTTTCCTGCAGTTTTTTTCCAGTTTTTTTCAGCAGATTGCCCGAGAGATGAGAGATATGGGAGGTACTTTATACCGGATAACGTAATATAGAAAACAATTAAATTTTCGCGCCTGAGAGGATTTGCCCTGCGAATCGCGAATTAGCGAATTATAGCAGTACAGTGCCTGCTCCGGCCCGGAAGGGCGGCGGGCGGCGACCGAGGAGATGATAGGATTGGATCCCGTTAAGCCGATCAAACGGTTTGAAGACGCGCCGGAGTTCATTGCCTTTATGCAGCGCAAGGCCGAGATGGTCGCTGCGGTGGGTCAGGACGACCCCTATTTTGTCTGTCATGATTCCCCGCTCACGGACACCTCGCTGATGGCGGGCAAGCGGGTGCTCAATTTTGGCTCATACAATTACGTCGGCATGTCCGGCCGGCCGGAGGTCAGCGCCGCCGCGAAGGAGGCCATCGACCGCTACGGCACCAGCGCCAGCGGCAGCCGCCTGCTGGCGGGTGAGAAGACGCTCTACAAGACGCTTGAGAAGGAACTGGCCGAGTGGAAGCGCGCCGAGGACTGCCTGGTGCTGGTGAGCGGCTTCGGCACGAACCAGACCTTCGTGGGCAATTTCTGCGGGGAAGGCGACCTGATCCTCTACGACGTGCTGGCCCACAACAGCATCTGGCAGGGCTGCCAGATGAGCCGCGCCACCGCCCGCCCCTTCCCGCACAACAACGTGGCCGCGCTGGAGCGCCTGCTCGTCTCACGCCGCGAGAAATTCGGCAAGGTGCTGATCGTGATCGAGGGCGCGTACAGCATGGACGGCGACATCGCGCCGGTGCCCGAGATCGTGGCGCTGAAGAAGAAATACGGGTGCTTCCTCATGGTGGACGAGGCGCACTCCTCCTGCGTGCTGGGCGAGACCGGCGGCGGCGTGGACGAGTATTTCGACCTGCAGCCCGGCGACATCGACGTGAAGATGGGCACGTTGTCGAAGGGCCTGGGCGCCTGCGGCGGGTATCTGGCCGGCAGCCGCGCCATCATAGAATACATGCGCTACAGCCTGCCGGGCTTTGTGTTCTCGGTGGGCATCTCTCCGGCGCTGGCGGCCGCTGCGCTCACGTCCCAGCGCCTGCTGCGCAGCGACCCCTCCATCATGCGCCGCCTGCACGACAACATTGAGACCTTCGTCTCCGAGGCGAAGGCCCGGGGCCTTGACACCTGCCTCGCCGCGCACACGGCCATCGTTCCCGTGATGGTGGGCGAAGACACGGACGCCTACCGCCTCTCCAACGCCATGCGGCGGGCGGGCGTGTTCGTGCCGCCGGCGGTGTATCCCGCCGTACCCCGCGGCAAGGCGCGACTGCGCTTCTGCGTCATCTCCGAGCACACCAGGGAGGAGATCGTCACCGCGCTGGACACGCTGCTGCGCGTCGCGAAAGAAGAGGGCATCGCCCTGCCGGGGCCGGAAGCCTGACGGGCCGACAGAAAAACAAATAAAGAAGGACAGCATGTCGTTTGGCCGGCATGCTGTCTTTTTTGTGTGCGGCGGGTTACCAAGTGATCGAGTTCGATCTGCCTGAGGGGCCGGAATTTCATCCTCGCCCGCTCACGCGATCGTTCCAAAGAAGTGAACGATGTTCATGTCTTCGATCATCTTGCTGCCGTGCTGGCCGTGGCCGTCCATGGTGGGGTGCTGGCCGTGGTCGGGCGAGTAGGTGAGAAGCGTCCTGTGCTTTCCCCGATAACGCTCCATGGCCTCGGCCAGGCGCTGAAAGCCCTCGGCCTCCAGCGACACGGCGTTGAGCGCCTCCTTCGACTCCGGGCCGTAGGCGTGGGCGGCGTTGTCGTATTCAAAGGTGTGGATGCTCACCACGTCGTATTTGTCCGATTCGAGCAGCTCCAGCGACTTCTCCTGAACCTCGATGCCGTTTTCCGCCTCGAAATAATCCAGGTCGCGGCCCGCGAAGATGTGCAGGAAGGTGGAATCCTTCTGGGCCACGATGGCGACCTTTTTGCCCAGCCGCAGCCACACGTCGAAGAGCGTGTCGCAGGTGAGCTGCGGCCGCACGTAGGTTTTGATGCCGTGGCCTTCCGGGTCGAGGCCGGTGTACATGCTGGCGTGGGCCACGGGCGTGACCGACTCCACCGTGCTGATGAACGGCACGGCCATGGAGGTGTACTTATAGACCGGCGCGAGCAGGCCCGTGTACTGCTGGAGGATGTACTGGCCCACGGCGTCCGCGTGATACAGCACGGCGCGGTCAGCCGTTCCGCCGAGGCGCTCGCGGAGAATATCCGATATCCAGCCGATGGACGGCGCGTAGCCCTCGGGCAGGGCGATTCCCATGCAGTCGGCGACGATGCCGGCAAAGTGCTTCAGGCCGTAGAGATTGTAATGATCCGCCATTGTGTTGTCCTCCTCTTTATCCCCCGTTTCGCTGTGCTCATCATAACATCATCTCATTTTCACCGCAAGGGGGGAATTGAAAAAAAGGGACAGCGAACGGGGAGGGAGAACAAGCCGTAATTCAAATGAATTCCGCGTTGAATCATGCGATGCAAAACGGTCAAAAAATGTTCATCAGAAAATTAGCACTCACCTATTGACAGTGCTAACAAAACGAGTATAATATAGGGCGAACTGAGGGGGAAAGGAAACGGAACCCCGACGGTTCAAGGTAACAACATACAACGACCTACGCCGACACACACCCCCTGCAGCGGCGGCTTCGCCTACAGCAGGTGCGCGATACAGCGCAAGAGTCAAAGGAGGTAAGAGTTATGTTGATGCCGAGTATCTTTGGTGAGAATCTGTTTGACGAGTTCTTTGGCGACCTGGACCGCGAGATGCGGCACATGGACCGCAGGCTGTACGGCAAGAACGCGGCCCGCGAGATGAAGACGGATGTGCACGAGCACGAGGATCACTACGAAGTGGACATCGACCTGCCGGGCTTCAAGAAAGATGAGATCACGCTGGAGCTGCAGAACGGCTACCTGACCGTGACCGCCGCGAAGGGCCTGGACAAGGACGAGACAACGAAGAAGGGCAAGCTCATCCGCCAGGAGCGCTACGCGGGCACATTGCAGCGGAGCTTCTATGTGGGCGATTCGCTGACGGAGTCCGACATCGGCGCCAAACTGGAGCACGGCGTGCTGAGCCTGTGCATCCCGAAGGTGGAAGCGAGGAAGCTGCCTGAGAAGAAAACCATTATGATCGAAGGGTAATTGAGTCATTCGCCCGCCAGTGGTTAAGCCGCTGGCGGGTTTTTTTGTTGCCCTGGGATTTGCCCCGCCGCTTATTGACAGCCTCGGGACGGGCTGATATAATTGTATTTGTTAAATAAATGATACAGGGAGGTTATTTCAGTGAAGAAACGGCTGGCGATCCTTTTGACCGCAATCCTGCTCTTCTGCGCCTTTTCCGGCCTGGCGGAGGGCGGCGAGGCGGAGTTTTCCTTCGAGGGCACGACCTACCACGTCGCCTACGCCGGCGCTGAAATCGCGGACGGCCAGCTGCGCGTGGACGTGAGCGGATTTGGCGGTTCGCTGCCCTTCCGGAACGGCCAGATCGTGATCATTGCCTGGACATCCGTCGTGATCGACGGCGAGGAGATGAAAGCGAGCGGCGTCGGCATGGACGGCAAAGGCGTCTATTCTTATTATTTCGACGTGGAACAGATGCCGGAGGCCGTGCTGCTCTATCCCTATGAAGATGAGGAAAACGGCATTCTGCTGTGGGAAACGGACGGCTCCGCGGACGGCGGGGCCGCTGTCCCGGCGGCGGCCGCCGAGTGGCCTGTCCGGGCGGGCGACAGCGTCCTGTTCGGCCGCTACGACCAGGACAACAATCCGGGCAACGGCGCCGAGGCCATCGAATGGATCGTTCTGGACGTGGAGGACGGGCTGGCGACGCTCATGAGCCGGTACGCCCTGGACGCCAGGGCGTTTAACGGCATTGGCATGAGCATCACCTGGGACAAGTGCAGCCTGCGCAAGTGGCTGAACAAAGACTTCCTGAAGAACGCCTTCGACGACGCAGAGCGGGCCGCGCTGCAAACGGTGGCCGTCGCGGCGGAAAGGAATCCCGAACAGCCGGACGTGGACCCCGGCGCGGATACGGAGGACACGGTGTATCTTCTGAGCGTCAACGAGGCCATCCGGTATTTCGGTTCATTGAACATCAGGCCGGCCATGCCGACCGAAACGGCCGTCGCGAACGGCGTCTATGTGAGCAATACCAGCGGCGACGAGGGCACCACGGCCTGGTGGCTCAGGACGCCGGGCGGCTATTCGGACAGGGCCGTCTATATGATCTCCGAGAACAGGCTGATGGACAACGGCGGCGACGTCAGCAAAGAAAACTACGGCGTTCGCCCGGTCGTGAAGGCGAAGGTTTCCGAACTGGCCGACGTAGCGGCCTTTGTCGCGGAGCCCGCGCTGGCCGCCGCCGGGCCGGAGAATGACGGGGACGCGGTCGAAGGGAGCGAAGACCGGGTTAACGGCCTGTCCGCCGGCGACAGCCTGCTGTTCGGCCGCTACGACCAGGACGCCGACCCGGCGAACGGGCCGGAGAAAATAGAGTGGATCGTGCTGGATGAAGAAGACGGTCTGCTGACGCTCATGAGCCGGTATGTGCTGGACGCCAGGGCGTTCAACGGCGTCGGCGTGAGCGTCACCTGGGACAGGTGCAGTCTCCGCGCCTGGCTGAACGGGCCTTTCCTGAAGGCCGCCTTCAATGACGCCGAAGCGGCTTTGCTTCAAACGGCCGACGTGACGGCGGACACAAACCCCGAGTATCCCGATCGGGATCCCGGCGCGGACACGCGGGACAAGGTCTACCTACTGAGCGTCGACGAGGCCATCGAGTATTTCGGCGCGCTGAACATCAAGCCGGCCGAGCCCACCGAAACCGCCGTGGCCCATGGCGTCTATGTGAGCAATACCAGCGGCCATGCGGGCCAGACGGCCTGGTGGCTCAGGACGCCGGGCGGCTACTCGGACAGAGCCGCCTACATCGTCTCCGACAACCGGCTGATCGGCAACGGCAGCGACGTGGGCGAGACGGACTACGGCGTCCGCCCGGTCGTGAAGGTGAAGAGAGCCGACCTGTACGGCGTCGCGTACCTGAAGGCCGAGGCGGTGGAAGCGCCCGCGCCCGCCGCGACGGAAGAGCCCACGCCGGAGCCCACAGCGGAACCCACGCCCGAACCCACGGCGGAACCCGCGCCCGAGCCGACGGAAGCGCCCACGCCCGAGCCCGCGCCGGAGCCCCCGAAGGAGGTCACGACGTTCGACGTGCTGAACGCCCTGGGCAACGAGACCTGCTGGGTGACTTACCAGGCGCTGCTTTCCGGCGAGGTCATACAGAAGGGCACGATCGGCGAAACCGCCAGGGGCGTCCAGCAGATGCTGATCGACTTCGGGCAGGATATCGCGCCGGACGGCAACATCGGGCCGAAGAGCATCGCGGCACTGAACGCCGTGCAGGCCGCCTTCGATATGGAACAGACCCAGACGCTTGACGCGGAGGGATACGCGCGGCTGCTGCCGGCGCTTCTGATCTCCACCCAGGAGGAAAAGGCCTACGACCTGCTCGCCGACAGCCTGGGGGACGAGTACGATTATCTGCGGGCCTGCGCGCTGGCGGCTTCCGGCAAATACTTCAGCGCGAAGCTGGCCTTTGAGGCGTGCGGTTACGGCGATTGGGAGGCGCGCGCGGCGGCCTGCCTACAGCCCTGGCCCGACACGGGCGTGCTGTACAGGAGCCCGGATGTCTGGGGCAGCGATACGGAATTGACCGTCAAATACAACAGCAGCTACGGCAAGGCCATGCTGGTGAAGATCTATACCAAAAACGGGACCCTGGCCCGGACCATCTTCATCGGCGGCTCGGGCAAAGCCACCACGACCCTGCCCGGCGGCGCTTACACGATCAAGGACGGCACCGGCAGCGAATGGTACGGCGAAAAGGAGGCCTTCGGCGACAGCGGCAGTTACGAGGTCATGACGTTCAACAGCGGCGAGCAGGAGGTGACGCTGAAGAGCGGCCACAGCTACACGATCACCATCAACGTTCAGGAAAGCGATCCCAACGCGGACAGCGTGGGCTCCGACTACGAGAACTGGGGCGATTTCTGACCGGTCCCCTTTCTTTGAGCCGTCCTCTCATACGGTAAAAATGCGCTGCGAACTTGAAATGAGTCAATGGCATATGTTGCGCACACACCTTCCTTCGGCCCCAGCCCCCGGGTTAATGGCGAACGCATTGCGCTTTAACGAAGCGGGTGCAGGGCGGAGCCCTGCTCCGTGTGGGCGAAGCCCACAACAAACTTATCCCCGTCCCCGCGATGAGCGGGGAAGGGGTGCAGGGGAAGGGGTTTGTATAGCATACGCCGCTGACTCATTGCGCTTCACTGTTCATTTCATCAAGCGGTGTTTCAAATGAGACCTCACCTCACCGCTCGCCGCAATTTCGCCGTTGCAAAAAAGGGAAACATGCGGTATAATAAGTTATCATCCACTTTAAGGAGGGCATGCGCCATGGTTCAGGTCTATCTCGGCAACAAGGGCAGCGGCAAGACGCTGAAGCTCATTTCGCTGGCAAACGACGCGCTTCAGGTTGAGAAGGGTAACATCTTCTTCATCGACAGTCACAACCGTCATATGTACGATCTTCACCGCAATATCCGCTTCGTCAACGCGTCGGAATACGGTGTTGACAGCGCCGAGATGTTCTATGGCATGCTCTGCGGCATGATTTCCGCGAATTTTGATATTACCCTGATCGTGGTGGATGGCCTGATGAAAATGCTGCCTCCCGAGGTGACGCCGGACAAGCTGGAGAATTTCTTCGACCGCATCGCCAAGCTGAGCGACGTGCACGGCGTGCGCATCGTGCTGGGCATGAGCGGCGACGCGGATTCCCTGCCCGAGTTCATCACCCGCTACGCGGTCGAGGGCTGACGGCCATGAGATACCTTTCTACCCGCGGCGGCCAGAGCGCCACGGGCGCCGAAGCCATCGTCCGGGGCCTGGCGCGGGACGGCGGCCTGTTTGTGCCCGAGTCCTTTCCGGCCGTCGGCGCGGACGAACTCGCCCTCATGGCGAATGAGCCTTATGCGGCGCGCGCCGCGCGCATTCTGGGCCGTTATCTCACCGATTTCACACAGGAACAGCTGGCGGGCATGGTCGATTCGGCTTATGCCCGCTTTGACGAGCGCGGCGTGGCCCCGCTGAAGGCGCTGGAAGGCGGCGTGCGCGTGATCGAGCTCTATCACGGGCCGACGCTGGCCTTCAAGGACGTGGCGCTCACGCTGCTGCCCCACCTGCTGACCGCCTCGGCGCGGGCGACGGGCGAGGCGCGGGAAGTGCTTATCCTCGTGGCCACCAGCGGCGACACCGGCAAGGCCGCGCTTTCCGGCTTTCAGGACGTGCCAGGCACGCGCTGCGCGGTGTTTTATCCCGAGGGCGGCGTGAGCGAGGCCCAGCGGCTCCAAATGGTCACCCAGCGCGGAGACAACACCCGCGTCATCGCCGTGAAGGGCAATTTCGACGACGCGCAGACCGGCGTGAAGCGCATCTTTTCCGATCCCCGGGCCGCGGCCGCGTTCGACGCGAAGGGCCTGGCGCTCTCCAGCGCGAACTCCATCAACTGGGGCCGCCTGGCGCCGCAGATCGTCTACTATTTCTCCGCCTACTGCGACATGCTCGCCGCGGGGGATGCCGCTCCGGGCGACAAGATCAACATCTGCGTGCCCACGGGCAATTTCGGCAACATCCTGGCGGCGTATTACGCCATGCGCATGGGCCTGCCGGTGCATAAGCTCATCTGCGCCTCCAACAGCAACAACGTGCTCACCGACTTCATCCGCACAGGCCGCTACGACGCCCGCCGCGCCTTCCACCTCACCACCTCGCCCTCCATGGACATCCTCGTCTCCTCGAACCTGGAGCGGATGCTGTTCGAGCTGTGCGGGCGCGACGCGGCGGCGGTGCGCGGGTGGATGGACGGGCTGAGGGAGAACGGCTGCTACGAGATCGGCGAAAACGCGAAGGCGGCGCTGGACGCGCTGATGTACGGCGCCTGGGCCTCCGAGGCGGAATGCGCGGCGGAGATCGCCCGCGCGTGGCGCGAGGAAAGCTACCTCGTGGACCCGCACACCGCCGTGGCGATGAAGGCGCTGCGCGATTACCGCGCCGAGACGGGCGACACGCGCCCCTGCACGGTGGCGTCGACGGCCAGCCCCTTCAAATTCGGCCGGGCCGTGAGCGCGGCTCTGGGCCTTCCCACCGACGCGGACGACTTCGCCCTGTGCGATCGCCTGGCGGAGAAGACCGGCTGGGCCGTGCCGAAGGCCATCGCGGAGCTGCCACGTCTTCCGGTACGTCATAGGGCCGTGTGCGCGCCGGAGGACATGCTTTTCACGCTCATGAAGGAGATTGACCGGCCTTGAAGAAAGTTTTTCTGCTAGGAGATTCCATTCGCGTCGGCTATTGCGCCTTTGTCCGCGAGATGCTGGCCGGACAGGCTGAAGTATATTATTCCGGCGATAACGACCGCTTTGCGGGTTACACGTACATTGGGATCCCCCAATGGAAAAATCTCGCCGGCAATCCGGACGAGGTGGCCGTGGTGCATTGGAACAACGGCCATTGGGACTGCGCGCACTTTGACCGCGATGGCGAGCCCTACAGCACCGTGGAGGAATACGCCGCGTGGCTCCCGCGCGTGTACCGCTGCATACGCCGCCATTTTCCGAACGCGAAGGTGATCTTCGCCACGACCACGGGCATCGACCCGGCGCGGTACGCGGAGATGTCGAGCCCGCGAAGCAATGAGGAAATCGCCGCCTACAACCGCGCCGCGGAGAAGGTGATGGCCGATTTGGGCGTGCCGGTGAACGATCTGGCGGCGCTGGCCGCGTCCTTCCCCGCCGCATACTACAGCGACGCCGTGCATTTCACCGATGAAGGCTCCCATCTGCTGGCCAGGGCGGTGGCGGATAAAGTTTGCGAATACCTGTGACGTTCGCGCATGGCAAGCGCAGATGGGGGAGACTTCATCTGCGCTTTTTTAGGAAACCGGCGGGAAAGCCGGGCGGGCGTCGTCTATCGACTGCTTAAGGAGGTTGAGCCTATGCCGTTTGGTTTTCCGTTTCATTCCGCGCAGGAGATGATCGACAGCCTGAAGGGCCCCTTCGCGCTGCCGCCGCAGGGCGACGTTTCGATTCTCGCAAAGCCCGTTCAGGGCAAGGGATTCACGCTCAAAAACGCCATGGTGGTGCAGCCCATGGAGGGCTGCGACGGCACGGCGGAGGGCGCACCCACCGACTGGACGACGCGCCGCTACTGCCGCTTCGCCGCGGGCGGCGCGGGGCTTTTGTGGATGGAGGCGGTGTCGGTCAATCCCGAGGCCCGCGCCAACCCGAACCAGCTGATGATTACGGAAGAAAACGTGGAGTCCTTCCGCGCCCTGCTGGAGGCGGCGCGCCAGGCCGCCCGGGACGCCGGCCTCGAGCCGCCGAAGATCATCGCGCAGCTCACGCACTCGGGCCGCTGGAGCCGCCCCTACGACGAGAAGAAGCCCATCCGCAGCTGGACAAGCCCGGTGCTCGACGCGCATCAGGGCCTCCCGGCGGATTATCCCATCATCACCGATGAAGAGCTGGAGGCGCTGCCCGAACAGTTCGGCCGGTCGACGAAGCTCTGCATGCAGGCGGGCTTCGACGGCGTGGACGTGAAGGCCTGCCACCTGTATCTCATGAGCGAGATGCTGGGCGGTTTCGACCGGCCCGGCCCCTACGGCGGCAGCTATGAAAACCGCACGAAGATCTACTTCGCCTGCGTGGACGCCGCCCGCGCCGAGATCGGCGGCGGCATCCTGGCCGCCCGCGTGAACCTGTACGACGGCGAGGCCGGCCGGTGGGGCGTGGGCGAGAACCTCAGCCTGGCGCTGGAGGAGCCGTTGCGGCTGGTGAGGGACCTGGCCGCCCGCGGCGTGACGCTCCTCAACATCACCATGGGCACGCCCTATTACAACCCCCACGTGAACCGCCCCTACGCCCGCGGCGGCTACGAACAGCCGGAAAATCCCGTCGACGGCGTGGCTCGGCTTTTGTACGGCTGCGCCCGGGCGCAGAAGGAAGCGCCGGACGTGGTTTGCGTGGCCACGGGCTTCAGCTACCTGCGCCAGTTCGGCCCGGCCTTCGCGGCGGGGCTGATCGCGGAAGGCGGCGCGAAGTGCGCCGGCTGGGGGCGCGGCTCCTTCGCGTATCCCGATTTCGCGAAGGACGTCATCGAAAAGGGCGGCATGATTCCGGACAAGTGCTGCGTCACCTGCGGCGTGTGCACCAGGATCATGCGCCAGCCCACCGGGCGGCCCGGCTGCCCCGTGCGGGACACGGCCTGGTACGCGCCGGAGTTCTACCGCGTGATGGGAGGGAAAAAGTGATGGGCAAGGTGGCATTGATCACGGGCGGCTCCCGGGGCATCGGCCGCGGCGTCGCCGACTACCTGTATGAGAAGGGCTTTTCCGTCGCCATCACCTCCCGCCGCGAGGCGGACGAGGCGGCGAAGGCGAAATTCCTCTGCATCGCCGCGGACAACGCCAGCGCGGAAGACCGCCAGCGCGCCGTGGACGAGACCATCGCAAAGTTCGGCCGCATCGACCTGCTTGTGAACAACGCGGGCATCGCGCCGCGCGTGCGGGCCGACCTTTTGGACATGGGCGAGGACTCCATGCGCGAGCTCATAGACGTGAACCTCATCGGGCCGTTTTTCCTGACGCAGCTGGTGGCGAAGCGCATGATCGAGCAGGGGAGCGGCACGATCGTCAACATCACCTCTATGTCGAGCTACACCGTTTCGGTGAACCGGGGCGAGTACTGCGTGTCGAAGGCGGGCCTGTCCATGATGACGCAGCTGTTCGCCGTGCGCCTGGCGGAGCATGGCATCCCGGTGTACGAAATCCGCCCCGGCATCATCGCCACGGACATGACCAGCAAGGTGAAGGACAAATACGACGCCCTCATCGCGGGTGGAATCACCCCCATCAAACGCTGGGGCCAGCCGGAGGACATCGCCAAGGCGGTCTACGCGCTGAGCCTGGACCTTCTGCCCTTCTCCACCGGCGAGGTCATCAACGTGGACGGCGGATTCCATCTGCAGCGGCTGTAAGCCGCTGCAATGGGGAATTGGGAAGGCGAACGAGGAGCGCGCCAGTGGCGCGAACAGCGACGAGCGAGCCCAATGAGCAAGGGAGCGTGCGCGCGAAGCGTGCAGGCGACCATTGCGAATTGAAAGGCGCAGCGAAGCGAGCAGGGGAATTGAGGCGCGGCTGAGGCGGCGCGGAGCGACGGAGAAGGAGGACGGGCCATGCGCACGCTGCACTGCAACACGGCGGTTATCGGCGCGGGGGCGGCGGGGCTGAACGCGGCGGATGAATTGAAAAGGCTGGGCGTGGACGCATTGCTGCTGTGCGACGATTTCAAGGCCGGAACCAGCCGCAACGCCGGGAGCGACAAGCAGACCTATTACAAGCTGGGCATGAGCGGCGCGGGCGCGGAGTCGGTGCGGGAAATGGCCGAATCGTTCTATGCGGGCGGCGGCATGCACGGAGATATCGCCTACGCCATGGCGGCGCTCTCGGCGCGGAGCTTCATGAAGCTGGCGCTTTTGGGCGTGCCCTTTCCGCACAACGAGTGGGGCGAGTTCGTGGGGTACCAGACCGACCACGACCTCACGCAGCGCGCCACCTCGGCGGGGCCGCTCACCAGCAAGATGATGGCCGAGGCGCTGGCGGAATCCGTGAAGGACCGGGGCGTGCGGCGGGAGGACGGATTGAGCCTTCTCTCCATCCTCACGGACGGCGAAAACCGGGCCGTAGGCGCGCTGATGCACGACGGGAAGGATTTCGTTCTGGTCAACGCGCGAAACATCGTGCTCTGCACGGGCGGCGCGGCCTTGGCCTACGGGCGCGTGGTGTTTCCCGCCTCGCAGCGCGGGGCGAGCGGCGCGGCCATCCGCGCGGGCGCGGCCACGAATAACCTGTGCTACTGGCAGTACGGCCTGGCATCGGTCAAGGTGCGCTGGAACGTGTCCGGCAGCTATCAGCAGGCCGTGCCGAGTTATACAGACGGGCGGGGCGAGTTCCTTTTGCCCTTCTTCAAAGACCGCGGCGACATGCTCGATTCGGTGTTTTTGAAGGGGTACCAGTGGCCCTTCGACGCGCGGAAGATGGCCGGTTCCTCCCGGGTGGACATGGCCGTGGCCGCGCTGAACGCCGACGGCGGGCACGCCTACATGGACTTCACCCGCGAGCCGGAGGGCGGCGCGCTCTCCGGCCTGGGCGCGGAGGCGCTCACCTATCTTGAGAACTGCGGCGCGCTGCAGAACACGCCCATCGGGCGGCTGGCCGCGATCAATCAGAAGGCCGTCGATTTCTACGCCTCCCACGGCATCGACCTGCATCGGGAGCCGCTGGAGGTGGCCGTGTGCGCGCAGCACTCGAACGGCGGCCTGCTGATCGACCGCTGGTGGCGCACCACGGTGGAGGGACTGTACGCGGCGGGGGAGTGCGCGGGCGCGTTCGGCATGTATCGGCCAGGCGGCAGCGCGCTCAACGAGACGCAGGTGGGCTCCCTGCGGGCGGCCATGCACATCGCCGCGCACACGGGCAAAGAGCCGGCGCGCGGCGATGAAGAGTTCGAGGCGCTGGCCGATCGCGACCTGCGGGGCGAGCTGGCCTTCTTCACCCGCGCGGGGGAAAAGGGCCGGGCGGACGCCCTCCTGCGGGCGCTCCGCGCGGACATGGACGCTTTCGCCGGGGCCATGCGCGACGCGGAGAAAATGAAAGAGATGCGCGCGCGCGTGACGGCGCTGCTGGCCGAAGGCATCCCGGGCGAAACGCCCGAAAAGACCGCGGAGCTCCGCGACACGCTGCTCGTCCAGCGGGACGCGCTCTCGGCGATGCTCTGTCAGGCGGAGTACGCGGGCGAGGCGGGCCACGGCTTCACCGCCCGAGAGGTTTCCAAAGACGCGCCGGACGCCCGGCTGTTCGCCTTCGAGACGCGCGGCGGCGAGACGCGGGCCGTGCCGCTTAGACCCCTGCCGGAGGGCGGCGGCTGGTTTGAGGCGGTGTGGCGGCGCTATCTGAACGGAGAGGTGTACGACTGACGCGATGAACGGAAAGAAAATCGGCCTGGCGGCGCTGGCGGTCGTTCTGGGGCTGGCGCTGCTCCTGCTGCTGGCGGGCGCGTTTCAGAATCTGCTGATCGTGGGCGCGCGGCTGGCGCAGGGCATCGGCGACACCGTCGTGCCGGATGAGGAACAGGAGACCGGTTGGGATGAGGCGGAGCCTTCCGCCGCGCCCGCGGCCACCTGGCCGCCGGGCGACGATCCTTCCTGGAGCGAGGACATGCCGCTGGCGCCCGTCGACAAGACGGCGGACGAGCTGGCGGAGGAAATGAAAGGCAGCAAATAACGAATCCGGAGGCAAGTATGAGCAGACTGGGCGATACGATCCGCGCGGCCCGCGTCAAGGCCGGCATGACGGCGAAGGCGCTGGGCAAAAAATGCGGCGTGGCGGAATCCTTTATCAACGAGGTGGAGCAGGGCACGAAGATCGTGTCCGACGAGCAGGCGCAGCGCATATTGAAGGTGCTGGGCGTGAAAAATCCCATTTCCACGGAGCTGGAGGTGGCGGCGGAGCCGGACGTGCCTCTGCGCCCCAGGCCCCGGCCCTACGTCATTCCGGTGAAAAAGCCGGAGGAGAAGGTGACGAAGGAGGAGCAGGAGGCGACCCAGGCCAGCGCCGACGCCTGGCTGGACGCGTTGGGCGGCGTGGTGAAGCGCGTGCCCATCATGGACAAGGACGGCGTGGTCATCGACCACCGGCTGATGCCGGTCATCGGCGGCAAGATCGAAGGCGGCCATCCGGACAAGGTGCTCTTTTTCCGCATGGAGGACAACTCCATGCGGGGCTTCCGGGTGTTCGCCGGCGACCTGCTCTTGACCGTGCCCGCCGCCGTGCCGGTGGACGACGCCATCATGCTCCTGCAGATGGACGGGCGGCGCGTGGTGCGCAAGATCAAGAAGCAGGACGGCGGCAAGCTCCTCCTGCAGAGCTACGAATACGAGTTCGAGGGTCAGGTCGTGGCGCTGAAGGACGCGCTGGTGCTGGGCCGCTGCGTGCGGCTGGAGAGGGCGCTGTAGGAAAATGGGGAATCGGGAAGGCGAACGAGGAGCGCGCCAGTGGCGCGAACAGCGACGAGCGAGCCCAATGAGCAAGGGAGTGTGCGCGCGAAGCGTGCAGGCGACCATTGCGAATTGAATGGCGCAGCGAAGCGAGCAGTGGAATTGAGGAGGCGGGCGCTGTGAAACGGCCGAAGATGATCCTGTTCGATTACGGCGGCACAATTTTGCGGGAGCCGGATTGCGACTTCCTGCGGGGGGAGCGGGCCGTCTTTGAGCACGTGGTCAAAAACCCGCGCGGCCTGACGCCGGAGGACATGAGCCGCTTCGAGACGCGGCTTTACCGCGAGTGGGACGCGGCGCGCAAGCTGGGCTTTGAGCCGGGGGAGCTGCAGCCGCTTCGCTTCAAGTATGAATTCAACGAAATAGAGCTGGACGTGTCCCTGGCCGAGGCGGAAAACATACTCTGGGACAACGCGAGTCCTCTGACCGAGGACTGCCGCACGCCGCATATCCTTGAGGCGCTGGACGCGCTGCGCCGGTCAGGCGTCCGCAGCGGCGTGGTCAGCAACATCGGCTGGTCGGCCGCGGCCCTGCGGCGGCGGATCGACCTGCTGCTGCCGGATAACGGGTTCGAGTTCGTCATCGCTTCCTGCGCCTACGGCATCCGCAAGCCGGACAGGCGGCTGTTCGACCTGGCGCTGAGGAAGGCGCAGCTGCCGCCCGAGGACGTCTGGTTCTGCGGCGACACCTTCGAGACGGACATCGTGGGCGCCGCCGCCGCGGGGTTGACGCCCGTGTTCTACGCGCCGGGCGGCGATCCGCGCGAAGGCGAGGCTCCGCAGCACGCGGTCATCACGGACTTGGAACAACTCGTTGAAATGATAGGATAAGGGCGAAATAAGCAGAGCTGCTTCATTAAGTGAAACAGCTCTGGTTTTTTATAATCGCTTCGATCACCTTCGCCGCCCCGTCGTGCTCGTTGTCCTCCGTGACGAAGCGGCAGGCCCGCTTGACCTCTTCCGTGGCGTTGCCCATGGCCACGGCCGCGCCCGCGGCGCGGAGGAGTCCCAGGTCGTTGCCGTCGTCGCCGACGGCGAGGGTGTCGGCGCGATCGACGCCGAGGGACGCCGCCAGGTCGAGGAAGGCCAGGCCCTTGTCCGCCTCCGGGTGGCCGATCTCCAGGTTCAGGCCGCGGTTGCCGCGGGTGGTCACGACGCTGAGGCCCGGCCAGCCGGCCATCTCGGCGGCCATGGCGCGGTGCGCGACCTCGTCGTTTGTGTCGACGCAGATGTTCTCGATGCCGTTCTCGTCCCCGTCGATCAGGGCGAGAAGGTCGTCGCAGGCACGGCGGCTGGCGAGGCCGTAGGCCAGGTTGCCGCGCTCCCGGTATTCTTCCATCAGCGCGTCGTAGTAGGGGCGCTGGCCGTAGCCCAGCCCGCCGGTGAAGGCGGTCACGCCCAGGCCCCGCCGGAGGGCGGCGGCCGCGATGGCCTTCGCCGCGTCCTTCGGGATGTACCGCCCCCGCAGCAGCGCGTCTGTTCCGGCGTCGTGGGTGGTGGCGCCGTTGGAGGCGATGACGTAGGCCACGGCGGCGAGGCGGATGTTCTCCGTGACGCCGCGAAGGGGGCGGCCGGTGACATAGGCCACGAATATGCCCGCGCGCGCCGCCGCCTCGATGGCCTCGCGGGTGCGCGGGGTGAGCCGCTTCGCGCGGTTGAGCAGCGTGCCGTCGATGTCCAGGCCGATGAGCTTCACGGGCATGGGCTCTCCTCCCTCATTCGGAGATGCGGTTGCACAGGGTGATGGCCGCGAAGCCCACGACCACCATCAGGATGGGCCAGAAGGCCAGCATCTGGCTCCAGCCGGGGAAGATGCACAGAATCGAACCCAGCACGAAGCCCAATATGGCGGCGTAAGACGGGCGCTTGAATTTCTTAAGCAGCCACTTGATGAGCTTGGCCACGGTGAACAGCCCGATGACGCAGCCCAGGCCGAAGGGAACGAGCACAAGGAAGTTCAGGTCGGCCACGGCGGTGATGATGGTCTCGTAGAAGCCGATGAGCAGCATCACGAAGGAGCCGCTGATGCCGGGAATGATCATGGTGGTCACGGCGATCACGCCGTAGACGATATACAGCAGCGTGTCGAGCAGGCTGAACCCGCCGCCCGCCCCGCCCGCGGCGGCTTTCGCGGCGGCCTTGGCCGCTTCCTTGGCCTCGTTGGTGCTGGCGGTGGAGAGGGCCATGGGGATCATGAGGGCGAAGGTCACGATCAGGGGGATGATGTTGCCCGCGTTGAATACCCACTTGCTCTTGCCGGTGCGCTTGCTCTTCTTTTTGAAGGCGAAGCCCGCGATGATGGGGATGCTGCCCAGGATCACGCCGATGAAGAAGGCGTTCGCCTCGGCGGCGTGGTTCACCAGCACCCATTTCATCAGCTTGCCGAAGGCCAGTATGCCCACCACCGCGCCCGCGCCGAACACGGCCACGAAGGGGAGCTCCTTCTTGAAATCCTTGCGGATGTTCGCAATGAGGTTGATGAGGCGCTCGTACACGCCGAACACGACGGCCATGGTGCCGCCGCTCACCCCGGGAATGACGTTCGCCAGGCCGAACACGACGCCCGCGATGAAATTATAAAGATGGTGAAGCATGGTCTTCCTCCTGAACGGTTGAAATGATTTCCCGTTTAATATAGCGGAGCGGCGGCGCGCTGTCAAGGATTATTGAATCAAGATTGCGCATATTTTTGTCTCTGTGATTTACGGAAACTTAACTGTAACGAATCGGGCGTTGGCCCGTCTAACCGGTGTGAAAGGCAGAAAGGAGGCGCGCGCATGATTGACGAGCGGGGCGAAAAGCTGTACGAAGCCTGTTACATGCGGGTGTTCTCCTACGCCATGACGCTTTCGGGCAGCCGGGCGCAGGCGGAGGAACTCACGCAGGAGGCCTTCTTCCGGGCCATCTCGAAGCGAAGCGGCTTCCGGGGCGATTCGGACGAGGCGACCTGGCTGTGCGCCATCGTCAAAAACCTGTTCCTCGATGAAAAGCGGCGCGAGAGCCGGCGCGCGCCGATGCCGGAGGAACTGCCCGACCCGGCCCGGGGCGTGGAGCAGACGGCCGTGGAGCGGGACGCGTCATTCCGCATCCACAAGGCGCTGCACGCGCTGGAGGAGCCGTACAGGGAAGTGTTTGAGCTGAGGATATTCGGCGAGCTGAGCTTCCAGGACATCGGATCCATCTTCGGAAGGACCGAGAACTGGGCCAGGGTGACATACCACCGGGCGAAGCTCAAGCTGCAGGAAAGGATGAGTGAGAAATGAAAACCGATTGCGAAGTGATCCGCGACCTTCTGCCGCTCTACGCGGACGAGGCGTGCAGCGGCAAGAGCCGCGAGCTGGTGGACGAGCACCTGGGCGAGTGCCCGGCCTGTCGGGATATGCTGGAAAAGCTCCGCGCCACGGAGCTCGAAAGCGGCCTGAAGCGCGAAAAGACGACGGTCATCGACTACGCCATGCGGCAGTTCAGGCGGCGCTCCGCCACGGTGGGCTTGCTGGTCACGGTGCTGATCATGATTCCGCTCGCGCTGATTTTGATGAGGAGCTTCCTGGTCAACCTGCAGACTGATTGGATTTATATCGTACTGGCGTCCATGCTCGTTCTGGCTTCGGTGATCGCCGTGCCGATCCTGGTGCGGGAAGACAAGCTGTTCTGGACGTTCTGCGCCTTCACGGCCAGCCTCATGGTGCTGCTGTTCGTCACGTGCCTCTACGTTCATGGCGACTGGTTCTGGATCGCCTCCAGCGCCACGCTGTTCGGCCTGGCGGTGGCGTTCCTGCCCGCCCTGGTTCACGCGCGGCCGGTGAAGCGGCTGATCGGAAACAGCAACAAAGCGCTGATCGTGGTCAGCATCGACGCCGCCCTGTTCCTGAACATGCTGAATATGATCCGGGCCGAAGGCTGTTTGACGCCCAGCGTGGCGCTGTTCACGCTGCTCGAGCTCGCCGGTGTGGCGTTTGTCGCCATTGAGATCATCCGGAGAACAGGAAAAAAGGAATAGAAAACGACATAAGGCGCGGGGGACGAAATCGTCCTCCGCGCCTTTTCAATATCATGCTTTTATCACACGCGAATGTCGCCGATGTCCTGCGCCGCCTCGCCCGCGAGCAGCGGGTCGATGTACTCCGCGATGAATTCCTCCACCTGCTGAGGGGCGCGGCCGATGTACAGCTTCGCGTCCAGCAGGCCGGCCAAGTCTTCGCGGTTCAGGGGGAAGGTGGGGTCGTCCGCGATGCGGTCCAGCAGGTCGTTGTCCAGGCCCTCGGCCTTCACCCGCGCGGCCGCGGCCTGGGAGTGCACGCGGATCTTCTCGTGCAGATCCTGCCGGTCGCCGCCCAGGCGCACCGCCTCCATGAGGATGTTCTCGGTGCACATGAAGGGCAGGTTTTCGTCGATGTCCCGCCGGATCATCTTGGGATACACCACCATGCCGCCGGCGATGTTGGCGTAGAGCTCCAGCACGGCGTCGGTGGCGAGGAACGCTTCCGGGAGGCTCAGCCGGCGGTTGGCGGAGTCGTCCAGCGTCCGCTCGAACCACTGGGTGCTGGCGGTCATGGCGGCGTCCTGGGTGAGGGCCATCACATGGCGGCTGAGGGCGCAGATGCGCTCCGAGCGCATGGGATTGCGCTTGTAGGCCATGGCGGAGGAGCCGATCTGGTTCTTCTCGAAAGGTTCCTCGATCTCGCGCATGTGCTGCAGGAGCCGCAGGTCCTGCGCAAATTTATAGGCGCTCTGCGCGACGCCGGAGAGCACGGAGAGCACCCGGCTGTCCACCTTGCGGGGATAGGTCTGGCCGGAAACGGGAAACACCCGCGGCAGGCCCATCTTTTCGGCGATCATCCGGTCGAGGGCCTTCACCTTTTCCTGGTCGTCGTCGAACAGGGCCATGAAGCTGGCCTGGGTGCCGGTGGTGCCGCGGCTGCCCAGCATTTTGAGGGAGGCGGCCGCGTCGTCCAGGTCGTTTACGTCCATGAGCAGGTCCTGCATCCACAGCGCGGCGCGCTTCCCCACCGTGACCAGCTGGGCGGGCTGCAGGTGCGTAAAGCCCAGGGTGGGCATGTCCTTATATTCCAGGGCGAAGGCGCGCAGGCGGCGCAGCGTTTCAAGGAGCTTTCCCCGGATGATTTGCAGGCCGTCGCGGAGGATGAGGATGTCGGTGTTGTCGGTCACGTAGCAGCTCGTGGCCCCCAGGTGGATGATGCCGCGGGCGTCGGGGCATACGTCGCCATAGGCGTGCACGTGGGCCATCACGTCGTGCCGCACGCACTCCTCGTGGCGGCGGGCGTTTTCGTAGTCGATGTCGTCCACGTGGGCCTTCATCTGGTCGATCTGCGCCTGGGTGATGTTCAGGCCCAGTTCCTTTTCGGCTTCGGCCAGGGCGATCCACAGGCGCCGCCAGGTGGTGAATTTATGATCGGGCGAGAAGAGATAGAGCATCTCCTTGCTGGCGTAGCGGCTGCCCAGCGGCGTTTCATAGGCGGTATTGCTCATGCGATGGCCTCCTTGGCTTGGTTGAGGGGGATGTATGGTTATGGGGCTTCGCCCCATGCCAGGCAGGGCTGCCGCCCTGCGCCTGCTTATGAAAGCGCAGCGCAGGGACAAAGCCCCTGCTCAGTGTGGGCGAAGCCCACAAACAAACTTTTCCCCGTCCCCGCGATGAGCGGGGAAGGGGTGCAGGGGAAGGGGCACGCGACCACGATTGCCGCCAGACCCAGCCAACCATGGCTTATACTGATAGCATTTATTTGATTCGGTTTACAGGCTGTCCAGCGCGGTGCGCAGGGCGTCGTCTTCCCGGGGCTTGTCGGCGAAGACCTTGTCTTTCCTCTCCAGCGCTTTGAACGCCTCGTAATAGCGCAGGCCGAATTCGCGCAGCGCCGGGGCGTTGAAGTGCAGGTTGTCCGGCCGGCCGTCAAGGCCCGCGGCGGACACGTAGCCCGTCATGGGGTGCGCGGCGGTGAACTCCCTGATCTGCCGGTCGATTTCGCGCCAGTAGGGGCGGATCTCCCCGCGGTTTTCGAGGAATTCGCCCAGCCCGCCGGCCAGGAACGGCACGTCGTGAAGGTTCAGCGCCCGCGAGAGCGCCCCGTAGAAGGCCTCCAGCTTTGCGCCGTAGCCGGACACGAGCGCCGCCTCGCAGTCGGATTCGCCCTGATGCCACAGGACGCCCGCGATGGTGGAGGTGCGCTCCGCCAGCCGCGCCTGGTAAACCGCGTGGTCGAAGAGCAGGCCGCCCTCCCTCCACTGGTCGATGCGGGTGCCGCCGTCGGCGCAGGGAATGAGGCCCACCTCCACGCCGTGCGCGCGCTGGTAGGCGTCCGCGAAGCTCTCGGCCAGGTTGACCCCGGAGAAGGGCCTGTCGGGATTCACGGGCACGAACAGGCGCTGCCAGCGGCCGTTGCGCAGCACGCGCAGCGACGGGTTTTCGATGCGCGCCACGTCGCCGATGTCGCCGCGGCCGGCCATGTTGGACTGGCCGATCAGCAGGAACGAATGAATCATGGCCTTATCTCCTCAGCGGATGATCAGCTGGTCGCGCTCCGCGCCAACGGACACGAAGGTGAACTTGCAGCCCAGCGCTTTTTCGGCGAAGAGCACGTAGTCCCGCGCCGCTTTTGGCAGTTGGTCGAAGGCGCGGCAGCCGCTGATGTCGCATTTCCAGCCGGGCAGCGTCTCGTAGACCGGCTGGGCGGCGTCCAGCTCGGGGGTATAGGGGAAGCGGTCGACGCGCTTTCCGTTCACTTCATACGCCACGCACACGGGGATCTCGTCCAGGTAGCTCAGCACGTCCAGCTTGGTGAAAGCCAGCTCGGTCGCGCCCTGCAGCTTCACGCCGTAGCGGGTGGCCACCAGGTCGAGCCAGGCCACGCGCCGGGGCCGGCCCGTCGCCGCGCCGTACTCATGACCGGCCTCCCGCAGGGCGCTGGCCGCGTCGCCGCTGAGCTCGCCCACGAACGGGCCCTCGCCCACGCAGGTGGAGTACGCCTTCACCACGCCCACAACGCGGTCCACCTTCGCCGAGGGGAAGCCGCAGCCGCAGGGCGCGTAGGCCGCCAGCGGGGAGGAGGAGGAGGTAAAGGGGTAGATGCCGTAGTCGATGTCGCGGAGCGCGCCCAGCTGGGCCTCGAAGAGGAAGTTCTTGCCCGCGTCCTGGGCGCCTTCCAGCAGCTCGCCCGCGTCCACGATGTGGGGGATGAGGCGGGAGCCGTAGGTGCTGATCCAGTCCATGGTCTCCTCGAAGCTGATGGGCGGCTGGCCGTAGGCCTGGGAGAACACGGCGTTCTTCCAGTCGATCAGCTTTTTGAGGTGCTTTTCGAGCGCTTCGGGGTGCAGGAGGTCGCCCATCTGCAGCGCCTTTTTCATGTATTTGTCGCCGTAGATGGGGGAGATGCCCCGCAGCGTGGAGCCATAGCTGTCCTTGCCCAGGCGAATCTCCTCCAGCTTGTCCTGCAGTGGGTGGAAGGGCAGCACCATCATGGCGCGGTTGGAGATTTTCAGGTTGTCCGGCGTGATGGACACGCCGCCCGCCCGCACGGCGTCGATTTCCTCGCACAGGCTCTTGAGGTCGATGACCGTGCCGGCGCCGAGCAGGTTGATTTTCTCCGGCCGGAAGATGCCGGAGGGCAGCAGGTGCAGCTTGAACTCGCCCAGCTCGTTCACCACGGTGTGGCCGGCGTTGTTGCCGCCCTGGTAGCGGATGATCACATCGTAAGACTCGGCGAGGTAGTCGACCATGCGGCCCTTGCCCTCGTCGCCCCAGTTGATGCCAACGATTGCGCAATGCGCCATTTGTTTCACTCCTTTATGTTCTGACAGCCCGTTCGCGGCGGGATGTCCGGCGTCCGTTCACAATACCTCGATCATCATAACAAAAAAAGCGCCAAACCACAAGCGATTCAGCGCTTTTTTACATAATGTTCGTTATGGTGTGAATAATATGAAGCGAAGGGAACGCGGCGTCCGGCTTTTTACCAGACGCGCGCCACCGTTACGTCCCTGAAGTAATACGTCACGATGTCCTCGGCGGACTGCCCTTCGCTGGCCAGGGCGTAGGCGCCCCACTGGCTCATGCCCACGCCGTGGCCGTAGCCGCGGCCCTTGAAGGTGACCTTGCCGTTTTCAAGAGACACGCTGTCCAGCAGGGTGGACTTGAGGCGCGCGCTGTCCAGGTTGACGCGCAGGTTCGGCGCGGAGACCTCGCGGCCGTTGATGAGGAAGGTCACTGTGCGTCCGGATTCGCTCTTTCGGCCCAGTTCGATGGAGTTGACCGTTTCGCCCACGCCCGCGCCGGTTTCCCGCGCGGCGGCGGCCACTTCCTCCGCGGTGAACGTCGCCTCCCACTGCTTCACGCTGGTGGGCGCGCTGTCGGAATCGGGCGAGTCGACGATCTGCGTGTAGCCGGGATTGCCACCCTCGTAGCTCAGGCCCTCCACGGGGAGCTCGGTCCTGCCGCCGGAATGGGCGTGGAACCAGGCGTAGGGCAGTTCGCCGTCCGCGCTGAGTACCAGGCCGCGGGTGTCGTTCACAGCCTTGCGAATCCGGTCGTTAATGGCCTCAGGCGCGTAGGCCTGGGCCTCGGATATGTCGGTGGAGATCTGCGCGCCGGGGTATTTCGATTCCTTCTCGCTGATGAACTTCAAGACGAACGTGCGCGCGAGTATGGCCTGGGCCTTCAGCGCCTCCATGGGCCAGTCGTTGCGCATCTCGCCGGCGAGCACGCCCATAACGTAGTCCTCGATGGCGACGTCCTCGTAATCTTCGGAAGTAGTGTTGTAGATGGTGATGACGGGCGCGCCGTCCCCGCCGAATGCAAGGCCCTCCGGTAGGGCGGGCGCTCCGGCGTCGCGGGCGGCGGCGGCCTGCTGGCGCAGGGCGGCCTGTTCGGCTTCATCCATTTGGGACGCGGCTGACTGCTGGCAGGCGGTCAGGGCGGCGAGGGTCAGTAATGCCGCGACCAGCGCGGCGATGCGTTTCTTCATGGAAAACACCTCCTGTTTGCCCATAGCTTGGCTCAAACGGGCGCGCGCTATGCGGAAACGGGAGGCGGCGGAGGAAATAATCTGACAGAGCAGGCCGATAAACAGGAATTTGTCCGGAAATAACAATCCTGTGAGATCATATCAGAGAAGTTCTCTGCATAATCCGTTCATCTATCCTGCGCACAACACTGCCTGTATAGGCATGAAAAAACTTGAGCCAAAACCCGCTGCCTGACGGATTGAAGCTTTCAAAATCCACGCCGAGTCTGGTATATCCTTCGGATTTCAAGGTATTGAGAACATAATTCAGCAGGTTCCTGTATACGCCCCTGCCCCTGTGTTCCGGCAAACAATAGGCCCCCGTGATATGACGATAAAGATTTCCGGATGCGGCGAAGGTTTCACCCTGATCTGACACTTCCATATAGGCGCATAATTCTCCGCCTGTCTTCGCTGCAAAGTAACGTGCCTTTTCCCTTTCCGTAGAATCCAAAAACGCTTCCTGTGTATCTGGTTTTCGGTTCATAAAAAAGGGGCTGGAGCAGTAATGCTCATTCAGCGCCAAATGAAGCGGATAAACATCTGCATAATCTTCCCTGGGCAATTCCAAAAACTCATATCCGCCACATGCAGCGCAATCGATTGTTTCCACCGGACGAATGGCATCTATACACCTCATGCCAAATCCATAACGAAAAAGCTGCTGTTTTGCTTCCTCATCATGCTCATATAGACAAATGGCATGTGACACCGCTCCGGCTTTTACCCACTTTTTCGCGGCTGCCTGATACAATGCCGCATAGATCCTGCCGTGATTTTCCATAACCGCCCCATTCGCACCCATGGGCGAAAAAACGCCTCTCGCATCAGTGGAACGAAAAGCATTCTCAAATGGTTCCACACTGCAAAGAAATCCGATCATTTTTCCGCCTTCAAACGCCGCGACGCCGAAGCCGTTTCCGGATAATTGTTTCAGTATCGGAACGCCTGATATTTCCGGAAGCGCCTGCGTAAATGCTCTCTCATGATTGTATGCGCCAAGGGCAATTTCCGCCGCTTCCGCTGTATGTTTCGGTTCAAAGTCTCGAATGATCATTTTTTCCTTTCCACAAAGCCCGGTTTGCAGCGCTGAAATCCCTTCTCACCGCGCCGTCAGTCCCAGCGTGTTCAGCGCCTCCACGAGGGTCTCCACGCCGTGGACCCGCAGCCCCTCCGGCGCGGAAACGCCCCGCAGGTTGCCCTTGGGCAGCAGCGCGTCGGTGAAGCCCAGCCGCCGGCACTCGGCCAGGCGGCGCTCGGGCTGGGCGATGGGGCGGATCTCGCCGGCCAGGCCCACCTCGCCCATCACGGCCCAGCTGCCGCCTACGCAGCGGTTGCGGTGGGCCGAGGCGATGGCGACGCACAGCGCCAGGTCGGCGGCGGGCTCGTCCAGCTCCATGCCGCCGGCGATGTTGATGTAAACGTCCTGATTGTAGAGCGGCGCGCCGGCGCGCTTTTCCAGCACGGCCAGCAGCAGCGCCAGCCGCCCGGCATCCACGCCGCTGGCCATGCGCCGGGGATTGCCGAACACGGTCGTGGCCACCAGCGCCTGCACGTCCACCAGCAGGGGCCGGGTGCCCTCGATGGCGCACAGCACCACCGAGCCGCTCTGGTTGTGCGCCCGGTCGGAGAGCAGCACCTCGCTGGCGTTGCCCACCTCCTTCATGCCGCTTTCGGCCATCTCGAACATGCCCAGCTCGTTCACCGAGCCGAAGCGGTTCTTCACCGCCCGGAGAAGCCGGTACTGGTGCTGCCGGTCGCCCTCGAAGTAGAGCACGGCGTCCACCATGTGCTCCAGCACCCGGGGCCCGGCGATGGCCCCCTCCTTGGTCACGTGGCCCACCAGCATCACGGCGCAGCCGGAGACCTTGGCCTCCCGCATGAGGATCGAGGCGGACTCGCGCACCTGCGAGACGGAGCCGGGCGCGCTGGCCAGCTCGGGGCGGTACATGGTCTGTATGGAGTCCACGATCATCAATTCGGGTTTCAGGCGCTCGGCGTGCCGCTCGACGATGTTCATGTCGTTTTCGGAGAGCACGTAGAAGTTTTCCGAAAACGCGCCCAGCCGCCGGGCGCGCAGCTTGATCTGCCGGGTGGATTCCTCGCCGGACACATACAGCACCCGCCGCCCCGCCGCGGCGAAGTTGGCCGACACCTGCGTGAGCAGCGTGGACTTGCCGATGCCCGGATCGCCGCCCACCAGCACCAACGACCCCTCCACCACGCCGCCGCCCAGTACGCGGTCCAGTTCGCCGATGCCGGTGGAGTGGCGCAGCATGCTTTCGTCCGGGATCTCGTCGATGCGGACGGGGTCGGAGCCGCCGCCGGGCGCGCGCTTGAGCTTTTTGGCCTCCGGCTCCTGCGCGGGCGCGCTTTCCTGCTCGACGAGGGTGTTCCAGCTGCCGCAGTCCGGGCAGCGCCCCAGCCAGCGCGGCGTCTCATAGCCGCACTCGGAGCAGACGTAAACGGTTTTGACCTTAGCCATGATAACCTCCGAAGGAGAATGGGGAATTGGGAATGGGGAATGGGGAATTGGAGTTTGCGAAAATCAGGGCAGGATGTCCACGGGGGCGCCGAGGGGGACGAGGGGATAGAGGGCGTCGATGGCCTCGTCGTCCAGGGCGACGCAGCCGGCCGTCCAGTCTTCGGTCGCGCCGCCGCCGTGGATCATGATGAACCCACCCAGCGGCGTGTCCCAGGGCGGACGGCGGCCTTCCGCTTCGGCGCGGATGACGGCGTCGCGCGTTGCGGCGTCTATGCGGCCCTCGGCGAAGGCGAGGCGGGCGTCGGCGGCGGAGGGATAGCTGAGGCCCAGCGCCAGGCGGTATTTGCTCCTGTCGTTGCGCGTACACACGAAATAGCGGCCTTCGGGCGTCTTCATGTCGCCCTCGGCGCGCTTGGGGCCGACGGGCGCGCGGCCCAGCGAGACGGGGAAGACGCGGGCCGGCGCGCCGTCAAGATACAGCGTCAGCCGCCGCGCGGCCTTTTCGATGCGTATGCGCGCCGCCATGTTCCTCGCCTCCGGCTCCTATTATAGCGGAAAGGAAGCGGCGGGGCAAGCGGGCTGAAATATGAAGTTCTATAAAAGTTTTTCTGTAAGCCGTTGTCTGCCGCCGCTGAAAATGATATAATAAATCTGTTGCGGGTTCCGCATGGGCGGACGCGCGTGTGATTTGCAAAAGGATGTTGAATCGTGTTTGTCTTGAATATACCAAACGTGCTGACACTGGTCCGCGTGATTCTCGTGCCGGTGTTCATTGCGCTGTACTGCTGCGGGCAGACGGGGCTGGCCTTCGCGGCGTATGTGGCGGCCAGCCTGACCGACGCGGTGGACGGGCGGCTGGCGCGGCGGCTCAACCAGGTGACGGATTTCGGAAAGCTGATGGATCCCCTGGCGGACAAGCTGATGCAGATGAGCATGATGTTTTGCCTCGCCGGGACGGGCTACCTGCCCTGGTGGGTGCTCTTCGTACTGCTGGCCAAGGAGGCCGTGATGGTGGCGGGCGGCGCGCTGCTGCTTAAGCGCGACGTGGTGGTCATGTCGAACTGGTCCGGCAAGGCGGCCACGGTGCTGCTCGTGCTGGCGATCGTGGCGATTTTCCCCTGGCACGGGGTCGAGGCCGTGCGGCAGGCCGGGCGCGTGCTGCTCTATATTGGCGCGGCGGTGAGCCTGTACTCCATGGTGAATTACGGCCTGATCTATGTTAAAAACGGAAACGGCCGCAAAGCGCATTGACGAAACGGCGGTTTTCACGTATAATATAGCTGATATTTCCCGCGATGAAGAGGAGTAGCGGTTGGGACGCGCCAAGAGAGGACGGTTCGCAGGCTGGAAGGCCGTCCGCGTCAGGCCCCCGCGAAGGTCGCTTCGGAGGAAGGATGGGTGAACGGAGTAGCCCGTCCGGGGCGCGCCCCTTACAGCGCGGGAGGGAGCGGGTTTCCGCTCCGAACGAAGGTGGTACCACGTCGCAGCGCGTCCTTTTGCGGGGCGCGCTGTTTTGCGTATGGGGTTTGGAAAGAAGGTGATACAGGGTGCTTGAAGAGATCTTCTCTGGGTCCGCGGCCGATCTGAGCCGTTGGAATCCCGCGGGGCTGGTCGTGATGGCGCTGGGCGTCGCGCTGGCCGCGCTGGCGGGCCGGCTGTCGAAGGGCAGCGAAAAGCGGCGCATGGCGCTGAAGCTGGGCGGCATGCTCCTGGTCATGGCAGGCGCGCTGGTCACAGTGAAACTGTTTGGATGATCAAGAGGTTTTCAATAGAGGAAAGGAATGAGGAAGACCATGAAAAACGTGGAAATGGAAAAGGTGTACGCGCCCCGGGAGATCGAGGACAGGCTGTACGCCGAATGGGAAGAAAAGGGTTACTTTACGGCGCATCGCGTGGAGGGCAAAAAGCCCTTTACCATCGTGATGCCGCCGCCGAATATCACGGGCCAGCTGCACATGGGCCACGCCATGGACACCCTGCCCCAGGACGCCCTCACCCGCTATCACCGGATGAAGGGCGACCCCACCCTGTGGCTGCCCGGCACCGACCACGCCTCCATCGCCACCGAGGCGAAGATCGTGGAGGCCATGCGGGCGGAGGGCCTCACCAAGCAGGACATCGGCCGCGAGGAATTCCTGCGCCGCGCCTGGAAATGGCGCGAGCAGTACGGCGGCCGCATCGTGCAGCAGCAGCGAAAGCTGGGCGCGTCCTGCGACTGGAGCCGCGAGCGCTTCACCATGGACGAGGGCCTCAACAAGGCCGTGGTGGAGGTGTTCGTGCGGCTGTATGAAAAGGGCCTCATCTACCGCGGCAACCGCATGGTGAACTGGTGCCCCCACTGCGATACCTCCATCTCCGACGCCGAGGTGGAATACGTGGAGAAGGACGGCCATTTCTGGCACCTGCTCTACCCGGTGAAGGAGACCGGCGAATTCCTGGAGCTGGCTACCACCCGCCCCGAGACCATGCTGGGCGACACCGCCGTGGCCATCAACCCGGAGGACCCGCGCTACAGGCACCTGCACGGCTGCCACGCGATCCTGCCGCTTTTGAACAAGGAAATCCCCATCGTGTGCGACGAGCACGCCGACATGGAAAAGGGCACGGGCGTGGTGAAGATCACCCCCGCCCACGACCCGAACGACTTCGAGGTGGGCCAGCGGCACGGCCTGCCCATCGTGCGGGTGTTCACCTACGACGGCCATATGACCGGCGCGAAGGAAGCCGCCGAGGCGGCGGAGCTGATCGCCAGCGGCCGCGCGGCCGAGAACGAGCCCGAGGTGCTGGACTGCGGCAAATACGCCGGCCTCACCACCCAGGAAGCCCGCAAGGCTATCCTGACCGACCTGGAGGCGGGCGGCTATCTCAAGAGCGTGGAGCCCCTCAGACACGACGTGGGCACCTGCTACCGCTGCCATACCGACATCGAGCCCATGGTGTCCAAGCAGTGGTTCGTGAAGATGGAGCCGCTGGCCAGGCCCGCGGTGAAGGCCGTGCGGGAGGGCAAGACCCAGTTCATTCCCGAGCGCTTCACCAAGGTGTTCTATAACTGGATGGAAAACACCCGCGACTGGTGCATCTCCCGACAGCTGTGGTGGGGCCACCGCATCCCGGCCTACTACTGCGACGCGTGCGGCGAAACGGTCATCAGCCGGACGAACGTGGACAAGTGCCCCAAATGCGGCGCGCCCATGCATCAGGACGAGGACGTGCTGGACACCTGGTTCTCCTCCGCCCTGTGGCCCTTCTCCACCCTGGGCTGGCCGGAGGAGACCGAGGACCTCAAGTACTTCTATCCCACCTCCGTGCTGGTGTCGGGCTACGACATCATCTTCTTCTGGGTGGCGCGCATGATCTTCTCCGGCGTGGAGCAGATGGGCGAGGTGCCCTTCCACACGGTGCTGCACCATGGCCTTGTGCGCGACGCGCTGGGCCGCAAGATGAGTAAATCCCTGGGCAACGGCATCGACCCCATCGAGATGATCGAGAAGTACGGCGCGGACGCGCTGCGCATCTCCCTGGCGCTGGGCGTGTCGCCCGGCAACGACCTGCGCATGAGCGACGAGAAGATCGAGTCGGCCCGCAACTTCGCCAACAAGATCTGGAACGCCGCCCGCTTCGTGATGATGAACCTGGAAGGCTTCGAGCCTAAGGGCCTGCCCGGAGCCGACAAGCTGACCCTGGCCGACAAGTGGATACTGACCCGCTACCAGGACACCGTGCGCACCGTGACCGCCCACTTCGAGGACTACGACCTGGGCCTGGCGGCGCAGGAGGTGTACGACTTCATCTGGAGCATGTACTGCGACTGGTACATCGAGCTGGCCAAGCTGCGCCTGAACGGCGACGACGCCGAAGCCCGCCAGACCGTGCGCGAGGTGCTGGTGTACGTGCTGGAAGGCACCATGAAGCTGTTGCATCCCTTCATGCCCTTTATCACCGACGAAATCTTCCGCTATCTGCCCGGCACCGAGGGCAGCATCATGATGAGCGCCTGGCCGCAGACCTCGGGCGCGCTCGACTTCCCGGCGGAGGCCGCCCAGATGGAGGGCGTGATGGACGCCATCCGCGCCATCCGCAACCTGCGGGCCGAGATGAACGTGGCCGTGGGCAAGCGCGCGCGGCTCATCATCCGCCCGGCCGACGGCTGGAAGGAGACCTTCGAGCACGCGGGCATCTACTTCACCCGCCTGGCGTTCGCCAGCGCCGTGGAGCTGATCGGCCCCTCCGACGAGAACCCGGAGAAATCCGCCAGCGCCGTGTGCGCCGCCTGCGAGCTGTATATCCCCCTGGGCGAGCTGGTGGACGTGGAGAAGGAGCTCAAGCGCCTTAACAAAGACCGCGAGAACGTGGAGCGCGAGATCGCCCGGGCGGAGGGCAAGCTCTCCAACCAGGGCTTCCTCTCGAAGGCCCCGCAGCAGCTGGTGGACGCCGAAAAGGCCAAGCTGGAGACCAACCGGGCGATGCTGGTGTCCCTGGACGCCCGCATCGAGGAACTGAAAACGCTGTAAGAAGGAAATATGAGCAATATCCCCTTTGAAAATGCGGCGCAGGCCGTCGCCTGGATCGACGGCCTGCGCTATGCGAGCGAAAAAAACGGCCTTGAAAACATGCGCGCCCTCTGCGCCGCCCTGGGGGATCCCCAGGACAGGCTCAGGTGCGTGCACGTGGCCGGCACGAACGGCAAGGGCTCGACCTGCGCGCTCCTTGAGCGCATGCTGCGCGCCTGCGGCCTGAAGACCGGCCTGTATACCTCGCCCTACCTCATGCGCTACAACGAGCGCATGAGGGTGAATGGCGAGCCCATCGGCGACGGCGCCCTCGCCGCCCTGGCGCAGCGCGTGCGCGAGCGGGCCGAGGCCCTGGCGGAGGCGGGCGTGCGGCCCACCTGGTTCGAGCTGGGCACGGCGCTGGCCTTCCTCTGGTTCGCCGAGGAAAAGGTGGACGTGGCCGTGATCGAAGTGGGCCTCGGCGGCCGGCTGGACGCGACCAACGTCATCACGCCTGAAATCTGCCTGCTCGGCCCCATTGGGCTGGAGCACACCAAGCAGCTGGGCGATACGCTGGAGCAGATCGCCTTCGAGAAGGCCGGCATCATCAAGCCCGGCGTGCCCGCGGCGGTGCAGCGGCAGCAGACGGACAGCGTGCGGCAGGTGTTCCGCCGGGTCGCATGGGAAAAAGGCGCGCCGCTCACGGACCTGGCGGAGACGCCCATGGAGAACCTCTCCTGTCACGCTCGCGGGGCCGAATTCGACTTCCGCGGCCATCACGCCCGCATCGCCCTGGCCGGCCGGCACCAGGCGGATAACGCCTGCCTCGCGCTGGCGGGCCTCGACCTGCTCAGGCAAAAGGGCTGGGCGCTGGACGAGGCGCGGGCTATGGACGGCCTCTCCCGCGCGGTCTGGCCGGCGCGGCTGGAGTGGGTCGACGACGGCACCCTCATCGACGGAGCGCACAACGCCCACGGCGCGCGGGCTCTGGCCGATTACGCGCGGGAATTCCTGGCGGGCCGGCGCGTGGTGTGCCTGGCCGGCATGATGAAGGACAAGGATACCGACGCCTGCGCGGCGCTGTTTGCCTCCATCGCAGACGCCGCCGTGGCCACGCAGATCGACTATCAGCGCGCCTTGCCCTGCGAAGATTTGGCCGCGCAGCTGGCCGACCACGGGCTGCCCTGCGAGGCCGTGCCGGACGAAAAGACAGCGCTCGGGCGCGCGCGTGAGCTGGCCGGGGAAAACGGCGTGGTGCTCATCTGCGGCTCCCTCTACCTCGCCGGCGACATGCGTCTTCTCCTGAATGACGACGGAGGGAGGATCTGACATGGTAAAGCGATCGAACTGCCACACGCACAGCGTGCTTTGCGACGGGAAGGACACCATCGGGCATATGGCGCGGCGGGCGCGGGAATTCGGGCTGGTGTCGCTTGGGTTTTCCGGGCACGGGCCCCAGACGAACAATTCGTTCGGCATCCGGAGCGAAGCGGAATACGCCGCCGAGGTGCGGCGGGTCGCGGCGGAGCACGCGGGCGGGATGAAGGTCTGGCTGGGCATCGAGCAGGACTATTTCGGCTATTGCACGATCCCCTACGACTACCGTCTGGGCGCGGTGCACTATCTCGACGGGCGCGACGGCGTGAACCACGCCGTGGATCACAGCGAGGAGTGTTTCGAGCGGATGCTGCGGGAGGGCTTCGGCGGCGACGCCCTGGCCATGGCGCGGGCGTACTATGGCCGCGTGGTGGAAATGTGCGAAAAGATCAGGCCGGACATCGTGGCGCACTACGACCTCATCTGCAAGTTCAACGAGGGCAACCGCTTCTTTGACGAGAGCGACCCGGCATATATGGCGGTATCGCTGGAGGCGCTTGAGGCGATCTGCGACGGGAACCGGCTGCTGGAGGTCAACACCGGCGCGATCGCCCGCGGGCGGCGCACCCGGCCCTATCCGGATTTTCCGCAGCTGGCGCGCTGGCGGGAGCTGGGCGGGCGCGTGATACTGGGCAGCGACTGCCACGACGCGGAGAAGCTGCTGTGCGGCTTCGACGGCGCGCTCGAAACGCTCCGGCGGGCGGGTTTCAGGTCGGTCTGGCGGCTGGGCGAGGGCGAGGCGCTGTTTGAAGAGGACGCACTGTGAAGGATACAATCATAAAAAGGAGGACATGGACATGGTAGACAACAAGGGATGCGCGTACTGCTTCGAGGGGCCGGAGCTGGATGAGTTCGGCATCAAGATCTGCGATCTCCCGGCGTCGAAGCTGTATCTGTTCAAGGAGCAGAGCCACAAGGGCCGCGTGATCGTGGCCCACAAAAGCCATGTGAGCGAGTTCGTGGAACTGACCGACGAGGAGCGCAGCGCCTATTTCGCGGACATCGACCGCGTGGCGAAGGCGCTGCACAGGGCGTTCAGGCCCGACAAAATCAACTACGGCGCGTACGGCGACACCGGCCATCACCTGCACTTCCACCTGGTGCCCAAGTACAGGGACGGCTACGAGTGGGGCGGCGTGTTCGCCATGAACCCGAAGGAGAAATACCTGACGGACGCGGAGTACGCGGAGCTGATCGAGGCCATCAAAGCGAATCTGTGAGGACAGCATGACGAGGGCGCCGGGCCGCGCGACAGGATAGCGACCCGGCGCCCTTTTGTCTTGGGCTTATTCAGGGGTTCATGATTCCTTGCCGCAGAAGATGGTCAGCAGCTTGTTGCTGCGCTGCAGGAAGGCCACCATGCGTTCCGGCTCCAGCGTCTGGCGGGACATCTCGGCCAGGTCGAGCACCTGGCTGCACACCATTTCGGTCATGTCGCTGTCGGCGTCGGCGTTCTTGAGGTAGTTGATGAGCGGATGCCCGGCGTTGAGCGCCAGCGTGCGCTTTTCGGGCAAGCCCATGCCGTTGCCCCACTGCTTCGCCATTTCGGTGAAGCGGCGGCTCTGCTCCTCCACGGTGATCATGGCGGGCATCTCGGTGGACTTGAACTTCTCCAGCTTCACCTCGAGATCGGGCTGTTTCAGGGCCTTCCTGAACTTCTCCTCCAGGGCCTTGCGGGTATCCTCGTCGGCTTCGCCCTGCTCGGTGAGGCCCTCCATGCTGGCGTCCACCCGGCGGAAGGACAGCCCGTCCTTGCCGGTGTACTCCATGAAGGAGATGAAGTTGTTGTCGATCAGCGTGTCCAGCACGGCCACGTCGGTGTCCTGGTCGCGGTAGAGCTGGATCATCTGCGCCTGGCGATTGGGGTCGCTGGCGTAGAACACGGTCTTCTTGTCGTCCTTGAAGTTGCGGTCGCCATATTCCTTGAGGGTGAGGTATTCGCCGGTGGTGGTCTTGAAGAGAAGGGCGTCCTTCACCCGGTCGTAGAACTTGTCGTCGCGGATGCAGCCGTATTTCACGAAGGGATGGATGTCGTCCCAGTATTTCTGGTAGTCCTCGCGCCTGGTATTGAACTCCGTCATCAGCCGGTCGGCCACTTTGCGGGTGATGTAGGCGGAGAGCTTCTTCACGTAGCCGTCGTTCTGCAGGAAGGAGCGGGATACGTTCAGCGGCAGGTCGGGGCAGTCGATCGCGCCCTTGAGCAGCAGCAGGAACTCGGGGATGATCTCCTTGATGTTGTCCGCCACGAACACCTGGTTGCTGAACAGCTTCACCTGGCCCTCGCTGGCGGTGAATTCGTTCTTGATCTTGGGGAAGTAGAGGATGCCCTTCAGGTTGAAGGGGTATTCCGCGTTCAGGTGGATCCAGAACAGCGGCTCCTCGAAGTCGTGGAACACCTTATGATAGAAGGACTTGTACTCGTCCTCGGTGCAGTCGGCGGGGCGCTTGAGCCACAGCGGCGACGTCTCGTTGATCTGCTCGGGCTCCTCGGGCTTGTCTTCCTTCTTTTCCTCGCCCTCCTTGGGCTCCTCGGGCTTTTTGACCTCGCTCAGGAACACCGGCACGGGCATGAACGCGCAGTACTTTTCCAGCGTGCTGCGCACGGTGTACTTCTCGAGGAATTCCTTTTCATCCTCATTGAGGTACAGCGTGATGCAGGTGCCGCGCTCCGTCCGGTCGGAGGGCTCCATGTCGTAGCTCATGCCGTCCTCGCTGACCCAGCGCACGGCCTCGGCGCCTTCCTGCCAGCTCTTCGTGTCGATGACCACCTTCGAGGCCACCATGAAAGCGGAGTAGAAGCCCAGGCCGAAATGGCCGATGATGCCGCCGTTCTCGCCCTCCTCGGGCTTGTACTGCTTCAAGAACTCCTCCGCGCCGGAGAACGCCACCTGGCAGATGTACTTGACCACCTCGTCCGCGGTCATGCCGATGCCGTTGTCCTCGATCTTCAGCGTGCCGGCTTCCTTGTCCGCGATCACATCCACCCGGTAGTTGTCCTCGGCGCTCGCCTCGCCCTTGAGGGCCAGCAGCTTGTATTTGGCGATGGCGTCGCAGCCGTTGGACACCAGCTCGCGCAGGAAAATGTCCTTGTCGGAATAGAGCCATTTCTTGATAACGGGCATTATATTCTGAGCATTGATCGAAATCGTGCCTTTTTCCATGATTCACAAACCTCCTTGCTGGAAACTGCTACTATTTTAGTCCCTTCCCGCGGGAATGTCAATAGAAAATTAGCACTCAAATGGAGAGAGTGCTAACAATTTCGAGAAAGTCAACATTTCCGTCAAAATGAGCGGCGCTGACATGAATTTCCGTTCATCGTTTCCGGCGCGGCGGCCACACTATGATGGCCGGCGCAAAAGCGCCCGAAGGAAAGGGAAAAGGCATGAAAAACGCCCGAGGACTGATCGGCCTTCCTGTCGTGATGGAGAGCCGCACGCTGGGACGGGTGTCCGCGGTGGAGCTGGAACCCGGCCTGCGCGCGCTCAGCGGCCTGTATTTCAGCTGCGGCCTGGCCGGGTCGCGCCGCGTGTCCTGCGGCGACCTGGATCTGATCGGGGACGTGGCGGTTCTGGTTCACGCAACCGGAAAACGGAGTCAACCGCCCGCGCCGCCCCTGCCGCGCCGCGCCGTTTCGCCGGACGGAAGCCGGCTTGGCGCGATCACAGACGCGATCATCGACGAGGAGACCTTTCAGGTGCCGCTGCTGGAGCTCTCCGGCGGGTATCTGGACGACCTGACCCAAGGGCGCGTGCGCACCGGCGCTTTCTCCGTCACGGAGGACGGAGACGTGATCATCGATGTCCCGAAAGGAGAAGAAGGATCATGAAGGTAAGCGGCATGGCGGCCGTCATGGCCGGCGCGCTGATCGGCGCGGGGGCCGCGGCGGCCGTCGGTCTGGCGGGCGCGGGCGCGCGGCGCAGGATGCAGAAGCTCGCGCGCGACGCCAGGCGAAAGGCCGGCGGCCTGTTCGGCTGACCGTCGATTCCCTCGCGCGCGGCGCGGGGGAATTCTGTATAAAGGGAGGCATGCCGCGTGGAGGATGGGCGCGTAAAAAAAGGGCGGGCGGTGGCCGCGGCGCTGATCGCGGCGTTTGTGTTCTGGAAATGGCGGGCCCAGTGTCTGCTGCTGGCGCGGCTGGCCCTGGGCGGCGGCGTCATCGCGTTTCTGATTTCGCCGGCCTGCCTGTTTCTGAGCAGCCGCCTCAGGCTGAACCGGAGCGCCGCGGTGCTGGCGAGCTATCTTCTCATACTGGCCGCCGCCGCGGGGCTGACCGCGTTGATCCTGCCGCCGCTTCTGGCCCAGGCCGGTGAACTTATCGAGGCGCTGCCGCGTCTAATTTCAGATATATCGGCGCGTTTTCAGCGCCTGGCCGGCGTCCTCGCCGGGTTGGGGCTGGCGCTGCCGGACGGGCTGGCCGCAGGGCAGCCGCTGCTGGACGGCACCGCTGCCCTCGGGCGCTCGATCGCCTCGGCCGCGGCGGAGTTCACCCTGATGCTGACGCTGGCCTTCTATTTTATTCGCGACCGGGAGGCCTTCGCGCTGCAGCTTGAAATGCTCCTGCCCTCGTCCCGGCGGCGGGGCGCGCTGCGGCTGGCCGCGGCGCTGCGGCAGGAAATCGGCGCGTATCTGCGCTGCCAGGTGGTGATTTCGCTGGCCGTGGCGGCGCTGGCCTCGTTTCTTCTCATGCTGTGCGGGGTGAAGGCGTTTTTGGCGCTGGGCGCGATCGTGGGGCTGTTCAATCTGATCCCCTATTTCGGGCCGCTGCTGGGCGGCGTGCCGGCGGTGCTGATGGCGCTGCCGGGCGGCCCGCGCATGACGCTGACGACGGTGGCGGCGCTGGCGCTGGTCCAGCAGGCGGACAACGCGATCATCTCGCCGCGGGTGATGAGCGCCGCCACGGGGCTGCATCCGGCCCTGGTGCTGGCGGCGATCACGGTGGGCGGCAGCCTGTCCGGCGTGGCGGGGATGCTGTTTTCCGTGCCGGCGCTGCTGGCGCTGCGCTCCCTCGCAAGAAATTGGCCGGTTCCATGTAAAAACATTTGAATTATTGGCGGAATGGGTGTATAATACTGTCGGAGTTGATTTTTCCAGAGAGGCGGTGTCCTATGAGCAGCAAAATGGGCGACACGAAGCTGTATACCTCGCCCGCGACCGAGCTGAATTCGCCGGAGTACATCATTCGCGAGGTGTATCAGGCGCTGAAGGCAAAGGGCTACGATCCGATCACCCAGCTCGTTGGGTATATCCTCTCGGGAGACCCGACCTATATCACCAGCTACAACCAGGCCCGTTCGCTGATCCGCCGCCTGGAGCGCGACGAGATCCTCGAGGAGCTTGTGAGCGTCTACGTGCAGAAGATCGAGAAGGAGCGGCGGTGACGCCGCGGGTGCTGGCGCTGGACGTGGGCGAAAAGCGCATCGGCGTGGCGGTGTCCGATCCCCTGGGGCTCACAGCCCAGGGTTTGGAAACCATCCAGTCGTCCGGCTGGAGCCGCGACGCGGCGCGCATCGGCGAGCTCCTGGCGCAATATGAAACGGACCGGCTGCTGGTGGGCCTGCCCCGCTCCATGAGCGGCGAGATCGGCCCCCAGGCGCAGAAGATACTGGCCTTTGCCGAACAGCTGACGGCGCGCGGCTGGCAGGTGCGCTTCCAGGACGAGCGGCTGACCACGTCCCTCGCCCAGCGGACGCTGATCGAGGGCGGCGTGGGCCGCGGCGGGCGCAGGCAGGTTGTTGACAAGCTGGCCGCGACATATATACTGCAGTCCTTCCTGGACGCGGGGGGCTGGACAGAAGAAAGACAATCCGGAGCGGCGCGCGTATTGGACGTGGCCGTGTGGAAAGGAATGAAAAAGATGGAAACGGGCGACAACAACAGCATGGAAATGGACAACATCATCGAGCTGGTGGATGAGAACGACAATCCCATCCGCTTCGAGCACATCATGACCGTTCAGTACGGCGGCGACGATTACATCCTGCTGGCCCCCGTCGATCCCACCGAGGACATGGAGGAGGACGAGGTGCTGGTGCTCCGGATCGACAACGACGAGAACGGCGAGGAGATCTACGTGAGCGTCGAGGACGACGGCCTGGTGCAGAAGGTGTTTGAGAAATATCTGGAAATCGTCGAGAGCGACGAAGAGTAAACGCCGCAGCGCGGCTGGCCGGGCCCCGGCATGGGTTCGGCCGTTTCTCTTTATTGGGCGAAATACATGCGGAAACACGGTGTTTTATGATGGCGAAGAGGATCATCCTGTGGGCGCTGGCGTGCCTGCTGGCGCTGCCGGCGGCGCTGGCCGACGGGTCCCGGGCGATCTACGTGCTGGCTACGAACGGCTCCGCCGTGCTGGCGGACGAGGCGGGCGATGTGCTCGTCAGGCCGGGCGAATACGCCGAAATCACCCCGCTGGGCGACAGCGGGTTATTTGCCGCGCGGCGGCTGTCCGGCGGCGGCCTGGGGGTGATCCGCGCGGACGGCTCGGCGGTCACGTCCTTCGATTACGGCGCGCTGGCCTACGACGGCGCGCGCGTCATCTTCACGGCGGACGGCCGGTGCGGCGCGATGACGGCGGCGGGCGACGGGCTGATCGAGCCGGTTTATACGCGGCTCGTTTCGGCGGGCGAGGGGTATCTCGCCTTCAGGACAGACCCGCTGGACGACACGCCTGACGCCCTCTGGCGCGTGTCGGCGTCGGGGGAGGAGCACCTGACCGGGCTCAAGCTGTCCTTCGGCCCGCTGGCGATGAGCGAGGGGCTTTCGGAGGCCGTCGACGCGCTGGGCCGCTGGGGCTATGTGGACGCGGACGGCGACTGGGCCATCGGGCCGGAATTCGCCTGGTGCGGGCCCTTTCTGGACGGCCTGGCCTGCGCCGCGGCGGATAGCGGCGTGGGCCTGATCGACCGGACGGGGCGCTGGATCGCGGAGCCGGTTTATCGGCGGATCGAGCGCGGCGGACCCGGCCGGCCGCTGCTGGCCTTCGCGGACGGCGCGGCGGCGCTGCTCGACGGGGAGACAGGGCGGCCCGTCGCCCGCTTTGAGGGGGAGGCCGTCGACGCGGGGTTTGCGGGCGGCCTGATCCGCGTGAGCCTGGGCGGGCGGCTGCGGCTGGTCGACGATCGGGGCGAGACGGTCTACGAAGCGCCCGAAGGGGTCGTGGGCCTGGCGGAATACGGCGGCTGCGTGATCGTTCAGCGCGGTTTTTCCCAGGAGCGGCCCTTCAGCCTCCTCTGCGCGGACGGCGCGCTGCGGGGCGACTGGCGCGAACTTTCCTGGGCGGGCAATTGGGACGGGCGCGCCTACTTCATCTTTTCGGACTACGAGGCCACGCGTTCGGAATACCCGGCCCAGGGGGTCGTATTCTACGACGAAACGGCGGGCACGCGGCGCTACGGCCTGCTGAACGACCGGGGCGAGGCGGCGCTGGAGGGCTTCATCAGCCTGCGCCGCGCCGGGGAGGCGCTGCTGGCCGCCGAGACGGAGGACTGGGTGGGCCTGATCCGGCCGGACGGCACGGTGATCGTGAAGCTGGATAAAGCAGAGTAACGCGTTTCGCGCGGCAAAGAGGTGTGGTAAAATGGACAGAAGGCGGGCTTACAGGCGGCGAGAGGCGGCCCTGACGCTGGCGACGCTGGCGGCATTGGCGGCCGCGGCTGTCGCGCTGTGGGCGTTGATGTCGCGCCTGACGGGAACGCCGTTTTTCGGGCGGTCCCCGTATTATACCTACACGCTGCAGGCCATGGCCTGGCGGCGGGGCGCCGTGTCCCTGGGGCAGGATTATCCCTGGCTGGAATTGGCGGTGTATCAGGACGACTTTTACGTGAGTTTTCCCCCCGTGCCGACCATTCCCGTGTTCCTGCTCACGTTCATCTTCGGCGAGGCGGTGCCGGACAACGCGCTGGTGAAAGTCTACGCGCTCACCGCGCTGTTCGCGGCCTTCGGGGCGCTGCGCGCGGGGGGCTGGCGGCGGCTGCCGGCGGCTGGCGCGGCGCTGCTGACGGTGTTCTGCGGCTCGGCGATGGCGCTGTCTCTGCAAGGGGCGGTGTGGTATCAGGCGCAGATACTGGCGTTTGCGACCATCCTGCTGGCGGCGTGGCTCGCGGCGCGGGGAAAGATCACCCCCGCGCTCCTGTGTTATGCGCTGTCGGTGGGCTGCCGGCCCTTCAACGTGGCCTACGGGCCGCTGCTCATGTTCATGTGGTACCGACGGCAGGCGGACCGCTCGCCGGGCGCGGCGGCGAAGGGCCTGTGGAAGGGCGTGGCGCTGGGGTTGTGCGTGGCGGCGGCGCTGGCGGCGTACAACTTTATCCGCTTCGGCAATCCCCTGGAGTTCGGCACGAACTACCTGCCGGAATTCATGCGCAGCGAGCACGGCCAGTTCTCGCTGGCGCACCTCATGGGCAATGTGCGCACGTTCCTGTTCGGCCTGCCCCTCGAGCGCGCGGCGGAGGGCGGCTGGGCGGTGAAAAAGTTCGGCTTCTCGCTGTTTTTGGCGAATCCCCTGCTGCTGTGCCTGGTGATCCGCTTTATTCTGGACTGCGCGCGGCGGCGGGCGACGCCGGAGAAGGCGCTGTGCTTCTTCCTCTTCGCGGCGCAGCTTTTCCTGCTGCTTTTGCACCGCACCTTCGGCGGCTTCCAGTTCGGCGCGCGCTACGCGGTGGACCTGGTGCCGTATTTCATCCTGTACGGCTGCATGGAAGGAAAAGCGCGGCGGCTGTATTCATGGGAATCGCTGCTGGGCGCGGCGGGCGTTGCGCTGACGGTTTGGGGCGTGACGATGGTGCACCTGTGATTTAACGCGAAACCGGCGCCTGCGCGCAAAGAGCGCCGCGGGGACGAACGTTCGTCTTCCGCGGCGCTCTTCGCTTTTTTTCTTATTCCCGCCCGAACAGCGCCGTCTGGTCGCCTTCCGGCCACACGCGCACGCTTTGGGCGACGCCGGTGCCCTCCAGGTAGTAGAGCACCCGGCGGTGGGCGTACTGCCAGATCTCCTGCAGCGTGACGCCTCTGTCGCGGTCGGCGTCGGCCTTGAGGGTGCACACGCGGTCGCCGATCAGGTCCCAGCCTGCGCCCTCGCACAGGCTGCGGGCCATGATGGTGGCCATGCTGGCCTCGTCGCTGTCGTTGCCGAAGCTGCGCCGGTAGCTGTCCTCGTCGACGCCGGCGGAGGTGAGAACGAGGTATTTGTCCGCCGCGAAGGCGGAGGCTTCGCCGCTTTGAAAGGCCTCGCACACGGCGCTAGTGAAGCGGTCGCATCCCTGCTCGCCGCCCAGGAACGCGCCGCTGCGGCAGCAGTCCACGATCACGGCCACCTTGCCCGGTATGCGCCGCAGCAGCTGCTCCAGCTGCGCCGCCGTCACGCGGGTGCCGTCGTGCAGCTCGATCCAGGCTGTGTCGTCGCTGTCGCCGTGGCAGTTGATGTAAAAGAGCGACACGTCGCATTCCTTCGCCCCGGCAAAGGTCTCCTCGATGAGGGCCAGCAGGCTCTCCCGCGTGGAGTCCATCTGAAGGGTGACTTCATAGCGCCGGCCGTTCACCGACTGCTGAACCAGCATGTCGCGGACGCCCTCGGCGGTGTTCAGGCCGCCCAGCCGGGTGCGGCCGCTCTCGTAGTTCATCTCGCCCAGCACCAGCGCGCGATAAGTGGGCAAGGGTTCCGTCACGGTCACGGAGGCCGCGGCGGTGAAGTCTGAGGCGGCGCGCGCCACGATCCGCGTTTCGCCGGGAGACAGGCCGGTCACGCGGCCGCTCTGGTTCACGACGGCCACGGTTTCGTCCTCGCTCGAATAGATGAGGCGCGTGTCGCTGGCGTTTTCCGGGGTGAACACCGGCGTGAGGATAGCCGACTCGCCCTGGGGCAGCGCGAGGCTGTCCGCGTCGAAGGCCAGACCCGCCAGCGGCACGGGGGAGACGTTCACCTCGCACACCACCTCGCGCAGTCCGGCGTAGGCGTGAACGACCGTCCGCCCGGCCGAGACGCCCGTGACCGCGCCGGTCTCGTCGACACGGGCGATCCGCGGGTTTTCGCTGGCCCAGGCCACGTCGGGGAGGGCGCCCTCCGGGTGGAAGGCGGCCGACAGCGCGCGCGTCTCGCCGGCCTGCAGCGCGAGCTGCGTTTCCGAAAGCGACAGGCGCACGGGCAGCGCTTCGCCCGCTTCAGGCATGGCCACGATCAGGCGGTAGGCGCCGGTCTGGTTCGAGGCGGCGCACACGCGGATATAGTAGATTTCGCCGCCGTTCAGCCGCCGGCAGAAGCGGAAGTTGCCGTCGCCGGGGAAGAGGAGGTCGTCGCTCTGCGCGATCTCGCGCCAGGCCTTGTTCAGCAGCGCGCCCCGCGTGTCCAGCGCGGTCTCGCCGGCCGACTCGGTGCGCACCACATACCAGCCGTCCCGGGGGGCGATGAAGCTGTACCAGTGGGTGTCGCGGGCGGCGACGATGGCGCGCACGTAGCGCACGCTGCCGCTCTGCAGCCGCAGTGGCCGATCGACGCAGTGGCCGTAGGCGTCCTTCATGACCTCGATTATGGCGCTGCCGCCGCCCCGGGCGGTCACGCGCAGCTCGTAGCGCACACCCGCCTCCAGTACGGCGCTGAGGGCGAAGGCGTCGTCGCCCGAGGTCTGGGCGAGGGCCGCGCCGCGCTCGTCGGTGAGCCGCGCGGTCAGGAAAAGGCCGCCCGCGCCGCCGGGCAGGCCGTGGAAGATGTAGGCGTCGGTGCGCGCCGGGGTGAAGCGGTAGACGGTTTCCCGGGGGAAGCTGTCGGCGTAGAAGGTCTCGCGGCTGTTCAGGAACAGCGTGATCGCGCTGTCCTGCGCGCCTTCCGAGGGCGCGGCGTGCCCGGCCCCCGCGAAAAACCGCGGGAGCATCGAGATCAAAACCAGCGCCATGAGCGCCGCGCGGAGGTCCCGCGCCCACCGTCTCTTCACATGCTCTCCATTCAGCCGCCGTCCACCGTCAGGTACTGGCTGGACACATAGCCCTCGACCGAACCCGTCCTCACCCGCGTCCAGCCGTTTTCATCCTTCGCCGCCACGACCTGGACGCCGTTTTTCAGCTCCGCCAGGATGGGCGCGTCGGTGGAGGGGGCGCTGCGCACGTTGAGCGTGGACCAGGCGGTGGACAGGCGCACGGTGGCGATGGATTCGCCTTCGCCCGGCTCGGGCAGGGGCTCCCGGACGGGCGTCGCCGCCGGCAGTTCCGGGATGGGCGGCAGGATCTCGTCGTCGAAGGCGGCCGCCTCGAAGGTCAGGCCGGGATAGTAGAAGGCGAGGATCTCCTCGCAGCGCATGCCGTATTGGCCGGCCATGATCTGCGCGCCGCGCTGGCTGAGGCCCACGCCGTGTCCGTAGCGGCGCAGCTGCAGCGCGAAGACGTCCTCCTCCTCGATGACCGTGACCAGCTCGCAATCCAGGCCGCTCAGCTTCATGCCCAGCTCGTTCTTGAGCTGGCCGTATACGGTCAGGTCGTATGTGAATTCTTCATCGAGCTGTGTCCATGCGCCCGGCTTCATGCCGACGACCTCCCGCTCGATCTTCACGCCGGTGAAGATTTCGCGGATGCGCTCCTCGAAGGTCAGTTCGGTGTAGACCGGCTCCATGGGCCGCGCGCTGAGGGCATAGGTCACGCGCACGTACTGATACATGCGGTTTTCCGGGCCGAATTTCGTGGTGTGCGGGGTGAGGGAAATCACGCGGTCGGGCCGGATGTCGCCGGTTTCCTCGCTGTAGCCCATGGCGCCCAGCCGCTCGGCGGCGGCCTCGGCCAGCCACTGGGTCAGCTGCGCCGGGGCGTCGGAGAGGTTCTTGCGGAAGGCCAGGGTGGAGACCGGGCTCAGCGGGTTTTCCAGGTCGTAAGGGTCGTCGTGGATGTTCAGGTAGGCGTCGCCTCCCGGCGCGGAAAGCACGTCGCCCGGCAGCGCGGTCTGGCCGCCGTTGGTGGCGGTGTAATAGCAGGCGGCGTATCGGCCATTGAAGCGCCCGCACACGCCGCGCGTGGCCTCGACGGCGGCCGCGGCGTTCTGCCAGGCGGGATCAAAGCCGAAAAACACCTGATCGGCCGGGGTGTCCACCAGGTCGTAGTTCTTCGCGCCGCGTTCCGCGCGCCGGCTGAGGGCGTAGGTGCGGGCGGCCACCGCCTGGGCCTTCAGCGCCTCCAGGGGGAAGGCGTCGTTCATTTCAAAGGGCAGCACGCCCTTGAGGTACTCTTCCACGTCGATCACGAGCACCGGCTGCAGCGCCGCGCCCTCCGCGTTCAGCTCCAGCGAGCCGCAGTACAGATTGCCCCGGGCGGAGCCGTCTATGTACAGGCCGTTTTCGCCGTCCGCCTGGTGGCGCGTCAGCGTGACGCCCGCGCCCATGTTCATCTGCAGGCCGCCGCAGCGGAGCCAGACCGCGCCGTTCCGAGCGGAGGCCGTGATCTCCGTGCCGCGCTCGAAAAACAGGCCGGCGTTGCCGTCTATGCTGTAGCTGCCCGCCAGGCGCAGCGTGAGCTCGGACGGTTCGCCCAGCGATTTCAGCCAAACCCGCAGCGCGCCGCTCTCGCGCCCGGCTTCCTGGCCCGCGGCGGCCTGGCCGGCTTCGGCCAGCCCCAGCGAGCCGATCAGCATGATACAAAGCGCCAGCAGCGCGCCTTTGAGCAAAGGATGTTTCATTGATGACCTCCCTGAGCCGTTAACGCTCATTTGATTTATCATAACACAATCATGCCCCGTTTGCACTCTTTTTTGCGCTTATGGCAAATATTTTCACTGATTCAGACGAATTTTCGCCCCGTTCGGTTTCCGGGGCGTGAAAAGGCGCGATTTGGCGCTGTTCAAGCGGGTAAAAAGGTGCTATAATATAAAAAAGAACAAATGAACGGTTCGCCTGATCGGAGGTTGCCATGATTCAGTTCATCGAGGCGCATCCCCTTCCCTTCATGCTGCTGGCGGCGCTGCTGTCGGCGGTTGCGGTGGCCGCGCCGCTGGCGCTGCGCATGAAAAAGCTCCAGCGGAGCCTGCGGGGCCGGCTGCTGGAATCCGAACGGCGCGCGGCGCAGCAGCAGAGCCAGCTGGTGGAATCCATCAACGCGGTGCTGCAGCTGAGCGCCAACGGCGCGCAGAACGCCGAGGCCCGCACGCAGCAGCTGAGCGACCGGCTGGAGACCCGCATGGAGGCCATGGCGCAGGCCAACGAGCGCCAGATGACCGCCATGCGCCAGCTGATCGACCAGCAGCTCACGCCCATGCTGGAGAAGCGGCTGGGCCAGTCGTTCCAGCAGGTCAGCCGCCAGCTGGAGCAGGTGCACCGGGGCCTGGGCGAGATGCAGAGCCTGGCCAGCGGCGTGGGCGATCTCAAAAAGGTGCTGCAGGGCGTCAAGACGCGGGGCATCTGGGGCGAGATCCAGCTCGGCGCGCTGCTCAAGGACATCCTGACCCCCGCTCAATACGCCGAGAACGCGGCGGTCACGCCGAACGCCCCGGAGCGGGTGGAGTTCGCCGTGAAGCTGCCGGGCCGCGACGGCGGCGGACTTTTGCTGCCCATCGACTCCAAATTCCCGCTGGACGCCTTCCAGCATCTGGTCGACGCCTCCGAGGGCGGCGACAGGGCCGCCATCGAGCAGGCGGGCGCGGCGCTGCAGCGGGCGGTGCTGGAGCAGGCGAAGAAGATCTGCGACAAGTATATCAGGCCGCCTTATACCACGGATTTCGCCATACTGTTCCTGCCCATCGAGAGCTTGTACGCCGAGACCCTGCGCCGGCCGGGCCTGGCGGAGGCCGCGCGGGAGCGGTATCGCGTGGTCATCGCCGGGCCGAGCACGCTGGCGGCGCTGCTGAACAGCCTGAGCCTGGGCTTCCGCACCCTGTCCATCGAGCAGCGCACCGGCGAGGTGTGGCAGATGCTGAGCGCGCTGCGGGGCGAGTTCGGCCGCTTCGGCGAGACGCTGGAGCGCATGCGCCAGCGCCTGGATCAGGCCACCGGCGAGCTGGATACCGCCGCCGCCCGCAGCCGCGCCATCACGAGAAAGCTGGACGAATTGGACCGGTACGAGTAAAAAGTGGTGTGAAAACACGAAGAACAGGGCATAAACGCCGACAAAGTGGCGCTTATGCCCTATTCTAATGTGTTAAATGAGTTTATTATGTGTTGATGTGGATCCTGAGCCCCTTCGGAATGTGATTTTTCATCACCCCGCCGGAGGCCTTGCCCCAGCCCAGGGGCATGCCGCGGTGGGTGAGCAGCGTCCATCCCCTGAGGGCGCTTTCGGCCGTCTCGCCGGAGAGCAGCCGCAGCGCCTGCGCTTCGTCGAATTCGGCGGCCTGAGCCGCTTCCTTCGCCTTCAGGGCCATGGCCAGCGCGTGGTCTGGTTCGATGTAGCCCCGGCCCAGGCGGCACAGGTGCAGCCCGCAGCGCAGCGCCCGAAGCCCGCTGAAATCCGGCAGCGCGCCCGGCAGGGCGCACAGCGTGTCGCCCCGCAGCAGGAAGCGCGCCTCTTCCAGACCCGCCGCCCAGCCCGGCGCGATTTCATGAAGCGCCGCCAGCCGGGCCTGAGTCTCTCGGTCGACGCGCGGAAGGCGCGGCCGGTGGGCGGGGGCGGATGAACCGGCCTTCCTCAGCCGGGCGGCGAACTGGCCGTCGCCCCGCACCCGGTGGGGCCACAGGCGCAGGCACCCGCTTTCCGACGCGCCCACGCCCGGCAGGGCGAAATCCTCCGGCGCGAAGTCGGGATGCCGGTCGAGGAAGGCGGACACGGTGTCCTCGTTCTCGGCGCGGTTGAAGGTGCAGGTGGAGTAGACAAGCCGCCCGCCGGGCCTGAGCATGGCCGCCGCCTGGTCGAGGATGCCCGCCTGGCGCGCCGCGCAGCCCGCGGGCGAACCCTCGCGCCATTCGAGGCGGCTTTCCGGCTCGCGGCGGAACATGCCCTCGCCGGAGCAGGGCGCGTCCACCAGGATGGCGTCGAAGGTCTCGGGAAAGCGCGCGGCCAGCTCCTGGGGCCAGGCGTTTGTGACCAGCGCGTTGGGAACGCCCAGCCGTTCCAGCGTGGCGGCGAGCAGGCGCGCGCGGGCCGGGTCCGGTTCGTTGGCCACCAGCGCGCCGCGTCCCTCCAGCGCCGCGGCGATCTGGCCGCTCTTGCCGCCCGGGGCGGCGCACAGGTCCAGCGCCAGCTCGCCGGGCCGGACGTCCAGCGCGGCGGCGGGGGCCATGGCGCTGGCCTCCTGGATGTAATACGCGCCGGCGGCGTGCAGCGGCGACAGGCCGGGCCGCGCGCCGGGCCGGATGTAGCGCCCGGCGGGGCACCAGGGCACGGCGTCCTCCGTGAAGGGCAGGCTGGCCGCCTCCGCGCCGTCGCGGCGGGGATTGAGCCGCAGGGCGGCGGCGAAGGGCGCTTCCAGCGCGCGGAAAAAGGGCGCCGCCTCGTCGCCGAGGAGCGCCCGCGTGGATTCGATAAAGGGGGCGGGGAGTGAAGTCATGAGAACCTCCGGCCGTCAGTTGCGGGCGGCGTTTTCGCGCTTCTGGGTGTCCTCCATGCCCTGCAGGCTGTCGCGCACGGCCTTCAGCGTGGATTCCACGTCGCTCTCCAGCGCGTGCAGCAGCGTTTCGGCGTAGCGGTTGGCCTCCAGGCGGATGTCGTTTGCCTTGGCGTGGGCCTCCTCGCAGATCTGGTTGGCCTCCTCATGGGCCAGGCGGGTGATTTCGGACTGGTCGATCATGGCGCGGGCGCGGGTCTCGGCCTGCTCGATGATGTCGGCGGCGCGCTCCTCGGCGTTGTTCAGGGTCTCATCCGCGCGGCGCTTGGCGTCCTCGATGGTGGCGTTGGCGCGGGCCTCGGCGGCCTGCTTCTTGGAGTCGGCGGAGGTCTTGGCGTCGCGCAGGAGGCGGTCGCGCTTTTTGATGATTTCAGAGCTGTAGCGGATCTCGTCCGGCAGGCAGTTGCGGATGTCCTCGACGATGTCCAGGCACATCTGCAGATTCACGATGCGCATATTGCTGTTCAGGGGAATGGGCTTGGCCGAAGTGACGGTTTCCACGAGGAAGTCCAGCAGCCTGTCGAGTTCCGTGTCCTCGCTCTCGGCGGCTTCTTCGCCGTTTTCCTCATTCTCTTCGCCCGCCGCCTCGTCGTTCAGGCGCTCATCCTCGGGGGTTTCGCCGTAATACTTGTCTTCCGGCATGGTTCAACGCTCCTTCCAGCTGTTTTTTCATTGGTTTATTCAAACGCTTTTTTCGCGAGAATATCTTCGATCTCCGGCGGCACGAGCCCCTTCAGAGAGCCGCCATGGCGCATCACGTCCCGCACGATGGTGGAGCTGATGTAGCCGTATTCGGGCGAGGTGAACATCGCCAGCGTTTCGACGCCGCCCACGTGGCGGTTGGCCGCGGCCAGCTGCGCCTCAAAGCCCGCGTCGCCCTCGCCGCGCAGCCCGCGCAGCAGCACGCCGGCGCCCGCCTCGCGGGCCATATCCAGCGTCAGGCCCCTGCCCGCCCGGGCTTCGACGTTCGGGCAGTCCCAAAGACAGCGCCCGATCAGGTCGATGCGCTCCTCGGCGGTGAACAATGGCCTTTTCTCCGGATTGATCATCACCGCCACGATCACCCGGTCGAACAGCTTCGCCGCGCGGCGCGCCAGGTCGATGTGGCCCATTGTGGGCGGATCGAAGCTGCCGGGGAAAAGACAGATCATGCGCGTTTCCTCCTGATCAAACGTCGTTTGGGCGATACCGGACCAGCGTCAGCGCCGTGTCGCGGTATCGGCGGTCGTCCTCGACGGCGAAGGGCGGCTCAAGGCCCTCGATGGGGGAGGCGGCGTCGCGCTCCATCACGATGAGCGCGTTTTCCGCCAGCCGGCCGGCCTCATGCAGCCGCCGCGCCGCCTCGGCGTAGACCGCCGTCATGCGGTAGGGCGGGTCGAGGAACACCAGCGTGAAGCGCTCGCCATCCGCCGAAACGGCCTTCCGCCAGTCGCCGGCGACGATCACGCACCGGTCCTGGGCGCGCATCAGTTCCACATTCCGCCGGATGACCTGCACGGCTTTCGGCGACTTGTCGCACAGCACGGCGCTTTTCGCGCCCCGGCTGAGGGCCTCCAGCGCCAGCGCGCCGCTGCCCGCGAACAGATCGAGCACCGCGGCGTCCTCCACCTCGGCGCGGATGACGTTAAAGAGCGCCTCCCGCACGCGGTCGGCCGTGGGCCGCGTCTCGTCGCCTTCGGGGGCGAACAGGCGGCGTCCCCTCGCTTCCCCCGCGATGATGCGCATCAGACTTCCGCCTTCGGGCCCCGGGGCTTGCGCTGGCGGTTGACCTTCAGGTTGCGCATCTTGCGCTTCTTGCCCAGGGCGATGTCCCTGAGCTTCTTCTGCCGCAGCGCCGGGCCCATCATGTAGCCGATGAAGGCGGCCAGGGGCATGGGAAAGGCGTACAGCAGGAACAGGAGGTTCAGCGTGCTCTTGGAAACCGCCTCGTAGGTGAACACATACGGCATGTAGACCAGCCGCGCTATGACGTTGACCGGATTGATCGGCTGGTAGGCGATCTCGTCCGCGGCCTCGTTGGGATCGGTCCACTTCTCGCGCTCCACCTGGACCGTCTCCACTTCCGGATACATGGGGGCCACGGCCAGGTTCAGCGCGCTGATGAACAGGAACGGCAAAAGGCAGATGATGAGCATGAGCACGCCCGTCTTGCGGCTGAAAACCTGGCGGCGCGCCTTTTCGTCCACCACGCGGCCCTCCTTCAGCTGCTTCTCCAGCGAGACCGCCAGCGTGCAGGCCTTTTCCCCGTTGTAGGCGCCTTCGTTGAAGGCCACGAGGAGGAAGCCGAGCAGCACCGCGATGTTCAGGATGGTCAGTATGACGGAGCCGGACGCGCCCGACATGAACAGCAGGCACATCAGCACCAGCGCCGCATAAATCCCCCAGGTCCTCGCCGCATAACTCAAACTCACGTTCATCTTTACCGCACTCCCCGTTCTGTTTTTTTGTTATTCGGAGGCCGCGCAGTTGTATACCGCGCGCTCCGTGATGATTTTCTGCATGGGCACGTCCTGAGGCTGCGCCTCGATGGCGTCGACCAACTGCAGTTCATAGGCCAGGCCGATGGCGGGGCAGCGGCACCTGGCCAGGAACCGGTCGAAATAGCCCTTTCCAAAGCCCAACCGGTTGCCCGCGCGGTCGAACGCGACGCCCGGCACGAGCGCCAGGTCGAGCTGTTCCGGCGGCAGCGTTTCATCGGACACGGGCGTGTCGATACCGAATTGATCCGGCTTGAATTCCGTGTCCTCGGTCACGCGCACGGCCTTCATGCTGCCGTCGCGCTGCCATACGGGCAGGTACAGCTCGCGCCTGCTGCGCTGTATGGCCCAGAGGATGCCGCGGGTCTGCACCTCCTCGGGCAGGGCGGCGTAGCACAGCACGCGCTTGGCCTTGAGATACTCCGGCAGCGCGACGATCTTCTCGCAGATGCGCAGCGACATTTCGGCCACGTGGATACCGCTCACGGCCTGCCGCTTTTTCCTGACTTCGCTTCGAATACATTCTCTGGTCATCAGTCAGTCTCCTTCTTCGTAACCCGCGCGCCGAACCCCAGCATGATCTCGTAGGGGATGGTGTCGGCCAGGCGCGCCAGTTCGTCCGGGGTGATGCGCTCGCCATCCTGCGCGCCGAGCAGCACCGCCTCGCTGTTCAGATCCGCCTGTGGAATATCTGTCACGTCGATCATGAGCTGATCCATGCACACGCGCCCGATCAGCGGCGCGCGCTGCCCGCAGACCAGCGCGTCCGCCCGGTTGCCCAGGATGCGCGGATATCCGTCGCCGTAGCCGATGGGCAGCGTCATGACCCGGGTGCGGCGCGCCGCGCGGAAGGTGCGGCCGTAGCCCACCGTGTCGCCCTCGTCGATCCAGGCGACGCGCACGGGCCTTGTCGTGAGCCGCTGCGCCGGCATGATGCCCGGGAAAGAGGCGTTGACCTCCGCGCCGTAGAGTACGATGCCGGGGCGCACCGCGTCATACCAGTAGGCTTCGCCCAGGGCGATGCCGGTGCTGGCCGCGGCGTGGCGCAGGGGTTGAAAGCCCGCCTTACGCGCCAGGCCGACCGCCTCGTCGAAGCGCGCCTTCTGCAGCGCGGTAAAGGCCGGGTCGCCGTCGGCCAGGGCGAAGTGGGTGAACGCGCCCTCCATTTCGACGCCGGGGCAGCCGCGCCAGGCGTCGAGCAGCGCGAGGATCTCTTCCCGTCCCCGCGCGCCGATGCGCGACATGCCCGTGTCGATCTTGAGGTGGGCCTTCGCGGGTCTTCCGAGCCGCGCGGCCTCTGCCTGCATGACCTCCAGCGCGCGCCGGTCGTAGACGGCCTGACTCGCGCCGATGCGCACGGCCTCCCGCAGGCCGTCCTCCGTGCTGCCGCCCAGGATGATAACGGGCGCGGTCACGCCCGCCTCGCGCAGCGCGACGGCCTCGTCCACGGTGGCCACCGCGACGCCCCACGCGCCTTCCCCGAGGAGGCGGCGGGCGACGGGCACCATGCCGTGTCCGTAGGCGTCGGCCTTGACGACGGCGATCTGCTTCACGCCGCCGCAGCGCGCTTTGACGATCCGGAAATTCTCAGCGATGGTCCCCAGCGATATGCTCAGCACGGTCGGCCTGAACGCGCTCACGGCCTGTCACCCCTTCTCCCTTCGGCGGCTTCCGCTCAGGAGGGCGAGGAACCGACGGATACACTTATTTATATTATATCTTATCCGGGGCTATAAAGTAAACCTTTTTTCTTGCAAATCGCAAAAAAAACTGATACAATGTCCCAGGATAATGTAGATAATGATCATGGAGGGGCACACAATGGCAAAACTTTCCAAGGCCGAGAGGAAAAGGCGCAGGCGGCGCAGGAAGATGATAAAGAGCGCGCTGGAACTCGCGGCGCTGCTGCTTCTGGGCCTGGCGCTGGCGCTGATCTGGCGCGGCCTGGGCGCAAACGAGTCTATCGCGCCCGAACCGACCGCGACGCCCACCCCGGAGCCCACGGCCACCCCCGAACCGACCCCGGAGCCCACGGCCACGCCGGAGCCCACGCCCACTCCCGAGCCGACGCCGATTTCCATCGTGCTGACCGCCGTGGGAGACTGCACCATCGGCGGCGACATGCGGGGCAACTCCGAGGAGCGCTTCCTGCGGGAGGTGTCCACCGAGGACGGGCTGATCGACTATGACTACTGCTTCAAAAACGTCGCCTCCATTTTCGGGGCGGACGACATCACGCTGGTGAATCTGGAGGTCGTGCTGACCGATTCGGACGACTACCTGCGGCGGGAAGACAAGAAGTATATCATGCGCGGAAAACCGGAATATGTGAACATGCTCACCGGCTCGTCGGTCGAGGTGTGCAACATCGCCAACAACCACATGACCGACTTCGGCGACGCGGGCATTGAGGAGACGGTGGCGCTGCTGGAGGCGAACGGCCTGCGCTACTGCGGCTACGGTTACAGCAGCGTGATGGAGGTCAAGGGCGTGCGCGTCGGCTTCGTGGGCATCAACTACTGGACCACCACAGAGAACAGCTTCAAGGCGCAGGTCGAGACGATGCGCGAGAAGTGCGACGTGCTGGTGGTATCCATCCACTGGGGCACGGAGCTGGAGTATTATCCCGAGGACCGCCAGCAGATCTGGGGCAAGATGGCCGTGGACTGCGGGGCGGACCTGGTCGTGGGGCATCATCCCCACGTGCTGGAGGGCATGGAGGCCTACAAGGATGTGAATATCGTCTACAGCCTGGGCAATTTCTGCTTCGGCGGCAACGCCAACCCCAAGGACAAGGACACCTTCATCTACCAGCACACCTTCATCCTCGACCCGGTCACGAAGAAGCTGACCGGCAGCGACTTCACGGTCATCCCCTGCAAGATCACCTCCATCGAGGACGACAGCCGCAACAACTACCAGCCCACGCCCATCGCCGACGCGAACGATCAGAAGCGCCTGTTGGAAAAGATCGAATACTATTCTCGCAAGCTCGCCAATCCGCTCAAGCTCACGAATTAAAAAACTAAGGAGGTCTGCGGCATGAACTTTGCGCCTCTGGGCGACTTTATCGAATCACTCATCGACATCGGCATTCCCTCCGCGGATGTGATCGTGCGGCGGGATCACGAGACCCTATACCGCCACATGGCCGGCTGGCGCGACCGCGAGGCCGGCGAGGCGCTGCGGGGCGACGAACTGTACTTCCTGTACTCCTGCTCGAAGCCCATTACGGTCACGGCGGCGATGCAGCTCTTCGAGAAGGGCCTTTTCCTGCTGGACGATCCGGTGTATGAATACCTGCCGGAATTCCGCGATATGACGGTGCGCCGCGGGGACGGAACCGTCTCGAAGGCGGAGAAGCCCATCCTCATCCGCCATCTTTTCAGCATGACCGCCGGGATGGATTACGACATGTATACTCCCGCGCTGGAAGCCCTGCGCGCCGAAACGGGGGGCCGCTGCCCCACGCGCGAGGCCGTGCGCGCGCTGGCGAAAGGCCCGCTTTCCTTCGAGCCGGGCGAACACTGGCAGTACAGCCTGTGCCACGACGTGCTGGCCGGGCTGGTGGAGGTCGTCTCCGGCCAGCGCTTCGCCGATTACGTGAAGGCGCATATCTTCGACCCCCTTGGCATGGCCCGCAGCGCCTACCACTACCCCGAGGGCAGCGACGGCCTGTTCGCCGCCCAGTACCTTTACGACGACGAAAAGCGCGCCGCGCGGCGTATTCCGCTCACGGCCGAGCACGTGTTCGGGCCGGATTACGACAGCGGCGGCGCGGGCGTGATCTCCAGCACGGAGGACTACGCGCGCTTCACGGACGCCATGGCCTGCGGCGGCGTGGGGGAGACGGGCGAAGTGATCCTCAGCCCGGCGGCGATCGACCTCATGCGCGCCAACCAGCTCGGCCCCGTCCAGATGAAGGACTTCAACTGGCCGCAGATGGCGGGCTTCGGCTACGGCCTGGGCGTGCGCACCCTGATCGACCGGGCGGCCGGGGGCCTGCTGAGTCCCGTGGGCGAGTTCGGCTGGGGCGGCGCGGCGGGCGCGTTCGCCCTGATCGACCCGGTGAACCGGCTGTCCGTGGTTTACACGCAGCACATGCTCAACAACATGGAGCCCTACGTGCATCCCCGGCTGCGGAATATCGTTTACGCCTGCCTGGCGCGATGACATGACGAGGGGCGGGGCCGTTTCACCGGCCCCGCCCCAAGCGATTATTGTTCATTCTGCGGCGGACAGGCCTCCCCGAAGGATCGGCCGTTACTGAACCACGCACTCGAAGTAGGTCACTTCGCTGGGATCGATCTCGCGGACCTCGCCGTCGTCGAGCACGACCTTCTGGACGCCGACATACACGGCGTAGGTGCGATAGAAATAGTTGATCGCATAAGTAAAGGCCTTTCCGTAGTGCGCCGGCTCGAGGGGGTTCATCTCCTCGGTCGTGAAGTAATACTGTCCCCGCCCGTTCGGCTCGAGGTCGATCTTGTTGCCGTACATATCCGTCTGGTAGTAGCTCAGCGAAAAGCCGCGGATGCCCTGGGTGGAGGAGCGGTTGACGACCTCGACGTTCATCATGCCGACGCCGCTCACATGGGTTTGTATGGGCGTTTCCAAATCGAACGATCCCGCGATCATCAGCGGCAGGTAGGGCTCCTCGTAGTACTGGGCGCTGGACGAATACAGCAGCCGCTGCATCTCCGGCGTGGCCTGGCTGGAGATGCTCAGGCCGTTCTGGGCGCAGAAGGAGCGCACCGCCGTGTTGGTGTTCCGGCCGTAGGCGCCGTCCACCCGGTCGTTCAGGTAGCCCAGGTCGGTCAGGCGCTGCTGCAAATCGCGCACCGCCTGGCCCCTGCTGCCCTGCTTCAGCGTCTGGTAGTTCGTGGAGGCGGGCGTGTAGGCCGGCGCGTATCTGTGGGCGCCGCCGAAGCCGAAGGACGCGCCGCCGATGTCATCGTAGCCGCCGCCGACGGACAGGTCGTACAGGTTGACGCTCACGGTCTTGCGGTACAGCTCGTCATGGGAATCGTCGTCTTTCACGATCAGCGTCATATCGACCTGCGAGCCGGTGCGGATGGCCCCGTCGCCGCCCGCCATATTCTTGTCGTCGGGCTTGATGAGGAACCAATCCTTCATGTTCGCGCCGGACTTGATGTTGGAGACGCCCGCGCCATAGACTTCCGTGCCGTCCACCATGACGTTGTCGAGCTTCAGCCAGATGGTGCGGTTGGTGTTGTTGACGATGCGGACATCCATGTGGATATAGGTGTAGCCGCCGTCGCTCTCTTTGTAGGAGTAGTCCGTCACCCAGACCTCAAAGCCGTTCCATGTCAGCAGCTTGGATTCCGCCAGGGCGGGAACCGCCAGCGTGCCGGCCAGCAGCGCCAGCGCCAGCAGCGCAGTCAACAGTCTTTTCATCATCATTTCCTCCCCTTTTTCTTTTTATAGTATTACACGCGTTTGTTGAATTGCGGCAGCCAGGGCCTGCTGAAGGCGAACAGATCGTCCACCAGGGCGCGAATCTCGCCCAGATCGAGGGCGGCGGCGGTTATGGGATCGTAGCAGGCCGCCTGATAGACGAGCTCGGGGTCGCCCTCGAAGCTGGCGCGCACGGCCATTTCCTCCAGCTGGCTGCTGAGGGACATGAGGGGCAGCACGGCGTCGGGAATGCGGCCCACGCGCATGGGCTGCAGCCCGTCGCGGCTGGCCAGCACGGGCACCTCCACACACGCGCCCCAGGGCAGGTTGTCGATGAGGCCGAAATTGCGCACGTTGCCGTTGAATTTGTACATCGCCCCGTCGCCCACCATGGCGTTGAAGATGCGGGAGGCGTACTCGTTGCCGCGCCGCAGGTCCACAGGCTCCGTGAGGAATTTTTCAAGGTCCTTCTCATAGGTTCGGGCGCGCTCCTCCCGCACTTCAATGGTGAAATTGGTGCGGCCGGTGTTCCAGCTTGTGCCGCGATAGCAGTACTTCTCCAGCGTGTCGGGCCGCTTGCGGAACCAGGGCGCGTATTCTGAGAAGTGGCCGCTGGACTCGGTGACGTAATAGCCGAAGGCGCGGAACACCTCGTTGCGCACAATGTCGGCCTCGTAGATTTCGGGGTCTGAGAACGTGCGGCGGCGCAGCTCGGGGTAGAGGTCCTGCCCGTTGCGCTCCAGTTTGAGGTAGTACGCCATGTGGTTGATGCCGGCGCAGAGATAGCTGATCTCGTCTTCGGGCACGTCCAGTATCTTCGCGAACTTCGCTATGCCGCCCTGCACGCTGTGGCACAGGCCGGTGGTGACGATCTCCGGGGCGGCCTCCTGCATGGCGCGGCACAGCATGGCCATGGGGTTGGTGTAGTTGAGAAACACCGCGCCGGGGCAGAGGCGGCGGATGTCGGAAAGGATGTCCAGCATCACCGGCACGGTGCGCAGGAAGCGGAATATGCCGGCCACGTTGCGTGTGTCGCCCACGTTGACGCTCACGCCGTGCTCCAGGCAGATTTCCAGGTCGCGGCGGAACACCGAAAGCGGCTGAGCCATGAGCATGCTCACAACGCCGTCCGCGCCGGGCAGAACCTCGGTCCGGTCGGTGGTCGCGACGAGCTTCGCCGGATAGCCTCCCTCGTCGATGATGCGCTGGATCGCCCGGCGCGCGTTCTCAAGCCCTGCGGGATCGATGTCCACCAGGGCCAGCGTGCAGTCCGCGAAGGCGGGAAAGGTGAGGATATCCCGGGCCAGGCTGCGGGAAAAATTGTAACTGCCCGCGCCGATGAATACGAACTTCCTGCTCATGTGAAGGGTCTCCTTCCGTTTGCGCCTCTGCCGGCGGGATCATTCCGCGCCGTTTTCCCCGGCGATCCATTTTTCAAGCGCTTCATCGTCGTATTCGACTTTGTCGGAGAACACCCGCGCCCGCTCGATGAGCGAAGCCGGGTCGCCGTCCGTCCAGCCGCCTGTAATCGCCGCAAAGGCGCGCCGGATGAAGCCGACGCGTTCTTCCAGGCGGCCGTCGTACAGGGCGTCGGGCAGATGCCGGATAATCAGCGTCTCCAGGAGGCGGGCCCGCGGGCCTTCCTCCCGGATGGAGGCGATCCATTTTTCCCGCAGGGCGAAGAGATACTCTTCGTCCTCCGTGGGCGATTCGGCCTCGTTTCCCTCCAGGCGGATCAGGCGCAGGGGCCGCGGCCAGGCGAGGATCAGGCGCGCCGCCTCCTCGCACACGAGGCCAAGGCCAATCTCCACCCGGGTGGAAAAGTAGTTTCTGAACCGCGGGTGGTCTCTGCATATCTGGCAGAGCGCGTCTTCTCCCTCGCGCAGTATCAGCTCGCACAGGTTGTCCCGATTGAGCAGCGGGCAGCGTTCGTCTTCCGTCAGGATGAAGTGCGGCGTATCTTCCCGCCCGATGCCCCGCCGCACGCGCTCGCCGAAAGCGCCGGGCAGGCGCTCATACCGGGCGAGGCTCTCTTCGTCGATGTCGATCTCCCAGCCCGCGCAGCAGGTGTGGCAGCACCGGGACGCGACGCAGTGAAAGGCCGGATAGTATTCTGGCGCGTAGACGTTCATATTCCTTCTCCTTCCCGGCCAAACCCCCGGGGTGGACAGGTTCCGCCGCCCTTCTAACCGGCGGCGCGGGAGCGCTCAAATTTCTGCACGGCCCTCTTCCATCCGCCGCCGTAGTAATAGAAGGCGATGGCGGCCGAACGCAGGAAGGAGGCGATCAGCAGCGCCAGGAAGATGCCGTGCCAGTCGCCGGTGCGCACGCCCAGAAGCCACGCCAGGGGGATCCGCGAAAACGCGCCGAACTGCGCCGTGATCATGGGAACGACGGATTTCCCGGCTCCGCGCATGGCGTTGACCAGGCAGCGGTCCGTTCCGTGAAACAGGCATTGAAAGGACATGATCAGTATGCCGTCCGCCGCGATGGAAGCCGCCGTCGCATCGGCGGTAAAGATGCGCGGGAAGAAGCCGCTCAGGCCGATGAGGAGGGCGCACATGCCCACGCCCAGCACCGTCAGCGACAGGATGCTGGCGTTGACGCCCTTGCGGATCCGATCCATTCGGAAGCGCCCCATGTTCTGGCCCACGAAGGTGCACAGGGCGGTGGAGAGCGCGATCACCGGGATGTTTATCATATCGTCCACCTTGGTGACGATGCTGTTGGCGGCGATAAAGGACGGCCCAAAGAAATTCACAGAGGACTGCACGCACAGCGCGGCGATGGAATTGCCGACGTTCTGGATGGCGGCGGGCAGCCCGATTCCGATGATCCGGCCGGCTTCCTTCCGGTCCGGCCTCAGCGTTTTCAGGCTGACCTTCACGCCGTATCCGCCCCTGTTCAGGCGCAGCAGTATGCCGATCCCGGAGACCAGCTGGGCCGCCGCCGTCGCCGCCGCGACGCCCGCCACGCCCCAGCCGAGAACCAGGACCGCCAGGAGATTCAGCGTGACGTTCAGAAGGCTGCATATCAGCAGGAAATAAAATGGCCAGCCCGAATCACCCATGCCGCGCAGCGCCCCGCTCCCCATCTGATAGACCATGTTGCCGGTCGTCCCCAGATAGACGATGATCAGATAGGAGCGGGAGTCGGCGAAGATGGTTTCCGGCGTGCCCAAGAGAGCCAGCAGGGGCCGCGTCACGGCCAGGCCCACGGCGGTGATGAACAGGGAGCAGGCCAGCGTGAGGCAGGCGATCGTGGAGACGGCCTTCTGCAGGGCGTCCATATCCCCCGCGCCCATCCGCTGGGCGATGACCACCCCCGAGCCGGCGGACAGGCCGATCATGAACAGATTGATCAGGCTCATCACGGGGCTGCCGGCCGACACGGCGGCCAGGGCGTCGGCGCCAATAAAGCGGCCGACGATCACCGAATCCGCGACGTTATACAGCTGGGTCACGATGGTTCCCAGGAGGATCGGCACGGCAAAGCGCAGAAGGTTTTTGACGATCGGCCCTTCTGTGAGATCGATCCGATGGTTTCCTGCCGCCATAACGATACACAGCCTTCCTGCGAAAAGCGCCGGTGAAAAGGATACGCTTACGGAATCTTCCAGTAGATCGAGGGCATGGCGTGGAACTTGGACCAGTCGTAGGGGCTCTCGGCGGTGTCGAGGGGGTCGCCCGCTTCGTTCTCCTCGCCGTAGGCGGTGCACAGATAGTATTCGCCCGCGCTGAAGCTCAGGCCGTAATCCACCAGCCGTTCGATGTTCTGCAAAAGCAGGATGCCGCCGCCGCCGTAATCGTGGTTGGGGGCGCGCCGTGTCATGTTCTCCTCCACGAAGCAGAACAGGTTGAGGCTGTCCTTGATCCACACATGGAAGCATTCCTCTTCGTAGAAAGGATAGAACGCCTTGCGCTCGCTGTAGCGGCGCAGAGACGCCTCCGCCTCGGCGCGGACGGCCGGATCCTCCGAGGAAAGCCTGTCCTTGAGGCGCTCGCGCATCGCTTCCTGGCTGTCGTCGACGCCGGTACTCGCGCGGCAGGTGATCGCGTCGTGGTAGATGTGCTGGATAGCGAAGCCGGGGTTATAGTGCCAGAAGATGTGTCCGCCCACCATGCGGCGGCTCAAATGATGGCGGATCGACGGCAGCTCGCGGCCGGGGACTTTGATCGCGCCGAAGAAGGGCGTCACGCGGATCAGGATGGGATATTCGGGATCGAATCCTTCCTCCATCAGCACGAAGGTGACGAGCCGCTGTTCGGTATCCAGGATCCACGTGTGGTTGATCTTCCCCTCGCCCGCGGCGGGCATGATGTGCACGAAGTAGGTCGTCTCATCTCCCTTGAGGCATTCGTAGCTTTCCCAGACGTAGCTTTGGCCTTTTTCGGCAATCTGGATGTTCTCTCCATCCAGGAAATGGAGGGAGTATTCCTTGCCTTCGTCCATGACGACGTGGAAATGCCTGCCGGCCAGCTCGTAGCACAGCGGCGCGCGGTACTGGCTCAGACCGATGAATTTCCGATTGATCGGGCCCATTGTCAACATCCTCTCTTCGTTGTATGTCACCTCATGTTAAGTTAATTATAGGCGCTGACCTCCGCCTTTGTCAAGACAATGGCGCCATCCGCTTGCAGCCCGCCCTGTTTTCTTTTATTCGCTTTGTCCGGGATGTCCCGCGATACTGCACGCAGTGTTAAAATATATTTACTTGCAGGATTGACTATAATCCAAGGTTGATGTATACTATGTGAAGATAGATTAGCTTCAGGAGGCGTGCCGTTGAGCGAATTCAGGAAAACAATGGATGGCACTGGATCAATGATTCAGGACACCTCAGGAATGAGGTGTCCTCTTGTCTAAGGGATATATAAGGAGGATTTCGCAGTGAAGCAGCAGCTGTCGATTCCGGATTGGCATGAAATGGCCAAGAATGGAATCAACATGCCTGTGCGGACCCTTATACACGGGGGCAGTATGTTTCCGCTGATCCGGATGGATCGGGACTATGTGACGATCGTTCCGGTGACGGGAAGCGTCTCTGCAGGAGATATTGTACTCTTTGCCAGTTCGGGCGAAGAACGATATGTGTTGCACAGAGTGTGGAAGGTTCGGAATGGAGCGGTGCTCACCTGGGGCGATAACTGTCGGGCCGCGGACGGCTGGCTGCCGCTGGATGCGATATGGGGCAAGGTTACGCTGATTGAGCGCGGCATGAAGAAGATTCATCCGAATCCCGTAAAAGGGCTCAGACTTGCCGGAATATGGCATTTTGCGGGCGTGGGATACCGTTTTGGCAGACGGATTCTGGCGGGAATCAGGCGGCGACTTATTATTGTCAGATGACAAAACGCCGGAGCGGGAAGGGGGATAAGCATTGTTTTATAAAATCGCGGAGATCGTTTTTTGTTCAGAGCTTAGCCTGCCTTCGTTTAAAGCATTTGAATGCAGTCCATCCGATCCTGACGCAGTGCTGAAAATCTCTGAGGAAACGCCGCAGGACGGCCCCGAAAGCGCCGCGGGTATGTTCGCGATCCGAAGGATAGACGATGGCTGGTTCCTGCACTGGAAAAGCGATTCAAAGTCGGGACTGATCGTCAGCAGGGATTATGCACAGATGCGGCTTATCAGAAAAACCGGCAGGAAGGGAACCTTTCTTGAAAAGCAATACATAATGATCGCCCTGGAATGCCTGCTGGCACGAAGGGGATATGTTTCCCTGCATGCGGCGTGCGTATCGATGGATGGTGAAGCGATAGCCTTTACGGGAAAGTCAGGCGCGGGCAAATCAACCCGGGCTTCAGCCTGGCAGGATGCGTTTCAGGCAACCTTGGTCAGCGGAGACAGGCCGCTGATCAAAATCAATGAGGATGGAGTTGAAGCCTATGGCGTTCCGTGGGATGGGAAGGAAGCCTGCTATCGCAACGTTCATTATCCGCTGAAAGCGATCTGCGAAGTTCGCCGAAACGGATCGGTCTACTGCAGAAAGCTGTCTTTCAGGCAATCACAGACGAATATGCTGTTAACGAAGAAAAAGCCGCGGAAGATTTGGATGAATTGCTGATGAAACTGAAAGAATATGGGATGATAGAATAGGAATAATAAACACATGGGATACTCTCCCGGAAAGGATGGCTTCCATGAAAATCATCACTCTGAACGGCGATTGGACCATGCGCGAGGCGGGATCTGACGAGAGACACGCCGCGCGGGTGCCCGGCTCGGTGTACGCCGACCTCATGCGGGACGGCTCCATGCCCGATCCGTTCTACCGCGACAACGAGGCGCAGGCCTTTGAACGGCTGAAGAAGGACTATGAATACAGCCGGACGTTCACGCTGGACAGCCTGGACGCCAGGCGCGTTCTGCTCAGATGCAAGGGCCTGGACACCCTGGCTCACGTGAGCGTCAACGGGCAGGCCGTGGGCGACGCGGACAATATGCACGTCACCTGGCTTTGGGACGTGAAGCCCCTGCTGCGGGCGGGGGAGAACGAGATCGTCGTGCGCTTCGATTCGCCCATCGGCGCGGCGCTGGAGCGCTACGACCGCAGCCCTGGCTGGTGCACGTCGGACGCCATTCCGGGCTTTCAGCACGTGCGCAAGGCGCACTGCATGTACGGCTGGGACTGGGGCCCCCGGCTGCCTGACGCGGGCATCTGGCGGGACATCGAGCTTCTGCTGATCGATGCGGGCTATATCGATTCCGTGCTGGTCACGCAGGCGCATGAGCCGGGCCGCGTGACGCTGACCATCGCGCCGGAGATCGAGGGAGAGGCCAGGATGTGGCGCGCGGAAGTGACCGGGCCGGACGGACGCTCCTGGACGGTAGAGGACACCGGCGCCTCCTCGGCGCAGGTGGTGATTGACGATCCGCAGCTGTGGTGGCCTAACGGCTACGGCGGGCAGCCGCTCTACACGGTGAAGGTGACGCTGCTTCACGACGGCGGCGAGCAGGACGCGTGGACGCGGCGCGTCGGCCTTCGCACCCTCACCGTCAGCCGGGAAAAGGATCAGTGGGGCGAGGAATTCTGCCATATGGTCAACGGCGTGAAGGTATTCGCCATGGGCGCGGATTACATTCCGGAGGACAACATCCTCAGCCGGGTGACGCCGCAGCGCTCCCGCCGCCTGCTGGAGGACGCCAAAGAGGCCCACTTCAATTCCATCCGCGTCTGGGGCGGCGGCTACTATCCGGACGATTTCTTCTACGACATCTGCGACGAGCTGGGCCTGATGGTTTGGCAGGATCTGATGTACGCCTGCGCCTTCTACGACCTGACGCCCGAGTTTGAGGCGTCCATCCGTCTGGAGACCAAACAGAACGTGAAGCGGCTGCGCCATCACGCCTCCCTGGCGCTGATCTGCGGCAACAACGAGATGGAGATGTTCATGGGGGCGGCGCTGGCCACCACCGTGCAGGGCAAGATGGACGTCATGGCGCCCAAAGCCTTTCACCATTACACCGACTACGTGAAGATGTTTGAATACGTTCTGCCCGCCGTGGTGAAGGAGAACGCGCCCGAGACCTTCTGGTGGCCGGCGTCGCCTTCTTCCGGCGGCAACTTCGACAATCCCAACGATGAGAACCGGGGCGACGTGCACTACTGGGACGTGTGGCACGGGAAGAAGCCCTTCACCGAGTACCGCAAGTTCCACTTCCGCTACGCCTCGGAGTTCGGCTTCCAGTCGTTTCCCTGCCTGAAGACGGTGGAGGCCTTCACGGAGCCCGGCGACCGCAACGTGTTCTCCCGGGTGATGGAGCTGCATCAGCGCAACAAGGCGGCCAACGGCAACATACTGTCCTATATGGCGCAGACCTATCTCTATCCCAACTCCTTCGACGGGCTGCTCTACTGCTCCCAGCTTTTGCAGGCGGACGCCATCCGCTATGGCGTGGAGCACTGGCGGCGGCACCGCGGCCGCTGCATGGGGGCGATCATCTGGCAGCTGAACGACTGCTGGCCGGTGGCCTCCTGGTCTTCTGTCGATTACTTTGGCCGGTGGAAGGCGCTGCACTACGCGGCGAAGCGCTTCTTCGCGCCGGTGCTGCTCTCCGCCGAAGAAGAGGGCGAGCTGACCCAGCGCCCCAACGTGGTGGACTTCATCCGGGACGAGGTACGCTGCAGCGTGCGCCTGAATGTGTCCAACGAGACCATGCGGGCCGTGACGGGGCGGGTTCATTGGGCGCTGCGCACGCCGGACGGCGGAATCGTGCGCGAAGGATACGAGGAACTCACCGTGCCCGCCCTCAGCGCGGCGTGGCTTGAGAAGATCGAGTTCCCGGAGGCCTCCACCACGGGACACTATGTGAGCTATGAATGGATTGTGGACGGCAAGGCGGCCAGCGAAGGGACGGCCCTGTTCTGCGCGCCGAAGCACTTTGAATTTGTCGATCCGCGCCTTTCCGTGCGCGCGGAGGGCGATGAGATCGTGATAAGCGCCTGCGCCTTCGCCCGGTTTGTATGCGTTGAAAGCGACGACGCGGACATGCTGCTCAGCGACAACTTCTTCGACATGAACGCCGGCGAGAGGCGCGTGAAGATCCTGCGGGGCCGCGCGGAAAACCTGCGCGCGCGCAGCGTGTACGATCTGAGATAGGGGGCGCATCATGGAAATCAGCCTTGAAGTACTGCGGGCCATCCTCGACGCCTATCCCTATGAAGTCGTCTTCGTGGATCGCACGCATACTGTCAGATACATGAACAGAGCCGCAAAACGGCGCTACGGAGAACGGGTCGCGGTTGGAAACAGCCTGTTCAACTGTCACAACGAAAGCACGAGGCCCAAGATCGAAGCCTTTTTGCAGCGGGCCGACCAGGGCGAAGGGGAAATGTTTGAAACGCTGAACGGACAGACGGGAGAAAGGGAGTTCTTTACGCCCGTGCGGGCAGAAGACGGCCGGGTCATCGGATACTTTGAGCGGCACGAATCGCCCTGGAATCGGGACAGCGCCTCCGAACCCGTGGGGGATTACTGGAAAAGAGCAGACGAAATCGGGTGAGCCTGCCATAGGGACAGCCATGGACTGCGCGTCGCGTTTACGCGGCTACAAAGCGACACCCCATCATACCTCGGCACAGCGCCGGAGCGTGATGGGGTGTCGCTTTGTCTTTATGACGGAGGAATGTGAGGCTGTTTTTCGCAATGGGAGAGGATCGGGATATCAGCGAAGAATCATACCCCTTCCGTCCTGATGATGAACAGCGTCGTATCGGCCGTTTCGTCCAGATAGCCGTCATAGCGAAGATCGGTCACGGCCTTCACGCGGTCGAGGATTTCCGCCGCGTCTCCGTCTAGGTATCCCGTCAGCTTCTGCACGGCGTCCTTGTCGAAGGCATCAAGCCCGTTCTTCAGTTGGGCCATGCCATCGCTCAGCGACGACGCGCCTTTGGCCAGCTCCGCTGCGCCGCTGTTCAACGCCGCCGCGCCGGTATCCAATTCGCCAGCCCCGCTTGAGACAATCTGCGCGCCCTGCGCCGCCTGACCGACTGCGGCGGTATACGCCGCGATGCCGTCTTGGAAGGCCTTCGCGCCGTCCAGCTTGCCGCGCAGCGCCTCGAGCAGCATGTAAGCCTCGCTGTTCGCGCCGTTTTCTCCAACGGCGGCCTCCATGCGGTCGATCTCGCCGGCATAATTGTCGAGCGTGAGAACGTTCAGTTCAATCCCGGCAGCCTGGAACATATCCGAGGAGGCGCTCAGCGTCCCGTTGACCGTTTCCAGAATCGCGGCGACGAGCTGTTCCGCGCCGTCCGTCAGCGCGGCGCTGTTGGCGTCCAGCTCGCTCAGCCCCTGAGAGAGCGAAGCGGCGCCTTCGTTCAGGGCTTTTGCGCCGGTGGAAAGGCTCCCCGCTCCCGCGGCCAGCTCGTTCGCGCCGCTCAGCAGGGTGTCTGTGCCGGAGGCCAGCTTGTCCGCGCCGCTTGTCAGCTTGTTCATGGCCATTTTCAGCATCAGGCTGGCGCCTTCAAGCTCGAGGGCGGAGGGCAGTTTCACATCGGTCACGCCGCCGGGGACGCCGGTCACGACCGTATATGATCCGTCGTTCGTGTAATTCGCCACGTCCGCGCTGATCACCGCCCCGGCGGGGATGTCGATGTCGAGATCAATATCGTCGTAGCCGCTCACGTTCAGCGCTTCGCCGAGGCCCGGCAGGCCGAAGCAGACCACAGCGCTGGCGCGCCCCGCGTCAATGACCTTGCCGTTCGTCACTTCCACGTTCGAGCAGACGTCTTTGTCGAGCGGCAGCACCGTTGCCGCCAGGAAGGGAACGGGCATGTCGGTGCGCTTGCCTTTGACCTTTACCGTGCCCGTAAGGCCGCTCTCATAGTCGATCCGGATCACCAGATGGCCGCTCCTGCCGGCCAGATCCGCGGGCTCGATGGGCTCGCCGTCCAGCTCATAGCGGATGCTCACGCTGACCGGCAGGGCCCTGTCGCCCTCGCTCTGGGTCGTCGTCTTCGCGCCTGCGTCGTCCGTGACGCATTCGCTCACGATCATCCGCAGGGGCTGCCCGGCGGCGTCCGCCAGCACATAGACGGTTTCGTTCTTTTCGTCGGCCAGGGCCGTCGTGGAGCCCAGGGCCAGCAGCATAATCAGAAGAACGCAGAGACTGCGCTTCATATCGCGTTTCATATTGACGACTCCTTTCTGAAATCCGGCTTTATTCCGCCTTCATGCCAATCGTTGTGTGGCGCACGAGGCCGTCGCACAGCATGAGCAGCGCGGGCAGGAACAGCAGAACGCAGGCCATGCTGATCAGCGCGCCGCGGGCCAGCAGCATGCACATGGAGCGCACGATGTCGATCTGGGAATACATGGCCACGCCGAAGGTGGCGGCGAACAGGCCCATGCCGCTGACGATGATCGAGGGCGTGGAGGCTGCCAGCGCCGCGGTCACGGCGTCCTTCTTCGCCTGTCCCGCCGCGCGCTCTTCCTTGTAGCGCGTGGTCATGAGGATGGCGTAGTCCACCGTCGCGCCGAGCTGTATCGTGCTGATGACGATGGGCGCGATGAAGGGCAGAGACTGCCCCATGTAGTGCGGGATGCCCAGGTTGATGAAGATGGCCAGCTCGATGACCGACACCAGGATGAAGGGCAGCGACAGGCTCTTTTCTACCAGCAGGATGATGGCGAAGATGGCCAGCACAGACACCAGGCTGACCACCCGGAAATCGTGGTCGGTGATCTCCACCATGTCCTTGGTGCAGGGGGCTTCGCCGATCAGCATGCCGCTGGGATCGTACTTTTTCAGGATGGCGTTCAGCTGGTCGATCTGCGCGCCCACCGCGTCGCTGGCCACATGGTATTCGGAGTTCATGAGCAGCAGCTCCCAGCGGTCGCTCTGGAGCAGCTTTGTCAGGGACTGGGGCAGCATCTCCTTGGGAACGCTGTCGCCCAGCAGGGATTCGAGGCCCAGCACATACTTGACGCCGTCCACCTTTTCCATCTCGTCGATCATGGCGGCCACGTCCTTCTGCGGAAGGTTCGCGTCCACCAGCGCCATGTGGGTGGAGGCTATGTCAAACTCGTCGCGCAGCTTGTGGTTGGCGATCACGAAGTCGATATCCTGGGGCAGGCAGCCGGCCATGTCGTAGTAGACCTCGCTGTTGGTTTCGCTGTAGCCGTTCCAGGCGGGCCAGACCAGCAGCAGGAGGATCACGAGGAACGCCGGGAAAGCCTTCGTCACGCCGCGGGCGAACCGGCCCATGTTCGGGATGACGGAGCGGTGCCGGGTTTTCTGCAGCGGCTTGTCCAGCAGCAGGATGAGCGCGGGCAGCAGAGTCACGCAGGAGACGACGCCCAGCAGCACGCCCTTGGCCATGACCAGGCCCAGGTCGCGGCCCAGCGTGTAGCTCATAAAGCACAGGGCGATGAAGCCCGCGATGGTTGTCAGCGAGCTGCCGATCACCGAGGTCAGCGTCTCGCGGATGGCCAGCGCCATGGCTTCCAGCCGGTCGTCCTGCCTGGCGCGCTGCTCGTTGTAGGCGTTCCACAGGAAGATGGAGTAGTCCATGGTGACGGCCAGCTGCAGCACCGCCGCCAGGGCTTTGGTGATGTAGGAAATCTCGCCCAGGAAGTAGTTGGTGCCCAGGTTGACGACGATGGCCGCGCCGATGTTCGCCAGGAACACGAAGGGCACCAGCCAGCCGTCCAGGAAGATCATCATGGCGGCGCAGGCCAGAGCCACGGCCAGTCCCACATAGATGGGCTCCTCCCGCTGGCACAGGTCTTTCAGATCTGTGACCAGTGCGGACATGCCCGCCACGAAGCACTGCCGGCCGGCGATGGATCTTATCTCGCGGATGGCGTCCATGGTCTCGTCCGCCGAGGTGGAGCTGTCGAAGAATACCGCCATCAGCGTGGCGTTTTCGCTGTTGAAGGCGGAATAGAGCTTATCCGGCAGCATCTCCATGGGCAGCGACAGGTCGGCGAAGCTGGTATACCAGATGACCGACTCCACATGCTCTACGCCCTCCAGCTTCGTCTTCAGGGCGTCCACCTCCGCGGCGGGCATGTTTTCCACCACGATGAAGGAGAACGCGCCCTTGCCGAAATCCTCCATCAATTGGTTCTGTCCGATCACGGTGTCCATATCCGCGGGCAGATAGTCCAGCATATCGTAGTTGATGCGCGTGCGCGCCATGCCCATCACGGAGGGAATCAGCAGCAGCGCGGCAACGATCAGAATCGCAACGCGGCTCCTTACAACCGCTCTCGCAAAACGCATTTACTCCATTCTCCTTTCCCTCAGATGAAAGCGCGGCTCGGGCCCATCGATCTGATGGGAGATGATCTTCACCGCGCACAGGGCCACGCCCAGGTTCAGCGCGCCCTCGGCCAGCATCGAAGCGCCCAGCAGCACGGTGAGCGCCAGCGCGCCTTCCGACGGGCTGACGATCATCGTGACCCCGATCGCGCCTGCCAGCACGGCCAGCGTCAGGATCAGCCACCAGCTGCCCAGCCCGAAGCGCCGGGCGTCCAGCGCGGTCTGAATCTTGAACAGGCCGTCCGCGACGATCTCAACGCCCAGGATGACGCACAGCGTGCTCATCGCGCGGTCGGGCCGCAGCAGCACCGCCGCGCCCAGAGCCAGCAGGAGCAGCCCGAAGGCCAGATCGAACTGGAAGGCCAGGCGGTACAGATCTTTGGAAAAATAGCCGATCAGCTTGACGGCCCCAAAGGCGATCAGGACGCATCCCACGATGATCCCGATGGCCCTAATGGACAGATCCGGCCTCAGCATGAGCAGCAGCCCCAGCGCGCACAGCGCGAGCGACAGGACAATGTAGCCCGTCTTGGCCGTTCTGATCAGATTTGTCGATCTCATAAGCGTCCTCCTCTCTCAATCACTGGACGCATTATACCAGAGCCGCGCCTGGCATAAAATGGGCATTCGCGCCGGTTTGCCTCAAATTCAGACAAACTTGCGCGAATGCCCAAAAAACAAAAGCAGACGCGACGACTCGCGCCTGCTCCGGTATGGAATTACAACTCTCTGCTTCGCCGCAGCATTTCAACGGTCATGCCCCGGCCCAGCTCGCAGAGGCGGAAGAACCGCTTCTCCATGTCGGTGCTCATGCCGTGGTTCAGCCAGTCGATCACCTGGCCGAAACACTCGCACTTGTGAAACTGCACGAGCACGGCTTTGTCCTCATCGGACACATCCATGCCGGCCGATACGTTGTCGATAAACTTTTCCGCCACATAGCCGCAGATGTCCAGGAGATACTGCTCGATGATCTCCCGGCCGGCGGAGCTGAAAATGTGGTAGACGGCGCGCCTGTGCGACGTGGTCAGCCGCAGCGCCGCGCTCAGGCAGGCGGAGAGGGAGTCCACGCCCCCGCACTCCTGCGCGATGCGGTCCGCGTCGTCCTTCACGATGGCCTCGATCAGGCTGGGCATGTCGGCGAAGTGATAATAGAAGGTGTTGCGGTTGACGCCGCAATCCTCGACGATGTCTTTGACGGATATTTTATTCAGAGGCTGCTCGTCCAGCAGCTTCAAAAACGATTCCATAATGGCTTTGCGCGTAAGGGACGACACTCTTCTTTTCCTCCTCAGGCGTGGCGGCGCCTCGTGATAAGCGGCTTCTTTTCCGGTTTCAGGTCAGAAGCGCCCGCACCTGCCCGCGTTTTTCATATAAGACGCATCCGCCCTTATGGTCGTCGGCCAGCAGGTCGCCGGACTGCAAAGCGGCAAACAAAGGGGAATGCATCGCGCCTTTCAGGCCCGTATCCCGAACGTTCACGTCGGAATACGGCGAGAAAGGACACGGCGCCGCGCCGCCGCCCGGCTCAGTCCCTGATCGGCTCAAAGATGGGCGCGTCCTCTTCCGTTTCGAGGCAGACGCAGTAGTTCTTCCCGGCTTTCAGCGCGTCGGGCAGGGCGACCTCGACGATGCTGTCCCCCTCGCAGGTGTGGCCCTGCGTCAGGCGCAGCGGGCTGTGGTCGCGCACCAAATAAGCGCCCGTGAAATGATTGGCGATGTTCAGAAGCTCGATCCGCACGCGGGGCGACAGCACGTGAATGTACAGCTTGCGGGGCTTGGCCGTCATCTCGACGCCAGGCACCTCGAAGGGGTAGACGCCCACCGAGCGCGCGGCGTAGATCGCCTCGGCGTTATCATTGACGTAGCGGCCCACCTCGTTCAGGACCTCCACGCACGCCGCGGGCACGAGTCCCTCGGCGGTTGGGCCGACGTTGAGCAGGTAGTTGCCGCCGCGGCTGACGACCTTCAGGAGCGTCTGGATCACGGTGTCGGGCGATTTCCAGTTCGTGTCGTAGCGGTTGTAGCCCCAGGTGTCGTTCACGGTGGCGGGCAGCTCCCAGTCGCCGTCGTAGGGCAGACGGGGAAGCGAGTTGTCGCCGGTGGTCATGTAGTCGCCCATGCCGTTGCCCGTGCGTCCGCTGAGGATGCAGTCCGGCTGGAGCGATTTGACCAGATCGACGAGCTCCTTTGACTGCGCGGGCGTGATGCCCATCGGCGTATCGAACCAGATCAGCTTCAGCGGGGCGTAATTCTCAAGCAGTTCGCGCACCTGGGGGACGCACTTCTCATCGAAATAGCGCTGGAAATTCTTGCGGCTGTTGTCGTGGTGCTGCTTGAAGCCATCCGGGTCGTCCCAGTCCTGCGCCTGCGAGTAATACACGCCCAGGGGCATGCCGTATTTGTCGCAGGCCTTTCGCAGCTGCATGAGGATGTCCCGACCGTAGGGCGTGGCCTTCACGACGTTGAAATCCGACACGCGCGAATCGTACATCGCGAAGCCCTCGTGATGCTTGCTCGTCAGGACGATGTAGCGCATGCCCCAATCCTCTTTGGCGCGGCGGACGAAGGCGTCCGCGTCGAAGCCGGTCGGGTTGAACGACCCGGCCAGGTGGCGGTAATCCTCCACGGGGATATCGAGGAAGTTTTCGATCCATTCGGCGATGCGGTCTGTCCTGACACCTTTATATTCCCCCGCCAGTATGCTGTAAAGCCCCCAATGCATGAAAAGGCCGTATTTCGCGTCCTTGAACCAGGGCTGTCGCGTGTCCTTCATGATGCTGCACCTCTTTTTCGCGTGTATTCCGCAACCGTGTAACCGGTTCTTGTCAGTCGGTAAACACATACTCCTTCAGGCGGCGCATGGCCTCCTCCACGCGGACGCGCGGCAGGGCCACGTTCATGCGGATGTGGCAGGGGCCGCCGAAGCCGCGCCCGTCCTGCCAGCCGACGCCGTAGGACCAGCCCGTTTTGATCATCTCGTCGAGGGTTTTATGATGCTTCCCGCAGTACGCGGTCAGGTCGAGGAAGAGCATGTAGGTGCCCTGCGGCTTCGTCACGGCAATATCCGGGAAGTTCTCCGTGATGAAGTCGGCCGCGTAGCTCGTGTTGTCGCGCAGGACCTGGAGCAGCTCCTCCACCCATTCCTCGCCGGTCTCGTTGTACGCTCCGATCAGCGCGTGCATGGACAGCACGTTCTGGGAATTGTAGTGCGTGCGCATCGAGTGCGCGACGATCCGGTCCCTGAGATACTGGTTGTAGATGATGTGATAGCTGCCGACGAGGCCGGCCAGGTTGAAGGTCTTGCTCGGCGCGTAGTACGCGGCGGTATGCTCGCGGGCCCATTCGCTGACCATCTGGGTGGGGATATGCTCGTGCCCGGCGAACACGATATCAGACCAGATTTCGTCGCTGATGACGTAGCACTGGTTGTCCTGATAGACCTGCATGGCCTTCTCGAGCTCCCATTTTTCCCACACGCGCCCCGTCGGATTGTGCGGGGAGCAGAAGATCGCCGTATGGATGTGGTTCTCGCGGATCTTGCGGTCCATGTCGTCAAAATCCATGCGGTAGATTCCGTTCTCATCCTTCGTGAGGGGGCTGAAGACGGACTTGCGGCCCTGCATGTCAACGTCCGCCCTGAAGCCGATGTAGAGCGGTGTGTGAACCAGCACGCTGTCGCCCGGCTCGGTCATGATCTGGATCGCGCTGGTCACGCCGCCGTGCACGCCGTTCTCGTAGCCGATCGCCTCGGCGGTCAGGCCCGTGACGTTGTGGCGGGTTGTCTGCCAGCGGATGATGGAATCGTAATACTCCTTGCGGGTCGTATAATAACCGAACAGGGGATGCTGCGCCCGTTCGATGATGGCTTTGGTCACGCTGGGGCTCGTGGCGAAATTCATGTCCGCGACCCACATGGGAATGAAGTCGAAGCCTTCCTTCGGCGCTTCGGGCTCGGCGCCCCAGCCTTTGGTGCCCACGCTGTCGATGGCCGAGGCGTCGCGGCCCACGCGGTCAATGATGGACGTAAAATCATACTTCATGGCAGATCCCTCTCTCTTCTGTTGATATTGGAAAGTTTCCATCCTTGTCTGTAGAAGCAAATACGAAAGCCCAACTGCTCGATATTTTGCCGGCTGCGGCGCGCGTCGTCCGGTTCACCATTCGCAGCGGATGTCGAACACATACCCGCTCGCCCAGCCAAAGCCGTCGCGCTGCGGCGCATGGCGCGGATCAGGCGGCCCAGCGAAGGCCCCTTCGTGGACGCCATGCACGGAAAGCCCGATTCCGGGCTGTTGTACCGGCCCATGGTTTTTGACGGAAGCGCCGGATGAAATGCGCTCATATTCTCCTCCCGGCCTCTCCCGGATCGTCACAGACCGGCATGACATTTCCTCATAACGGTATTATATCATAGTCGGGAGGTTCCCGCTACCTGAATTGGCTGACACACGTTCTCAAGGATCAAATGCGATCTCAGGGAAAATGTGATATACGGTCTTCATCATTCGCTATTCCAGGATCAGCGAATCCACTTTTTCCAGCAGTTCATCTATATGCGCCCGCGTATGCCGGACGCGTATGGCGGCCAGCTCATTCGCTTTCAGATCAGTCTTGCCAATCAGCTGGAGAAAGCGCACGGCGGCCAGAAGCCGGATCCTGTTTTCATTTCTGGCCTGTGTTTCCGCATCCTTCGCGTCAAAATAATATTCCATCGTCTTGCGCCACACAAAGCCGCTCATTTCGGCGCTGATCCCCAGGAATGCCAGGGTGTTGCCCGGTTCGTCTTCTTCAAACGCCTGATAGGCCACATAAACGCCTTGCAAATCAAAGATGGGGCTGCCCTGGGCCAGCGTGTCCATGTCGATCAGCAGGGGCTCCCCGTCCGCCACCATGACGTTTTTCATGTGAAAATCGCCATGGACGACGCCGTTGGAGTCCGGCAGGTCGCAGAGCATTTTCCGGATGCGTGCATGCTGCTTTTCGCTGACAGAGCCCCATTGCAGGATGGTATCCAGGTGTCCCATCCAGATGTCCCTGGCGGAGGGCAAGGTGCCGGGGGCCAATTCCACGGCGTGAACCGTCTTCATGACATCTACAAACGATCTGACCAGTTCATCCGCCCTGCGAGGCTCCGCCACCAGCAGATCGTTCATAGTCCGGGCCTTCAAAAGCTCAAACACGGAGCCGTAGGAATCCCCGACCTTCACAATATCGTAGGAAATGGCCGTGGGGATGCCGTGGACAAAGGCCATCTTCGCCATCTTCCGCTCGTTTTCGATCAGCGGCAGGCTGTCCGATGAAGCGTACACCTTCACGATGGTATCAGGATCGAGGCGGTAGACCGTGCCGTAATAGCCGCGCCCGATGACCTCGCAGCCCTCCACGGAGACTTCCCGCATCCGTTTCTTTACGGGGAACAGCTCCGTGAAGCCAGTCGTTTCCAATATCTCGTAGACCTCCGGGGACACGTTTCGGATTTCCATTTCATGACCGAAGGCTTTTCTTATCTTCATCAGGACACGAAGCCCGGCGCTGGAAATATAAACCAAACCGGAAGCGTCAAAGACGGGGACGCTGTCCGGCTGCTCTTGCATGAGCGTCAGGATTTGACGCTCCATTTCAGGGACGTTTGAGGAATCGATTCTCCCCGCCAATGGGATGAAAACAGTTGCTTTACTCATAACGATTTCCTTTCGCTGATGCTTTTCATGCCGTGATCAATACAATAGCGGCTACACATACGGGGGAACGTCTAGGAACCTTCAGATGTATTATACCACGGGGGGAACGACGACGACAAGGCAAAAAAAAGTATCCCAGGCCTTTCGACCTGGGATTTGTGCCCTGAAACCTTTAAGCGATGGTTTCGTGGCCGGTGTCATAATCACATGCCATCGAGTGGAATGAAAGTGAAATAAGCGCTGTGGGCCTGGACGAATCTTTCAGCCTCCGTGCCGGAGAATCCGTAAACGGTTCGCACAGGGCTGCCGTCAAAAGGATCGCCGACGATGGTGGTAACATTCCGGGGGATGTATACCGACGAGGCCATGATGCGATTGAAGGCATCTTCCCCGATGGTTGTCAGATCATTCGGAAGGATGATGAGATCAGGAACAAAGGGCAGACCGTGATTGATAAGCAGGACAGAGGAATCGACGGTCAGGGGCCAGTCCTCAAAGCTGCTCCCGCCGGAAGGAATCCAGGCTTTCGCCGCCTTGCCATCAATGGTAACAGTATCCAGGTTGGGCGTAATGGGATTATACGCGTCAAACAGGGCGGTGCCGCTGATGTCCAGGGATGTCAGAAGGTTGCCATGGGCATGGATCACATTCAGCTCCGCGCAGTTTTGTATCAGGAGGCTGGTCAGTTTGTTGTTATGGCATTCCAAAAAATACAGTTCCGGACAGGAGCGAAGATCCAGCGAAGCAATCTGATTACCTTTGCATTCGAGGCTCCACAGCGAGGCGCAGCCGGTTACGTTCAGGGAAGTCAGCCGGTTGTCCGCGCAATCCAGATCCACCAGTTCTGTCAGTTGGTTCATAGGAAGCGACTCGATCCGGTTGCCAGAACAATTCAAGGTATAAAGCTCCGGGCAGTTCGAGATGGTCAGGTCTGTGATCCCATTGTTTTCGCAGAGAATTGAATACAGGACCGGACAGCCGGTTGCCGTCAGGGACGTCAGAGAGGATGCGCAGGTTGTATCAGTCCAGGAGCAGTCCAGCTCCGTTAACGATTGGCAGCCGGACACGGTCAGGCTGGTCAGCGTGGCAATGTTCTGACAGAAGATGGATTCGATCGCAGGGTGGCCGTCGACCGAAAGGGCTGCCAGCCGGCAGTTGTTGCAGTCAAGATAATTCAGCTTCGTGGTGCCGGAAATGTTCAAGGCGCTGATGGCGGTGTGGTTGCAGGTGAGTGTAACCAGTTCTCCGCAGCCGGACAGGTTCAGTCCGCCCAGAGAGGAACAGCCACTGCAATCCAGAAGCTCCAATGCGGTGAAGTTTTCCAAATCCAGGCTGGAAAGATTTGTGCCTGAGCAGTCGAGCCGTTTGAGCGTGTTGTTGGGGCCGATCAATCCCAGCGTTTCCAGCGGCTGATCAGAACAGGATACAGCCGTCAGGGTCGGACAGGAGCCCACGTTCAGAAAAGTGAGCTGATTCCGGCTGCAATCGAGCACAGATAAACGGTTGAGATCACTCAGACTGAGAATGCTGAGCTCGTTGTCCGAAACGTCCAGTTCTTCCAGGTTCGTAAAGAGCGCAATGCCTGTCAAATCCTGGATCCCGCAGTCTGAAACATCGATCTTTGTTATGTTGAAATTGACATTGTGGTTTTCATCACCGTAGAGTTTGTCAAGCGTTTCGCGGAAAGCCGTGTCGGGAAAACGAGTGTCCGACAGGATGCCGCCACCGGCGCCTCTGCTGTTGAGCATCCCGGCGGAAGAGGAACCATCCGCCGATTCTGCCCAGGCGCCAGCCGGCAGGGCACAGAGAACAAACAGGATCAGGAGCAGCAACCAGAACCGCTTCATCATATCCACCTCCTGAGAATGGGAACGCCGCGAGAACACTGCGTCGTTGATTTCATGCCTCTAGTATACCAAAAACAGGAACGGGGCGCAATGCCTTTTCTTTGTTTCCATAAAAAGGCGGGGGGAGTTGCTGGCGTTCCGCTGGAAAGGTTCTGTACTATCTGCCAGGCAGAGAGCATGCAGTTTCTTTCAGTACGATAATATCTCAATTAGTCCCGAGGAGAGGGCTGGAGCTGAAGAAAACATGCAGAAACTCATCTCCGAAGAGCAGGATAAACACAAAGCGGAGTGCGCAAGCCTTAAACGCGAGAAGGAAAAGATAATGCTGTCAGCACCGGCAAGGTGGTGCTCTGGCCGGTCGATCTGAGCGTGATGGGTTACCAAAAGGTATTTGAGAATCACCGCGTGTGGATCGGCTACAAAAACACCCTCATCTACACGACGGTGGGAACCTTCATCAATGTGGCCATGACGCTGATCTGCGCCTATCCGCTGGCGCGCCGCCGGCTGCCGCACAAGGGCTTTTTCACCTTCCTCATTTCCTTTACGATGCTGTTCAACGGCGGCATGATCCCGACTTACCCGAACGTCTATTTCAGCCTTGAACGTGGGATGCAGAGGTGCTATACTATTCATCAGAGTAAGAGTACCGGTATACAGCATAGCAGGGAACATTTTATGTGCCGGCTACCGGATTGAACGTGCTTAGGGAGCTATATGAAAGGACGCTGACCACCGCAGACTGACCACCACAGGAGGAATAAGTATGGCCTATCCCAAACCGTTATCAGAGAAATCCCTTGAAAAGCTGTACAAGGATGCCGGACTGACAAAAGAGGTCCGCTCTTTCCTTCACGCCTTCTTTGCCGCCTGTGCAAACTTGTACGGTGCGATTGCTTTGCGACATGTGTGGCAGGTCTTTGGAGAATTGAAGGATGCGCCCAAGCTGCGCCGGAAGGACCTTCTTGCCTTCGCATCAATCGCCCGACGCGAGGAAAAGCCGTACTATGTTTTTGAGGTCAACGAGATATTTGATGATGTTACTCATGGTGAATTGGATCGGCACATTGTCAGCAGGGAGTTGGTTGGCTTCGGATATGGAAAGTTCAGACTGCTCTACGATCTGATGGAGCAGATTGATGACAGACCCTATTGTGTGCCCGATGAATTTCTTTCTTATGCGACTCCAGTTCAGTCGGCCGAAGAGTCGGCGCTGCTTACTTTCCTCTCCGGCCTGACTTCTACGGCGAACGTATGCACACCGAAATACGGCAATGCCATTCCCAACGAGAACAAGGGAAAGAAACTGGGTAAGTATTCCTTCCTGAATTCAGATGAACGATTTGAGATGGAATGGCAGAAGCGCCCGGCTGCACAGGCGGCCTTTCTTGGGGACTGTTCCGGGACGGAAGCTGAAAAGGTACTGCGCTTCTTTAAACGCAGCGAGAACATCGGCAGGAACAGCCCGACGAGAACACTGCAATGGATTCTGGACGAACTGAACGAGGTTGGTGTGGAGATAAAAGAGAAACAGATTGAAAAGTTGCTGCGCTTGATCACAGACTACCACAATAACAGCCGTTTGTGGTGTCTGTCCGGATGGAAGCCCAACGAACTCGTCGCAATATACAGAGGCGGCGGACCTACATCCATCTCCTTTGGGCCAGGAATTCAAAAAGCCTTTGCTGATGGCTCTCTGGACAGGGATGAACTTGTCAAAAAGATCCGGGAAATGGGGCTGGAAGTGATACAATGAATTTTCGTTTTTACAGGGAACGGATGAGTAAAATGTGATATTTATGAACCCATTATAAAAACCCAGGCCTTCCGACCTGGGATTTGTAATGGTCGCAACAGGACTCGAATTTGTAGAACCATAATCTGTTTTCCTGAAAACCATTGAAAATAGTGCTGATTTTACGGGAGATTTCGATTGCAACGCAATCTGATGGAATCCTTTTTAGATCGAATTGTGGTAAGAATTGTGGTAAATGAAGGGCGTAAAAGACCGCCTCGCAAGGCGTGTGCTTGCTTGGCGGTATGTGGTCTGGCAGTGAAAAAGCGGACAAATTGAAAAGTTGGTTGGGTAATCAAGCGGCGAACATCTGCTCAAAGGCAACCGGGGTAAGATAGCCAAGAGACTGGTGAATACGGCGTCTGTTATAGAATAACAGATATTTCGCA
>JAFXQO010000021.1 GCA_017527065.1 Clostridia bacterium
CACCGAGGTAGGAAGCGTTACGCTGGTGATCGTGGTATTGTCCATGAACGCCTGATATCCGAGAACATCCACATAGGAGGGGACGGTTACGCTGGCCGCCTCGCCGGTGTAGGCACGCAGTACATAGCTGTTGCTTTCATACCGCAGGGCAAAGGCGTCGTCCCCGATCACATAGTAAGTGCCGGCGCTGCTGACGGCCTGGGCCGCGCTGCCCTTGGGCGTGGGCACATAGACCCGCAGGCTGCTGGCTCCGTAAAACGCGGTGCTGTCAACCGAAGTGATATTGTCCGTCAGGGTCAATGACGTCAGGCTGGTGCAATTATAGAAAGCATAGGAGCCGATGGACGTCACGGAATTGGGGATGTTGATGGCGGTCAGGCCGGAGCAGCCTGTGAATGCATAACTGCTGATTCCGGTGAGCCCTTCGCTCAGCGTGACCGTGGTCAGGCCGGTGCAGCCATCGAAAACATGCGTTTCCATGCTTGTCACGGAGGCGGGGACCGTCACGCTGGTGAGCGTCGTATTGCCCTTGAACGCCTGATATCCGAGGACATCCACGTGGGAGGGAACGGTCACGCTGGCCGCCGTGCCGGTGTAGGCCCGCAGCACATAATGGCCGCTTTCATACCGCAGGGCAAAGGCGTTGTCACCGGTCACGTAGTATCTACCGGCGTTGCTGACGGCCCGGGCCGCGCTGCCCTTGGGCGTGGGCACGTAGACCCGCAGGCTGTCAGCCCCGTAAAACGCGGTGCCGTCAACCGAAGTGATATTGTCCGTCAGGGTCAATGACGTCAGGCCGGTGCAATTCTGGAAAGCATAGGAGCCGATGGACGTCAGGGAAGTGCCTGAGAAATTAAGAGAAGACAGCTTGGTGCAGCCGGAAAAGGCGTAGCTGCCGATGGACGTCACCGTGCCCGAGGGGATGTCGACGGCGGTCAGGTTGGCGCAGCCCGCAAAGGCGTGACTGCCGATGCTGGTGATGTTGGTGTTATTGTAATGATTGATTGTGATCGTTTTGATCTGGGATTTGTAGGCCAGCCATTCCGATGTGGAATCGTGAGACATGCTGGGAATGGAGGCCTCCCCCGTATCATAAGCCACGGAGAACACCAGTTCTCCGTCGTCCCACAGCCTCCAGTTGATGTTATTATCCGGGATGGAACCGTAGGCGACCTCGCTTACCGCGCGGGCTTCCTGAGCGCCCAGCCACGCCCCGGCGAGAATCAGGCACAGGCACAGGAAACAGATGTTTTTCAAAGCTTTTTTCACTCGAAACACTCCTTCTCCCAAGTTTTGCACACAATATAACAATCTTATAATAAAACAAAAAAAGCCCAAAGAAAATATCTTTGAGCTGAACGGTCGGTTTTTACGTCTGAACGGTTGTTATTTTCGCTGTCCCTTCCACGCGCGCAGCTTCGCGTTCATTTTTTTGACCTGCCGCCGGTAGGCAAGGTATTGTCCGAGCCAGATCATGGCATAGACGAACACAAAGGCCGCGCCGGCCAGCGCGCACACGGGCGCGGAGGGTACGCTCATCCATCCGAGCAGGATCATGCCGCAGAAGAAGACGATCGTGCTTCCCACACAGATGGCCAGATGCGTCAGCGTGCAGCGGAGTATGCTCCAGTTCTCGATCGAGTACAGAGCGGATGAACCCATGTTGAGCCCGCCGTACAGTCCACTGAACAGGAAGTACAGCAGCAGGGCATGCCGGTTTTCTTCGTGGGCCAGAAAGCCGTCCGGGCGGGCCGGCAAATAGAACATCACGCCCACGGCCACGCCCACGACAAATCCCAGCAGCGCAAACCACAAAGCCGTTTTCTTTATTTCATTCATCTGCCCGGCCTCCCTTCGCGTAAAGATGCTCCAGCCTTTGCTCGATCATGCGGACATACCGCCGGGCCACCCACGTGGAGCTGCCGTCATCGAAGGCCACCTTTATGGTGCCGGAAACGCTGACGTCAAACCCGGCCACCTTTTCCATGTTGATGATCTCGAAGCGGCTGATGCGCACGAAGCTCTCCTCGTCCAGCGCCCTTTCGATTTCCTGCAGGGAACAGCGCGCCTCAAACGTCCCTTTGCCTGAACAGACCATCAGCTTGCGCGGCGCGGTATAGACCCGGAAAATGTCGCGCTGGTCCAGGAGAAGCGCGGCGCTGCCGTCGAATACCGCGATGCGGGGCGTATCGCTTTTCGCGATGCGCTCGATGGCTGAAACGAGCTTATCCACGAGCGGTGTTTTCTGATCCGTCCGTATGACCACCTCCGGCGTCCGGCAGGAGGGATCAAGCTCTATACGGACTTTCATGCTGTCTTTCATAATACGTCTTCACGCTCCGTTTGTGATGCAGACGCCCCAATAACCCGCGCCGCGCGGCCGGGCGCTAGGCTTCGCCGCCACCGCCGCCCCTGGGGATGTTCATCCGGACGAGCTTCAGTTCCCTGTCCGGCAGGAGCTGCGCGTGATAAAGGCTGCTGTTGCCGGACAGCATGTAGGAGATGGCGCAGGCGATGACGAAGAGGTGAAGCGCCTGCGTGCCGAAGAGCTCGATGCTCAGGAAAATGGAGGCGATGGGGCAGTTGGTGTTGCCGCAGAAGGTGGCCACCAGGCCGATGGCGGCCGAAAAGCCGGGATCCAGCCCCAGCAGCGGCCCGACGACGCAGCCGAACGTGGCGCCGACGTAGAAGGTGGGAACGATCTCGCCGCCTTTATACCCGCAGGAGAGGGTGATCGCGGTGAACAGCAGCTTGAGAAGGAAATCCTGGGGGCGCGCGGAGCCGGACACAGCCCGCTCGATCACCGCCGCGCCCGCGCCGTTATAGTCGCGCGTTCCGACCAGCAGCGTCAGCAGGATGATCGCGACGCCGCCCGCGAGGGCCCGCAGATAGTCGTTTTTCAGGCGTTCCTTCATGAATTTGCCGGAAAAGTGCATGACCTTGCAGAAGGCGATGGACAGGAGCGCGCAGAGTATGGCGAGCGCGCTGACCATCAGCACGGTGCGCACGGACAGCGCGGGCACGGCGCTCAGCGCATAGCTCTCCGGCTTCATATTCAGCAGCGCGGACACGCCGTAGGCCGACATGCTGGCGATGAGGCAGGGAACGAAGGTGGAGTAGCTCAAATGCCCCAGGGCCAGCACTTCCATCACGAAGAGGATGGCCGTCAGCGGCGTTCCGAACAGGGCGGAAAACAATGCCCCCATTCCGATCAGCGTCATGGTGTCCCGGTCGTTGTCCCTGAGGCGCAGCGCTTTCGCGATCCTGTTGCCCAGTGTGCCGCCCAGCTGCAGCGCCGCGCCTTCGCGGCCGGCGGATCCGCCGCACAGATGGGTGATGAAGGTGCTGAGGAAGATCAGAGGCGCCATCGCCATGGGCACGTCCGAATGGTCCTGAATGGAGAGGAACAGCTTGTCAACGCCCAGCGTCAGAGGCTGCTTCATCAGGCGGTAGAGCGAGGCGATCAGCAGGCCGCCCAGGGGAAGCAGATAGAGAAGCCACGGCAGCTGTTCCCGCCAGCGGGTCGCGTATCCGATGCAGACGCTGAACAGCGTGCCGACAAACCCGCAAACGACGCCCACGATCACCGAAAGGATGATCCAGCGCAGGAACGTGGAGATGTAGCCGTAGACGCGGTGGGCCAGGTTTTTCATTTCTTATGCCAGCCTTTCATCCTGTGTGAGAACGGCTTCATTATAGCATGATTCGCCGGAAAAGCAAGCCGGTGCGGAGAGAATAATCGAATAAAAAAAGGCCGTCCCGCCGCCATATCCTTTGGCGCTTCGAGACGGCCTCCGAGGCAGGAAGGGGAAGGGCAGAATCCTTACAGCTTGGAATAGCCGAAGCTGTTGACCAGCGCGTCCACGCGGATGCCGGCGCGGCACCAGGGGCAGTCGACGGCGTCGTGGGTCTGGTAGCCCGGCAGGTCGTTCGGGTTGAAGAGGCTGCGCACGGGCTGTCCGACGACCTCCTCCACCGTGGCGAAAATGCCGGCGATGCCCACCGTTTTGCCGCCGTAATAGGAGATGGCCTGGGAGGCGGCCTTGGCCGTGTAGCCGGTAACGACGGAAGCCATCAGGATCAGCACGTTCTTGCCCTCGATCATGGGCGATGTGTTCTCCCGGAAGATCAGCTGGCTGCCGACGGTGTGCTCGGGGGTGAGAACGTAAATATCGTGATCCTGGTTGATGTTCATGTAGCCGGTCTTGGTCATTTCGCTGGCCATGCAGGAGGCGATGACCTCCATGCCGTCCAGGCAGAGAATGGTGTCGATCAGGGTCGTCGCCTTGTATTCCTCCGCTAGCTGCTGCGCGACCCGGCGCGCTTCGGACAGGCAGAACTTCTGCTGGGTGACGTCGATGTAGTAGTTGATATGGCTGTGTCCGGTGGCAAAGTGACCCCGGCTCACTTTCAGAAGGATGTCCCCTTTGGTGAGAGGATGCTGGACCAACTCCATGGAAAGACCTCCTCTTAACTTATTTTCTACACAATTATAGCATTTCCTTTCGCAAATTGCAATCATAATTCTATGTTTGCCGGGAGAAAAACATGTCCCGCGCCGTCCGCCCCGTTGCGAAACGGCCTGGCGCGGTTTATAATAGTATCCGGGAAACAAACGCATGGCGGAAAAGCCGCCGAAGGGAAAGAACAGCGATGAAATACGCCTGCCTCGTCGTCGATCACGACGACACCGTGGTCGACAGCACGGCGACCGTGCACTATCCGTGCTTCGTGCAGTACACGCGGGAATTCTTTCCGCAGTATCCCGGCTGTACGCTGGAGGAATTCTTCCTGAAGAATTTTGACCCGGGCGTCGTCGCCTTCTTCCGGGACGAGGTGGGCATGAGCGCGGAGCAGATGCGCCATGAACAGGATTATTGGAACGCCTATGTGAAAAACCACGTTCCCCGGGCCTACGAGGGCATGCGCGAAGCTCTCATGGCCCAGAAGCGCGCCGGCGGGCTCGTCTGCGTGGTGTCCCACTCGCTCACGGAGAATATCCTGCGCGACTGGCGGGAGAACGGCCTGCCCGAGCCGGACATGGTCTTCGGCTGGGAAAGCCCGCCCGAACAGCGCAAGCCCAATCCCTGGCCGCTCACGCAGATCATGACCCGCTTTTTGCTGAAGCCAGAGGACCTCCTCATGCTGGACGACCTCAAGCCGGGCTACGACATGGCCCGCGCCTGCGGCGTGCCCTTCGCCGCGGCGGGCTGGGCCTTCGGCGTCGCGGAAATCGAGCGGTTCATGCGCGCGCGCTGCGATTATTATTTCAAGACTGTGGCGGCGCTGCGGGACTTCCTCGAGGGGTGAGCCGGACGACGACAAAACCGGCGCGCGTGGGTGAAACGCCCTCGCGCGCCGGTTTGTTTTGCGCCTTATTTGCTCTTGATAAACGGTTTTCCGCTGGCCGCGGGCACGTGGGATTTGCCCACGAACAGGATCAGTACGATGACCGTGACCACATAGGGGATCATGGACAGGAGCTGCATGTTCACGCCGGAGGAGCCGCCCAGCACCACCTTCAGGCCGGAGCAGAAGCCGAACAGCAGGCAGCCGATCAGCGCGCCGTGGGGCTTGAACTTACCGAAGATGACGGCGGCGATGGCGATGAAGCCCTGGCCCACGATGGAGATCGGCCGGAACTGAGTGGAAATGGCCATCGTCACGCAGGCGCCGCCCAGACCGGACAGGAAGCCGGACATGCACACGCAGATAAAGCGCATGGCGATGACGTTGATGCCCAGCGTTTCGCAGGCCTGGGGATGCTCGCCGCAGGCGCGCAGGCGCAGGCCGAAGCGGGTCTTGTAGAACACGAACCAGACGATGGCCACCGCGACGAACACCAGGTAGGTGGAAGCGTAGGTGGCGAACACGTTGTCCATGAAGCGGCCGAACACGGTTCCTGTGTCAAACAGGCCGGTAAACAGCTTCGGGATCTTCTGCGTCGGGGTGAGGGGAATGGTGTCGGTGGAGTCGAACAGTACCTTCGCGATCATGATCACGATGCCCGGGCCCAGCATGTTGATGGCCGTGCCCGCGATGGTCTGGTCCGCGCCCAGGCGCACGGTCGCCGTGGCGTGCAGCATGCCGAACAGCGCGCCGGCCAGGCCGCCGCAGATGAAGCCCACCCAGGGATTCCCGGTAAAGTAGGCCACCACGGTGCCGGTGAAAGCGCCCGCGGTCATCATGCCTTCAATGCCGATGTTGACCACGCCGGACAGCTCGGAGAAGCAGGAGCCCAGCGCGGCATAGAGCAGCGGCGTGGTATAGATCAGCGTCGCATAAAGGATAATGCCGAGGCTGTTGACGAGGTTTGTCATGACTCAGCCACCTCCTTCCCGCCGGACGGCTTGGCCGGTTTCGGCGGTTCCTTGGGCGTTTTCTTCAGGTACTTCACGTAGCGGAATATGACGGAAATGGCGATGAAGAAGACCACCGTACCCACGATGACGTTGACCAGCTGGGTCGGCGCGCCCACAAGGTTCAGCTTGCTGCCGCCGAAGATCAGCGCGCCGTAGAACAGGCCCGCGATGAATACGCCGAAGGGATTGGAACAGCCCATCAGCGCCACCACGATGCCGGCGAAGCCGAAGCCCTCCTGGGAGGAGAAGATGCTGATGCGCTGGCCCATGCCCATGAGCTGCAGGGAACCGGCCAGGCCGCCCAGCGCGCCGGATATCGACAGCGCCGTGAGGATGGAGCGGTTCACGTTGATGCCGCCGTATTCCGCAGCGAAGCGGTTCGAGCCGACGGCCTTGAGCTCATACCCCAGCGTGGTCTTCTCGATGATGAACCACACGATCAGCATCACCGCGATGGCCACCAGGATGCCCCAGTTGGCGGTGGGGGCCAGGCCGGCCTGCTTGATGAAATCCTTGGAGAACACCATGCTGGCGTTGGCGGAGATGTTCTGCGTGGCCTCGGCGGAGCCCGTGTTGTGGATGGCGGGGATGCCGGCGATGAAGTTGGAGAGGTAGAACGCGATCCAGTTGAACATGATCATGCTCAGCACTTCGTTGATGCCCCATTTGATCTTCAGCGCCGCCACGATCACGCCCCACAGCGCGCCGATGGCCATCGCCGTCAGGAAGCACAGGGGGATCAGCACCGGCTTGGGCAGGTCCGGCAGCAGGATGCCCACCACGGCCGCGCCCATCGCGCCCATCACGAACTGGCCTTCCGCGCCGATGTTGAACACGCCCGTCTTGAAGGAGAACGCCACGGACAAGCCCGCCACGATGTACGGCACGGAGTAGACCACCACGTAGGAGAAGCCTTTAAGCGAGGTCACGCTGTTGATCAGCCGCCCGTAGGCCGCGCCGACGGAAAGGCCCATAATGGCCAGGAAGATCGCGCCGACGAGGAAGCCCAGCACGATGGAAAGCAGGATGTGGATAAATGTGTTTTCCGAAATGAAATCCAGCAAGCCCTTTTTCTTACTCATGACCTCTTACCTCCTGCCATCATGAGGCCAAGGTCGTTCTCGTTGGCCTCCTTGCCGGGAATGGAGCTGACGATCTGCCCGTCGAAGATGACGTCGATCACGTCGGACAGGCTCATGATCTCGTCCAGCTCGAAGGAGACCAGCAGCACGGCCTTGCCCCGGTTGCGCTGCTCCACGATGTACTTGTGCACGTACTCGATGGCGCCCACGTCCAGGCCGCGGGTGGGGTTGACGGCGATGAGCAGGTCCTTGTCGTTCTGCACCTCCCGGGCGATGATGACCTTCTGCTGGTTGCCGCCGGAGAGGGTGCCCGCCGGGCGCTTCTCGCTGCTCGCCGGGCGGATGTCGTACTGCTCGATGGAACGGCTGGCATGGGAGAAGATGGCGGGGCGCTGCAGGATGCTGTTCCTGGCATAGGGATCGGCCCCGTAGTTTTGCAGGATCAGGTTGTCCTCGATGGAGAAATCCAGCACCAGGCCGTGCTTCTGGCGGTCGGCGGGAATGCTGGACACGCCGTGCTCGAAGCCGAAGTGCGGCGATTTGTTGAAGATGCTCACGCCGTTGACCGTGGCCTCGCCCTTCGTGCCCTTGCGCAGGCCCGTGAGGATCTCGACCAACTCGGTCTGGCCGTTGCCATCGATGCCGGCGATGCCCACGATTTCGCCCGCGCGGACCTGCAGGTTCAATCCCTTCAGGATCTCAACGCCGCGGTAGTCCACGCCGTGCAGGTTCTTGACGTCCAGCACCACCTTGCCGGAGGCCTGCTCAGGCTTGTCCACCTGGAAGGTGACCTTGCGGCCCACCATCATGCTGGCCAGGTCGTTCTCGTCGACGGTGTCCACGTCGACGGTGTCGATGTATCTGCCCAGGCGGATGATCGTGCAGAAATCGGCCGATTCCTTGATTTCCTTGAGCTTGTGCGTGATGAGGATGATGCTCTTGCCGTCGGCGGTCAGGTTGCGCATGATCTGGATCAGCTCGACGATTTCCTGCGGGGTGAGGGAGGAGGTGGGCTCGTCCAGAATCAGCACGTCCGCGCCGCGGAACAGCGCCTTGAGGATCTCCACGCGCTGCTGCATGCCCACGGAAATGTCCTCGATTTTCGCGTCCGGGTCGATGGAGAGGCCGTATCTTTCGGAAATCTCCACCACGCTGCGCCGCGCGGCCTTCATGTCCAGCACGATGCCCTTGCGCGGCTCCGTGCCGAGGACGATGTTCTCCGTGACGGTGAAGGGCTGCACCAGCATGAAGTGCTGGTGCACCATGCCGATGCCGGCGTCGATGGCGTCGCGCGGGGAATTCATTTCGATCTTTTTGCCGCGCACGAGGATGTCGCCGGAGGTGGGCTTGAGCAGTCCGTAAAGCTGGTTCATCAGCGTGGATTTGCCCGCGCCGTTTTCGCCCAGGATCGCGTGGATTTCACCTTTGTGGACGGTGAGATTGATGCCGTCATTCGCCACAAAATCGCCGAATCGCTTCACGATGTTGCGCATCTCAATGACGGGCGTTTTCATGTCCACATGTTCTTTAGACAAGGAATCCGCCCCCTTTTTTCCTTTGCATGCTGACAGACGGGCGCGCCTGCGCCTCCCAATGTGGTTTCACACATATTTTAAAGTATTTGAGGAAAATGGTCAACCGCTTTTCGGCATTTTTTATTGATAAGATGGAAACGCCGCCCTCCCGTTTGCCATTTTCTCCGGGCTGTGCTATACTCTTTCCGGTCCGGCGAGGCGCCGGAGCGCTTCGGGCCAGCAGTCGATGATGTCCGCCGCGGTCATGGCGGTCTCCGTGAAGCGGCGCGCGGCTTCTTCGCCGGCGAGGCCGTGCAGCTGGCTGCCGGCCCAGGCCGCCGTCTCGGGGGGAACGCCCTGCGCCAGCAGCGCGCCGATCATGCCGGAGAGCACGTCGCCGCTGCCGCCCGTCGCCATGCCGCCGCTGCCGGAGGCGCTCACATGAACGCCCTCGCCGCAGACCACGGTGGACGCGCCCTTCAAAAGCGCCACCGCCCCCGTGGCCTCGTGAAGGCGCGCGCTAGAGGCGATCTGATCGCCCTCCAGCGGCCCGATGAGCCGCGCCGCCTCGCCCGGATGCGGCGTGATCACATGCCGCGCGCCCAGCAGGGCGCGGAGCGATTCATTTCGTGAGATGACGTTCAGCGCGTCCGCGTCCACCACGGCGGGCAGGCCGGCTTCCAGCACGGCGCGCACGGCCTCCGGCGCGGCGTTGCCCAGGCCGGGGCCCACGACGGCCGCGCTCTTGCCCGCGAGCGCCCGCGAAAGGGGCCGCGCCGCCTCCGCGCTCAGCGCGCCGTCCCGCTCCGGCAGGGGCAGGCAGGTGGCGCAGGGCGCGAGCGTCTGGATGACGGGCACGATCGAGCCGGGACAGGCGACCGTCACCAGCCCCACCCCCG
>JAFXQO010000022.1 GCA_017527065.1 Clostridia bacterium
ATTCTGTCCTTCAGTAAGGAATAAGCCTGATCTGGGGCACGTTTGAGACGTTTCCCTACCATTTTCGGGAACTTCATCGCTCTATCATCGTTTTTCTCTTGATTATCACCTCTCTAGTTCGAGTTAATCAGCGTTTACTTAAGCGCGGCTGAGGCCGCGCGGGGCTCCCGCTTTCCCTTTCAATCAAACTTCAATTCCTAATTCCAAATTCCTAATTCCTAATTACCCCAAGAGCGGAGGGATCAACTTGCTAGCACATGTGAACGGTCTAGTGGCCGAGAAGGAAGAGGGCACGCTGGTCATCGAGTGCGGCGGCGTGGGCTATCAGCTGACGGTGAGCGCGGCCACGCTCTCGCAGGCGCCCGCGATGGGCGAGCGCATGAAGTGCTACACGCATCTGAGCGTGCGCGAGGACGCGGTGGAGCTGTTCGGCTTCGCCACGCGCGAGGAGAAGCGGATGTTTTTGAAGCTCACCGCCGTGAGCGGCATCGGGCCGAAATCGGCCATTCAGGTGCTTTCGGCGCTGAGCCTGCGCGACCTGTCGCTGGCCATCGTCACGGGAGACGCGGCGGCGCTGACCCGGGCGCCGGGTATCGGCAAGAAAACGGCGCAGCGGATGATCCTCGAATTGAAGGACAAAGTGGACAACGCGGAGTTGACCGCTTCCGGCGCGCCTTTGGCCGCCGTGTCCGGCGGCGCGGCGGACGAGGCCATCGAGGCGCTCATGGCGCTGGGCTATCAGGCCAGCGAGGCGGCGCGGGCCGTCGGCGCGGTGTCGCCCATACCGGATAACGCCAGTGAGATCGTGCGCCTTGCACTGAAGGGAATGATGAAGTGATATGGACGAACAGAGGCTTATTTCAACGGGCTTTCGCGGAGACGAGGACGAGACCGAGATTTCGCTGCGCCCCCATTCCCTGGCGGAGTATTTCGGCCAGCAAAAGATCAAGGACCGGCTGAGCATTTACATGCAGGCGGCCATCGCGCGCCGGGAGCCCCTTGATCACATCCTGCTCTACGGCCCGCCCGGCCTGGGCAAGACGACTCTGGCCGGCATCATCGCCGCGGAGATGGGCCACAGCATCCGCGTGACCAGCGGGCCCGCCATCGAACGGCCGGGCGACCTGGCGTCCATCCTCACCAATCTGAACGCGGGCGACGTGCTCTTCATCGACGAGATCCATCGCCTGTCGCATGCGGTGGAAGAAGTGCTTTACCCGGCGATGGAGGATTTTGCGCTGGACATCATGATCGGCAAGGGCCCCTCGGCGCGTTCCATGCGGCTGGACCTGCCGAAGTTCACGCTCATCGCCGCCACCACCCGCGCGGGCATGCTTACCTCGCCCCTGCGCGACCGCTTCGGCATCAGCTTCCGGCTGGAACTGTACACGCCGGAGGAACTGGCCGTGATCATCGAGCGGTCGGCGAAGATCATGCGGATCGACTGCGATCACGACGGCGCGCTGGAAATCGCCAGCCGTTCCCGCGGCACGCCCCGCGTGGCCAACCGCCTCATCAAGCGCGTGCGCGACTACGCCCAGGTGCGCGCGGGCGGCCGCGTTACCGATGAAACCGCCCGCGAGGCGCTGAACATGCTGGAAGTGGACGAGCTCGGCCTCGACCGCACCGACCGGGACATGCTGGAGACCATGATCCGCAAATTCGGCGGCGGCCCGGTGGGCCTGGATACGCTGGCGGCCATCACCGGCGAAGACGCGGCCACCATCGAGGACGTGTACGAGCCGTACCTCCTGCAGCTGGGCTTCATCATGCGCACGCCCCGGGGCCGCGTTGCCACGCCCCCGGCTTACGAGCACCTGGGCCTTGCCGCGCCTCTGCCGCCTGTCGACGCGCCGCAGCAGACGAAGCTGGATATCTGAGCCGACTGAACGAACGCTGAAGATGGAGCCATGACCGCACTGCCCGGAGGTGTCCCATGAACCTGAGCCAATACATCGAGTCGCTGAAGCGCGATCCTTCCTTCATGAACAACGTGGCCTGCTGGCGCGAAATTCCCGCCCGCGAGGCCCGCTATATGCCGTTCCCCGAAGGGCTGGACAGGCGCATCGTGGAGGTCATGGAGCGGCGCGGCATACGGGCGCTGTACAGCCACCAGCATCAGGCGGTATCCGCCGCGCTGGCGGGGGAGGACATCGTCGTGGTCACGCCCACGGCTTCCGGCAAGACGCTGTGCTACAACCTGCCCGTTCTGGACGCGATCCTCAAGGATCCGGACGCCCGCGCGCTGTATCTTTTCCCCACCAAGGCGCTCTCGGCCGATCAGGCGGCGGAACTGTACGAGCTGGTGACGCTGCTGGGGGAGGATATCAAGTGCTACACCTATGACGGCGACACCGCCGCGCCCGCCCGCGCCGCCATCCGGCAGGCGGGCCACGTGGTGGTGACGAATCCGGACATGCTGCACTCGGGCATCCTGCCGCACCATACCAAGTGGGTGAAGCTGTTCGAGAACCTGCGCTATATTGTGATCGACGAGATTCACGCCTACCGCGGCGTGTTCGGCGGCAACCTGGCGAACGTGATCCGGCGGCTCAAGCGCGTCTGCGCGTTCTACGGTTCGCATCCGCAGTTCATCTGCTGCTCCGCCACCATCAGGAACCCCGCCGAACTGGCCTCCACCATGATCGGGGCGCCGGTAAAGCTGATCGACGACAACGGCGCGCCCGCCGGGAAGCGGCATGTGGTGTTCTACAATCCGCCGGTGGTGAATAAGCAGCTGGGCATCCGCAAGGGCGTGATCGGGGAGACCAGCCGCATCGCCCAGGGCTTCCTCAAAAACGGCATTCAGTCCATCATCTTCTCCCGTTCGCGCGTGACGGTAGAGGTGCTGGTGCGCCAGCTCAAGGACCTGGTGCGCGACCCGCTGGGCAACGCCGGCCAGGTGCGCGGCTATCGGGGCGGCTACCTGCCCACGCAGCGCCGGGAGATCGAGCGGCAGCTCCGCGCCGGGCAGATCAACGCCGTGGTGTCCACCAACGCGCTGGAACTGGGCATCGACATCGGCCAGCTGGACGTGTGCATCATCTGCGGCTATCCGGGCACCATCGCCAGCACCTGGCAGCAGGCGGGCCGCGCCGGCCGGCGGGGCGGCGAGTCGCTGCTCATACTGGTCGGCTCCTCCGATCCGCTCGACCAGTACATGATGACCCATCCGGACTACTTCTTCGGCCAGTCGCCCGAATCCGCCCTGGTCAATCCGGACAACCTGTACATCCTCCTGAACCACTTCAAGTGCGCCGCCTACGAGCTGCCCTTCGAGGACGGAGACACTTTCGGCAACATTGAGGGCACGCAGGAGCTCCTCGATTATCTGGTGGAGCAGAATATGCTCATGCACGTGGGCAACCGCTATCACTGGATGGCGGAGGAATTCCCGCAGGCGGGCATATCGCTGCGTTCGGCGGCGGATCAGAACTTCGTGATCGTCGATATCACGAATCCGTCCCATCGCCGCGTGATCGGCGAGATGGACCGCTTCACCGTGCCGATGCTGCTGCATCAATACGCCATCTATCTGCACGAAGGCCAGCAATACCAGGTGGAGCAGCTTGATTTCGACGACAAGAAGGCCTATGTGCGCGCCGTGGACGTGGATTACTACACAGACGCCGACCTTTCCACCAGCATGAAGGTGTTGGATGTGTTCGACGAGCATCCCTCCGGCCCCATGACGCGCTATCGCGGCGAGGTGCTGGTGTCCTGCATTGTGAAGCTGTTCAAAAAGATGAAGCTGGATACCCGCGAGAACCTGGGCTGGGGGCCGGTGCAGCTGCCGGAGCTGGAGATGCAGACCACCGCCTGCTGGTGGACGCTGCCGGAGGAGATCGAACAGTCCTATGAGAAGGACGCCCTGCAGGACGCCATGGTGGGCCTGTGCCATCTGATGCGCGCCATCGCCCCGCTGCACCTGATGTGCGCCTCGTCGGACATCGCCGTGGTATACCACGTGCGCGACCCGTTCACGCAGCGGCCCACGCTGTATTTCTACGACTGCGTGCCGGGCGGCATCGGCCTGAGCGACCACGTGTTTGAAGGCGACCTGACGCTCTTCCGCGAGGCGCTCGCCCGCCTGGAGGAGTGCCCCTGTGAGAACGGCTGCCCGAGCTGCGTCGGCGCGTCCGTGGGGCCCGGCGCGAAAAGAACGCTGAGAGGGCTGCTGAAGCGGATGGCGGGCACAGAATGACAGGTATCATTCTTGAAAAACCAACGAGAAATGTCCGCCCACAGAGACCTGCGACGCACAGAAACGCCCCGCCCTTCCATGCGGAAGAGCGGGGCATTTTCAATTCGCCGTTCAGGATCAGTTCTCGAGATAGCGGGCATACGCGTCGCCGACGATCTTCAGGTAGTCAGGCAGGCGCATCTTGTTGAGCTCGCCCAGATAGGTGTCCCAATCGGTGTCCAGGGAAGCGGTGCCCTTGATGAAGGCCGCGCGCATCTCCTTGACGTAGCTGTCGATGTCGTTGAAGAGCACGGTCTTGTCCTCGGTCTCCTCGGTGGTGTAGGAGAACGCCTCCCACACGGTCTTGGGCAGCCAGTCGATCAGGTTCATGGCCGCCGCGAAGGGGATGGGCAGGGTCTCGCCGCCGATGAAGTAGTTGTCGATCAGCAGAGCGGGGTTGCCGCCGCCGGACCAGGAGGAATACTGGCCGATGACCTGGCTCATGGTCAGGCCGTCGGGGTTGTTGGCCACGTAGTCAACATAGTAGTTGCGGCCGTTCTCGTCGGTGTCATAGAGCAGGCCCTTTTCGGTCATGAACAGCAGCTCGGCGCCGTCGGTGCCGTAGAAGTAGTCCAGCCACTTCATGGTGACCAGCGGATCCTTGTTGCCGTCGCACATGACGAACGCGCCGGGGGTGTAGACGACGGACTGAGAGCAGGCGAACATCTTGTCGCCGTTCGGGCCTTCGAGGGCCTCGTTCAGGCCGGCGTACTGGGTGTGCTTCTCGCCCATCAGGGTGGTGTTCACATAGGGGAAGGAGCCGACCAGGCCGCTGGTGCCGTTGGCGACGAACTCCTCATAGGCGATGGTGAAGCACTGCTGGTCAAGCAGCTCTTCGGTGTACAGCATGTTCAGCCAGCGCAGGAAGTCGCGGTATTCCTCCGCGGCGGGGTAGAAGCGGATGGCTTCGGTCTCGGGATCGAGGTCGATGTAGGTCTCCTTGACGCCGTGGTTGGCCAGGCCCCAGGAGCCGCAGAAGGTGGTGATGAGGGTGCCCACCGCGTCGTCGGCGAGGCACAGCGGGATCTCATCGTTCGGGTCGCCGTTGCCGTTGGCGTCTTCAGCCTTGAAGGTGCGCAGCAGCTCGGTGTACTCGTCGATGGTGGTGGGCATTTCCTTGCCCACATTCTTCAGCCACTCCTGGTTGATGAACAGGCGCGCGCCCACGGCCAGGGCGGGATGCTCGTTGTAATAGCCCACGCCGTAGATCTCGCCGTCGATGGAGACGGAAGCCACGACGTCGGGATGCCTCTCATAGAAAGCGGTCAGATTCGGACACTCGCTGAGGTACGGGCTCATGGACAGGATCTGGCCCTCGGTGGCGAACTTGGTCAGGTTGGCCATGTTCAGGCCGGCCTTGTAGATGCCGTCAGGCAGGTCGCCGGAAGCGAACATCACGTTCTCGCGCTCGGTGAAGTTCGCGCTGGGGATCATGATCCAGTCGATGTGGACGTTGGTCAGTTCCTCATACTTCTGCCAGACGATCATGTCGCCATAGTCGATCTGGTTACCGCCCTGCTTGGCGGCGAAGGTCAGCGTCAGAGGTTCCTCAGTGAGCGGGAACCATCCCTCCGGAGTGAGGGAAGTTGCCAACGCGGGCACGGAGAATGCCAGCGCAAGCACAAGGGCCAGTGCAAAGAAGCGTTTCATGGAATTCCCTCCTTGTTGAAATGTATGATATACGGGCTTCTCGCCCGCCATCATCCCTTGATGGCGCCGATCATGACGCCTTTGACGAAGAAGCGCTGCACGAAGGGATACAGGCACATCACCGGCAGGCTCGCCACCACCACCAGCGCGTACTTCATGCCTTCGTAAAGCAGTATCTGCTCGGGCGTGTACAGGGTAGAATCGGTCACCTCGGTGATCATGTTGGACAGCAAGATGTCGCGCAGCACCAGCTGCAGCGGCCATTTGGCTGAATCGGTGAGGTACATGAGCGCGCTGAAATACGAATTCCACATGGCCACGCCGTAATACACAGCCATCACGGCGATGATGGGCTTGGAGAGCGGCAGCACGATGCGGAGCAGCGTTCCCAGGTTGCTGGAGCCGTCGATCATGGCCGATTCCTGCAGCTCGTAGGGAATGGAGTTTACGTAATAGGTGCGCGTGATGATCAGGTTTGTCACCGACAGACAGCCGGGCAGCACCAGCGCCCACACGGTGTTGATCATATGCAGGTTCTTGATGACCAGATACGTGGGAATGATGCCGCCGGAAAAGAACATGGTGAAGGTGTAGAGCACCATGATGACGTTGCGCCCCTTGCAGTCGCGCCGCGAAAGGGGATATGCGGTCACCAGCGTCGCCGTGAGGCTGATAGCGAGATACAGGATGGTGTAGAACGTGGTGTTCCTGTAGCCCATCCAGATCTTGTTGTCCCGGAATACCGCCTTGTAGGAGTTCAGGTTGGGACGCACCGGTAACAGTGTCACCTCGCCGGCGGCCAGGGAGGCCGTGTTGCTGAACGACGCGCTGATCACGAACACCAGAGGATAAAGAACGATCAGCATCAGGATGGTCAGCAGGATGATGTTCACTACCGAGAACACGCGGTCGGAACGGGTTTCGCGAATGGCCATTGCTCTGCCCCCTCCTAAAAGATCTGTGTGCCGCCCAGCCGGCCCGTGATCCAGTTCACGACCACCAGCAGCACGCAGTTCACCACCGAGTTGAAGAGGCCCACGGCGGCGGAGAAGGAATACTCCGCGTTCAGCAGGCCGCTTCGGTAAACATATGTTGAGATGACGTCCGATGTGGCCATATTCAGGTCGTTCTGCATCAGGAAGATCTTCTCAAAGCCGACGCCCATGACGTGCCCGCAGCGCAGGATCAGCATGATCGTGGCCGTGGGCAGGATGCATGGAATGGTGATATGGGTGAGCATCTGCCAGCGCGAAGCGCCGTCCACGCGCCCCGCTTCGTAGAAGGTGGGATCGATGCCCGCGAGCGCCGCCACATAGATGATGGAATCCCAGCCCATGTTCTGCCATATGCCGCTCCACACATAGATGGATTTGAAGTACTGCGGCTCCACCATGAAGTAGATCGACGGCTGTCCCAATCGTATCAGGAACATGTTCAGAAGGCCCGTCTTGGGATTCATGAAGGCGTTGATGAGGCTGACCAGCACCACCGTTGAAAGGAAGTGGGGAATGTACGTCACGGTCTGGATGAACTTCTTGTAGCGCAGGCTGCGCAGCTCGTTCATCATGATGGCCAGTATGATCGGGATGGGGAAGCCCGCCAGCAGCGAATACACGCCGATGCCCAGCGTATTGAAGATGAGCCGGCTCGCGTAGTACGAGCGGAAGAAGCGCTCGAAGTGCTTGAGCCCCACCCACTTGCTGCCCACGATGCCCAGCTTGGACGAGTAATTGCGGAAGGCGATCTGCACGCCGTACATGGGCGCGTAATTGAAGGTAATGTACAGCACGATGGAGGGGATCAGCAGCATATACAGATCCCAGTTGCGCAGATACGGCGCCAGTATTCTCTGCCAGCTTCTTCTTCCTGGTCTTTGCGGTCTTTCCATACAGCTCACTGCCTTTCTGAATCCATCCGCTGGATTGGGGCCAAAGTGAAATCAGAATGGACGCACAGGGGTGAAACGGCGCGGATACTTCGCCGCGCCATAGAGGCGCATGGCCAGCGGCCAATCCGTTTGCAGGATGTCGTAGCCCTTCTCGACGGCCCAGCCCCAGCCTCCGTCGAAATCTCCCGTCATGGCCGTGTCGTCGGAGTGACGGGCGGACAGCTGCGTGCGATAATTGAAAATGATGGTATTCAGCCACAGGATGCGCCCGTCCCGATGGACCTTTTCGATGAAGGCGTCGCTGGCCATCGGGCTGGCTTCATCGCTGAAGGCGACTTCCAGGCCGGCGTATCGGACGCGCGGATTTCCCAGAAGCCGCTCGTGCGTTCCGTCGTCCCGATCCACGAGGGGCATATAGGGCAGATCATGCGCGTATTCCTCCAACGCGGGCAGATACTCGGACACGCCCGGCGTCTTCACGATGACCTGATCCTGCATGCCGTACGCCCTGATCCGTTCCGCGATGCCGGCGATATTTGTCCAAAACTTATCGACGTTGATGACGCACCTGCCTTTCAGGAGCTCCAGCGCCTCGTCAAAAAGCGGCACGCCCCACTCGGTGGGCGTCATATCGCCGTTGTGCAGCCTCAGGCGGCGGACTTCGCCGTCATTCATTTGACTGATGTATTTTTCGCTCCGAAGAAACACCGGCTCCATGCCGGGATGGAACACATAGAACGTGCCGTCCAGCGATTCTGAAATGTCCAGCTCGATCACGTCCGCCTGTTCGCACAGCGCGGCCTGAAAGGCTGGAATGGAATTGCAGGGAATGTTGCCGCCCGCCGCACCGCGGTGGGCAGCGATCCATATTTTCCCTTCGAGATTCGTCAAATAACCGGCCATTAGGCGTCAACTCCTGAAGATGACAATTCTCGACTTCTTTACAATATGCTCACGATATATCCGAATGATAACACAGGCTTGACGCGTTGTCAATGTAAAATGCGGTTTTGCCGGATGCTTTCGTTACCAAACTTAACCTGCCGCTGTTCCCGCAAAAAAGGCGCGCCGCGCTCTCCGTCTCAGCCTTCTCCGTCGAGCTCCGCGTTTGAAACCTTGACGACGCGCGAACAGTTGAGCACCCGCCCGGAACCGCCGTCGCAATAGTATGTGATCAGGCATCCGTCGGTTGTTCCGATCATCGCGGGATAGCAGTAGCAGTCGCTCAGATCATCCTCGATCAGGTAACAGCGCTTTGAAAACGCCCTGAACGCGTCAAAGCTGAAATCCCGCGCCCTGCGGACGAATGAACAGCCGTCGCCGGAGACCGCCAGCATGAGGGGCGAGCGCCAGGGCGAACCCCAGGGCGTCAGCGCCTCGCTGGCGGGGGAATGGGTGACGGGGTTGAACACCGCCAGGACGCGCCCGCCAATGTCTGTGATACGCATCGGCGAATCAGGCGACGGAAACTGCAGGGCGGGTTCAGGCGCGCTCCACGTCCTGCCCCCGTCCGACGATACCGACTGGTACTGGAAACCATATGTCGTGCGCATATGGCAAAACAGCGTGCCGTCGGGCAATTCCAGGATGCCGGGCTCCTGCAGGCCGCCCCTGTCGCCATAGGGCGATTCGATGGGGCTCATTGCTTCCCGCCAGCTCCGGCCGTTGTCGTCGGAGCACATGAAGCGCACGACGCCCGGGGCCAGGTCGTATCTGTGCACCGGCGCGCCGGCGTCCGAAAGGGGCGTGATCAGGCGGCCGGCTTTCGTCACGATGGACGCGGCGTTTGTGCCGCAGTAATAGCCGGGCCGCTCCGTGCAGGCGACGTAACCGCTCCAGGTTTTGCCTTCGTCGCCCGAATACCTGAACACGGGCATGCAGGCGATTCTGCCGTCGGGCAGGGTGCTTTTGCGCAGATAGCACAGCCCAAGCTCCCCGTTTGGCAGGCGCACGAGGGCGGCGGCCATGTTGTTGCGGCAATCCAGGTCGTCGTCGAACAACGCCCTTTCCTCGCTCCATGTCTCGCCCTCGTCGCAGGAGAGTATACAGACCAGTCTGGAATAATCGTGGTCGCCGCCCTGGCCGCCAAAGCGCGAGAAGGCCAGCATGATCGCCCCGTCTTTGAGCTTTATGAAGCTGCCCTCGCCCTTTCGGGGATTTTCCGGGGATGTTTCGATGGTTTTTACCAGTCTTCCGATCTTTTTCATGCCGTTTTTCCCTCCCTTGGCGGCGGATGGCTGCGCTCAAATCTCGGCGATCATGCCGTCGAAGGCGATTTCAATGCCGTAGGGCGCCATATAGCGGCACATCTCCTCGTGCAGCATGTGTCCGTTATGGGAAAAGTGATTGCTGACGAAGCGGGTGTGGCCGTCCGCAACGCCGTCCCGCAGCAGCCTCTCCTTCATTCGGATATTCTCCACGAAGCCCATGTGCGACGTATAGCCGGGCGGCAGCGGATTCGGGCCGTAGGTGCAGTCCATGCTGACCAGGTCTATGGGGCGCTTGACCCGCTCGCGGAGCATTTCGAGCGCTTCATTGCAGGTGAAGCCGGTGTCGTGCATGTAGAGAAAGCTCCTGCCGTCGCGTTCGATCAGGTAGAACTTTCCCAGCTTCGCGCTGTGCACGGCGGGCAGCGTCGTGACATGGTGCATGGTCGTGTCGAACTCATCGCCCGTATCGACGATATGCAGCTCCAGATATTCTTTGTATGGCAGCAGGCCGTCCATGATGTCCGAGGGGCCGAAGACCGGCAGGACGGGCAGCTTTTTGCCGTAATACGCCGGATTGCGGAATTCCGCGTACAGCGGCGTGAGGTGGTCGCCGTGGTTATGGGTCACGATGACGTCCTGAATGAGGCAGAGATCGAGGCCCAGGTTCAGCTTCTGCGCGTAGAGATCCGGGTTGAGGTCGATCAGCAGGACGTCGTCCACGATCGCGCCGGCGCGCGTCCGGATGTTTTTCCCGCCCAGTTCAGCCGCCTTCCTGCAGGCTTCGCACCGGCAGAAGACGGCGGGCCAGCCTTCGGCCGCCGCGGTTCCCAGCCACTGTATCTTCATGAGGTCGCTTCCTTTCGTAACCGGTCGTTTCACCGTCGTTCACGCCATATCCATTTTGGACGCGAAAAGGCGTCCCGTCTCCCCGAGCAGCTCCAGCAGCTTTGGCGTCAGCGCCGGATCGTGCGCGGAAAGCTCTCCCGAGGTTTCGAAGTTGATCGTGCCGGCATAGCCGATCTCGCGGAGCGAACGCAGCACCATCTCCCAATCGATCACGCCGTAATAGGGGAAGCGATGGCTGTCGTGCAGGCCGTCGTTATCGTGCAGGTGAAGGGCCAAGAGGCGCTTGCCCAGCGTGTGAATGGCGATGCCCTGATCCTTGCCGAGCACGGCGGCGTGGCCGCTGTCATAGCAGAAGCCGAACAGTTCCTCTCCCGCGAGGGCGTTCAGATCATCGATGTAGCGGCAGGCGTCATGCATGTCGGCGCAGGCCGTCTCGATGAGCCTGCCGTTGCAGCTTGAGAACATGTTTTCCAGCAGAATCTTCACGCCGGCGCGCTTCGCGGCGGGAATGAGCGCGGCGTACCGCGTCATGTTGAGTTCCCGCTCGAAATCGGGGTCGAGACGGTGCTCGTAGTGCATGCAGGCGGGATGGATCACCAGATACGGGCAGTTCAGATACCGGCAGGCCGAAAGGCACATCTCGAAGGAGCGCATCAGAAAATCGTTCATCGCCTCGCTGAAGGGCGTCCATGAAGAATAAGGCGCGTGCGCCTGGCCGAAGCCGACGCCGTATTTCTCGCCCGCCTCGCGCATGGGCCGGATGACCCTGTCGATGAATTCATCCTCCGGCAGGGTGAATTCCCCCTCGATGACGCCTTTGTGGATATTCTTGCCCGGCAGATACGCACTCAGGCCCAGATCCACGCAGTCGAAGCCAGCCGCGCCGATGAGGCGCATGCCCTCGTCGACGCCGTAGCGTTCAAAAACGCCGCCTGTCTGCACGCTGATTTGCCTCTTCATGAGAATAAACCTCCCTCCATGCGGCCGTATGATCTGGCCAAAGTATACAGCGGAAGCATGACGTTGTCAACCGCGTCGGCCCGCCGTGTAACCACTATGATGTGACCTGAATTAACATAACCGATTGTCAAAACGGACACTCAGGAGTATAATACCAAGAAAAGAATATAGGAGGTCTTCATTCCATGACAAGAATCCTGTTTCCTCTGGTTGCGTTTATGCTCTCGGTTATTCTGTGCCTGGGTTCGTTCGCAAGCGCTGAAGGAAATGAACAATCCGCCTTAAAGAATGAAAGCGCTGTGCCAAAGGTCATCTTTGACACCGATATAGCTTATGTGAACGACGACGCGATCGCGATGTTCATGCTCGCGCAAGCGGATCAGGCCGGAACGCTGAAGCTGCTCGGGGTAACGACAGCGGGTGGGAATGTGTTTGTACCGGAAGCCACCACAGCCGCGCTGCGCCAGCTTGAACTGATCGGCCGGGCGGATATTCCTGTTTACCAGGGAACGGACGAGCCGCTGCAGGGATACCGGGACATGAAGGAAGAAGGCCGCCTGTACGGCATTCCTTACTACTGCGGCGCTTACTGGGACTTCGGCGCGAATGATTTCAGAGATCTTTCCAGGCGTTCACCGGATTACCTGCATCTGCTTGAAGCGCCTATGCACGGTTATGCCGAAACACTGGCGCAGGAAGAGACCGCCTGGGATTTTATCATACGGTCAGTCCATGAATATCCCGGTGAAGTCACCATTATGACGGTCGGCGCGGCTACCAATATTGCCCTGGCGCTGCAGAAGGATCCGACGCTTGCGGACGACGCCGCCGGAATCATCTATATGGGTGGAGATATCGACTGCCCGGGCGACGCGACGCCCGCCGCGGAGCTGAACTGGTATTACGATCCCGAAGCAATTCGTCAGTGCCTGGCGGCAAACTGGAAAAGCCAGCTTATCGTGCCCGATGACCTGGCGCAACAGATTCATCTCACGCCTGTCATTTATGAACGTTTGGCGGCGGCAAACCAAAATCTGATCACCAAGCTGATCCTGGAAAACAAGCGGACTTTTGACATGGGAGAGTCTGATTATGTGTGGGATGTCGTTGTGCCGGCGGTGTTTTTGAAGCCCGAACTCATGGCCAGAACGGAGGAGCGGTATATCACGGTGGATTCGACGCCGGGGATCAATTCCGGCCGCGCGGTCAGCTGGCCCCAGCACTGGCTCAACAACATGGAAACAGGGGAAGGATTTCCGGAAGGGGTCAACAAGGCGGTCATCGTCTTCTCCATCGATGAGGAAGCCTTCTGGGACTTCTATGTGGAGCTGCTGTCAAAGGAGTAATCCGTGGGCGATAATCCGTGTTTTTGATAATCATAAAAGGGAAAGGCGGTATTCTGATGAAGAAGAAACTGATCGCATATCTCGGCAGCGGCGCTCTGACCCGGGAAGACGCCGGCAGGCTGACCCACGTCAATGTTGCCTTCGGCAAACTGGAACCGGACGGAACCATCCGTGAAAAGACGCTGGCAGGAGAGGACATCGAAAAGTATAAAAGCTGGAACCCGGAACTGAAGTTTATACTGTCCCTCGTGCAGACACAGTCCAATTCCTTCACATCGGTCTGCGCCAGCAAGGAATACATGCACAGGATGGGTGAGGAAGCCGTCAGGATCGTCACCACGACCCCATACGATGGCATTGACCTCGACTGGGAATATCCCTGCGTCCCTTCCAACGGGCAGGACACCTGCCCCGAGGACAAGTACCGCTTTACCGAGCTCATAAAGACGCTCAGGGAACACCTCGACGGGACGGGCGCGCATCATCTCCTGACGATCGCGGCCGGCGCTGATCTGTATTACGCCGAGTGCACGGAGCTGGATAAAATCGCGGTGTACCTCGATTACATCAACCTGATGACCTACGATCTCAAGTGCGGGTTCCACGCGCTGGCCGGGCATCACACCCCGCTCTATTCCTCCACCGGCGATTATTTCAGAAACAGCTGCGACCAGGCCCTGCGCCTTTTCCATGACCGGGGCGTGCCGAAGGAAAAGCTCTTGCTCGGCGCGGCCATGTATTCGCGGATGGCCGAGGGACTCCAGGACAGGAACCACGGCCTTCTTCAGATTTGCCGGAAGCCCTTCGGATATGGACCCGATTATACAACGCTGGCGAAAGACTATATCAACAAGAACGGCTATGTGCGTTACTGGGACGACGAGGCCAAGGCGCCGTGGCTCTTTAACGGCAGCACGTTCATTTCCTATGACGATCCGGAGTCGATGCGCTGCAAGGCGCAGTACGTGCTCGATCATGATTACGGCGGCGTCTTTTACTGGGAGCACAGATGCGACACCACGGGCGCTCTTCTCGGCGCGCTGTACGACGTACTCAAATAGCGCCTCATTGAAAAGCGCCGGCGGGACCCAAAAACGATTCATGCGGGGAAGATAATCTTCCCCGCATGGATTTCCTTTCGCACAGAGAGGATCAGAAGACCCAGGCGTTGCCGGATTCCTCGTCCTCATCCTCGCTCGGCCGCTTGAAGTTGAATTTGAAGGGCGGCTTGTATTGCTTCACGAGGGGCAGGAGATCGTCGTGCAGGTTCTCCCGGGCGACGCACTCGTCGTCAAATATCATGGTGACGAGACGGCCGTCGGCGCAGGCGTCCCACTGGGGGAGTTCTCCGCCGTTCGGGTTGCCGGTGCGGGCGAAATTCACGAACGCGCCGGACATGACTTTATCCAGCTTCTCGTAGTTCTTCTGGTGGCAGATGGGGATCAGCTCCGCGTTGTGGAAGAAGTAGGGAATGTCGGAGCAGTGCCAGGCCGCGCGGCCGCCGTCGTAATCGAACTCCTTCGTGAAAAGGTAGTTGTAGACCGGCGCGGAGGCCTCCTGCGCCTTCTTCTTCACATAATCCAGCGTGGCGGGCAGGAACATGGTGTCCAGGTCCATGGCGTAGGTCGCGTTGGTCTTGGGGAAGGCTTTCTTGAACGCCTTCAGGATCTTTTTGCCGCCCTCTTCGCCGTAGTATTCGAGCACGGCCGCTTCGCGCTCCGCCTTCTTGAGCTTCGCGCGCTCGCCGAGATCCTTCGGCATACCGAACTCGGCGATGACCGTGCCGACCATGGTGGGGATGGTGAGCGCGTGCTCGGTGAAATCGCCGGCGAGGGGATCGCACACGTAGTAGCTGTTCGGCTTGGGCTCCCAGCCGACGCGCTTGCCCTGCTGCGCGAGGGTCTCCGTGGCCTTGTTGACCGCCCAGATGAACTGCGGCGTGGGCACCTTTTCGAGCCTCTCGACGTCCTTCTGCTTGATGCGCAGGTTCTTGAGGATTTCCTTAACGAGCTCCTTCGGCGTGCAACTGGAGGCGAAATCTCCCGGGGGGATCACGCCGGACATGACGATCATCTTGTGGAACAGGCCGTTTGCCTCGGGAATCTGGCCCAGCACTGTCACCTTGCCGCCGCCGCCCGACTGGCCGAAGATGGTCACGTTGTCCGGGTCGCCGCCGAACGCGGCGATGTTGTCGCGCACCCACTTGAGCGCCTCGACCAGGTCCGCCATGCCCACGTTGACGGAATTCCAGTATTTTTCGCCGAAATCGGACATGTCGAGATACCCGAAGGCGTTCAGCCGGTGGTTGACGGATACGACAACCACGTCGTCCAGCTTGGCGAGGTTGAAGCCGTCGTAGCAGACCTGTTCGATGGCTGAACCCGCCGAATAGCCGCCGCCGTGGATCCAGAAAAGGACGGGCTTTTTCGCCTTCTTATCGCACTTCGAGGTCCACACGTTGAGGTACTGGCAGTGCTCGGAGGACGGCCAGAAGCGGTGCGGGGTCTGAATCTCACCCATGGGCTGGGGCTCGTAGAGCACCGGGCAGATCATGCCGTAGCTGCCGGCTTCCTTCACGCCCTCCCAGGGCTTCACGGGCTCGGGCATCTGGAACCTTTTGGCCTTCGCGTAGCGGATGCCGTAGAAGTGATCGACGCCGTCGAAGCGGAAGCCCCGCAGCTTGCCCTTTGTGGTTTCAACGATGGGCGCGGTTTTGTTGGAACAGAATTCTCTTGCCATGTTGCTGCCTCCTTGCGTGTCGTTGAGTATTACCAATCGTATTGCACGAATTCATGCGCGGTGTCGGGATCGGGGAAGCGCAAGTCGCAGAAATCCATGTAATAGCCGTAGCCGTGCATGCCGCCGTAATAGAGGGAGTACCAGCCGCGGGGCAGGCCGTCCTGGGCGTAATAGAAATATGAGGCGCTGGCGTCGAAGGGAGCCCAGGCGAGGACGGTGCTGTTCAGGTCGGGCTTGGCGTAGAGCGGGCTGTAACTGGATATGGCGTAGTAGGTGTCGCCGTAGTTATCGGGGAAATACTCGGCGAACTCGCCCTGGTCGACCCAGAAAGCTTCCTCGCGGATGTAGCCGCGGTTCAGTTCGCCGCCGTAGCGGTATTCAATGAAGCAGTAGGCGCCCTCGAAGCCGAGGAAGGTGACGCTCGTACCGGCGGACAGCGAGGCGCGCACGGTGGCGAGCATGTCCGGCGCGGCGTAGACCTCGGCGCTGGAGACCAGCCGGCGGGACAGCGCGTAGTGATTGGCATAGGGCACATAGCCGGACAGCGACATGCGCTTGAGGCCGGTGTAGGCGCGCACGCGGCTGCCCCCGTATTCAAACTCGACAAGCACCCAGGTCACGCCGTTGCCGTTTTCCAGCTCAAGCGCCACGATGGGCGTGCTCTGCGGCAGGGTGTACAGCTCGCCGTAGGCGGTGTTGGGGCCGGTACGGAAGGAGAGCTTCTGGTTCGGAATGGCTCGCACGCCCGCGAGGTTGAGGTCGGCCAGCGCGGCCGGACTCAGTGAGAGGAGCAGGACGAGGGCCAGCGCGGCGGCGGCAAGGCGTTTCTTCATGGGTTGTCATTCCTTTCTAAATCGTTCTGTAAGTGTATTGTATCACAGTCCGGCGCGTCTGTCTACGTCAAACCGCATTGACAGAAAAACAAATCGGGCTTACAATGTGGTTGTAAGTGAAAAAGCAGCAGGGGGAAAACGCGATGAAAAGAAACGACATCGTGGTGCTGGACGGCGCCATGGGCACAAAGCTCTGGGAAAAGGCAAGCGACAAGGCGCCTGTGTGGCGCTACAACATCGAAAATCCGGCCATTGTGTCGGAAGTGACGCACGAATACGTGGAAGCCGGGGCGGAGATCGTGCAGGCGAATTCCTTCGGCGCGAACCGCTTCGCCGTGCAGCGCGACGGCTATGACGCGCGGGAGGTCGTGACGGCGGCGGTGCGCCTGGCGAAGGCCGAGGCGGCCGGGAAGGCGAAGGTGGCGCTGTCGGTGGGACCGCTGCCACTGATGATGGAGCCTTACGGCGACCTCACCGAGGAGGAGGCCGCGGAGGCGTTCAAAGAGCAGATCGCCCCGGGCGTCGAGGCGGGGGCCGATCTCATCGCCTTCGAGACGTTCATGGACGCCGACATGCTGCGCGTCGCCGTGGAGGCGGCCGCGCCCTTCAACCTACCCATCCTCGCCACGATGACCTTCACCGAGGTGGGAAAGACCATCATGGGCCATTCGGTGGAGTACTTCGTGGAGGCCATGGAGGGCCTGCCGGTCACGGCGGTGGGCATCAACTGCTCGCTCGGGCCGGAGATGGCCGTGCCCATCATCGCCTCGTTTGAGAAGTACACCGATCTTCCGCTCATCTTCAAGCCGAACGCGGGCAAGCCCGTGACGGTCAACGGCGAAAGCCGCGTGGAGTTCGACATCGACACGTTCGTGGCCGACTGCGCGCCCGCGCTGGACTGCAACGTGAAGTACATCGGCGGCTGCTGCGGCAGCAATCCGGACTACATCCGCGCGCTGATCAAGCTGGTGAGGGGATAGGGAAGGGCTGCGCATGGCATACGGCATAGGCATCGACACGGGCGGCACGTATACGGACGCCGTGATCTACGATTACGGGACGAAAGAGGTGCTCGCGGCGGGCAAATCGCCCACGACGCGCGAGGACCTGTCCCTCGGCATCGGGCGCGCGCTGGACGCCCTGCCGGCCGAGCTGCTCCGGCAGGCGGAGGTGGCGGCGCTCTCCACGACGCTGGCGACCAACGCCTGCGTGGAGGACAAGGGCGGCCGCGCGCGGCTGGTCATGATGGGCAGCACCCAGAAGACGCTGCGCTGGGTGGACGCGGAAAAGAAATACGGCCTTCACTACGACGACGTGCTCTGCCTGGATACGCACGGCTCCTTTGACGGCAGCGTGGTCGACCACCCCGACTGGCAGGCCGTGATGGCGGAGAACGACGATTTCCTCAGCCAAGCCGAGGCGCTGGGCGTTGTGGAACTCAACGCCATGCATAACGGCGGCGTGTGCGAGGCCGAGGCGCGCGACGCGCTGGCGGGCCGCTACGGCGTGCCGCTGGTGACGGCCAGCGAGCTGGTCAGCGGCCTGAATATCATGGAGCGCGGCGCGACGGCGCTGCTCAACGCGCGGCTGCTGCCGGTGGTCGAGGCGTTCATCCGCGCCGTGGATCGCGCGCTCATGCAGCGGGGCCTCGGCGCGCTGCATGTGATCGTGCGCAGCGACGGAAGCCTCATGGTCGAGGAATTGGCCAAGCGCCGGCCCGTCGAAACCATCCTGAGCGGCCCGGCGGCCAGCGTCATCGGCTGCCGTGCGTTGACAGACTGCGAAAACGCGCTGATCGTCGACATGGGCGGCACGACGACCGACATTTCCATTCTGCGCGGCGGCGCGCCGCAGATGACCGGCGGCATCCGCATCGGCGCATGGCGCACGCAGATCAGGGGCGTGTTCATCGACACTTTCGGCCTGGGCGGCGACACCCGGCTGGTCATCGCCGATCACCGGCTGGCGCTGGATACCCGCCGCGTGGAGCCGCTGTGCGCCGCGGCGGTCAGGTGGCCGCGCATCCGCGACGAGCTGGAGGCGCTTCTCGCGCAGACGCGCCCGCATACGCGGCCTCTGCACGAGTTTCTCTGCCTGGTGCGCGAGCCGGCGCGCCCGGAGCGCTACACGGACGCTGAACGGCGTCTGATGGACGTCCTGGCGGACGGGCCGGTCTGCATCGGCGGCAGCGCGGTGGATATGTACAGCCTGAACAGCGAACGGCTGGAGCGGGAGGGCGTGGTGATGCGCTGCGGCCTCACGCCCACAGACATCATGCACATCCGCGGCGATTACACCGCTTTCGACGAGAAAACCGCCCGTCTGGCGGCGCGCTATTTCCTGCGCGCGCTGCCGGACATGGAGGACGACGAAGAAAACCTGGCGGCGCTGTGCGAACGCGTCTATGAGCTGGTCGAGCGGCGGCTGTTTGAGAATGTCGCGCGGGTGTTCATCGAGTCGGCCTATCCGGATATATACAAAGATGGGCTGGACAGCCAAACGGAGGCGCTCATCGCGCGCAAGTGGGCGCGGCGCGGCGAAAAAGAGGGCGACGGTTTCTTCTCGCTCAGCTTTGACGCCTCGGCGGCGCTGGTGGGCATCGGCGCGCCGATTCACCTGTTCCTGCCTGAGGTGGCGAAGGCGCTGGGCGTCCGGTGCGTCATTCCGGCGTATTCCGGCGTGGCGAACGCCATCGGCGCGGCGGCGGCCGACGTGAGCGCCCGGGCGGTGGTCGAGATTCGCTCCGGCTTCGGCGCGGACGGCGCCTTCAGTTACACCATACACGCGTCGGACCGCATGGAGCGCTTTGAGGACGCGGACGAGGCCCTGGAGGCGGCCCGCGCGGCGGCGAAGGAGCTGGCCGTCTCGGAGGCGCGGCGGCGCGGCGCGATGGGCGAACTGAGCGTGACGGTGGAAACGGACGCCCATCAGGGTACCGACCGCTACGGCGCGGCCGTCGATTTGGGCGTGACCGTGACCGCCTGCGCCCGAGGACGGATGAGGGACTGACGCCCCTTGCAAAGACAATCCAAACGCGATAGAATAATAAAAAAGAATACGACAGGAGAGGAACGGTGACCGATATGGACTTCAACAAGACGGTTCTGGGCCTGGAATTGGGTTCCACCCGCATCAAGGCCGTGCTGATCGACGAAAAGCACCTGCCCATCGCCTCCGGCAGCCACGAATGGGAAAACCAGCTGGTAAACGGCGTATGGACCTACAGCATGGAGGCCATCCACACGGGCGTGCAGGCGTGCTTCGCCGACCTGAAGCGCGACGTGAAGGAGAAATTCGGCGCGACGCTGACGCGCGTGGGCGCGATGGGCATCTCCGGCATGATGCACGGCTATCTTCCCTTCGACGCGGAGGGACGGCCCCTCGCGGCCTTCCGCACCTGGCGCAATACCATGACCGGCCAGGCCGCGGCCGAGCTGACGGCGCTGTTCGGCTTCAACATCCCGCAGCGCTGGAGCATCGCCCACCTGTACCAGGCCATGCTGAACGGCGAGGAGCACCTGCCGCGCCTTGATCACATCACCACCGTGGCGGGCTATATCCATGAGAAGCTGACGGGACGCCGCGCGCTGGGCATCGGCGAGGCGAGCGGCGTGTTTCCCATCGACAGCGGCGCGCTGGACTACGACGCCGGCATGATGGCCAAGTTCGACGCGCTCATCGAAAAGAAGGGCTACGCCTGGCGGCTTCGCGATGTGCTGCCAAAGGCGCTGGGCGCGGGCGATGACGGCGGCTGCCTCACGGAGGCGGGCGCGCGCTTCCTCGACCCGGCGGGAGACCTGGAGGCGGGCATCCCCTTCGCGCCGCCGGAGGGCGACGCCGGCACCGGCATGGCCGCCACGAATTCCGTCGCCGTGCGCACGGGCAACGTCTCGGCGGGCACCAGCGATTTCGCCATGGTCGTGGTGGATCATCCGCTCGGCGTGCATCGCGAGATCGACATGGTCACCACCCCCGCGGGCCTGCCCGTGGCCATGGTGCACTGCAACAACTGCACCAGCGACATCAACGCCTGGGTGAATCTGCTGGCCGAGTTCGCCGAGGCCGCGGGCGCGAAGATCAGCCGGGGCGACCTGTTCACGATGCTGTTCAACAAGGCGCTCGAGGGCGAGGCCGACTGCGGCGGGCTGATGAGCTACAACTACCTCTCCGGCGAGGGCGTGACCGACCTGGACGAGGGAAGGCCCGTGTTCCTGCGCACGCCGGACGCGCGCATGACCCTCGCCAACTTCATGCGCACGCACCTGCTCTCCGCGCTGGCGACGCTCAAGATCGGCCTGGACATCCTCACCAAGGAGGAGAACATTCCCATCGACAAGCTGTACGGTCACGGCGGCTACTTCAAGACGCCGGGCGTGGGCCAGCGGATGCTGTCCGCGGCGGTGGGAAGTCCTGTCTCCGTGATGGAGACGGCGGGGGAAGGCGGCCCCTATGGCATGGCGCTGCTCGCGGCCTACATGCTCTGGAAGAAGGACGGCCAGCCCCTGGAGGATTACCTGGAAGAGAACGTGTTCGCCGGGGCGAAGTCCTCCACGCTTTCCGCGGACGAGAACGACGTCGCGGGCTTCCAGCGCTTCCTGGAGCGCTACCGGAAGGCGCTGCCGGTGGAGAAGGCCGCCATCGAAACGATGTGAGGTGAAGAGAAATGCTGAATGAACTCAAGGAGCAGGTCTGGCGCGCCAACCTCCTGCTGCCCAAATACAACCTGGTCACATTCACCTGGGGCAACGTTTCCGGCATCGACCGCGAAAAGGGCCTGGTCGTCATCAAGCCCTCCGGCGTGGAGTACGACGGCATGACGGCGGAGGACATGGTCGTCGTCGACCTGGACGGCAAGCGGGTCGAGGGCAAATGGAAGCCCTCCAGCGACACGCCCACCCATGTCGAGCTGTACAAGGCGTTCCCGGAATGCGGCGGCATCGTGCACACCCACTCCCGCTGGGCGACAACCTTCGCCCAGGCCGGCGCGGACATCCCCGCCATGGGCACCACCCAGGGCGACTACTTCTACGGCGCGATTCCCTGCACCCGCCCGATGACCGATGAAGAAATCGGCGGCGAATACGAGAAGGAGACCGGCAAGGTGATCGTGGAGACCTTCGCGGGCCGCGATCCCGCCGCCGTGCCGGGCGTGCTGGTGTTCTCGCACGGGCCCTTCGCCTGGGGCAGGGACGCCATGGAGGCGGTGCATAACGCCGTGGTCATGGAGGAAGTCGCCTTCATGGACTGGCACGCCATGATGCTCAATCCCGCCCGCGGGCCAATGCAGCAGGCGCTTTTGGACAAGCACTACCTGCGCAAGCACGGAAAAAACGCCTATTACGGGCAAAACTGAGGCCGGATTGGCACAAAATACTTCTTTCCTCCGTCTAAAGAGCCGGAGTTTACGAAAGAAAGGAACCTGTTTACGTGTTTCAACATACGAAAGAACCAGGCGCGCGCCGCCTGGCGGCCGCTGCGCTGGCGCTTGTTGTCGCTCTGACCGCTGTTCCGGCGCTGGCAAGCGGCCATGTGACGCCCTCCAGCGAGGCCATGGCGCATATCGAAGGAATTGTCCAACCCGAGGTGGTGGAGGGCTTCCTGCCCGTGTATTTCAGCAGCAGCCGGAGCGATAAGGTCCTGGCGTTCACCATTGACGACTGCAACCAGCCGAAGAACCTGCGCGCGATCATCGATCTTTTTCAGAAATATGGCGGCAAGGCCACCCTTTTCCCCATCGGCGATAATGTGGACATGCTGAAGGACACGCTGAAATCGGCCTGGGAGAACGGCTTCGAGATCGAGAACCACACGTGGGATCACAGCGGCCTTTACCACGAGGACGACGAGGGCCTGGCTCATCAGATCTGGGATCAGAACCGCGCGGTGAGCGAGGCGCTGGGCGTGGATTACCAGATGCACTTCCTGCGCCCCCGTGGCGGCGACAACCGCTACGACCAGCGCACCCACGCCTACCTGCGCCAGATGGGCTACTATGGCGTCGCCTACTGGAGCAAGGTCGGCGTGAGCCAGTCGGCCGACTACATCCTGGGGCACATCCATTCCGGCGACATCCTGCTCTTCCACACCACCGACGCCGACCTGCAGGCGCTCAGGTCGATCGTGCCGGCGCTTTACAAGAAGGGCTATACCTTTGTGACGCTGAACGACATGTTCGGCCTGCCCGCCAACGAGACGGCGCCCCTGAGCGACGACGCCACAGTGGAACCTCTTAAGCCCTACGAGCGCTTCGATCAGACGCTCCACCTGGAGGACTACCTGCACGACGTGTATCTCGTTCAGGAAAAGCTGAGCCAGCTCGGCTTCCTGAAGGGCAAATACAACGGCTACTACGGCGAAAAGACCGCCGCGGCCGTGCGCGCGTTCCAGAAAAGCCGCGGCCTCACGGCGGACGGCGTCTGCGGCCGCGATACCTGGGCGGCGCTGTTCGGAGATAAATGATAACATGAGGATCGGGCCGTCCCGCTCACGAAGCGGGGCGGCTCTTTTCGCGCGCGGGCGGTTGAATCCGCGCGGCGCGTATGGTATAATGGCCTTGACCGGAAGGAGGAATGAAGATGAACCGCGGAACGAATCTTCTCTGGTACAGGCAGAGCGCGCGCAGCTGGAACGAGGCGCTGCCGCTGGGCAACGGCCGGCTCGGCGCGATGGTGTACGGCGGGGCGGCGGAGGAGCGCGTGTGCCTCAACGAGGACACGCTCTGGAGCGGCTATCCCATGTTCCACGACAATCCCGAGGCGGCGGCGTCCTACAGGAGGGCGCGCGATCTGGCCATGCAGGGCAAAAACAGCGAGGCCCAGCGGGAGATCGAGGCGCGTTTCGAAGCGCTGTGGAGCCAGGCGTATCTGGCGCTGGGCGACATCCGCCTCTCCATGGCCCACGGCCCGGTGAGCGGCTACCGACGCGCGCTGGATCTGTCGACGGGCGTCCATACGGTGGAATACGAGGCGGACGGCGTGCGCTATGTCCGCGAGACCTTCGTGAGCGCGCCGGACCAGGTTCTGGTGATGCGCCTCACCGCCGACCGCGCGGGCGCGCTGGGCTTTGCGGTGAATCTCGCCCCGGCGATGGACGCGGCCGTGCGCATGACGGACGGCGCCGTTTCGATCAGCGGCAACTGCCCCACCTACGTTTGGCACTACGGCGACCCGCAGCAGCCGCGGGGCAAGCTCGTCTACGGCGACACAGACGGGACGAAGGGCATGGGCTACTATGCCGAACTGCGGGTGCTCACAGAGGGCGGCGCGGTCAGGCGGCAGGGCGGGTGCGTCCGCGTGGCGAACGCGGACAGCGCCACGCTGATCTTCGACGCCCGAACCTCCTTCAACGGCTGGAACAGGCATCCCGTGCTGGAGGGCAAGCCCTATGCGGAGCCCTGCCGGCGCGGGCTGGACGCCGCCGGGGCGAAGGATTACGACGCGCTGAAGGCGGCGCACATCGCCGATCACCGCGCCCTCTACGACCGGGTCGAGCTTGACCTGGGCGGGGGAGAGGAGAAGTTCCTGCCCACCGACGAACGGCTTTACCGCCACGAGAACGGCGAGAGCGACCTGGCGCTGTACGCGCTGTACTTCAACTTCGCGCGCTACCTGACCATCGCCGGCTCCCGGGAAGGCACCCAGGCCATGAACCTGCAGGGCATCTGGAACGATTCCGTCACGCCGCCCTGGAACTGCAACTACACCATCAACATCAACACCGAGATGAACTACTGGCCCACGCTCATGGTCAACCTGCCCGAGTGCCATGAGCCGCTTGTGCGGCTGATCGGGGAGCTGGCCGAAAGCGGCGCGCGCACGGCGAAGCGGTTCTACGGCGCGCCCGGCTTCGTCGCGCACCACAACACCGACCTGTGGCGCATGTCGACGCCCGTGGGCGCTCACACGCCGGGCAGCGCGTCGTTCGCGTTCTGGCCCATGTCCTCCGGCTGGCTGGCGCGGCACCTGTGGGAGCAGTATGAATACACGCGCGACGAGGCGTTCCTGCGGGAGACCGCCTGGCCGGTTCTGCGGGAGGCGGCGGCGTTCTACCTGGCGCTGCTGGTGGAGGACGGAGACGGCGCGCTGATCTTCTCGCCGGCCACCTCGCCGGAAAACATCTACCGGCTGAACGGCGAGACCCTGGCCGTGGCGAAATCGACGGCCATGACGCAGGCCATCATCCGCGACGTATTCGAAAACGTCGAAAAGGCGGCGGCCATCCTGAACACCCAGGACGATTTCACCGCCGGCGTTTCGTCGGCGCTGCCCCGGCTGAAGGGCTTCGGCGTGGGCCGCGAGGGCGAGATGCTCGAATGGGACGAGAATTTCGAGGAGTTCGACATCCATCACCGCCACATGTCGCACCTCTACGGCCTGCACCCCGCGCATCTCATCACGCCCGAGGAGACGCCCGAACTGGCCGCGGCCTGCAAAAAGACGCTGGAGCGCCGGGGCGACGAGAGCACCGGCTGGGCCATGGGCTGGCGCATCTGCCACTGGGCGCGCCTGCGCGACGGCGACCACGCGCTGCGCCTGCTGGACAACCAGCTTCGCACGGTCGAAGGCCGGAATCCCAAACGGGCCTCCCTCAGCGGCGCGGAGAATTACTCCAACGGCGGCGGCACTTATCTCAACCTGTTCGACGCGCATCCCCCCTTCCAGATCGACGGCAATTTCGGCGCGTGCGCCGGCATCGCGGAGATGCTGCTGCAGTCCGCGCCGGACGGGACGCTGCTGCCCCTGCCCGCCCTGCCCTCCGGTTGGAAGAAGGGCCATGTGAAGGGTCTGCGCGCGCGAAACGGGAAGATCGTGGACATCGAGTGGAACGGCGGCCGCGTGCGGGTGACGGAGCGGTGACAGACATAGGAATGCTACCATAACGCAATCCTTTCTTTACAATAGAGTGGTAAGATAAGGTCAAACTTTAGGGTATTTTCCAGAAAGGGAGTCATTTACCGTGGTTAAGGTCAACATTATCTCCGGTTTCCTGGGCGCCGGCAAGACGACGCTCATCAAGAAGCTGCTTGGCAGCTCGCTCAAGGGCGAGAAGGTGATCCTCCTTGAGAACGAGTACGGCGAGGTCGGCATCGACGGCGGTTTCATGAAGGACACGGGCATCCAGGTGACCGAACTCAATTCCGGCTGCATCTGCTGCACGCTGGTGGGCGATTTTACCAACGCCATCGACGAGCTGATCGAAAAGTACAATCCCGACCGCCTCATCATCGAGCCCAGCGGCGTGGGCAAACTCTCCGACATCCGCCACGTGGTGGATCAGGCCGAGCAGAAGCACGACATGAAGCTGGCCGGCTGCGCCACCGTTGTCGACGCGGGCAAGTGCAAGATGTATCTCAAGAACTTCGGCGAGTTCTTCACCGACCAGGTGCGCAGCGCCGAAACCATTATCCTCAGCCGCACCCAGATGACCAGCCAGGAGAAGATCGACGCGGACATCGCCATGCTGCGCGAGCTGAATCCCGACGCCCGCATCATCACCACCCCCTGGGACGACCTCGCCGCCCAGACCATACTGGATACCATCGAGTCGCCCGAGGCGCTGATCGACATCAGCAAGATCTACGTCGAGCATCACCATGACGACGATGATGACGACGAAGACGAGGATGAGCACGAGCACGAGCATCATCACCATCACGATCACGACGACGATGAGGATGAAGGCGAAGAGCACGAGCATCACCATCATCACGATCATGACGATGACGATGATGAACATGAGCATGAGCATGAGC
>JAFXQO010000023.1 GCA_017527065.1 Clostridia bacterium
ATTCTGTCCTTCAGTAAGGAATAAGCCTGATCTGGGGCACGTTTGAGACGTTTCCCTACCATTTTCGGGAACTTCATCGCTCTATCATCGTTTTTCTCTTGATTATCACCTCTCTAGTTCGAGTTAATCAGCGTTTACCTAATTCCAAATTCCTAATTAATTCTAGGATCGGAAAGCGTACATAATATGAATGAAACAATGAAGGGCCGCGAATCCCGCCCCGCCCCTTCCGTCATCGCGGTGCACGATCTGTCGTGCCTGGGGCGGTGCGCGCTGACGCTGGTCATTCCGGCGCTGGCGGCTATGGGCGTGCAGCCCCTGCCGCTGCCCACGGCGGTGCTCAGTGCGCACACCGGCTTCTCCGGCGTGGCCGTACAGCGCCTGGACGGCTTCATGGCGGACTGCGTATCCCACTGGAAGGCGCTGGACCTCGCGGCGAACGCGGTCTACAGCGGATACCTGGCCAACGAGGCCCAGGTGGATATGGTGGAGGATCTGATTGCCTGGCAGCGCGGCGAACACGGCGCGCTGGCCGTGGTGGATCCCGCCATGGCGGACAACGGGCGGCTGTATTCGGGCCTGCCGGCGGGCATGCCCGCGGCCATGAAGCGGCTGTGCGCCCGGGCGGACGTGATCACGCCGAACCTCACAGAGGCGGCGCTGATGCTGGGCCGCCCCTACGCCGAAGGCCCCATGAGCGACGCGGCGCTGTTCGGGCTGCTCTCCGGTTTTGACGCGGCGCATGTGATCCTCACCAGCGCCATACTGTCCGACGGGTCCCACGCCAACCTCTGCCGCGCCCGCGGCGAGGCGGGCTTCTGGGCCTGTCCCTACAGGCGGATCGGCGCCGCGTTCCACGGCACCGGCGACCTGTTCGCCTCGGTGCTCACCGGCTGGCTGGTGCGCGGCGCGGGCGTGCGGGAGGCCGTCGCGCGGGCAGGCGATTTCGTGCGCTGCGTGATCGAGGCCAGCGCGGCCTGCGGCGCGCCGGAGCGCGAGGGCGTGCAGCTGGAAGCGTCGCTCCGATACCTGCTCGCGCCGGAAGAGACGGAATTCAACCCGCGCTTTATCCCGGTGAACGCCGTCTGAAGGAGGGATGCGTCCATGAACAGCCTGTCCGCCGCGCCGGGCTCCCCCACCGAACGGCGCGATTTCTATAAAATGACGCTGCGGCTCACGCTGCCCATCGTGCTGCAAAACCTGATGGATTCGGCGGTGAACGCGGCGGACGTGGTCATGCTCAGCTTCGTCAGCCAGACGGCGCTTTCCGCCTCCTCGCTGGCGGGGCAGGTGCAGTTTGTGCTGTCGATGATCTTTTACGGCCTTTCCGGCGGCACGGCGGTGCTCTGTTCCCAGTACTGGGGCAAGGGCGACACCCACACCATCGAGAAGGTCATGGCCATTGCCATCCGCATGACGCTGGGCATTTCGCTGGTGTTCGCGCTGGCGGCCTGGCTGGCGCCGGCGTGGCTGATGCGCATCTTCACCGCGGACCCGGCGCTGATCGACGCCGGCGCCCAGTACCTGCGGGCGGTGGGCGCGGCGTATTTGCTCAACGGCGTGTGCACCATCTACCTGTGCTCCATGCGCAGCGTGGAGCGCGTGGTGATGAGCGCCGTGGTGCACGGCGTGGCCGTGGCGCTGAACGTGATCCTGAACGCCTGCTTCATCTTCGGCCTCGGCCCCTTCCCGGCGCTGGGCATCGTGGGCGTGGCGCTGGCCACCTCCATCACCCGCGCCGTCGAGACGGTCATCTGCCTCATAGACTGCGCGCTGTGCAAGCGGGTGCGGCTGCGCCTCGCCGATTTCACCAAGCGCTATCCGGTGCTCACGCGGGATTTCCTCAAATACGCGCTGCCCTCCATGGGCAACGACATGGTGTGGGGCCTGGCGTTCACAATGTACTCGGTCATCCTGGGGCACCTTTCCAGCGACGTGGTGGCGGCGAACTCCCTCAACGCCACCGTGCGCAACCTGGCCACGGTGGTATGCTTCGGCTGCTCCAGCAGCGCCTCGATCATCCTGGGCAAGGCCATGGGCGACAACCGCCTGGAGGACGCCCGGCGCTACGCCGGACGCCTGGCGCGGCTGAGCGTGTATACGGCGGTCGCCGGGGGTCTTCTGGTGCTGGCGCTGCGGCCGGCGCTCATCCAGCTGACGGCGGGGGGCTACTTCAAGCTCTCGGACGGCGCGCGCGATTATTTCGGCGTGATGCTGTTCATCACCAGCTATTATATCCTGGGCCAATCCCTCAACACCATGCTGATCTGCGGCATTTTCCGCGCGGGCGGCGACGTGAAATTCGGCCTGGTCATGGACGTGTTCGCCATGTGGGCCTACGCCGTGCCGGTGGGCTTCATCAGCGCGTTCGTTCTGAAGCTGCCGCCCATATGGGTGTATTTCATCCTCTGCCTGGACGAATTCGTGAAAATGCCGGTGATCATCAGGCACTATTTCACATTCAAGTGGCTGAAAAACATCACGCGGGACGACGTATAGGGGCCGCCGCGCCAGGGATGGGCGAAAATGTGAATTTTAACAGAAATTTCCAGGATAAGGTTCACTTTTCCGCCGCATTTTCTGAAAAGATGGTTGTATTTGGATGGCCGCTGTGGTATAATAGCTTTGCATGAGTATCATATGTTGACGCTCGCGCATCTGCCATAGAAGCACGCGTTGAAAGAGTGGGGATGCCCACTCTTTCCTGTTGTATACAGAATACGGCCCCGTCGGGGCCCCGGAATGGGAGAACGCCGACTGTTATGAAGCACACGCTGTCCGGATATGTGGAGCCCACCGCCCAGAAGCTGGCCGAAAAGCTCGGGCTGGAGCTGGTCGATGTTGAGCTCGCGAAGGAGAACACGGGAAAATTCCTGCGCTTCTACATCGACAAGCCGGAAGGCATCGACCTGGACGCGCTGGAGACCTTCCACCGCGCCGTGCTGCCGCTGATGGACGACGTGGATTACGACTACATGGAGGTCTGCTCCCCCGGCGCCGACCGGCCGCTGAAAAAGCCCGCCGATTTCGAGCGCGCCAAGGGCCAGACGGTGGAGGTCCGCCTGTACAGGGCCGTGGACGGCCTGAAGAGCTTCACAGGCGAGCTGGCCGGCCTGATCGACGGCCAGGTGGTCATCCTCACGGGCGGCGCGGAGCGCGCCTTTCCGCAGAAGCTGGTGGCGCAGGTCGCGCCGGTCATCGAGCTGGACGAGGAAGCCATCGACGCCGCGCTGGAGGACGTTTTCGACCTGGACGAGGGCGACGAAACCGAAGACGAAGACAACGATATTGAATAGATGATGGAGGAACCCCTGTTATGAAAGCTGCGAAAGCCGCGCCGAATCCGGCCAACGAATTCATTGAAGCCATCAACGATCTCTCAAACGAGCGCCACATAGATAAAGAGATGCTCTTCACCGCCATCGAGAGCGCCCTGGTCGCCGCCTACAAGCGCAACTACGCGGGCTCCAGCGTGAACAGCGGCAACGTCCGCGTCAGCATCGACCGCGACCGCGGCGAGGTCGAGGTGTTCGCCCGCAAGGTGGTGACCGAGGAGCCCTCGGACCCCCAGAGCGAGATCAGCCTGACAGAGGCGCGCCAGATCAACCCGGTCTACGGCATCGGCGACCTGATCGAGGAAAAGATCACGCCGCGCCAGTTCGGGCGCATCGCCGCGCAGACCGCCAAGCAGGTGGTCGTCCAGAAGATCCGCGAGGCGGAGCGCGGCAACATCTACAACGAGTACATCGAGAAGGAAAACGAGATCCTCACCGCGCTGGTCCAGCGCATCGAGGGCAAGGACGTCTACGTGGAGCTGGGCCGCACCGAAGGCGTGCTGGAGGCCAGCCAGCAGATGCCGGGCGAGGAGTTCAAGGTGAACGACCGCGTGAAGGTGTACGTGCTGGAGGTCAACAAGACCAGCCGCGGCCCGCAGATCATGGTGTCCCGCACCCACTCAGGCCTGGTGAAGCGGCTGTTCGAGATCGAGGTGCCGGAGATCCAGTCCGGCGTGGTGCAGATCAAGTCCATCGCCCGGGAAGCCGGCTCCCGCACCAAGATGGCCGTGCTCTCCACCGATCCCATGGTGGACCCGGTGGGCGCGTGCGTCGGCCCGCGGGGCATGCGGGTTGAAAACGTGGTGGCCGAGCTGAAGACCGAAAAGATCGACATCATCCGCTGGTCGCCGGAGCCGGGCGAGTACATCGCCAACGCGCTCAATCCCGCCCGCGTGCTGAACGTGGCCATCAACGAAAAGGAAAAGACGGCGCGCATCGTCGTGCCGGACAACCAGCTTTCGCTGGCCATCGGCAAGGAGGGCCAGAACGCCCGCCTCGCCGCCAAGCTGACCGGCTGGAAGATCGACATCAAGAGCCAGGCCCAGGTCGCCGCCATGGCGGAGGCCCTGGAGGCCGAGGGCGAGACGCTCTAAGCGGACAGGAGGAAGCCGTGCTCAAGCAGCGCAAAATCCCCATGCGCATGTGCGTGGGATGCCGCGAGATGTTTCCCAAGAAGGAGCTTTTGCGGGTGGTCAAGTCGCCTGAGGGCGTCATTTCCTTCGACCACGTGGGCAAAGCCCCCGGCCGGGGCGCGTACATCTGCCGCCGGGCGGAATGCCTCAACAAGGCCATGAAGATCCGCGCGCTGGAGCGCCAGCTGGAGTGCGCCATCGGCCCGGAGGTGTTCGAGCAGCTCAGGCGGGAGCTCGAAGCCGCGGAGGCGCAGCCGTGAACCGCGCGCTGGGCTCGCTGGGTCTCGCGATGCGGGCGGGCCGCGTTGAGAGCGGCGCGGAGACCTGCGACAAGCTCATCAAGGCTGGAGCGGCCTATCTGATCCTCATCGACGCGGGCGCGTCGCCGGCCTCTCAGAAGGCCCTGACCGACGCCTGCGCGTATCACAGCGTTCCATACCGGCTGATCCCGGCGGGCGAACTGGGCCGGGCGATCGGCAAGAGCGGCCGCATGGCCGCCGCCATAACAGACAGGGCCTTCGCGGCGCGCCTCAGAGCGCTTCTGGAGGACGCCGCTAAACAATCGATTGATTAAACTCGGGGGTGCATGCAGGGAATGTCCAAAGTAAGGGTGCAAGACCGTACAAAGGAACTGAGCGCCGGCGTCGGCAAGGTGTTCGATGCGATTTCCAAATCCCGCAGGCAGGCGCAGGAGATGCTCAGCTCGCTCAAAAAGCTGGAAGAGGCCGCCCGCCAGAAGGAAAGGGCGCTTCAGGAACAGCAGGAAAAGGAGGAAATGAAGCGCCAGCAGGAGGCTGCCGCCGCTTTCATGACCGCCTATTCCACCGAAACCGTACCCGTACCCGAACCGGTTCAGGCCGAGGTCCAGCCGTCTTCCGCGGCGGAGCCTCCCGCGCCCGTCGCGGAGGAAAAGCCGGCCGCCGCGCCCGACGAAACCGCTGAAAAGCCCGCGCCCAGGAAGAGCGAGCCCGCGGCGAAGGCTGAACCCGCCCCCAAGCCCAGGGAGGAAGCGCCCAAGCCCGCGCCGGCTCCGCAGAGACCGGCCGCTTCCGAGCGCCCCGCCCCGAGAAACGACGCGCCCCGCGGCGAAGGCCGCCCGGCGGGTCAGGGCCCCTATGGCCGTCCCGCGAATCAGGGGCAGGGCCAGTACGGCCGTCCCGCGAATCAGGGGCAGGGACAGTACGGCCGCCCCGCGGGCCAGGGACAGGGCCAGTACGGTCGTCCCGCGGGCCAGGGACAGGGCCAGTACGGCCGTCCCGCGGGCCAGGGACAGGGCCAGTACGGCCGCCCCGCAGGCCAGGGAC
>JAFXQO010000024.1 GCA_017527065.1 Clostridia bacterium
GACGCTCAACCAGCTGCTGGTCGAAATGGACGGCTTCGAGACCAATGTGGGCATCATCGTCATGGCGGCGACCAACCGCGCGGACATCCTCGACCCGGCCCTGCTGCGCCCCGGCCGCTTCGACCGGCAGATCGTGGTCAACTATCCGGACATGAAGGGCCGCGAGGAGATTCTGAATATACACGCCAAGGGCAAGCCGCTGGCCAGCGACGTCGATCTGGGCGTCATCGCGCGGCGCACGCCGTACTTTACCGGCGCCGATCTTGAAAACGTGCTCAACGAGGCGGCCATCCTGACCGCGCGCGCCCATGAGAGCGAGATCAGCATGCACACTATCGAGGAGGCCATCACCCGCGTGAGCGCCGGCCCCGAAAAGAAGAGCCACAAGGTGACCGAGAAGGACAAGCGCCTGGTGGCCTATCACGAAGCGGGCCACGCTTTGGTCATGCACTACATCCCCGAGTGCGACCCCGTGCACGAGGTGTCCATCATTCCGCGCGGCAAGGGCGCTGGCGGCTACACCATGTGGCTGCCGGAAGAGGAAACCAGCTACATCACCGCCACGCGCCTCACGGGCCAGATCGCGGGATCCCTGGGCGGCCAGTGCGCCGAGCGGCTGGTGTTCGGCGATATTTCCACCGGCGCGTCCAGCGACCTCAAGCGCGCCACGGAGATCGCCCGCAGTATGGTGACCGAATACGGCATGAGCGAGAAGCTCGGGCCGATGTTCCTGGGCAACGAGCAGGAGGTTTTCCTGGGCCGCAATTTCTCTCAGTCGCGCTCGAACATCTCCGAGGAAGTCAGCCGGATCATCGACGAAGAGGTTCACGCCCTGCTCGAGGGCTGCATGGCCAGGGCGACGTCCATCCTGAAGGCGCATCGCGACAAGCTGGACGCGATCGCGGCGGCGCTGATCGACCGGGAAAAGCTGGATCAGGCTGAGTTTCAAACCATTGTAAACGCGACCCCGGCCCTCGAAACGCAGGATGGGGAAGGCGAAGCGAATGGCCATGAGCAGCTGTAATCGGCAAGAGAGCGTCAAATTCGATCTGCATATTCACACGACTGCCTCCGACGGGACTGACTCGCCGGAGGCGGTGGTTGCGCTTGCGGCTGAAATGGGCCTGTCCGTCATCGCCATAACGGATCACGACACCATGCGCGGCGTCGGCGAGGCCTGCGCGGCCGGACGCCGGCTGGGCGTGAAAGTCATTCCGGGCGTTGAAATCAGCGCGGGGGGACAGACGGAGGTCCACGTGCTGGGCTACGGCATCCGGGACATGGAGCGGCTGGAGGACGTGCTCACCCGCATGCAGGCCATGCGCGAGGAGCGCATGGTCCGCATGGTCGACCGGCTGCGGGGCATGGGCGTCGACATCGAGCTTGACCAGGTGACGGCTCTTTCCGCCGGAACGGTAGGGCGCTCGCATCTGGCCCGGGCGCTGGTCGAAAAGAAAGTGGTTCGAGACGTGCGCGAGGCGTTTGTGCGCTATCTCGCGCCGGGCCGTCCGGCCTATGTCGAGCGGGAAAAGCTGAAGGTTGAGGACGCTGTCCGGCTCATTGCCGAATGCGGCGGTCTGGCGGGCATCGCCCATCCGGGCCAGAGCCACGGCGACGCCTATTGGCGCGCGGAACGGTTTCACGCGCTGAAGCCGTTCGGCCTTCGCTGCGTGGAGTGCCACCACATGGCGCATTCTCAGGCTGTGGCCTCGGGTCTGGAGCAGATCGCGCGCGCCGAAGGCCTGCTGGTAACGGGCGGCAGCGATTACCACGGCCAGGTCAAGGCCGTCACGCTGGGCGACGGGATGAAATACTGGCACAATAAAGACGAGGATATCAGGCGTTTCTTAGAGGCGTTGGGAGAAAACGTATGACGCGAAAAGGACGGAACAGCAGAACCAGCTACAGCTCGATGCAGTACGCGCGGATGCGGCAAAAGCGCATGCGCGTTATACTGCTTGCCTCGGCCGTGGCTCTGGTGATCGTTCTGGGCGTCGTCTCCGGCGTACTCATCAGCCGGCGGATGAGCGACATCCGTCTGGAAAACGAAGTCAACGCCCACGCGGATACCTTCCAGGAAGGCGTGATGGTGGAAGGCGTGGCGCTCACCGGCTACTCCAGGGAGGAGGCGCAGGCGCTGCTGGACGAACGATACGAGGCGTCGCTCAGCGCGAATATCGAGCTGGTGTTTGAGGACAAGAGCTGGCATTTTACGCCCCGCGACATGGGCGCGGCCATAGACACGGCGGCGCAGATCGAAGCGGCCTGGCAGTACGGCCGGGTAGGTACGATGCTCGAACGGCAGAAGGAGATCCGCGCCTTGCAGGAGGAGCCGGTCAATCTGGACGTGACGCTCACATACGACCGCGCCTCGCTGGAGAATTTGGTTGCCGGGATCAAATCGGAAATCGACAAGGAGCCGGTCAGCGCGACGATGTCGATCGTTGAGATCGGCAAGTTCGCCTACACCGATTCCTACACCGGCTGGGACCTGGACGCCGGGGCGCTGGTGGATCAGCTGGAAGGCATGATCCGCGAGGGCAAGTCCGGCCGCGTGGAGATCAAGCCCGCCGTGGTTGAGCCGGAGGTCAGCCGGGAGCAGCTGGAACATTCCACGCTACTGCTGGGCGAATGTTATACCACGCTCGCGACAAGCAGCGCCTCCCGCACGGCCAACGTGAACCTGGCCCTGAGCTACTTCAACTTCCTGCAGATAGAACCGGGCAAGAAGGTGTCCTTCAACAAGGTTGTGGGCAAGCGCACCGAGGAGAACGGCTTCAACAAGGCGCCCGAATACGCAGGCACGACGATACAGACCGGCATCGGCGGCGGCGTCTGCCAGGCGAGCACCACCGTTTACGGCGCGGTAATCCGCGCGGGCCTGGAGATCCTCGAGCGGCACAAGCACACCATGACCGTGGGCTACGTGCCGGGCAGCCAGGACGCGGCCGTGAACGACATCGACAAGGACATGCGCTTCCGCAACACCACGGAAAACACGCTCTACGTCTTCGCGTATGTCGATTCAAACAAGCAGCTGGCCGTGTGCAAGATCTTTGGACAGCCGATCGATCCGTCGGTGTACATCGACATCGAGTCGGTTATCCTCCAGTCGGACATCGGCGGCGGCGGCATATCCTACATGGACGACACCGAGGGCACGCGCGTCTGGTATGTGGACGACCCGCCCGTGCTCTATTCCGAGGGCAAAAAGGGCATGCGCAGCGAAGCGTACCGCGTGTATCGCGACGCGGTGACGGGCGAGGAGATTCGCCGCGACAGGCTTTCAACAGACTACTATATGCCGGAGGATGATACGTATTTGCGCGGCGTACACGTGAGATAAGCGAACAGTTATACGAAGGGGGATTATAAGACTATGGTTGGGAATGCGAACGTATCTATTTTTGCTGGAAGCGGCGGACGCGCCTTCGCGGAGCGCATGTGCCGGTATCTGGGATGCCCCTTGGGCGATTCCTCAGTGATCCGGTTTTCGGACGGCAACACCTTCGTTCGGGTCAACGAGTCGGTACGAGACCGCGCGGTGTACCTCGTACAGCCGATCGGCTTATCCCCCAATGACGAATTCGTCGAAATTCTCTTCTGGCTGGACGCCTTCAAGCGGGCGAGCTGCCTTTCCGCCACGCTGGTGATGCCGTACTTCGGCTACGCCAAGGGCGACAAGAAGGACGAGCCCCGCGTTTCGATCCGCGCACGCGTTTGCGCGGAGTCCATCGAGCTGGCCGGCGCGGACCGCATCATGGTGCAGGACCTGCACTGCGGCCAGATTCAGGGCTTCTTCAAGAAGCCTCTCGACCACCTCTACGCGCTGCCCGTGCTGGTTCAGTACGTCCGTTCGCTGCATCTGGAAAACCTGATCGTCGTATCGCCCGACGCGGGCTACGCCAAGCAGGCCCGCCGCTTCGCCAACGCGCTGGGCACTCCCGTCGCCATTGGCGACAAGCAGCGAACCGATCATTCGGAGAACGCCGAGGTGCTGGAGATCCTGGGCGACGTGAAGGGCAAGAACTGCCTGATCGTCGACGACTTCACCATCTCCGGCGGCACATTGGTGAATCTTTCCTACGCTCTGGAGCAGCGCGGCGCGAAGAAGATTTACGCGGCCCTGAGCCACAACATCATCACGCCCGACGGCGTGAAGAAGATCGAGGCCAGCCCCATCGAGCGGTTGATCTCGACCGACACCGTGGACAATCCCAATTCGGCCCACAACAAGCGCTTCAAGACACTGTCCGTCGCGCCGGTGTTCGCGGAGACGCTGCGCCGCTACCACAACTACCAGTCCATCAACGAGCTGACCAACGCTCTGCCGGAGGACCTGTTCAAGGCCTGCGTGCAGGATATGGACATCGGCTGACCGATCATCATCATAAAGGCCCCGGACGGCGATTCGTCCGGGGCTTCGGTTTTTGGCGAGGGAGGTTTACGCACCCTGCCGTCTGGCGCGGCGGGCGGCGAAGTGCTCCTTCACCACGGGGGACATGGTCTGCACGATGATGGCTACGATCAGGATCGCGCCCTTCACGGTGTCGTTCAGCAGCGTGTTCATCTTGAGCGCCACGATGATCTTGTCGATGATGGTGTAGCTCATGATGCCGAACAGTATGCCGACGCACTTGCCGCGCCCGCCGGCCATGCTGATGCCGCCCAATACGACCGCGGCGATGGCGTACATCTCGTAGCTGCCGCCGGTGGTGGCCGGATCGACGGAGGCGTTCATGCTGATCCACAGAAACGCGCTGACGCCGGTCAGCACGCCGGTGATGACGAACACCGCGACGCGGCGGCCGTCCACGTCGATGCCTGTGAGCCGAGCGGCGCGCTCGTTGCTGCCCACGGCGTAGAGCTGCTTGCCGAACTTGGTGGAGGTGGTGACGTAGACGATCAGCGCCGTGAGGGCGATGAGAAACAGGCCGGTCACGGGCAGCGTGAAAACCTTGCTGTTGCCGAAATTGTAAAACGGCTTGAACATCGAGTTCGCGCTCAGGAGCTTGAAAAGGCTGTTGCTGCCGCCGGAGATCGTGGCGGGAATCTCGTGGCAGATATAGCGGGTGAGGGAGCGGAAGATGAGCATCGTGGCCAGCGTGACGATGAACGCGGGCATTTTCGCCTTGCCCACGAGCACGCCGTTCACGAGCCCGCACAGTCCGCCGCAAACCACCGCCGTGAGACAGGTGAGCAGTATGCTGTTGGTGACGTTGAATACCATCACCGCGAAGCCGCCCACGAAGGCCAGCATGGAGCCGACGGACAGGTCGATCTGACCGGTGATGACCACCAGGCCCATGCCCAGCGCGGTGATGCCAATCACGGCGCTGTGGCGCAGGATGTTCGTGACGCCGACCCAGGTGAGGCTGGAATTGACGATCACATACGCCGCGAAAATCGCCGCGAAGATGAACACGAAGCTGTATCCGGACCAGATTCTCGAGAGGGTTTTGAGGGGCGAGCGCTTGTTGTCGTTCATGGTCATGCCTCCATTGTTTCCACGGCGTTGGTCGAGTACATCATCACGGTGTGCTCGTCGATCGCCTCGTGGGGCAGCAGTTTGATCAGCCGCCCGTCGTAGAACACCGCGCACCGGTCGGCCACCTTCTGGATCTCGCCGATTTCGAGCGTGTTGATGAGGATCGTCTTGCCGGACTCGGCGAGGGAGAGGATCAGCTGATAGATTTCAGCCTTCGAGCCCACGTCGATGCCCTGGGTGGGGTTGTCCAGGAACAGGATGTCGCCGCCGGTGTTCAGCCAGCGCGCCAAGAACACCTTCTGCTGGTTGCCGCCGGAGAGGGAGAGCACGGGATTCGCGCTGCTCTCCGCCTTGATGTTCAGCGTCTTTTTGAGCGCGTCGAATTTCTTCTGCTCGGCGCGGCGGGAGATATGCGGCCGGCGGGCGGAGAGCGTGTGCTCTGAGAGATAGGTGTTCTCCAGTATGGTCATGTCAGGCACGACGGAGTTCTCCTTGCGGTTGGCGGGCAGCATGGCGATACCCGCCTTCATGGCGGCGTGGATGCCGCGGCCCGCCAGAGCCTTGCCGCCCACGGAGATGGAGCCGCGCTCCACCGGCAGCGCGCCGAACACGGCCTGCATCAGCTCGCTGCTGCCAGAGCCCTGCAGCCCGGTGAGGGCGAGTATTTCTCCCTTGCGCACGGTGAGGGACACGTCCCTGAAGCCCGGCCCGCTCAAACGGTCGAGGGAGAGCGCCTCGCCCCCCAGCGTCCGCCGCCGGTAAACATCGGCGCCCGTGTACGCGGGCCCCACCATCAGCCGCGCCAGCGCCTCGGCGTCGGTCTCGGCGACGCGGCCCTGGGCGATGAACGCGCCGTTGCGCAGCACGGTGTAGCGGTCGGAAAGGGCGAAGATTTCCGGCATCTTGTGGGAGATGAAGATGAACGACGTGCCCCCGTCCCTGAGCCTTCGAAGAATGGCGAACAGCCGGTCGATTTCCTCGTTGTTGAGCGCGGTGGTGGGCTCGTCCAGAATGAGAAGCTTCGCCTCGAAGAACAGCGCCTTGGCGATTTCCAGCAGCTGCTTCTGGCCCATGCGCAGCTCGGAGACCAGCGCGTTCGGGTCGATCTCCACGCCCAGGGCTTCGAGGAAGGCGCGGGAGCGTGCGATCATCTCCCGTTTTTTAAGCGCGCCCAGCCGGTGCGTGGGTTCCTTTGTGAGGAACAGGTTTTCATACACCTTCATGGTGGGGAACAGGTTCAGCTCCTGGTGCACGAAGGCGATGCCCAGCTTTTCGGTGAGGGGCACGGTGGGCCGTTCGATCGGCTGGCCGCGGAAGATGATGCGGCCCCGGTCCATCGGCACGACGCCGGTGAGGATGTTCATCAGCGTGGATTTGCCCGCGCCGTTTTCGCCGAGGATGGTGTGGATTTCGCCTTCCTCGATGGTCAGATCGACGTTCTTCAGCACTTCGACGCCGTTGAACGCCTTTGAGATACCCCGCATTTCAAGTATGTTCATAAGTCAGTCTCCGCAGTTATTCATAACCGCCTGGTCCCAGGCGGCGCTGTAAGCGGCCGTTTCCCCGGGCGGCGCGCTCTGCACCAGCAGGAGGTAACACACACCGCCGCGGCAGGAAGCGTCCGCCGCGCGCTTCATGAAGCCCTCCAGCGTCTCGCCCGGCAGGCGCGGCATGCCGCCGATGAAGAGCTTTTCGCGCTCGGCGCATCGTGAAAGCACCTTTGCCATGTCGTGCTTGTCCGGGTTGCCGAAGTTGAGGCCGTGCGCCAGCGGCTCGTTCAGCACCGCCTCGAACAGCGCGTCGTTCCGGCCGCAGTAATGGATGTAGCCGCCGCCCGCGGCTTCGAGGGCGCGGCGCATGTACGGCTTTACGAACTCCTCTATGGCGGAGGGGCTCAACAGCGTTGAGGTATCCTCGCTCAGCTTGATGCCGCCCAGCGAGCGCGGCATGACGAGGTAGCTGTAATGGGCCACGGTTTCGTCTGATCCCGGTATGCGCCTGAGGCACTCCCGGAAGGCGATTTCGATGGCGTCGCAGCTGAGTGAGAGCAGATGATGCACCAGCTCCGGTTCGTCGAACATCTGGTAGAATATGTCGTCGCCCATGACCAGGTGGGCCGTGTCGAAGGCGCCCTGGATGTCGAGGGGATATACGCGCACGCCGGTGCCCTCGAGCGCCGAAGCGATGTACTCCATGTGGTCAAGCGCCTGCCTGAACTCTGAGGTGATGGTCAGGTCGGCCGCCGTCATCTCGCGCACCTGATCCGCCGGCAGGTGGGTTTGCAGCCAGGGCATTTTGTCGTCGAACAGCTCCTGCACAAGCCCGAACAGCGCCGGCACGATGCCGCAGCCCATGTTGGCGCGCACCGAGGGCACGCTCTCCCGGCCGCCGGCCTGAGCCGCAAGGGCGTCCAGCAGGCCGTTATAGAGCATCTTCTCCTCGTCGTAGTGGATTTCTTTATATGTGAAGCGCGGGTAGTCCGCGAACTCGGCGGGCAGCGCGCTCTGCAGCAGCAGCGGGCTGCGCGCGGCGGGCCGGTGACAGAACGCCTCGCGCTGGGCGGCGGCCGACGCGTCGTAGCGCGCGGCGTCGCGGGCGAGGTACTCTATCATGCGGGCGATGGCGTCCTTGCAGGCGGTCATGCGGATATTCCTCCCAATGGACCGTTATGACAAGCGCGCTCCCGCGCGATGAGGCGCGGGAGCGATGCGGCCGGGTTGCGGCGATCAGTTGAAGCCGACGTAGTTGTCCACGTTATCGGCCGTCACGATCTCGACGGGCACGATGTAGTCCTGCGCGACCTCTTCGCCGTTCAGGCTGGCGACCATCAGGCCGATGGCGTCCTGAATCATGGCGGGGCTGTAGGTGGCAACGGCCAGGCCGCCGAAGGAGGAGGCCAGCTCGGTGCTCGCCTTGCCGCCGATCACGTCGTACAGAGCCTGCGCGCCGCCGGCGGCGGAGATGACGATCTCATTGGCCAGAATGGCGGCCTTGGTGTCGTCGTCGATGGCGGAGCCTTCCAGGGCCTCGATGATGCCCAGCGCGAACTCGTCGTCCTGGGAATAGAACCACTTGATGGCGGCGTTGCCCGCGTCGCTCATGAGGGACTCAAAGTACTCCTTGGCGGCGGAGCGGCTCCAGTTCATGGCGCCGGAGAAGGTGAGGGAAGCGAGCTGATCCTCGGTCCACTTGGCCTCGTCCGCGATGGTTTCGCCCGCGTAGGCCAGTTCGCCCGTCAGATACTTCTTGAAGCCGTCGTCACGATAGGTGGTGACGGAGGAGGTGTCGCCCTCGAAGACGATGATTTCATCGCCGGGCTTCAGGCCCAGGGACACGAAGTAGGCCGCGACGGCCGCGCCCACGCCCTCGTTGTCGCCGGAGACATTGGCCACGGCGGCGTCCTTCACGCCCGCGATGAGGCGGTCGAAGGCCACGTAGGGGATGCCCGCGTCGATGAGCTGCTGGATGGCGAACTCAACGGTGTCGTCCTGGGGCAGGATGACCACGCCGGCGGCGTCGCCCGCGTGATTGGCGACGATGTCTTCGAGCTGGGTGATCTGGGCGGCGGCGTCAGGCGCGGTGCTGACTTCGGCCTTCCAGGTGCCTTCGGCGGTGATCGCCTCGGCGGAGGACTTGGCGAAGGTGGCCACGGAGCCGGTCCAGCCGTGATCCTCGGTGGGCGTCAGGATGTAGATGGTGTCGGCGTCTGCCAGCGCCGCGAAGGGCATGCAGACGAGAGCCAGGCAGAGGATGATCGCGAACAAAGTCTTTTTCATGGAACTCTCCCTCCAACTGTCAAATACTTTGGATTCTCATTGAAATCCATATAGATTCTATCATACTTTGGTGCGTGAGGCAACAGGTTTTGCCCTGCCGGATGAAAAAAAGCCGGCAAAAGAAACAGTCCGGCGGGTCGACGTCCGCCGGACCGGTTTGCGATGGTATTATTCCGCCTTTTCGGCTTTTTCGATTTTCGATTCGGCCGCGTTCTTCTTCACGGATTCGATGCCGTTCACGCAGCTGGCCATGGACTTGTAGCCCTCGCTCGAGCCGATGATCTGGCCGTTGGTGGCCTTCAGGCGGAAGCGGATCTCCCCGGACTTGTCGGTGTAGATCTCAAACTTCGGGCACTTTTCCTTCGCAAAACCCTCCGCGGTCTGATCCTCCACGGCGGCGATGGGGGCGTTGCGCTGCACGCTGGCGACACCCTTCATGCAGGAACGTTCTGAACGGTACACTTCGCTGGTGAGGATGACCTCGCCGTTGCCGGCCTTCAGATCGAATTTGATGCCTGTCTTGGTCTCCTTGATCAAAAACTTGCCCATGGTATTTCCTCCTCCATCGTATTTTACATGTTATTATTATAAAGCCTGAAAAGGCAAAATGCAACCGGGAAAATGGAGTAAATTTCCCTGCGGCCTCTACCAGATGTAGGGTATCAGCCTGTATTTCACGCGCTGCCTGTAATCCGTATAGCCGTTCAACTCGCGCTCCAGTACCTGTTCCTCATTCCCGATTCGCCGCACGATGATGGCCGGGTAGGCGAGGAAGGGGATGAGCGCGATGACCGAACCCAGCACCAGCGGCATCATGAGGAACAAGACGAGGGTCGCGGCGTACATAGGGTGCCGCACCAGGCCGTACAGCCCCGTGTCGATCACGCGCTGGCCCGCCTGCACCTCCACCGTGCGGGAGAGGTATTCGTTTTCCCGCAGCACTTCGCCGAACATCGCGTAGCTCATGAGGAACAGCGCGGCGGCGCAGCCCGACGCCCAGCCGGGCAGCTGCAGCCATTGGAAGCGGTAGTCCAGCCCTGCCAGCGCAAAGCCGAGAACGAACATGCCGCCGCTCAGGGCGATGTTCTGCCTTTGCTCCATCTCTTTCTCGCGGGCGTTCAGCCGCCGGCGCAAAAGATCGGGGCTTTTCAGCATCATGACGACGCCCGCCGCCAGCATGGAGACGAACAGGACGCCCATGAACAGCCAGCCGCGCGGCCAGGCAAGCGTTCCCGCGGGCAGGAACAGCAGCAGCGCCACCAGGACGATGCCGGCGAGGTATTTCAAAATAGCCTGGATAAAGAGGTCCTTCGTCACGGTCTGTCACTCGCTTTCCCGTTTGTCTTCTTTATCTTCCGGCACCGGGTTGTCCTCCGGCTCGGCATCCGCCTGGACCGGCGGATGCGCCCGGCGGTAGAGCCTCCGCTCCAGCGACCAGATGCGCTCGGTGAACGCGCCGGGGTTGACGGCCTCCAGCGCGCGGTTCATCTCGAACATGCGCGCGTCCAAAAGGTCGATCAGGTGCAGCGCCTCGGCCTCCGGGAACATGGGGGGCTTGGGGCTGCCGTATTCCGGCAGGTCGTGGTGGGCGAGCAGCATGTGCTGAAGCATCAGTTTCTTCTCGCCCTTCACGCCCGCCTCGTCGCAGGCTTTGTCCAGCGCGCTCACGCCCATCACGATGTGGCCCAGCAGCATACCCTCGCGGGTGTACTCCGCCGCCACGCCGGATTCGTCCGCGCGAATCTCCTCGATCTTGCTCAGGTCATGCAGTATGACGCCCGCGGCCAGCAGGTCGGCGTCCAGCATGGGATAGATTTGGCAAACGGCGTCGGCCATGCGCAGCATGGTGCTCGTGTGGTGCAAAAGGCCGCTTCTCTCGGCATGGTGCAGCTTCGTTGCGGCGGGATACACCATGAGCCTTGGCCCGCAGGCTTTCAGTCGCAGCCGGGTGACGCGCTGCAGGTCTTCGTCGAGCATGCGGTCGACCCGGGTGTTGATCTCTTCCAGCATTTCGTCGGCCGGCTGCGGCGCGCAGGGCACCAGCATTGCCATATCGACCTGGTCTTTTTCCTCGGCCGCGCGCATTTTGTCCACGCGCAGCTGCGGGTGGTTGTTGTATTCCTGCATCATGGCGCGGATCTTGATCACCGAGCCGGGCTTGGGAGGCTGGGCTGTGCCGTCCCATACCTTGGCGTTGTACTCGCCGGACAGATCGCACAGGGTCATATCCAGAAACTTGCCGCCGTTTGAGGAGGTGCGCTGTTCGGCCGCGCGCACGAGCACAAAGCCCTCGAAAATTTGGTTTTTGATCACCCTGGCCAGTTGAAGCTGCTGCATAGCGATTCCAGTCCTTCCGAAAAGAATAATATGATATGCGGGCGGTTAAATTTTCCCGGCGAAGCACCGTCGCCCGTTCATCTGTGCTAGAATATATCATAATGCATCATGCGCTTTTTGGCAAGCAAAAAGGAGAAAACATAATGAAGTATATGATGATTATCGGCGACGGCATGGCCGACGAGAAGATCGCCTCTCTCGGCGATAAAACGCCCCTCGAGTACGCCGCCTGCCCGAACATGGCCCGCGTGGCGGGCGGGGAGCTGGGCCGCGTGCGCACCTGCCCGGAAAGCCTGCCGCCCGGAAGCGACGTGGCGTTCCTCTCGCTCCTCGGGCATGATCCCCTGACCTGCTATCGCGGCCGCTCGCCGCTGGAGGCTGCGGGCGAACAGGTGTCCCTTGCGGAGGACGAGGTGAGCTTCCGCATGAACCTGGCCACGATCTCCGGCGATTACGAGGGCGGCGTCATGGCCAGCTACAACGGCGACGGCATCGACGGCCAGGACGCCTACGACATCGCCTCCAGCCTGGTGAAAAACCCCGACTTCGCCGCGCTCATGGAAAAGGCGCAGATGCGTATCACCGTGACGCCCACCTTCCGCCATATCGCCGTGGTGAAGGCGACGGACGAGCCCTTCGAGCTCACCCCGCCCCACGACATCGCAGGCCGTGTCATCGACGCCTACCAGCCGAAGGGACAGAAGGCCGATCTCCTGCGCGCCCTGCAGGCTGCCGCGCGCCGCGTGCTGGAAGATCATCCCGTGAACCTGCGCCGAGTGCAAGAGGGAAAGCTCCCGGCCAACGCCGTGTGGTTCTGGGGCGCGGGCCGGGCGACGGTCCTTCAGAGCTTCGAGGGGCAGTTCGGGAAAAAGGGAACGGCCGTGTCCGCCGTGCCGCTGGTGCGCGGCATCGCCTGGCTGAGCGGCCTGAAAGCCCCGCGCGTCCCCGGCGCGACCGGCGCGCTGGACACCAACTACGAGGGAAAGACCGCCGCAGCGCTCCGCGCGCTGCTGGAGGAGGGCGACGACTTCGCGCTGCTGCACCTGGAAGCGCCGGACGACCTGAGCCACCTGGGCGACACGGAGGGCAAGGCGGAGTCCATCCGGCGGCTGGACAGCCGCATGGTGGGGCCGGTACTGGACGCGCTGTCTGCTTCCGGCGAGGATTTCCGCGTCCTGCTCATGCCCGACCACTACACGCTGCTGCGCACCCAGACCCACGACGGCACGCCCGTGCCCTACGCCATCTACGACAGTCGCTATCCCGGCGCGCCGCGCGCGTTCTGCGAGGCCGCCTGCGCGGACAGGCCCGTGATCGAGGGCGGCGTGGCGCTGCTGAGAAAACTGTTCGAGCTGAATTGAGATCAAATGGAGAGTGAGAGCATGTTTACCCTTTCAGACGAAAAGTACATTACTGCGTTTTCCGCGGAAAACGAGCCGGTGCTGCGCGTGCCGGACGGCGCGACTGTCGCCGTCGCCACGCAGGACTGCTACATGAACAACCTGCGCGCGGCGAACGACCCGCGCGGCGAGGCGAAAGGACCGGCCATCGGCTGCAACCCGGCCACCGGGCCGATCTTCGTCGAAGGCGCGATGCCCGGCGACACGCTGGCCTGCGACATCCTTTCCATCGCGGTGGGGGAGTACGCCTCCATGCGCATCTCGAACCGCTCCGGCTTCATGCGCGGGCGCGTGACGGAGCCCATCGTGCGCTGCGTGCCGCTTAAGGACGGGTTTGCGGAGCTCGCGGGCGTGAAAATGCCGCTCGATCCGATGATCGGCGTGATCGGCGTCGCCCCGGAAACCGGCGAGGTCTCCACCGAGGCTCCCGGCGCGCACGGCGGCAACATGGATTCTCGCCTCATCCGCGCGGGGAGCACGCTGTATCTGCCGGTATGTCACGAAGGCGCGCTGCTGGCGCTGGGCGACGTACACGCGAAGATGGGCGACGGCGAGATGTGCGTCTGCGGTCTCGAATGTCCCGCCGTGGTGATGCTGCGCGTGCGGGTGATCCACGGGCGCCAGGAGAGATGGCCCGTGCTGCGGGGCGAGGACGGCTCGTTCTCTGTGCTCGCTTCGGGCGAAGACCTGGACGAGGCGGCCCGCTTCGCCGCAGACGCCATGCTGGATTTCCTCGTTCGCCGCTCTCAGATCGACGTGAACGAGCTGATCCTTCTGATGAGCCTCGTGTGTCACCTGGAGGTGTGTCAGGTGGTCGACCCGCTGATCACCGCCCGTGTGCGGCTGGAAGGCGGGGCGCTGCCGGAGTTGGCGTTCTGATCCCATATACATTGACAGCCCGAACGGATGGACCGCTCGGGCTGTTTTCCTTTGCGTTTTTTACAGTATCGCCTCGATGAACTCCCGCGCGTCAAACGGCTGCAGGTCGTCCAGCTGCTCGCCCACGCCGATGTAGCGCACCGGCAGGCCCAGCTCGCTGCGGATGGCGATGGCGATGCCGCCCTTGGCCGTGCCGTCCAGCTTGGTCAGGATGATGCCCTCCAGGTCGGCTACGTCCTTGAACACGCTGGCCTGCGCCAGGCCGTTCTGGCCGGTAGTGGCGTCGATCACCAGCAGGGAGCGCGCCTTCGCCTCAGGGAACTCGCGGCTGATGACGCGCGCCATCTTTTTGAGCTCCTCCATCAGGTGCGCCTTGTTGTGCAGGCGGCCGGCGGTATCCACGATGAGCACGTCCGCGCCGCGCTGCTTGGCGGCCTGGATGCCGTCGAATACCACGGCGGCGGGATCCGCGCCCTCCTTCTGCTTCACGATGGGCACGCCCGCGCGCTCCGCCCAGATGGTCAGCTGGTCGGCGGCGGCGGCGCGGAAGGTATCGCCCGCGCAGATGATCACGCGGCGGCCCACTGTCTTCAGGCGCGCGGCCAGCTTGCCGATGGAGGTGGTCTTGCCCACGCCGTTCACGCCGATCACGAACAGCACCATGGGGGAGGCCAGGCGCATCGGCTCGCTGCCCATGATGTCGATGAGGATTTCGCGCAGCTCCTCGCGGGCCCTCGCGGGCGTCATGCCGCTGTCCGCTTCGCATTTGGCGCGCAGCTTGCCCACGGCCTCGTCCGCGGTCTTCACGCCCACGTCGGCCATGATGAGGATGTCGGTCATTTCCTCGAAGAAGTCGTCGTCCAGCGCCTCGGCGTTCTCCACAAGATCGTCCATCTTGCCGGAGAGGTTGTCGTGCGTGCGCGTGAGCCGTGACTTCAGCCGCCCGAAGAACCCCTTCTTTTCCTCGTGCGGCGGTTCCGGTTCCTCGCGGGCGGTCGCCGCGGCGGTCGCAGAGGCGCGCTGCGGCGTCCCCTGTTCTTCCGTGCGATTCTTCTTGAACCTGTCGAATAAAGCCATATCATTTCACCTCGTTTGGTCAATGGGATTTTGTCAGTATGCCGCGTCGCTCATCCTTACGGACACCATCTTCGTGACGCCCTTTTCCTCCATGGCCACGCCGTAAAGCGCGTCGCAGCGCTCCATGGTGCCCTTGCGGTGGGTGATGACCACAAACTGCGTGCTCTTGGAATAGGTGCGCAGGTATTCGGCGAAGTTGTCTATGTTCGCGTCGTCCAGAGCGGCTTCGATCTCGTCCAGGAAGCAGAAGGGCGTGGGCTTGAGCTTGAGCATCGCGAACAGTATGGCGATCGCCGTGAGCGCGCGCTCGCCGCCGGAAAGCAGAGAGAGCATCTGAAGCCGCTTGCCCGGCGGCTGGGCGATGATGTTGATGTCGCAGTTGAGCGCGTCCTTTTCGTCGGAAAGCTGCAGCTCCGCGCGGCCGCCGCCGAAGAGGTTCGCGAAGGTTTCCTGGAAGTTCCTGTTCAGGGCGCTGAACTGCTCGCGGAACTGAACCTCCATTTTCTTCATCAGGTCTTCGATGATGCCGGCCAGGTCAAGCTGCGCGCGGACCAGGTCGTCGCGCTGGGAGGAGAGCTCGTCGTAGCGGGCCTGCGTCTGGCGGTACTCGTCCACCGCGCCCACGTTGACCGCGCCCATGGCGCGGATGCGGCCGCGGATGGCGGCGATGCGTTTTTCGGATTCGGTCAGCCTGAAGTCCGCCGTCCGGTATTCCTCCGCGCCGGCGTAGGTCAGCTCGTAATCCTCCCAGATACGGTCCGACAGGGTCTTGAATTCGCTCTCCAGGCGGGAGAGCTGCATCTCGGCCTTGTGCTGCTGCTCGTTGAAGCTGTCGAAACCGGCGCGCAGCCGGTCGAGGGTTTCGCCCAGCTCCCGCAGCATCCGCTGGGCGTCCACGCGCTGCCTTTCGATGCCGCCGAAACGCGTGCGCTCCTCGTCAAGCGCCCGTTTGAGCGCCGCGAGGGCCGTTTCGCCGCTCTTGAGCTGCGCTTCGCTTTCGCGCAGCGCGTCCTCGCAGGCGGCGAGCTTTTCGCGGTTTTCGTCCAGCTGGCGGCCGTAGCCGGTCTGTTCGCCGGCCATGCGGATCATATCGGCGTTCAGCGCGGTCAGCCCGCGCTCGCGCGCCGCCTGGACCACGCGCTCGTCGGTCACGGCGCGGCGCCTGGCGGCCAGGTCCTCGCGCATGTCGGCGATTTCCGCCGTAAGGCGGGCGATGGCCGCCTGCTGATCTTCGCTGCTTTCCTCCGAGGCGGCCTGGCGCGTTTCGAGGGAGGCGAGGCTCTCGCGGATGTCGCCCAGCTGTTCGAGCATGCGTTCTGTTTCCCCGCGGATGCGCTCGCCGCGGTCGGTCTGCTGCGTGAGCGCCTCCCGTGCGGCCTTGAGGTGTGCTTCCTCCCGGGCGCAGGCTATTTCCTGCTGGCGGTTCTCTTCAAAGAGATCGCTCCGCTTCTGTTTGAGGGCGGCGCGCGCCTCGTCCAGCGCGGCGATTTCATCCTGCAGCGCCTTGAGGCGCTCCGTGAGGTTGTTGAGTTTTTCCCTGTGCTCCGAGATCTCCCGCTCGCGGGAGAGCAGGCTGGTGACACGGCTTGTGACGCTGCCGCCGGTCATCGAGCCGCCGGAATGCATCACGTCGCCCTCCAGCGTGACCAGGCGGAAGGCGTGATGCCCGGCGCGCTGGACGCGGATGCCGCTGTCCAGGTCCTCGGCTACCACGGTGCGGCCCAGCAGGCTGTCCACGATGCCCTGATACTTCGGATCGAAGGATATGAGCTCGCTGGCCAGGCCCACGCAGCCGGGCATGGACAGCACGTTCCGTTCCTCGCGGCTGAGCGTGCGGCCCCTGACGGCGGTGAGGGGCAGGAAGGTGGCGCGCCCCAGACGGCCCTGGCGCAGGAAGTCGATCATGCGCTTGGCGTCTTCCTCGCGGTCGACGACCACGTTTTGAAGCGCCGCGCCCAGCACCATGTCGATGGCGCGCTCGAGTTTGCGCGGCACGCTGATGAGCGTGGCGACGACGCCGTGCACGCCGCTGTCCGGCGTGCGCCGGGCCTGAAGGAGCACCTGCTTGACGGAGTGCTGGTAGCCCTCGTAGTCGCGCTGCATTTCCTCCAGCACGCGCAGGCGGGAGGCGGTCTCCTGCCGCTCGGCGGTCAGGGCGCGCTGCTGCTCGCTTTTCTGGTCGAACTTCGCCCCTTCAAGCGCGATCTCCTGCTGCACCCCGGCCAGCGCCTTGTCGAGCTTTTCCTTTTCGCCGCGTTCGGCGCGCAGCCTGTCCTCGGCCTCGCGCACGGCCTGTTCGCAGGCGGCGCTGTCCTCCGCGGCGGCTTTGTCTTCGCCGCGCAGCGCCTCGATGCGGTTCTCGAGGGCGCTTTCCATGGCGTTCAGACGGGCCTGTTCGCTCTTCACGTCGGACAGGCGGTTGATGGCGTCGATGCGCCGCGCTTTGAGTTCCTCGGCCTCGCGCTCCTTTTCGACGAGGGCGTCGCTGAGGGCGGTCAATTCGGCGGTCATGGCTTCGAGGCGCTCCCCGGCGCTCTTCGCCTCGTCGGTCTCGCTTTTCACCCGCTCGCTCAGGCTGGCGAGGCGCTCTTTCAGCGCCTGTTCACCGGCCTCGTCCGCGGCGATGGCGGCGGCGAGGCGGTCCCGTTCGCGTTCGGTGGAGGCGATTTGCTCGCGCAGCACGCCGGACGCGCCTTCGCGGGCCTCCACGTCGCGAATGAGCGTCTGCACGTTCTCCCGCGCGGCGGCGGCCTGCTCCTCGCGCTCGGCGAGGCGTTCCTGCGTTTCGTTCCGGCGTCCCGTGACCGCCTGAACCTCGTCCCCGGCCTGCCGGATAGCGTCTTCGAGGGAGCTGAGCGTCTCCTTCAATTCCGCGCTCTTCTGGTTGTAGCGGTCGCTGCGGACGAGGAATGCGTTCAGCTCCAGCGTCTTGAGTTCGTCGCGGAGCTGCAGGTATTCGCGGGCCGTGCGGCTCTGCTCTTCAAGCGGCTCCAGGCGGGATTCCAGCTCGGCGATGATGTCCTCTACCCGGTCGAGGTTCTGACGCGTGTTGTCCAGCCGCTTTTCGGCCTCGAGCTTGCGCGTCTTGTATTTGACGATGCCCGCGGCTTCCTCAAAAACGCGCCGCCGGTCCTCGGATTTGGCCGAAAGGATCTCGTCGATACGGCCCTGGCCGATGATGGAATAGCCTTCTTTGCCGATGCCGGTGTCGCGGAACAGCTCCACAATGTCCTTCAGGCGGCAGGCGTTCCGGTTGAGCATGTACTCGCTGTCGCCGTTGCGGTATACCCGCCGCGTGACGGCGATTTCGTTGAACTCGAGAGGCAGACTGCGGTCTTCATTGTCGAAAGTGAGCGTCACCTCGCACCAGGCGAGCCGCTTGCGCTTTTCGGTGCCGTTGAATATGACGTCCTCCATCTTGCCGCCGCGCAGGGTCTTGGGACTCTGCTCGCCGAGCACCCAGCGGATGGCGTCCGATATGTTGGACTTGCCGCTGCCGTTGGGGCCCACGACGCCGGTGATGCCGCTTTCAAAGTCCAGTTCAATGCGGTCGGCAAACGATTTGAAGCCGTATATTTCCAGTTTCTTCAGTTTCAACAGTCTGCACTGCCTTTCAGTTGGTTGTAGGCGGCCTGGGCGGCCTCCTGCTGGGCCGCGTGCTTGCTGTGGCCGCTGCCGCGGGCCAGTTCGCATCCGTCGAGCATGACGCGCATCACGAAGGTGGGCCGGTGCTGTTCGCCGGTGCGCTCCACCAGTTCGTAGGTGGGCATCGCGCCGTGCTCCTTCTGCGTGAGGATCTGCAGAAGCGATTTATAGTCGTAATCCACCTTGCGGTTGACGGGATGGTTGCGGAGCGGCTTTTCCAACGCCCGAAGGATCAGCGCTTCGGCCTGATCCCAGCCGCCGTCCAGATAGACCGCGGCGAAAATGGCCTCCATCACATCCGCCAGGATCGAGGGCCGCTCGCGTCCGCCGGTGCGTTCCTCGCCGGGGGAGAGGATGAGGTATTCCCCCAAGCCGAACTGCTTCGAGGCCTCGAACAGCGATTCCTCGCAGACCAGGCGCGCCCTGGCCCGGCTCAACGTGCCTTCCTGGTCGGTGTAATGCTCGAACAGGAAGCGGCTGATGGCCAGCTGCAGCACGGCGTCGCCCAGGAACTCCAGACGCTGGTAGTGCGGCACATGGCGGTCGCCGCCATAGGAAGGATGGGTGAGCGCCGTCCTGAGCAGCGTCTCGTCGTGAAAGACGTAGCCAAGCCGATCCATGAGCGTTTTCATGATTGGATCCTCCCGATCATGGCGCACAAAACAGGACGCGCGCGTGCCCGTCCTGTTTTATGGCAGAGTCAGCCGGAAAATCAGCCGACAGTCTTTTCAAGGTAGTTCACGACGTCGCCCACGGTGCGGATCTTGGGCAGCACGTCGTCGTCCACGGTGATGTTGAACGCCTCTTCAACGTCCATGACCATGATCATGACGTTTGCGGAATCCGCGTGCAGATCCTCGAACAGGCGCGATTCCATCTTGATTTCGCTCGGATCGATCTGCAGCTGATCGGCCAGCAGCGCCTTGACTTTTTCAAATACCATATGAATGTCCTCCTCATGTATCCGTCTTTTCGTTGTTTATGCCGTTGAGTCCCGCCCGGATCGTGCCGGTCACGTCCTTTTCAACCATCAGCCGGGCCTGGCGTATCGCGTTTTTGAAGGCCAGGGGGCTGGAGGAACCGTGCGCCTTGACCATGGCGCCTTCCACGCCGAGCAGCGGCGCGCCGCCGTGTTCCTCGTAGTTCATGCGGTTTTTGAAGGATCGCATGGCGGGTTTCAGGAGCAGGCCGCCGATTTTGCCGCGCAGGCCGCCGGCCAGGATGGAATCCTTCAGCATGCCGGTGAGCGCGGAGGCCAGGCCTTCTGTGTATTTGAGGATCACGTTGCCCACGAAGCCGTCGCATACCACCACGGCGGTGTCGCCAGTGGGCACGTCGCGCGCCTCCACGTTGCCGGTGAAGCGGTAGGCCGTCTGCGCCTTCATGAGCGCGAAGGCCGCCTTGACCTGCTGGCAGCCCTTTTCCTCCTCGGCACCGATGTTCACAAGTCCCACGCCGGGGTTCTTCACGCCCTCCACCTTTTCCATGTAGACCGAGCCCATCAGGCCGAACTGGTTGAGGAATTCGGGCGTGCAGTCCACGTTCGCGCCGCTGTCGATGAGCAGGAACGGGTGGTTGCGGCCGGGGAGCACGGGGGCGAGCGCCGGACGGTCGATGCCGCGGATGCGCCCCACGCGCAGGATGCCGCCCGCCAGCACCGCGCCGGTCGATCCGGCCGACACAAACGCCTGGCAGCGGCCCGCCTTGACCTCCAGCATGGCTTTGACCATGGAGGAATTGACCTTGCGGCGCACGGCCAGCGTGGGCGATTCGTGCATGGAGATGACGTCGGGCGCGTCGAGCACGGTCAGCCGGTCCGCCACGTCCTCCGAGCCGGCCAAAAGCGGCCTGATTTCCGCTTCCGGGCCGCACAGGGTGACGGCGATGTCCTTCATCTCGCGCAGCGCCATCAGAACGCCTTCGCAGACGGCCTTCGGCGCGTTATCGCCGCCCATGGCGTCCACGGCGATGGTGATCATGCCCATGATGAAAGTCACTCCCTCCTGATTCCGCGCCTTGCGAGTTGGTGAGGAATCAATAACAAATCTGGCTGAGTATAGCATTTTTTACCCGGCGTGTCAATCACCGGCGTGTTAATCTGAAAACCGGCGGACAGAGCCGCCGGCCAAAGGGAAAAACAGTGTCTCAATGATGAGCCGGAGCCGTTCAAGGGGCGTCGCTGGCGTCTTCCCGGTCGTAATAAGCCACGCTGTCCTCGATCCGGTATGCCTTGCCGAACGACTTGCTCCATACGGCCACTTTCCGGGAATCCGGGTAGACGCACACGTTGGTCGGCGTCACGGTGTCAAAGTCCAGGTACACCATCGTCTCGCTGTCCGACGTGTTGGTCAGGCGATGCGCGCCGGCTTCGCCGCAGGGACAGAAGATCAGGTCCCCGGCTTTCACGGGCTTATCGCCCTCCGGCGTCTTCAGCACGCCGCTGCCGGAGATGATGTAGAAGATCTCCTCCTCGTCGAAATGATAATGGTACGGATAGTTTGAATGGCGCGGGGGCAGCTCGTAAAAGCTGACCTTGCTGTGTTCGCCCAGGCCTTTGGGTATGGCGGTGTATTCCGTGAACCCGAACCCCTTTTCGCTGGGTCGGACATCGCCGTTCAGGTCTTCCCTGCGCGTGATCACGATCTTGCTCATGGCGCTCATTCCCCTTGCTTGGTTACTGCCGGCAGACGAGTTCCATCTTGTCGTGCTTTTCACCGGTCATCCAGTCCACGTCGTCGGTCAGCCAGTCCATGATCTCGAGCTGGCGGGTCTCCCAGGCGACGGTGGCGGCCTTTTCCTCCTCTGTCATCTCGTGATCGAAGGATTTTACCAGCTCACAGTAGCCGAAGATGTAGCCGTTGGCGTTCCAGATGGTGAAGTTGCTCTCCGGGCCTTCGGAGACCTTGTCGCCGCGCGCCTCCACCAGCGCGTCATGCCTGCGCTTGTATTCCGCCGCGCAGCCGGGCTTGAGCCTGGTCGCGAACACGCGATGGCGGATCAGCGACTTGTCCTCCCGCACGACGCCGATGTCGTGATACATCAGCGGCAGCGTGCCCTGCGCGGCGAACACCTCGCAAAACGGCGCGAGCGCGTTTTCCCAGGCTTCGGCAGCGGCCGCCTCCGAGCGGGTGGGGCTGGTCTCATCGGGGAATTCGCCGTAGCAGAACAGGAAATCCTGGATGCTCCAGATGGAGAAGTTTTCAATGCCCTGGCGGTTCAGCGCGGGCCTGACCTCGTTCCACAATCCGGAGAGCGTCGAGAGGCCGGCTTCCTTGCAGCCGGGCTTGAATTTGAGCACGAAGGGCAGTCTCTTCATGAATTATACACCTCGCTTGATTTTGTTTCAAATGGGAACGCGGTCAGGCGTCTTCCCGCCAGGCGCTGTAGATTTCGTCAAAGCGCATGGGCTCCAGCCTGCCCTCGGAGAGCTGCGTCAGGTCCTGCAACAGGGCCTCCTCGTCCTGCGTTTTCACCAGGAAGGTGAAGGTAATCACGTCGGAGAAATCCTTGCCTTCGATGGCGACGGGCGCGGATTTGAAGAAATACTCCACTCGGCTGAGCAGGGGATAGGGCACGTCCATGAGGTAGCGCGCGGTGGGGTGCATCACGCCGACTCCGCAGGCGTTGACCGCCATGGCCGCGCCCTGGGTATAGGCGCGCACCAAGCCGCCCACGCCGAGCAGCACGCCGCCGAAATAGCGCGTGACCACAACGCAGGCGTTTGTGACGCCGCGGTTTTTCATCACTTCGATGATGGGCATGCCGGCGGTGCCGCCGGGCTCGCCGTCGTCGCTGTAGCGCATCACGCCCATGTTCGCGCCGATGATGTAGGCGTAGCAGTTGTGCGAGGCGTCCTTGTAGGCCTCGCGCATCTCGCGCAGGAACGCCAGCGCTTCCTCCTCGCTTTCGACGGGCTTGCCGTGGCCGATGAAGCGCGACTTATTGACGATGAACTCGTCGTCCGCGCGCTTCATCAGCGTCCTGTAGCTTGAAAGCGCCATGTCACTCGGCGAGCTGGAAGCGGTGGTAGGCCTTCTTGCCTTTCCGCACGAGCAGGCCCTCGCCGCGCAGCATGTCGGCCGTCACGCGGAACTCCACATCGCCCACCTTTTCCTCGCCGATATACAGGCCACCCTGCTGGATGGTCTTGCGGGCCTCGCCGTTGGACTTGCACAGCCCACACTTCGCCACCAGCGCGAGCAGGCGGTTCTCCGCGGCAAGGTCGGCCTCGGTGAGCGCGGTGGTGGGAATGGAGCCGGCCGCAGCGCCGCCGCCGAACAGGGCTTCCGCGGCCTGCTGGGCCTTAACGGCCTCCTCTTCGCCGTGCACGTTCTTCGTGACCTCGAAGGCCAGCACGCGCTTGGCCTCGTTGATGGCGCTGCCTTCGAGCGCGCCCAGACGGTTGACCTCGTCCATGGGCAGGAAAGTGAGGACGCTCAGGCAGTTCTTCACGTCGGCGTCGTCCACGTTGCGCCAGTACTGGTAGAAGTCGTAGGGCTTGCACTTGTTGGGATCGAGCCAGAGCGCGCCCTTCTCGGTCTTGCCCATCTTGCGGCCGTCGTGGGTGAGCAGCAGCGGGAAGGTGAGGGCGAAGGCGTCCTTGCCGTCCTTGCGGCGGATGAGGTCCGCGCCGGAGAGCATGTTGCTCCACTGGTCGTCGCCGCCGGTCTGCAGGATGCAGCCGTAGCGGTGGTTCAGTTCGAGGAAATCGTAGCTCTGCATGAGCATGTAGTTGAACTCCAGGAAGGTGAGGCCGCGCTCCAGCCGCTGCCTGTAGCACTCGGCGGTAAGCATGCGGTTTACGGAAAACAGCGCGCCAACGTCCCGCAGAAAGTCGATGTAATTAAGGGTTCTGAGCCAGTCGGCGTTGTTCACGATCATGGCGCAGTTCTTCTTGCTTTCGTCGAAGTCGAGGAAGCGCTCCATCTGGGCCTTGATGTGGGCCACGTTATTGTCGATGTCCTCCACGGTGAGCACCTTGCGCAGTTCGCTCTTGCCGGTGGGGTCGCCGATCATGCCGGTGCCGCCGCCCATCAGGGCGATGGGCTTGTGGCCCGCGCGCTGCAGGTGCGCCATGGCCATGATCGGGATGTAGTGGCCGATGTGCAGCGAATCGGCGGTGGGGTCGAAGCCGGTGTAGAAGGTGATCATGCCTTTGTCGAAGGCCTTGTAGAGGTCGTCCTCGAAGGTGACCTGCTTGATGAAGCCGCGCTCCCGCAGGATGTCCATCGCGTTGCTCATGGGAAAATCACTCCTTATGCTTGATTGACGAATGGTCGGCTGGACAGCGGCGCAGCGCCACGAAAAAACGCCTTCTCCGCGGGGGAGAAGGCGATGCGCGACCGCTGTACCACTTCTTTTCGCCGGGTTAGGCATGCGCCGCCCGGCCTCTTTCGCGCGATGACGGGCGCACCCGGAGCAGCCTACCAGGCGCTTGCGCGCCGTTCGGTGCCCGGCTCAGGGAGGTATTCCGCGCCCGCCGCCCGCCTCCTCGCACCGGCCGGAGGCTCTCTGGAAGGCACTATCGGGAGCGTACTTATTCCCGTCTCAGCCGTTATTGTTTTTCTCATTTTAGCATAAAACCGCGCGCGTGTCAATGTCGGAAAAGTGAAATCATTCTCCGGCCCCGCGGCGCGCTATTCCGCCGCGGCCTCCGCCATCGCCTGCAGGTTTTCCACTGAAACGCCGGGCAGGATGGATTCATGGCTGGGGGAGACCACGTAGTTCTCGCCGAACAGGTCGCGCAGGCGGCGCACTTCGTCGCGAACCTGCTGCGGCGTGCCGAAGGGCAGCAGGCGCTGGGTATCCACGCCGCCGACGAACACCAGCTTCCCGTTGTATTTTCGGGAGAGCGTTTCCGCGTCCATGTTGGCCGCCAGGGCCTGGATGGGATGCAGCGCGTCCACGCCGGCATCGATCAGCCGGGGAATGATGCGCTCGATGGAACCGCAGGAGTGCAGCAGCACCTTCATGCCGAAGCGGTGCGCCTGCTCGGTGAATTTGACGAAGGTCGGCATGACGAACCGGTCGAACAGCTCCGGCGAGATGAGCATGTCCCGCTGACTGCCGAAGTCGTTGCCGAAGAAGAACATGTCGATCTTGTCCGCCGCCTGTTCAAAAAGCCGCTCGTTGATGCGCATGTAGAAATCCGCCACGTGTTCTGTCACGGCCTCCACCACGGCGGGGTCGGTGTACATCTTCACGAAGTAATTCTCCATGCCGAAAAAATCGCACACGTTGTGAAAGAAGCAGCTCCAGGAGCCGGAAAGCACCGCCTGACCCGCCGCCCGCGTCTCGTCGATGGTCCTGAGCGTGCCGGTGAAGTCCACGTATTTCTCGTCCGGCCAGGCGAAGGCGTCCACCTCGGCCACGTCCTCGCATTCGGCGAACACGCCGGGCTGCCCCAGGCTCACCCGGGGCTTGCCGCCCAGAACGTCCATCATCGGCTTGCCCTCCGGATGGTTCCACATGCCGCTGCCCTCCGGCATGACCCAGCGGCAGGTGTCGCCCATTTTCAGGCCCATGCCGAAATCGTCCTTCACGCCGAAGGCCTCAAACAGCGCGTCGCGGCAGGCCGGATTGGGGTTGCCGTGCCAGAAGCCGCAGTGGGCGCTGCGGTGCGCCAGGATGTCCTTCATTCTCTGCTGACCGTTCATCGCCGTTCCCTCCGTCATTCCGTCGCGGTGTCGTCCCGCCAGACGTAGCCGTCCTGCCGGATGTGCCACACCTGCCCGTTCCAATGGGCAATGCCCTCGAACAGGCTGGGAGTGACGTAAGCGCGGACGCCGTATTTCGCCGCCTCGTCGCCCAGCAGCGCGGCGGCGTCGGCCGTGAAGCGCTCATGTTTGTAGAGATAGGCGTGCTCGCGGTAGTAGAGCCGGCGCAGCGCCAGCTTCACCTCGTCTTCTTCCAGGGGAAGGGGATACGCCTCGCCCCGCCGGGTGAAGGTGAGATAGCCCCACATCTCCGGCAGGTGGATGTCGATCACGCCCGTGGGCGCCCACACCCAGTTTTCCTCAGGGAGGTCAACGCCGGTTTCGGGGTTTTTCCGCTTCACGTAGCGGTTGTCTGCCACGTCCACATGGTACTCCACCCGCGAGAAATTCAGCCGCCATACTTCGCCGGGGACCGGCGCGAGGCGGGAGGGATAGCACTCGTTGCTGCCGCACTCCCGCAGGGAGAACCAGGGGATCTTCAACTCGAGCGACCAGCCCCTGTTGTCCGCCGCGGGGTTGTTCAGCTCACCGTCGATCTTCACCGCGCTCTCCAGGCCTTTGATATCCCAGCCGATGATGCGGCGCACGTCGTCCCGCTGGGGCTTTTCCATCAATAAATCCCAGACGGCGTTTGCCGCGTTCATTTCCAGCTCATAATAACGGTGCGAGGAGTCCTGCGGCGCGAGGAAGACCTCGAAGTCGTTGTCCACGAAAATCACTTCGTCCCGGTTCTTCACCGTAGCCCAGATCGTGTCGTCGGAGAGATGGGCGCCCACGTACAGCGCTTCCTCATTCCAGATAAGCTTCACGCGGGTCTTTTTGGCCGGCTTGGGCAGGGAATCGCCCTGGATGTCGTGGAAATCGTCGATCCACTCGCCGGCCTGCCAGAACGGCTTGTCAAGATCGCCGTCCAGCCTGCCCGGCCCGCCAACGGCGTATACGCAGCGGTACTGCGGGCACTGGGGGGCGATGATCGGCTCCCTGACTTTGTAATTCCCCTTCATGATCAGTCCTCCTGCTCATCCTTGTCGATCACCGGATCGACCGAAACGATCCTTGGGGATTCGCCTGGGCGCGCGCAGGCATAGACGAAGCCCTTGTGGTTGCTGGCGCCGGCGCAGTTGCCCCTGGCGTCGATGACAATCAGCGCGATGCAGTCCGGCTTCAGGCCGCACTGCCTGAGGGTGTTGTGTGCGGTGAACACGACGGTGTCGGCCGCTTCCTGCGCGCTCATGCCGCCGCGCATCAGGTCGACCGCGCGGAAACTGCAGCAGGTGCGCATGATGTCCTCGCCCAGTCCGGTGGCCGCCGCGCCGCCCACGCCGCTCTGAACATAAAAGCCGCTGCCGATGATGGGCGTATCGCCCACGCGGCCCGGAAGGCGCAGGTTCGAGCCGCAGGTGGAGGTGGCAACGCACAGGGAACCGGCGTCATCAAGCGCCAGGCAGCCGATGGTGTCGTGACCGGAAGGCTTTCCCCGTCTGCGTTTCTCTTCCTCGTATTTGCGCCGCGCCGTTTCGGTTATCATGTATTCCGGCGGCGCCTCCGCGAATCCTATCTGCCGGGCGAAGGCCTCGGCGTATGGCCCGACCAGAATGGAATGCTTTGTCTTTTCCATCACGGCGCGGGCGATGGACACCGGGTGCTCGAAGCCGCGCACGCAGGCCACAGCGCCCGTCTTCAGCGTGTCGCCGCACATGACGGCCGCGTCCAGCGCCAGTTCGCCGTCTGCGTTGAGATAGCCGCCCCGGCCCACGCAGTCGACGGCAGGATCGCTCTCCACCAGGCGGACGCCCATCTCCGCCGCGTCCAGCGCGCGGCCGCCGCTTTTAAGGATGGTTTCGCCTTTCTCCACGCACTGCAGGGAAAAGGACCAGGTCGCGATGATCGACCACATTTTCAGCGCCCCTCTCATATGAAAACCCGCTGCGGCATCCTGAAAAACCGCCCTTTTCCCGCATTATAACAGAAATACAGTACCATGTAAAGGCGGTTCGGAGCCGTTGCATGCTAATTGGAAGTGTTCCACTTTTTTCTATTGCAAAAATGGCAAAAATGGTTTAAAATGGTAAAGGAATAACATGTCGGGTTGTGTCATAAGCGTCGGCTTGCCGGCATGACGCGAATCGGCTGTATGCATGGAGGGAGACAAGATGTTGAAGAAACTGAGCGCACTGTTGCTGGCGGCCGCCATGCTGTTGGGCGCGGTTGGCTTTGCCGATGCGGCGGAGCTGGCCGGGACGTGGTATGTGAGCACCATGACCTCGGAGGGGACGACCTTCGCCGCGGCAGACATGGGATTTGAGATCACGCTGATACTGAACGAAGACGGCACCGCCCACATGGACGCGATGGGACAGGCCCAGGACGGCGCATGGCATGAGGAAGGCGGCAATGCGGCCGTCACGATCGACGGAGACACGATTACCTTCGTCTATGCCGACGGTTCGCTGACCGCCGACCAGGACGGCATAAGCATGACCTTCGTCAAGGAAGCGCCCGGCCCCGGCTTCACGCCGGCGGAAGTTGCGCCTCAGGCGGACGCGAGCGCCTTCAACGGCTATTGGCGTGCGGAATACGTCAGTGTCTTCGGCATGACCATGCCCATGTCGGCCATGCAGGATAATCTGGATTCGTATTTCGGCATTCCCAGCCTTGACCTGACCGTCCAGGACGGCGTCGTCTCCTGGCTGGGCGGCGAGACCGTGCGCGAGATGCAGTTTGCCGACGGCCACCTCGAATGGTGGAACGAGGCGCTGCAGAGCTGGAATCCCAGCGAGGAGCCGGATGAGAAAGTCGAGCTGCTGGTCGACGGCATGCTGGCCTATTCCATGAACGGCGGTACGTTCTACTGCCTGCCCGCCGAGCCGGGCGACGAACCGACGCCCACCGCCGAGCCCACGGCTGAACCGACCGCCGAGCCCACGGCTGAGCCGACGCCCGAGCCTACGGTCGAGCCCACGGCCGAGCCCACGCCTGAGCCGACGGCCGAACCCGTCGCCGCAGAACCGGTGTTCGCGCTGTCTCCCGAGGAATTCGCCGGCGAATGGATCGCCAAGATACTGGAGGCGGAAGGCGCGCTGATGCCCGTTTCCGAACAGGGTCAGGCCTGGCAGGCGCTCTTCGGCTCAGAAGACACCGGGATCGTCATCGACGGCACGAGCGTGACCTATTTCGGCGGCGAGGCGGAGGAATTCACCTTTGAAGACGGCTGCCTGCAGGTCACAATGCCGCATATCCCCGGCGTGCCGGACGGCATGCTTGACAAGCGCATCGAGCTGTGCGCGGACGGCGGCATTTCCTTCTCCACCATGAACATGACCATCTACTGCGATCGCGCGCCCATGGATCTGTCCGGCTATGTGGGCGAGTGGAGCGCGGTGTATATCGACACGCCCATCATGAAGGGCAACCCGAATAAGATGTGGGGCCTGGACATCAGCCTGACCCTGAACGAGGACGGCACCGGCGTGCTTGACTACATGGGTCCGGATTCCGGCATGACCTGGTATGAGGAGGATCGCGCCGTGTGGTACGGCGGCGGCGAAGGCCCCGCCATGCAGCTCGCGCTGGATGAGGACGGCTTCCTGCTCTACGGCGACGAGAAGAGCGGCATGATCGTGTTCGCCCATGACGCGGACGCGCGCTGGCCGGGCGACATGAGCCCCGTTATCACGGCCGCGCCCACGCCGGAACCCACCCCTGAACCCACGGCCGTGCCCACGCCTGTGCCCACGGCTGTGCCGACGTCTGTACCGACCGCCGTGCCGACGGCTGAGCCGACCGCCGTTCCCACCGCCGCGCCGGCTCCCGCGAGGCCGAACGTCACCGCGCCGCCTCAGCTGCCTGAGCTTGGCGCACGCTATGACTGCGTGAACGTGGTCATGACAGGCGGCGTGGAGATCGACCCGACCGCGCTGGGCGGCGTGACCTCCTTCACGCTGTACGAGGGCCATTCCGCCAGCTTCGCGCTGACCGGAAAGCAGCTCAGCGGCGTCACCTGGCATGAAGACGGCGGCGCCTGCGTGCTCGTCTATCCGGAGAACGAGATGCTGCGCCTTGAGCCGACGGATGACGGCGGCTTCCAGTTCGTCTACAAGAACATGATGACCATGGTTTTCAAAAAGGCGGAGTAATCAATGGGGAGGCCTGCGCATGCGGGCCTTCTTTATCGTTACATAACGATGGACCAAAAGAAGGGGGAATGGGACCATGAAGCGGAGAATCCTTGCGATCGTGCTGACGGCACTCATGCTGCTGTGTATGGCGCCTGCGGCAATGGCGTACATGAACGCGGACGGCACAACCGAGCACGACCATCAGTGGCAGGCCGTGGAGGGAAGAGTCATACCCGCGACCTGCACCGAATGGGGCGCTCACACAGAACAGTGCATCCTTTGCTATGAGACCAGAACCGTTGACGATCCGCCCCTCGGCCATCTCTGGAGCGAGTGGCAAATCACCACCGAACCCACCTGCACGGAACCGGGCCTGAAGAAGCGCGTCTGCCTGCGGCCCGGCTGCGAAGTGGAGGAGACCGGGATTGCCGACGCGCTGGGCCACAAGTATTCCCAGTCCACCGTGACCCGGCAGCCCACCTGCGCGCAGAAGGGCGAACGGCGCGTCAGTTGCTCCCGCTGTGGCAAGTCCTTCACCGAGAGCATCGACAGGACGCCGCACACCTGGGGCGCCTGGACCGTCGTTGTGGAGCCGGGCCTCTGGACGAAGGGCCGCGAAGAACGCACCTGCTCCGTCTGCGGCGCGAAGGACTCCCGCGATACCTACATGGAAGGCACCGTGGTTCCCGGCGAGCGCAGCGAAAACGCCAAAGCCCTCCAGGAAGCGCTGAACGCCGCGGGCTTTGACTGCGGCAAGGCGGACGGCATCGTGGGCAACAAGACCACTTCGGCCATTTCCGCCGCCGAGGAAGCCGCTGGCCATCCTGCCACCGGTATCGGCTGGGTCGGCCTGAAGAACTGGCTCTCCGGCAGTTCGCCCGACCTGCCTGACCTGCATGACGCCTTTATCATCTGGGTGGACGCTCCCGTCAACAGCGACGCGAAGGCGGGCGAGTTCATTCCGACGACGCTGCACATCAAGAACACCGGCGTCACGACGCTGAGGATCACCGGCCATTCCTACGGCGATTACGCCGAAGGAAACGTGGATTACATAAGCGGGGAGACCATTGAGAGCAAAGATCCGTATGGCGTGCTTAAGCCCGGCGAAGAAACCACTGAGACTTACAACGTCATGGTGACGGACGCCGACGTGGCGGCCGGCCAGGCGGTCCGCCAGGTATCCGTGGCCTGCCATCGCTTTGAGAACGACGACGACGTCGGCGAGTCCATGGGCCAATACATCAGCTTCGTCATCCGCCTGGGAGAATCGGTCCTGCCCTTGGAGCCGATTGACGACTTCATCATCTGGATCGACGCGCCTACCGCCAGCGGCGCGAAGGCGGGCGAAACCATTCCGACGGCCCTGCATATAAAGAACACCGGCAACACCACACTGCGGGTGACCGGCTCGTCTTACGGTACCTGTACTTTCGACAGCGACGGCAAGCGAATAACTGTTGAGGGGGAAACGATCGACACCAGCCTGTTTTTCAGCTCCGACTACACGCTTGCCCCCGGCGCGGAAGGAATCGCGGTGTACAACGTCATGGTGACCGAAGCCGAAGAGGCGGCGGGCCAGCTGAGCCGCGAAGCGGGCATCGCCTGCCACCGCTTTGAGAACGGCAACGACGTGGGCAACAGCATGGCCCGCTATGTTGAGTTCGCCATCGCGCTGGGCGCCGCGCCCGAACCCGGCCCCGTGATCGGCACACCCATCAACGCCACGGGCATCGACGTGACCTTCCATGAAGTGGTGGACATCAACGACCCGGCCCTGGGCGAGACCGTCAAGACCACGCTCACCATCGCCAACGTGGGCGATACCACCCTCAACGTGACCAGCTACGAGATGGTGGACGGCGAAGGCAACGACCGCTCCGACGAAGGCACGCTGGAATGGAACTACTCCAGCGAACCGGCGGACGCCCGCGCCCTCAAGCCCGGCGAGCACTATTTCGTCGACTACTACATCACCGTGAGGGAAGAGGATGTCGCCGCGGGCAAGGCGTACCGCACGTTCACGGCCTACGCCGTCAACGACACGGGCAACGCCGTGTCTGACAGCGACGCCATGAACCTGCCCCTTCTCGCTGCGACGGCGCGCGACGGCGGCGTCGCGCTGACGCTGGACGGCGAGACACAGGAATACAAGGACTTCTATCCGAACGACACCTTCTCCGTGACGCTCACGGCTGAAAACACCGGCTTCCAGGACCTGACCGGCCTTGTCATCGAGGTGTTCAAGGAGGACGCTGAAACCTTCTCGGAGACCAGCCTGGGCGAGGTTTATAACGGAGGCTCGGCCACCATTCTGCCGGCGGGCGGAAGCGTGAACGCCTCGTATGTCTACGAGATCAAGCCCGAAGACGCGGGCAAGCTCGTAACGCTGATCTTCTACGCCAAGGCGCTCGACGCCACGGGAGCGATCGTGGAAGCCGCTCCCTGGAGTTGCGAATTTGAAGTGGAGGATGGGGAAGAAGACTGGATAGTCGACCTGATTCTGGAAGAGCACACCCCCGAGACCACCGCGAAGCTGGGCGAAGTCATCGACGTGCCGCTTTCCGTAACGAACAAAGGAACGGTCGTCGTTGACATGGAAACCTGCTCCGGCACGGCGCACCACTGGAACCAGGTCATGCTCGGAAACGATCATATCCTCTTTGATCCCGACCATGGCAACCTCGAGCCGAACGAGACGCAGAACGGCTATATCTACAGCGTGCTCGTGCTGCCCGAGGACATCGACGCCGGCGAAGTGGTGCGCGAGGTGCGGATGGGCGGCTACCGCTGCATCACCACCGCATCCGGCTCGCCGGGCTACATGCGCGACGAGGAAGGCCAGACCATCCTGTTTGAAACCAATTCGGTCATCATCCGCATCCCGCTGGACGACAACCAGCCCAACGGCAGCCTGCTCCTGGAGCAGAACGGCCCCGCCAGCCAGCCGGACGGCGCGCTGGGCGAATGGATCAGCGTGCCGCTCAAGCTGACCAATACCAGCGACACGAGTATCTATATCACGCAATGCTATACCTGGAATCCCGACGACGGCTGGGCGCTGGATTCCGGCTACGTCAGCGAACCGAACGGCGGCACAGGCAATGCCGACCCGCTGGGGCCCGGCCTGTTCTTCACCTGCGATCTCTCCATCTACGTGACGCAGGCGGACGTGGACGCGGGCGAAATCAAGCGCGAGGTGTACTTCTCCGGACGGCATGCGCAGTACGCCAAGGTCTATGAGCAGAGCGTCAATTCCAACACCGTGACCATCACGCTGCCCCTGCGCGCCGTCGATGACAGCGCCTTCATCGAACTTGAGCTGAGCGCCGGCCCCGTGTCTCCCGTGTACGCCGAAGTGGGCGACGTTCTTGAAGCGCCGCTGACTCTTACCAACCACGGCAGCGCTGCCGCCAGGGGCGTAGGCCTCACATACTGGTATGACAGCGGCGACCTGGCTTACGCGGACGACGTGATCATCGGTTCCAACTTCTACTGGCTGGAGCCCAATGGCGGCCAGGATGAGCAGACCTACCGCGCCGTTGTGACGCAGGATGACATCGACAAGGGCTACGTTTCCCGCACCATTTATGAGAGCGCGTTCCGCTGGCTCGTCACAAATAAAGACGAAGCCGGCGAAGGAGCGTGCGCCATCGACGACGCTGTCAACAGCAACGAGGCCACCATCTATATCCCGCTGCTGTCCGATCCGCCCCGCAGGACCCACGGCGGCGAGCCTGAACTGGTGCTAACCATGGTGCAAACATCGCCCGTTCAGGCGGCCTATAAGAGCGGACAGAAGATCGAGTATAACTGGACGCTGACCAACATCGGCTCCGCGGACTGCGATTTCGGCGGACTGATGATGTACTTCACCAACAAGGAAGGCAACATGGTCACGGCGGATGTGCTATTCTACGGTGTTGACAGCCGCGTTGTGCTCACGGCCTTCGGCGGCAGCACGAAAGGCACCGGCTCCTTCATCCTGGACGCCTCTCAGATCCTCAGTGACAGCTTCGTCGTGCCGGCCTTCTACGGCCAGGGCTACTACCCGTACTCCACCGAGGTCTGGGTCTACTCCAACACGGTTAAGTTCGAGTACCTCATCGACGACAACACCTGGACGCCCGATCCCACCGAGGTGAAGGTGAGCATCGACAAGTGGGAAGACAGCTACAGCGCCGACCCGCACGGCTATGTGAAAAACGAGACCGTGTGGTATCGCGTCAATGTGAGCAACGACGGAAATGTCGACCTCCACAACGTGGTGATCGAAGACCCGCTGTACACGGACTCCGAAGGCGGCCATGTGATCGCCCAATTCGACACCTTTGCGGCCGGCGATTACTACTACGATTACTATGCCTACGTCGTGACGTCTGACGATGTGTCGAGGACCTACATCGAGAACACCGCCTACATCACCTGGGACGATCCCATTACCGGCGAACGCGTGACCAAGCCTTCCTACCCGGTGAACGTGCCCACCTACGAGAGCACGCCCGTCCCGCCTGTGAAGAAGGGCACGCTGTTTGTGTACAAGAGCGAGACCAGCACGCCGGCGAACGATTTCTACCAGGAGAACGAGGTCATTACCTATAACATCGTGGTCCTCAACGACTCCAACCAGACGGCCTACGACATATATGTGGACGACGCGCTGGTGACGGGCGGCAACAAGAGCATCGCCTACATCGCGCAGTTGGCTTCGGGCGCTTCCTACACCGTCCCGTTCAGCTACATCGTGACGGGGCCGGACTGCGACAACGGTTCCGTGACCAATACAGCCAGCATCGCCTGGACCGACTCGGACGGCCACGGCCACACCGCGACGAGCAATCCCGTGACCTCGCCCACCGGCTGGCCCAAGGATAAGGGCGGCCTGGTTGTGACCAAGGCGGAAATCAGCAAACCGCTGAACATGAGTTACTACACGGAAGGCGAAGTCATTGAGTACAAGATCGTTGCGATCAACACGAGCGATCACCTGCTCACCGACGTGGAGGTCTACGACCTGCTGAGCGACATGGGCTTCGTCCCGCTCGGCACCGCGGAGCTCCTGCATCCCTCCGAGGCGAGGACGTATTACTTCTCGCACACCGTGACCGCCGAAGACGTGAATCGCGGCTATGTGGAGAACTTCGCCGTGGGCTTCTACACGGACGAAAACGTATACGGCTTCACCGAATCCAACCATGTGTTCAGCGACACCAACGGCGAGCCCGAGGATCACACAGGCGATCCCGACGGCTTCCCCACGCCCATCGCGCAGGGTGATTACTGCTACCTGACGCTGAACGGCAAGGGCGCGGGTACGGGCGATTACACGCAGCACATCTGCGCCGAGCATCTGCCCGTCGCCAAGCAGGTTGACGCGCTGGTGAGCGCCGCGGCCGACGCCGACGCGCGCACCATGGCCTGGAAGACGGCCCGCGCGCTGTGGCAGGCGAAGATCGACGAGAGCTACGAGATCCTCTACGCCGCCGCGCTGGATATGCCGACCCGCCTGATCGTGCTGAACGAGCGCATGCTGTTCGCCGCGCAGGCCGATCTCTACGAGCGTGAACTCGCCCTGATCTATCCGGACGACGAGGAGACCGTGGCGATGAGGCTCGCCGAGATGATGATGAACAAGAGCGCCGAGCTGTGCTATGAGATTCACACCGCGCCGGCCGACCGCGTCGACAGCCTGCTGGGCAGCCACGTCATCCTGGCGGACGCCGCGGACGCCGAGGCCTGCGCGCGCGCGATCCTCGAACGTAGCGAGACAGACACCCGCTACATCGAGACCCTGTGCTCCGAACACGCGGCCACCGACAAGGCGGTGCTCGAAAAGGTCGAAGCCACTCTGACGCTGGCTGAGAACGAACGGGCCGAAGCCTTCGGCAAGGTGTTCGCGGAGGCGCGCAAGCTGTGGCTTGCCCAGCTGGACGCCGGCGTGAACGAGCGCTACCGCACTGTGGACAGCGCCGACCGCCCGCTCATTGCCGCCAGCCGCACGACCTTCGGCAACTGGCTGCACACCCGCGAGGCGCTGCTTGAGCTGCTCTATCCTGAGAAAGAGGCGGCGGTGAACGAGGTTCTTGCCAGAACCATCATGTGCCGCACGATCGACGGCTGCATCGCCGACGCCGACGCAAACGCCGACTGACCTTTGACACGCGAGGCCCGCGCGGGAACGGATTGCGTTCCCGCGCGGGCCGATTTTTGTTTTTCGATTGACAAGCCCGCGATTGCCCATTATACTTGAATCACCGAGTGAAAATAAAATAGAGGAAGGATGAATTTTCATGATTTATTACGTCAACGCCAGCGTGTCCCGCGACGGCAACGGCTCGAAGCAGATGCCCTTCAGACACATTGACGACGCGGCGAAGGTCGCCATGCCGGGGGACGAGGTCCTCGTCGCGCCGGGCGTTTACAGGGAATACGTCAATCCCCGCAACGCGGGCACGGAGGACAGGCGCATCGTCTACCGCTCGGAGCAGCCGCTGGGCGCGGTTATCACCGGCGCGGAGCCGCTTTCCGGCTGGACGAAATACGACGGCGACGTGTGGACGGCGCGCGTCGACAACGGCGTTTTCGGCGCCTACAATCCCTATACGACCATGGTCTGCGGCGACTGGTACTTCGCCCCGACCGTGCGGCATACCGGCGCGGTGTTCCTCAATGACAAAATGATGTACGAGACCGTGTCGCTGGAGGAGTGCGAAAAGGGCGAAGCCGATCCCTGCGCCTGGAACGCGGAGGAATCCACCTGGAAGTGGTACACCGAGCAGGCGGACGGCCAGACCGTGCTCTATGCGAACTTCCATGGCCTGAACCCGAACGAGGAGAAGGTCGAAATCACTGTGCGTCGCAACTGCTTCATGCCGGATAAGAACGGCGTAGGCTACATCACCGTGAGTGGCTTCGACATCAACAAGGCCGCCACCACCTGGGCCCCGCCCGCGGCCTATCAGGACGGCATGATCGGCCCGCACTGGTCGAAGGGCTGGATCATCGAGGATTGCGAGATATGGGGCAGCAAGTGCTGCGGCATTTCCCTGGGCAAGTACCGCGACCCGGAAAACGACATGTATTTCTACACGAAGCACGTCAAGAGCCCCACGCAGATGGAGCGCGACGCCGTATGCCGCGGCCAGTATCACGGCTGGCTCAAGGAGAACGTGGGCAGCCACATCATCCGCCGCTGCCACATCCACCACTGCGAGCAGACCGGCATCGTGGGCCGCATGGGCGGCGTGTTCTCCACCATTGAGGACTGCCACATCCACCACGTGTGCAACTCTCAGCAGCTGGGCGGCGCGGAGACCGCCGGCATCAAGCTGCACGCGGCCATCGACGTGACCGTGCGCCGCAACCACATCCACAACTGCATCATGGGCGTGTGGTTCGACTGGCAGGCCCAGGGCGCGCGCATCACCCAGAACCTGATGCACGACAACTTCCGCCCGGACGGCGTCGAGCCGGCCCGCGGCGCCATGTTCTCCAACGACGTGTTCATCGAGGTAGGCCACGGCCCGACGCTCATCGACAACAACATCCTGCTCTCCAAGGCGTCGGTCATCATGCCCAGCGAAGGCGTCGCCTGCGTGCACAACCTCATGCTCGGCGCGTTCGGCCTCATCAATTCCGGCGTGGACAGCGTGGTCAACGGCCAGCGCGAGCCGCGTTACACGCCCTACCACATCCGCCACCGCACCGAGGTGGCCGGCTTCATGACCATCCTGCACGGCGACGACCGCGTCTACAACAACATCTTCGTCCAGCATTATCCCGTCACGGATCCCGCGAAGACGCCCGCCAACAACGACTACGAGGTCGTCGGAACGGCCCCGTTCGACATCTTCCCGACTTACGACGAGTGGATTTCGCACTTCATGATGGACCGGGAGCCGAACATGGGCGCGCTCGCGCCGTATCACTTCGGCCATCTGCCCGTTTGGGTGGAGGGCAACGCCTACTTCAATGGCGCGACTGTGTGCAAGCACGAGAAGCGCAACCTGATCGACGAAAAGGACAAGGTATGCGTCGAGCTGGCCGAGGAAGAGGGAAAAGTGGTGCTCAGGACCAACGTGTACGACTTCCTGAAGGACTTCCGCGACGGCATCATTACCAGCGACATACTGGGCTGTGCCTTCGAGCCGGAACAGCGATTCGAGAACCCGGATGGCTCGGAAATCATCTTCGACCGCGACTATTTCGGCAATCATCGCGGCCTGGACGCCCTGCCCGGTCCCTTCGCAACCGGCGAGGCGGAGCGTGCCGTGTGGCGTGAAAATAGATGAAGGTTCGCGATATGACCGAGGGCAGCCCCGTCCGGCTGATCATGCTGGTGGCGCTGCCCCTCATGCTGGGCAACGTGTGCCAGCAGCTCTACACCGTGGTGGACGCCGCCGTGGTGGGCCGGGGCATCGGCATGGACGCGCTGGCGGCGCTGGGCAGCTCGGACTGGTTCAACTGGATGTGGCTGAGCATCGCCCAGGGCCTCACGCAGGGCTTCGCGATTCCCATCGCGCAGGCGTTCGGCGCGAAGGACTATGCGGCGCTCCGCCGGTGCGTGGGCGGGGCGGCCTCGCTCACGGCGCTGCTGGCCGCGCTGCTCACCGGCGCGGCGCTCCTCGCCATTCATCCGGTGCTCGCGCTGCTGGGCACGCCGGCCGAGATCCTGCCCACCGGCGCGGCGTACCTCACCGTGCTGTTCGCGGGGCTGCCGGTCGTGATGGCGTATAACCTGCTGGCGGGCATCCTGCGCGGCTTTGGCGACGCGCGGTCGCCGCTCATGGCCATGGCGCTGTCATCCGCGGTCAACATCGGGCTGGACATCCTGTTCGTCATGGGGTTCGGCCTCGGCGTGACCGGCGCGGCGGCCGCGACGGTAATCGCGCAGGGATGCTCCGCGGCGTTCTGCCTGCTGCGGCTGCGCGGGCTGGATTTCCTGCGCCTGAAACGGGCCGACTTCCGCCTCACGCGCGCGCAGGCCAGTTCGCTGATGAAACTGGGCGTGCCGGTTTCCATGCAGAACGCGCTGATTTCCGTCGGCGGCATGATCGTTCAGACGGTGGTCAACGCCCTGGGCGTGGCGTTCATCGCCGGCTATACCGCCACGAACAAGCTCTACGGCCTGCTCGAACTGGCCGCCGTGTCCTACGGCTACGCGCTGTCCACCTACGCCGGGCAAAACTACGGCGCGGGCCAATACCAGCGCGTCCGGCGGGGCGTGCGCGCCGGGGCGGCTACGGGCGCGCTCACCGCGGCGGGCATTTCGCTGGCGATGTTCGCGCTGGGGCGGCCCGTGCTGGGCCTGTTCATCGACCCGGCGGCCGGAACCGGCGAGGCCATGGAGGCGGCGTGCGAGTATTTGTACACCATGAGCGCCTGCCTGCCGGTGCTGTATGTGCTCTATGTCGTGCGTTCGACGCTGCACGGCATCGGCGATACGCTGACGCCCATGCTCTCCGGCATGGCGGAGTTCGCCATGCGCACCGGCTCGGCGCTGCTGCTGCCGCGCTGGATCGGCTATCGCGGGGTTTTTGCCGCCGAAGTGCTGGCCTGGGCCGGCGCGGACGTGATCCTGATCGCGGGCTGGATGCGCGCGAAGAGAAAGCGGCTTCCGCTCACTGACAGGACGACGCAGAGGAGTGGGATATGATGATGGATTCTGTGCTGGAACGGATCGACGAAGCCCTGCGGGCCTGGGAGCCGCCCGAGGTTCCCCAGGACATCCCGCAGGGCGACATGCCGGGCGACAGGGTGTGGATCGGGCCGCAGGCCGAGAAGAAGGCGCAGGCCGTGTTTCGCGCGCTGCTGCCCCTGCTGCGCGAAGCGCTCTCCGCGAATCCCCGCCGCCGGGCGGTCGTGGCCGTGACGGGCGGCAGCGGGGTGGGGAAGACCTGCGTTTCCGCGCTGCTGACGCATTACCTGAGCGAAATCGGCGTCGGCGCGTACACGCATTCCGGCGACAACTATCCCCGCCGCATCCCCATCCAAAACGACGCGGAACGCATGCGCGTTTTCCGCTCGGCGGGCGTTCGCGGCCTTCTGGAAACGGGCGAATACACCTCCGAACGCGCGGCGGCGCTGCGCCGGCTCCAGCTGGACGATCTGGACAGCGATCCCGCTCAACGCGCGGCGCACAGCTGGCTCGCCGCTTACCAGGCGGCGGGCCGCGCGGCGCTGGATGAGTATCTCGGCAGCGCGGCGGAACAGGGATATGAGGAAATCGGAGACGTGCTGCGCCGCTTCCGCGCAGGCGAGGATAAGATCTGGCTGCGGCGGCTGGGCCGCGGGCCGGAGGATCTGTGGTACGAGGAGAAGACTTTTTCCGGCGTATCCGTGCTGGTTCTGGAGTGGACGCACGGAAACAGCGGCCTGTTTGAAGGCGTCGATATTCCGGTGCTCCTGAGCAGCACTCCGGCCGAGACCCGCGCCTACCGCCTGGCCCGGGGCCGCGACGCAAACGCGGACACCGCCTTCATCACCATGGTGCTGGAGCTGGAACAGGCCAAGCTGGAAGCGCGCGCCGGCACCGCGAAGCTGATCGTCTCCAAGGCGTGCAAGACGCTGACCTACGACGAATACAAGGCCGAAATGGAAGCGGGCAGGTGAGAGAGGATGAATGAAAACCAGTACGGCGCGATTTTCAACGCCTATCCGGACAGCATGGGCGGCACGCTTGGCGACATCGTGTCCTTCCTGGGCCGGCCTGAGGCGAAGGGCGCGTTCTCGGCGTTCTACATCCTGCCCAGCCTGTATCATTCCGACCTTGACCGCGGCTTCTGCGTGGTCGACTACGGTCTCAACGAGGCGCTGGCCCGGCCGGAAAACCTCGCCGCGCTGCGGGCCATGGGCATTGGGCTAAAGCTGGATTTCGTGCTCAATCACGCCTCCGTGCAGTCGCCGCAGTTCCGCGATCTGCTGGCGAAGGGCGACGCGTCGCCCTACCGCGATTTCTTTATAAACTGGAACGAATTCTGGCGCGGCCATGGCGAGATGACCGATACGGGTTACATTCAGCCCGACGCCGAACTCATCAAGGATATGTTTTTTCGAAAGCCGGGCCTGCCCATCCTCATGGTGGACTTCCCGGACGGGCGAAGCGTGCCCTACTGGAACACATTCTACCAACAGGTGGACGTGGACGCCAACGGCCGCAAGCACTATCTCGGCCAGATGGACCTGAACATCAAATCGCCGCTGGTGTGGGATTTCTACGCCGATACGCTCAAAACGCTGGCGGGCTACGGCGCGCGGATCGTGCGGCTGGACGCCTTCGCCTACGCGCCCAAGGAGCCCGGCGCGCGCAATTTCCTGAACGAGCCGGGCACCTGGGACCTGCTGGACCGGGTGGCGGCGCTGGCAAGCCCTTACGGCATCGCGCTGCTGCCGGAAATTCACGCCAGCTATGCCGAGGGCGTCTGGCGCGCCCTGGGCGAAAAGGGCTACATGGTGTACGACTTCTTCCTGCCGGGCCTGCTGCTGGACGCCTTCGGGCAGGGCAGCGGCGAATACATCGCCCGCTGGGCGAACGAAATCACGGCCTCGGGCCTTCGCACGGTAAACATGCTCGGCTGCCACGACGGCATCCCCGTGCTGGACCTAAAGGGCCTGCTGCCGGAGGATCGCATCCAGGCGCTCATCGACGCGCTGGTTTCACGCGGCGGCTACGTGAAGGACCTGCACGGCGCCAAGAATGTGTATTACCAGGTAAACGCGGCCTACTACAGCGCGCTGGGCGAAGACGAAGCGCGGCTGCTCACGGCGCGGGCGATCCAGGTCTTCATGCCCGGTCAGCCGCAGGTGTGGTATCTCGACCTGTTCGCCGGGAAAAACGACTACGAGGCCATGCGGCGCGCCGGGGCGGGCGGACACAAGGAGATCAACCGCACCAACCTGAGCGCAGACGACGTGGCGGCGGGGCTGGAAAAGCAAGTGGTTCTTAAGCAGCTGGCGCTTCTGAAGCTGCGCGGCGGATGCCCGGCCTTCCATCCGGAAGCGGACGTCCAGGTCGGCGCCGAGGGAAGCGGCCTGTTCATGCGATGGCGGCACGGTGGCCATGAGGCCGCGCTGCGGGCCGACCTGGCCACGGCGCGCTATGAGATCACAGTCGACGGCGCACGCCGGACCGACTAGGAACCGTGACCCAACGATATAAAAGAGCGGGAACCGCTTCGCTTCGAGGCGGTTCCCGCTTTGATGTGTCTTTATGCCGTTTCGATGGCGGCGTCCTTTTGAAGCCCCAGCTTCTCTATGGCCTGTTCGCGCATCTTGTATTTTTGTATCTTTCCGGCGTCGTTCATGGGGAAGCCGGTCACGAAGTCGATGTACTTTGGCACCTTGTGCTTGGCCATGTGGTCGAGCACATACTGCTTCATCTCCTCCACGGTCATGCTCTCGCCCTCCTTGAGGATGATGCACGCCATGATCTCCTCGCCCATGGCCTTGTCCGGCACGCCGATGACCTGCACGTCGCTGACCTTTGGATGGGTGTAGATGAATTCCTCGATCTCCTTGGGGTAGATGTTTTCGCCGCCGCGGATGATCATGTCCTTCAGGCGGCCGGTGATGCGGTAGTTGCCCTCGGCGGTGCGGCAGGCCAGATCGCCCGTGTGCAGCCAGCCGTCCTTGTCGATGGCGGAGGCGGTGGCCTTGGGCATCTTGTAATAACCCTTCATGATGTTGTAGCCCCGGGCGACGAACTCGCCGATGACCTCGTCCGGGCAGTCCAGGCCGGTCTCCGGGTCCACGATCTTGCACTCCACCTCCGGGAAAGCGCTGCCCAC
>JAFXQO010000025.1 GCA_017527065.1 Clostridia bacterium
ATGGCGTGATTTCGTCCATGATCTCCAGGAATTCTTCTCGCTTCGTCTTCCGTTTCCGTCCGGCGTATTCCAAATCCGTAAAGGTTTGCTGCTTCATCGCTCTCACTCGCTTTCTCTCTTGATTATATCACTCCTTGTCTCATTCGCAACATTAATCAGTGACTACTTAGGAATTAGGAATTTTAGTTACCTGGAAAGGGGAAACGACGGGGTCAGCTTTCAGAGTATATACAATTCCTAATTCCAAATTCCTAATTCCTAATTCCTCGAACAAATTCTTTCATCCGTTCCATCGCTTCGATAACCTTGTCCGTGGCGGTGGCGTAGGAACAGCGGACGTAGCCCTCGCCGGACTCGCCGAAGGCCGTTCCGGGCACGCAGGCCACCTTCTTTTCCCTCAGCAGCCGCTCGGCGAATTGCTGGGAGCTGAGGCCGGTCGACTTGATGCAGGGGAAGGTGTAGAAGGCCCCCCGGGGCTCGAAGCAGCTGAGGCCCATCTGCTTATAGGCGTCCAGCATGATGCGGCGGCGGCGGTCGTAGGTGCGCACCATCTCGTTGACGTAGGCGTAGTCGGTCTCGCGGCCGACCTTGAGGGCCTCGAGGGCGGCGTACTGGCCGGCCGTCGGCGCGCAGAGGATGGTGTACTGGTGCATCTTCAGCATCACCCGGAGGATCTCCGCCGGCGCGCAGGCGTAGCCCATGCGCCAGCCGGTCATGGCGAAGGCCTTGGAGAAGCCGTTCAGCGTGATCGTGCGCTCCTTCATGCCCGGGATGGAGGCAAAGCTTGCGTGCTTTTTGCCGCCGTAGGTCAGTTCGGCGTAGATTTCATCCGAAATGACGATCACGTCAGTGTCCCGCAGCGCGTCGGCGATGGCCTCGAGATGGGGCCGCTCCATGATCGCGCCGGTGGGGTTGTTGGGGTAGGGGAGTATGAGCGCCTTGGTGCGCGGCGTGAGGGCGGCTTTCAGGGCCTCGGGCGTGAGGCGGAACTCGTCCTCTTCCCGCGTGACGACGGGCCGGGGCACGCCGCCCGCGAAGATCACGCCGGGGCTGTAGGAGACGTAGCTCGGGTCGGGCATGAGCACCTCGTCGCCCGGCTCGACCAGCGCGCGCAGGGCCAGGTCGATGCCCTCGCTGGCGCCGACGGTCATGAAGATTTCGGTTTTCGGGTCGTAGCGCGTGCCGAAGCGCGCCTCGAGATAGTCGCAGGCGGCCTCCCGCAGCGCCATGAGGCCGGCGTTGGCGGTGTAGTGGGTGCGGCCCTGCCGGAGCGAGTAGATGGCGGCGTCGTTCACCGACCACTGGCTGGTGAAGTCCGGCTCGCCCACGCCCAGGGAGATGGCGTCTTTCATGGTGCTGACCACGTCGAAGAACTTGCGGATGCCGGAGGGCGGCACCTGGGCGATGCGGCTGTTGAGAACGCGGTCGTAATTCACGGCGAGATCACCAGCCGTTCATCCTGCCGGCGATCCTCGAAGATCACGCCCTCCAGCTTGTACTTTTTCAGCACGAAGTGCGTGGCCGTGGAGAGCACGTGGTCCAGCGTGGACAGCTTTTCCGCCACGAACAGCGCCAGCTGCTTCATACTCGAGGCCTTCACGGTGACCATCAGGTCGTAAGCGCCGCTCATGAGGTAGACGCTGGAGACTTCGTCAAAGCGGTAGATCTGCTCGGCGATGGCGTCGAAGCCCTCGTCGCGCTGGGGCGTGACGCGCACCTCGATGACCGCCTCCACCTGGTCGGCCTCCACGCGGTCCCAGTTGATCATGGCCGGGTATTTCAGGATGATCTTCTGGGCCTCGAGGCTGCGGATGACGGCGGTGACCTCCTCCTCCGAGTGGCCGGTCATCACGGCGATCCGGGCCGGCGTTGTGCGCGCGTCGTTAAAGAGGATTTCGAGAATGGAGAGTTCAAGGTCGCGAATCATGGCGTGGGTCCTCCCGGTCAAATGTCGTGCGCGCCGCCGGGGCGCGCCGTATATTGCACTATTATAAATTATCTTTTCCGCCGAGTCAACCGCGCCAATGAAAAAAGGGGGCGGACGCTCGCGCGTCCGCCCCCTTGGACCATGGCTTTATGCCGTGCGCCGGTTCATGCGATTCATCAGCCGGCCTTGTAGGCGGTGTAGTAATCGATGTAGTAGCTCAGCAGCTCGTCGTAGCCCAGGTCGTGGATGGTCTTGAAGAACTCAGCCAGGTTCTCCTCGGTCATTTCCTTCTCGCCGGAGATGAAGGCCACGTAGTTCTCCATCACATAGGCGTTGATGTCGGTGCGCAGCTCGGTCACGCGCTCCTGGACGTCCGCCTCGAAGAAGACGATGTTCGGATAGGTGGCCACGAGGTAGGGCAGCACGTTCTCATCAACCTTGTTGTTCCACTTGGTGGGGTTGTAGGGCCTCTTGGCCTCGCCCCACATGTCGATGTTCAGGCCCAGGTAGCCGCCGATGATGCCCTGGATGCGGCGGTTCTGATAGTCGCCGAAGCTGGTGTAGTCGCCGTCCTGGACTTCCTGGCAGGTGTAGGAGTAACGGCCGTCTTCGCCCTTCACGGCGGTGTAGCCGCTCTTCAGGCCATACAGGTACTCGGTCTCCTCGGCGGAGGGGCCCCAGTGGCTCATGAGGTAGTTGTCATAGTCATACAGCCAGTCAACCCACTTCATCAGGCGCTCAACCTTGCTCTCGTCGCAGGTGGAGGAGATGTTGAAGCTCTGGCAGTTGATAGCGTTGTAGCTGCGGGCGATGGCGGGGGTGTCGTTCCAGGCAGAGGTCAGCGGGATGGCCGCGGTCCACTCGTTGGGATCGATGGCGTTGGAGGTGTTCTGGTCGAAGCCGGTCAGGTCCTCGGCCTTCTGGGCCGCGGTCTGGTTGCCGGCGTACTGATCGTCGAACACATCGGCGGAGAAGTAGCCCTTCGCGATGTAGTCCTTCATGACCTTCATGAACTCGGGGAAGCGCTCTTCATCGGCATAGATGAAGCAGGGCTGGCCGTCCACGTCGTCCAGCGCGATCTGGGTCAGATAGCTGGCGGAGTCGGTGATCCAGCCGAAGGCGTTGGCGATGAAGCGGGGCTGGTTGCCCAGGTCGCCGGTCAGCGGAACGATGGTCTTGCCTTCGTTCTCGGGCAGTTTCTCGCGCTCCTTGAACGCAGCCATGACCTCGGTGAACTCATCCAGGGTGGTGGGCATCGCAAGGCCCGCCTCGTCCAGCCAGCGCTGATTGATGTAGAAGGTCATCAGCGGGGACTCGGCGTTCTGGATGACGCCCAGGCTGTAGATGTGGCCGTCGGGCGCGGTGATGGTGGTCTTGTAATCCGGATGCGCCTCGTAGATACGGCTCAGGTTGGGCATGATCTCGGGGGTGATGTACTCATCCAGCGCGATCAGGTTGCCGTTGGTGACGCCCTGCTCGACGACCAGGCCGCTGCTCATAAAGAACTGATAGAACACGTCAACCATGTCGCCGGAAGCGAACATCGTGCTCTTCGTGGTGGTGGAGTCGTTGGACTGGGTGACGGTGAAGTCGATGCCGAAATACTCGCGGCAGAAATCCCACCACCAGATGTCGGCGGCGTCGCCCTGGCTGGAGCGCTGATACACAGCGATGGTGGCCTTGATGGGCTCATCATAGCCGCCGAAGTACTTGCCTTCCGCAGACGCGAAAGAGAAGCAGCCCAGCGCGAGGACGAGAACAAGGAGGAGACTAAGCAGTTTCTTCATGGTTCTGAAACCCCTTTCTTTATTTCTCATGGCCTCATGGCCAGTGAGTTCACATAAGCACACCCTTGGGGTTGTCAGGGGCCGCAGCCCCTGACTTTCAATCCGCAGCGCCGGCTTTGCCGGCGCGAGGACGCGAACCAAGTGTTCGCTTCCTTGCGGATTTTCCGCCCGGAAACCGCCGCAGCGGTTTCAGGAAAATCCGAGGGGGTGTCTGCGAGGGGGAAAAGTTCCCCCTCGCAATGGCGTTAGCCCTTCAGCGAGCCGATCATGACGCCCTTCACAAAGTATTTCTGAACGAAAGGATAGAGGATCAGCATCGGCAGGCAGGCGATGAAGATGATGGCGTATTTGGTGGTGAACATCAGGAAGGCCTGGTGCTGCATCATGGCGATGTCTTCCTGAGTCATTTGCTGGATGTCCAGCGACTGGGTCTGGTTCTCGATCAGGATCTGCCTCAGGCGCAGCTGCAGCGGCCACTTGGTCTGGTCGGTGATGTAGATGAAGGCGGTGTACCAGCTGCCCCAGGTGCCCACCGCCGCGTACAGCGCCATGACGGCGATGATCGCGCCGGAGAGCGGCACCGCGATGCGCAGGAAGGTCTGCCACTCGCTGGCGCCGTCGATGTAAGCCGATTCGTACACCTCCTGGGGGATCGAGGTCTGGAAGAAGGTGCGGGTGATGACCAGGTTCGAGTAGCCCACGCCCATGCCCAGGATCATGATCCACCGGGTGTTGATGAGGCCCAGGCTCTTGTTCAGCATGTAGCTGGGGATCAGGCCGCCGGAGAGGAACATGGTGATGAAGAAATACCAGGTGATGACCACGCGGCCGGGCAGATTCTTTTTTGACAGCGCGTAGGCCGAGGGGATGGTCAGGATCAGCACGTAGAGGGTGTGCACCACGGTGTAAAAGATGGTATTGCCGTAGCCGATCCAGATGGATTTGGTCTCAAACACCTTCTGGTAGGCCTCGACGGAGAACGTCTTCGGCCAGAAGTACAGCCGGCCCAGTGCCGCCTCCTCGGGCGTGGCGAAGGACACGATCAGCACGTACCACATGGGGTAGATCATGGTGAGGGTGATCAGGCCGATGATGAGGATGTTCACCGTGTCGAAGATCACGTCGCCGCGGGAGCGCTTGATGTGATTTTTATGCCGGGCAGGCAGTTTTGCGGGAGCGGTCGTCATGTCGTTTCCTCCCTTCCTTACCACAGCGCCACGTCGGAGACCTTGCGGGCGATGGTGTTCGTGAGGATGATCAGGACCAGGTTGACGAAGGTGTTGAACAGGCCGATGGCGGCGGAGGTATCCCAGTAGGTGGTGGAGCCGCCCGCGCCCAGCGTCAGTTCGTAAACATAAGTGGAAATCACGCGGCTGGCGGAGATGTTGCGCTGGGTCTGCAGGAGGAATACCTTTTCAAAGCCCACGCCGAGGATGCCGCCCACCCGCAGGATGAGCATGATCACGATGGTGGGCATGATCGTCGGGATGTTGATGTGCCTGATGATGTCCAGGCGGTTCGCGCCGTCCAGACGCGCCGCCTCGATGAGATCGGGGGAGACGTTGGCCAGGTTCGCCAGGTAGATGATCGTGCCCCAGCCCAGGCCCTGCCACACGCCCGACCACACGTACAGGTGGTCGAACACGCTGGGTTTATACAGGAAGGCGACGGGCTCGCCGCCCAGCGCTTTGATGACGTTGTTTACGATGCCGTCCGACGCGTTGAAGAACATGTGGATCATGGCGCAGACCACAACGGTGGAGATGAAGTGCGGCATGTAGCTGATCATCTGCACGGTCTTTTTGAACTTGGCGCTGGTCAGCTCGTTGATCATCAGCGCGAAGATGATCGCGCAGGGGAAGGTGCAGAAAGAATACAGCGATATGCGCACCGTGTTCCACAGGATCTGCCAGAACATCGGCCGGTTGAAGAACCACTCGAAGTGCTTGAAGCCATACCACGGGCTGCCCAGAATGCCCATCTTGGGCTTATAGTCTTTGAAGGCGATGACCACGCCGTAAAGCGGAATATAGTGCCAGATGAACGTGGTGACGATGGGGGGCAGGACCAGCAGGTACAGCTGCCAGTAGCGCTTGAGGCGCCTGACAACATCCGCCCACCAGTCTCCCTTTTTCCGGGTGGCTCCCGCGTTGACCATAACCTATTCCTCCGTTGTCTCCTCTGCGCAAATTGTTTTTGTTTTTCCGTAAGCGGAGAAACCGCCTCCGTCATGTTGCCATAATTATACAGTGTTCTTTACAGAATGTCAACAGTTAGGTGCGGATTATTACGGTAAGAATAATAAAGTAAATTCCCAAAGAAACTTCCGTATTGGAGCTTGCTTTGGGAATTCAGACTTAGTTTATCTGCCTGCTTTGCCGGCCTTTGCCGCCTTGAGCGCCAGCTTGTCCTCGTACATCCGCCGGTCCGCCTCGGCCAGGACCGCCTCCAGGTCGTAGCCCGCGTCGCCGTAGGCGGCGCCGCAGGCAATTTCGCATTCGATGCCGTCCTCCACTCGGTTGAGTTCCCGAAGGCCCTCCGCCCATTTCCGGCGCAGCGCTTCCGCTTCCGGCCGGCGCATGTGCAGCGCCACGACCACGAACTCGTCCCCGCCCACCCGGAAGGGGATCACGTTGCGGGCCTCAATGCGCTTCAGGCTCTCGGCGGCTTTTTTGATCAGCCTGTCCCCCGCTTCGTGGCCGTAGGTGTCGTTCATGTGTTTCAGGTTATTGACGTCCATATTGAACACGACGATGGCGTTCTGGGTGCGGAACAGGGTCGTTTTCAGCTCCATAAACTTACCTTTGTTGTACAGGCCGGTCAGGCCGTCGTGCTCCTTCTCGACTTTCAGCGCCTTGGAATAATCCGTTATGTCCCGGAACAGATCCATGTACAGGCTGGTATCCACCAGGTGATGGATCTGAAACAGCTCGCCGCCTTCTGAAAACGTGGAGGTGATGACCATGTAGGTCTTCCCGTCGCTTTGGCGCAGCAGGTCCCAGGCTTCGCTCCGCTGCCCCTCCCGCGCAGGAGGGCAGGCCGCGGCCCAGTTGGTCTTCTCTTTTCCAATAAAAGCGCTCTTCTCATCGGCATAGACCACTGCGCCGGAGGCGTCGGTGATCAGGTTGCCGCCAATGTCGTCTCTGAAAAAGCGCAGGATCGCGCTGTCAGCATTCAATCGCATATCTTCATTTCTCCATTCGCCTTGCCCGGCCAATCGAACTGGGGCATTCTGTTTTTTCGCCGCTTTTGCCATCCTTCAGGGGCTTCGTTATTGGCGGAAGATGGGGAAGGGGGATCTGGGCGTCATTCCCACTCCACCGTTCCCGGCGGCTTCGACGTAATATCATACACCACCCTGTTCACGTGCTCCACTTCGTTGATGATGCGGTTCGATATGCGGCCGAGCACCTCGTAGGGGAGCTTCGCCCAGTCGGCGGTCATGAAGTCGTCCGTCGTCACGGCGCGGATGGCGATCAATTCGTCGTATGTGCGCGCGTCGCCCATCACGCCGACCGTCCGCACGCCCGGCAGCACGGCGAAGAACTGCGCCGCCCTGTCCTCGCAGCCGCTCTTTTTCATCTCGTCCCGCAGCACCCAGTCGGCCTCCTGCAGGATCTTCACGCGCTCCGCCGTGACTTCGCCGATCACGCGCACGCCCAGGCCCGGCCCGGGGAAGGGCTGCCGCCAGACCAGCTCCCGCGGGATGCCCAGCTTTTCTCCCACGCGGCGCACCTCGTCCTTGAACAGGTCCTTCAAGGGCTCGATGACGCCGCTGAAGGCGATGTCTTCGGGCAGCTTCACCTGGTTGTGATGCGTCTTGATGGTGGCTGCGTCGCCCTTGCCGCTCTCGATGCGGTCGGGATAGATCGTGCCCTGGGCGAAGAAGCCGCCGCTGTAGCGCGCGCGGATCTCGTCCCAGAACACCCGGTAGAACTCGGTGCCGATGATCCGGCGCTTGGCCTCCGGGTCGGTCACGCCCTTCAAATGGGAGAGGAACGCTTCCTGGCAGTTGACGCGCACGAAGTTCATGTCGAAAAGGCGCGTGAACGTCTCCTCCACGAAGTCGCCCTCGTCCTTGCGCATCAGGCCCTGGTCGACGAACACGCAGGTGAGCTGTCTGCCCACCGCGCGGCTCAGAAGCGCCGCCGCCACCGAACTGTCCACGCCCCCCGACAGGCCCAGCACCACGCCCTGGCCGCCGATTTCCCGGCGCAGGCGCGATACCGTCTCCTCGATGAAGTTGTCCATCACCCAGTCGCCCTTCACGCCGCAGGCCAGGAACAGGAAGTTGTGCAGGATCTGCTGGCCGAATTCGGAGTGGGTCACCTCGGGATGGAACTGCACCGCGTACAGCCCGCGGGCGGCGTCCTCCATGGCGGCGCAGGGGCAGCTGTCCGTGCGGGCGGTGACGGCGAAGCCCTCCGGCGGGCGCGAGATGTAGTCCGTGTGGCTCATCCAGCACACGCTCGCCTCCGGCAGCCCGGCGAAGAGCAGGCTGTTCGGGGAGACGCGCATCTCCACGCGGCCATATTCGCGGCCCGGCGCGCGCTCGATCTTTCCGCCCAGCATCCAGGCCATCAGCTGCGCGCCGTAGCAGATGCCCAGCACGGGAATGCCCAGATCGAGAATGTCCGCCGAATAGTGGGGCGATTCCTCGAGGTAGACGCTGTTCGGCCCGCCGGTGAAGATGACGCCCCTGTAGCCGCCCGCGCGGATGACGCTGAGCGGGGTGGTGTAGGGCAGTATCTCGCAGTACACGTGCTGGTCGCGCACGCGCCGGGCGATCAGCTGGTTGTACTGCCCGCCGAAATCCAGAACGAGGATCTTTTCGGTCGCTGCCATGAATTCGCTCCTTCCTGTGCGTCGTCATGAGCCGTCTTTCCGATGCCCACATATTACATCGGCGCGGGGGGCTTTTTCAACGGCGTTTGTGAAAAAATTGCGTTGAAGCCGCCGCCGCCCTGCAAAAAATGAGGCGGCGTCGTGCAATTTCAAGGCGATTTACAATAAAACGACGGTTTGTCTTGCAAAACCTGTTGAAGTGGGCTATAATGTAATCGCGAATAATATGCCGGGAGGATTTTCGGATCGTTATGGAAAAGAATATGGGCGACGCGCAGGAGCTGATCCAGCGCCTGAACCAGAGCGGCCGCAAGCTCTCAAAGAGCCACCGCCGGATCGCCGAGTGCATCGTGTCCCACTATGATAAGGCCGCCTTTATGACCGCGTCCCGCCTGGGCGAGTACGTGGGCGTGAGCGAATCGACCGTGGTGCGGTTCGCCTCCACACTGGGCTACGAGGGCTATCCGCAGCTTCAAAAGGCGCTGCAGGAGCTCATCCGCCACCGGCTGACCGCCAGCCAGCGCTTCGAGATGACCAGCGATATGGATCAGGCTCAGGTGCTCAACAAGGTGCTCAAGGCGGACATGCAGAACATCCGCGCCACCATCGACGAGCTGGACACCGCCGTGTTCGAGAACGTGGTGGAGCTGCTGCTTCGCGCCAAGCAGATCTATGTGCTGGGCCTGCGCGCCAGCGCGCCCCTGGCGCAGTTCATGGCCCATTATCTGGGCTTCATTTTCAGGAACGTGGAGCTGGTCACCTCCGGCGTGAGCGACGTGTTCGAGCAGCTGGCGCGCATCGACGAGGATGACGTGCTCATCGGCATCAGCTTCCCCCGTTACTCCAGCCGCACCATAGAGGCGATGGAATTCGCCAAGAGCCGCGGCGCGGAGCTGGTCGCCATCACGGACGGGCCCCTTTCCCCGCTGCACGCCAGGGCCGACCTGTGCCTCACCGCCAAGTCGGACATGGCGTCTTTCGTGGATTCCCTGGTCGCGCCGCTTTCGCTCATCAACGCGCTGATCGTGGCGCTGGGCCAGCGCCGCCGCCAGCAGGTGGCCGCCTATTTCGAGGGCATGGAGCGCATCTGGGACGAATACCATGTCTACCTGGGAAAGGAAAAAACGGGCAATGAATGACATCGCTGTGATCGGCGGCGGCGCGGCGGGCATGATGGCCGCCGTCTGCGCGGCCCGCCTGGGCGCGCGCGTGACGCTCTTCGAGCGCAACGAAAAACTGGGCAAGAAGATATACATCACCGGCAAGGGCCGCTGCAACGTGACCAACGCCGCGGACGAGGACGCGTTCCTGCGCAACATCATGCGCAACCCGCGCTTCTGCTACGCGGCCCTCAGCAACCTCAACAGCGCCGGCCTTATGGCGTTTTTCGAGGAACGCGGCGTGCCGCTCAAGGTGGAGCGCGGCGAGCGCGTGTTTCCCGTGTCCGACCATGCCAGCGACATCACCCGGGCGCTGGAACGGGAGCTCGCCCGGCTGAACGTGGCCGTGCGCCTGAACACGCGGGTGCGGGAATTGATGCTGGATGAAAGCGGCGCGGCCGCCGGCCTGGTGACCGACCGCGGGCAGACGTATGGCGCGGGGGCCGTGATCGTGGCCACAGGCGGGCAGAGCTATCCCTCCACCGGCTCCACCGGCGACGGCTGGGCCATGGCCGAGGCCACCGGGCACCGCACGAAGCCGGCGCTGCCGGCGCTCACATCCATCGAGACGGAGGAGGACTGGCCCTTCGCCCTGAGCGGGCTGTCCCTCAGGAACGTGGCGCTGAGCGCCTATGACGCCAAGGGCAGGCGCTTTTACCGCGAGCAGGGCGAACTGCTCATGACCCACTTCGGCGTTTCCGGCCCGCTGGCGCTCACCCTGTCCAGCCGGCTTCCGGAGGATCCGGCGGGCGTTCGCCTGGCGCTGGACCTCAAGCCCGCCCTGGACGAGGCCGCGCTGGACCGCCGCCTGGTGCGGGATCTGACCGAGCAGTCCAGGAAGCGGCTCGCCACCGTGATGGACGGGCTGGAGCCCCACGCGCTGGGGCTGAGCGTGCTGGAGCTGGCGCGCCTGTCGCCCGAAAAGCCGGCCAACGCGCTCACCCAGGAGGAAAGGCGCTCCATCGTGCGGCTTTTGAAGGCCATGCCCCTGACTGTGAAGCGGCTGCGGGGGCTGGAGGAGGCCATCGTGACCCGGGGCGGCGTCGCCGTGGCGGACATCAACCCTTCGACCATGGAATCGAAGCGCGTGCCCGGCCTGTATTTCGCCGGCGAAACCATCGACATCGACGCCCTCACCGGCGGCTTCAACCTGCAGCTGGCCTTTTCGACCGGCGCGCTGGCGGGGCGCAGCGCGGCGGAAGCCGCGATGCGGAATGGGGAATTGGAAATGGGAAATGGGGAATGAGGGAGTCCCCGACGATCTGATTATATGGAACGATTCGTATTACGGAGGAGCAGGGCATGAGCGAGTATTTTGCCGTGGCCATCGACGGGCCGGCGGCGGCGGGCAAATCCACCGTCGCGAAGCGCGTGGCCCGGGAACTGGGGGCGCTGTATCTGGACACCGGCGCGATGTACCGCGCGGTGGGGCTGTACATGCTGCGGCACGGCGTTTCGCTGGACGACGCCGAGGGCATCGCGCATCGCGCGGGCGAAGCGCGCGTGGACGTGAGGTATGTGGACGGGATCCAGCGCGTGTTCCTTTGCGGCGAGGATGTGTCGCAGGCGATCCGCGAGAACGAAGTATCGGCGGCGGCCTCCGCGGTGTCGGCGGTGCCGGCGGTGCGGAAGATCCTGATGGCGCGGCAGCGGGAGATCGCGGCCGGTTCAAGCGTGGTCATGGACGGCCGGGACATCGGCACGAAGGTGCTGCCGGACGCGCCGGTGAAGGTGTTCCTCACGGCGTCGGCCGAGGTGCGCGCCCGGCGGCGCTTCGAGGAGCTCAGCGCCAAGGGCCAGCCGGTGCCCTATGAACGGCTGCTGGAGGAGATCCGTCAACGGGACCACAACGACGCCACCCGCGCGGCTTCGCCCATGGTGCAGGCGGCGGACGCCCAGCTTCTGGACAGCAGCGACATGACCGTCGAGCAGGTGGTCGCCGCTATCGTCGCGATGGCGCGTGAGAAGATGGAGGGCCGGCGATGAAGGAGAACAGGTTCTATTACACCTGCCGCGCGCTGGTCATTCCGCTTCTGCGCTTCCTCTTTCCCTTCCGGGTGGCGGGCGTGGAGAACATCCCATCGGACGGGCCGGCGATTCTGTGCAGCAATCACGTGCATATGGTGGATCCTCTGTTCGTCGCCACGTCCACGCGGCGCTACGTCCGCTACATCTCCAAGAGGGAGCTGTTTGGGAACAGGTTCCTGGGCTGGTTCTTCCAGCGCCTGGGCATGTTTCCGGTGGCCCGGGGAGGCACCGACATGAGCGCCATGCGCACCATGATGTCCATACTGAAGGAAGGGGGCGTGCTGGGCATCTTCCCCCAGGGCCACCGCTACCCCCATGACGACAACCGGACGCTTGAATCCGGCGTGGCCGTCATCGCGCTGCGCGCCCGGGTTCCCGTGATCCCCATTCACGTGCGCGGCCCGGTGCGCCTTTTCCGCATGAATGAAATACGCATCGGCGAGCCCGTGGCGCTGGATGACCTCAAACGCATCGACGCGCCCACGCTGGCCGAGGCCGACAGCCGCCTGATCGACGCCATCTGGGCGCAGGAGGGCTGAGGGCGGCCCACGCGGCGCGGCGGCCGGAGTCATCCGGTAAAATTCACATGAAATGCGGCATTTCACGCAAAATATAATTTGACAAACGCGGGAAAACAATCTATAATAGCAGAGTTGACATAGAGGTGAGAGCTTTGCTGATGGATGTTTCCCGGGCGGTCAGGGATCCCGGCCAGTCGTATCCCTTCGAGGCGGCGGCTGAAATCGAGCCCATGATCGTGCTGGACGATCCGGTGCGCTTCACAAATGTCCGCCTGAAAGGCCATCTGGTCGGAACGGGCGGGGGCGTCCGGCTGTCCGCATCCGTCGAGGCGGACGTGCAGTCCCGCTGCGCGCTGTGCCTCGAGCCCGTGGAGGAACATCTCGCGGCGGAGATCGACGCGCTGTTCGCCCGCGAGCCAGATCCCGACGATCCCGACCAGTACCGGCTGGAGGGCTATCAGATCGAGACGGACGACGTGGCGCGGGAGGCGCTGTTGCTGGAGCTGCCGATGCGCTTTCTGTGCAGCGCCGATTGCAAGGGCCTCTGCCCCGTCTGCGGGGCCAATCGCAACAAAGTACCCTGTACATGCCAGGAGGGCGGCGAACGCCAGAATCCCTTTTCGGCATTGAGCAAATTGCTGACAGAGGATGAGGAGGTGTAACCATGGCCGTACCGAAGGGAAAAACTTCTAAAGCGCGCAGAGATTCCCGCCGCGCTCAGAACTGGAAGCTGAGCCTGCCGGGCATCGTGAAGTGCCCGCGCTGCCAGAAAATGAAGCTGGCCCACCGCGTTTGCAAGAATTGCGGTTATTACGATGGCCAGCAGGTGGTCAAGGTGGATGCCGAGACCAAGTGATGTGCCGCAGCCTGTAAAGGCGCCTCATACGAGCGATGAGCGCGCCTTTCTTTTTGTCTTTAGGGAAAGGTAGGGAAAAAATATGGAAATGCAGGGCTACGACCGGAAGGCGGCGCTCGCGTTCATGCTGCCGAAGCTGAACGGCGCCGAGTTCAAGCCCCTCGCCGCCGAGGCGGAAACGCTCCTCAATCAGGCCGTCGACGCCGACTTCGCCTACATGGCCCACGCGGGCATCCTCACCGCCGAGGGCCTCATGGGCCAGGGCTACTATGACGACGATGACGCGTTCGAATTCATACTGGACCACATGGCGGCGGCGCGCCGCGCCGGGGAAAAAGACATGGACGCCCTCGCCGCCTTCGTCGATCAGTACATGGAGCTGCAGGAGCAATACCTGGACCGGGCCGGTCTGCTCAGTTGGGACTGACAGACGACTATTGTGTGAAAACAACGGGCTTTCGCAAGATTTACGCCAACATTTTTAAGAAAATGTGATGTGAAACTCTTGACGAAAGCCCGCTGTTTATTTATAATCGTAAGGTGTGGTTCACAATCTGTAAATTTATGGAAAAGGAGGCATGAAGACGATGATATTGCCCGGCAAATTGACTCTGGGCTATCTTCAGGAAGACAACCCTCAAAAGTTCTATTTTCGCGTCAGTCCCCTGCTGGTCAAAGACGAGACCGGCTGCAAACCGGTAGAAAACGTCCGGGAGGACTATCTCGAAGACGGATTTATACGCATTGTACCCGATAAGAATGAAATCAGCCATTTTAAGACGAGGATGCGCGCCCTCGGCCGGTATTGCCTGCTGGACCTGAGGCGTCATATGGGCGAAAACGATAAAATCCGGCCCAATAAAAACCATTCCGGTGAAAACGGCGACCGGAACGCCTTCATTGTTTATTCCGACGTCATCGCGGCGGTGCCGCCGCTGTTCATGGCGGAGGCCGTGGAGCCCGACCAGGACGGCTTGTTTCCCCGGCCCGGCACGCCTTTCGTGGCCGCCCTGCAGGAGGGCGAGATCAAGGGCGTCTACACCTGGGAGCAGCGCGACGGCGCGGCCTGCCTGACCGGCGCAAACCTGGCCTCCGGCGATCTGGCCGGCGCGGCCGGCAAACTCGTTTCCCTGGCGCTGGAGGAGACCGCCGTAAAAGTGCTCGTGGATCTGGCGGAATACGGCGTGAAGGCCGCGGAAGAGACTCCGCGCCCTGACGCGCCCGCGCCCGAAAGCGCCCCGAAGCCGGCTGAAAGCCCCCGCGCCGAGCGCGAGCCCGAAACCGAACCCGAAGCCAGGCCGGAGCCCAAGCCTGAGCGCGCGCCCGCGAAGGCGGCCGAGCCCGAAAAGGAGGAGAGCGTCCCCGAGGACAAGCCCTGGCTGCAGCATACCACCTTCGTGTTCCCCCGCGTGGTGAGCGCCAAGCTGTCGCCGCGGCGTCAGTCCATGCAGCAGCAGAGCGGCTTCAATCCGCGCCGCAGCACGGGCATCAAGGACATCATCGACGACATGTGGCGACAGTCCCGGCTGGATCAGCTGGGCCATCCCGTCCCGCCCGAGGCCAGCGGCACGCCCCTGGTGAGTCCGGTGGACAAGGCCGTGCAGGCCGTGCGGGAGGCCTGGAACCTGCCCGAGGCGCGGGCCAGCCTGGTGTCCGGCCTGCTGAAGCTGGAGGAGCTGGACGAGGCCCTGGGGGCGAACGGCCAGGGCAGCCCGGCCGATAACCGCGAGCAGCGGGACCGGGAGCAGCAGCTGCGCCGCTTCGAGGCCGACCGGCTGAAAATTCTCTGCGAGATCGATGAGCTGAAAAAGATGCGCGCCGACAAGCGGGCCGAGCTCATCGACGAGCTGAAACGCGCCCGGGCCGGCGAGATGGCGCAGCTCGAAAAGCGGAACAAGGCGCTGGCGGAGGAGAAGCGGCGCTGCGAAGAGGAGGCCGAAACCGCCCGCGCCGCCGCCCAGACCGCGTCGAAGGCGTTCCAGGAGGTCTGCCAGGGGCTGGACGAGCGCATCGCCGAGCAGGCGGCGCTTGGCCGCGCCCGGGATATGATGCTCGCCATGGCCCGGGTGGGCCGCGAGCCGCGGCGCGAGCCGGAGACGGAAGAGCTTTCCGCGGGCGAACTGATCTCCGCCGTTCGCGTGCGCTTCAATGAGGCCGGCATCGAGCTGGACAACGACGAGGCCGTGAACATTTTGGCCTGCTTCACGCTGGGCCGGGTGATCGTCCTGTCCGGCCCGAGCGGCAGCGGCAAAAGCGCCCGCGTGCGCACGCTTGCCGCGGCGCTGGGCATCGCCGCGCCGGAATACGGCCGTTTCGCCGAGGCGCAGCCCGAGGAAGACTGGGTTTCCCTCGGCCGGGCCGTGGAGGACAGCGCGCCCAGCGGCGTGCCCCTGCTGCGCCTGCCCGATCTGCGCCGCGTGCTCACCGCGGCGGGAGAGGCCGTGCCCGCATTGCTCATGCTGGACGACGCCAACCGCGTGCCTGCCGAGCGGTATCTTGACGGCCTGCTCTCCCAGCTGGACGCCGACGCGCCGGGCCGCCTCGCCACCGGGGCGGGAGAGCTGCCCCTCAGCCGCGCGCTGCGCGTGATGCTCACATTGCGGGACGCCGGGAGCGGCGCGCCTGTGGGGGCGAAGCTGCTGGACCGCGCCTGGCTGATCCGCCTGGCCCCGGAGAAGGCGGATTCCGCCTGGCAGCCGCGCGTGAAGGCGCAGCCCGCGCCGGAGAAGGCCGTTTCCATGGAGACGCTGAAAAAGGTGTTCGATCCCGCGCGGGAGGTGCCCGGCGAGATCGTGGAGCGCATGAAGCTGCTGCGCGTCCGGCTGGGTCAGGCGGGCGTGCTGATTTCCCGGCGCGCGCTGGACGACATGTACGCCTACTGCGCCGCCGTGTCGCCGCTGATGACCTGCGCCCCCGCCCAGGTGCTGGACTATGCCTTCGCCCAGCGGGCCATGCCCACGATCCTGGCCGAAGCCGGTCTCGACGCGCTCCACGCGCTGCCGCAGCTGATGCCGGACATGCCGCGCTCGCTGGCGCTGCTCACCGCGCCGCTGCCGCTGCCGCCGCTGTGATTTCAATCAATTAGGAATTAGGAATTGGGAATTAGGAATTGGAGTTTGAATAAAAAGACCCGGCGCGGCCGTATTTGCAGGCGCGCCGGGTCTTTTATGGGTCAGGCGAGGGGCTGTCTTTTTTTCACGGGGTAGCAGATTTCCGTGACGAATTCGTCCGGGTTTTGGGTCTCGTGGGGGCTGACGTGGTAGATATTGAACATCGGGCCCGCGGCCTCATAGCCGTTCGCCTCCATCCACGCAATGACCGCCGCGTAGACGTCCACGATCTGGGCGTAGCTTCCCTTGTAGACGCAGCTGGCGACCGTGACCTCCGGCAGCGTGCGGAACTTGACATGTGCCGTATCGGGGTAGGAGCCCTTCACGGTCTTCCAGGCCATCATCTCCACGTTTTCTTCCTTATATTCCCCGTCGAGGTAGCTCACCGCGCAGAGGCAGGGATCGGCCTCGACGAGCTTCATGCGGCCGGTCTCCTCTGCCAGCACGCCCCAGATTCTCCCCTCGTCCTCATAGCGGGGAATGGTCATCTGAACCGTCGCGGCGTAGCGCTCGGGGATCGTCTTGATCGTTACGTTGTAATTCATGTCTTCTTCCTTTCTCAGCCTTTTTCGGGCTGCGTCCAGAAGCGTCAGTTTGTGGGCCGTCTCCCGCAAGAGGGCCTCCAGTTCCTCCCGCCGCGCGGCAAAGAACCGCTCCAGCTGTGTCCGGTCGTCGTAAACCGCGAGGATCTTCACGATATCCGCGAGGGAAAAGCCCATGTCCCTGAGGGCCGCGATGCGGCCCGCCGTCGGGAGCTGGTCTTCCCTGTAATACCGGTAATCCGTAAAGCGGTCGATTTCAGCCGGTTTCAAAAGACCGATCTCATCGTAGTGGCGGAGCATCCTGACGCTGATTCTGGACAGCTTTGAAAATTCTCCGATTTTCAGCATGGCGGTACCTCCATCGCTGTGTCCTTTTTGAGCTCAGGCGCATTATAATGCCTGACACAATGAGAGAGTCAAGGCCTTTTTTACCGGCTCAGGCCGGGCTTTCCAGCTTCAGCCGCTCCACCAGCGCGCGGATGTGGGCGCGGGCCTCGCTCTGCTGCGCCCAGGTTTCGTCCTGCGTGGGGGTCCGGTCGCCCATCAGGCCGATGAACTGGCTCACCTTCAGCCCCAGCGCCTGCTGCATCTCCTGGTCGGAGCCCTTGGGGCTCACCAGGTAATAGCACAGAAGCGAATCCTCCTGGCCGATGCGGTGCGCTCGGTCCTCCGCCTGGGAGTGCACCGCTGGCGACCAGTCCAGTTCGCCGAACACCACGCAGGTCGCCCGCTGCAGGTTGAGTCCGCTGGCCGAGCGCAGCGAGATCACGCACAGGTCGGTCTTGCCCAGCATGAAGGCGTTGAGCGCGGCGTCCTTCTGGGCGTCCGTCTCCCGGCCCGTGATGAACACGGGGCGGTAAGGCTTCAGTTCCTTCCTGTAAATGTCCATCACCTTGTGATGATGGGCGAAGAGCAGCACCTTTTCGCCGCCGTCCAGGAGCGTCCTGACGAACGCGCACACATAGGGCGCCTTCGCGCAGCCCGTCGCCTGCCGCTCGTCCTGGGAGATCTGGTCCTCGATCAGCGCGCGGCGGGATTCGTCCGCTTCGTCCAGCAGGCGCAGGCGGGAGAAGGCGGGGGAGATCATCTCCCGGTAGAGCGCGTCGTCCCAGTCGATTTCCTGGACCAGCCGGCGCTTGGGCGGCAGCTGCCTGAGCACGTCCCGCTTTGTGCGGCGCAGCATGAGGCCCTCCTCGCGCAGGTATTCTCCCAGCAGCTCCGGCTTGGCCACGATGTTGCTGCTGTAGCCGTAGCACCACTCGCGGGTGAAGCTCTCCCAGTCCCCCAGGAAGTGGAAGTCCAGGATGTTCACCACGTTCCAGATCTCGCCGCCGTGGTTGTAGATGGGCGTGCCGGACAGGCCGATCACGTTGTCCGCCGCGCTGGAAACGAGGCTCGCCGCGGAGTATTTTTCCGTGCCCGCCCGCCGCAGCTCCTGGATCTCGTCGAAGATCACCGTGCGGAAATTGAGATCGGGCAGGGCGTCCTTCCAGCCCCGCAGCAGCAGGTAGTGGATGATGTAGACGTCCGCTTCGGGGAGCGCGTAGGGCGTGAGCCCGCGGATGACGTGTATGCGCACGCCGCCCTCCAGCCGGAGAAACCGCTCCGTCTCCCGCGCCCAGTTGCGCGCCAGGTGGGCCGGCACGACCACCAGCGCCGGGAAGCCCGCCGTCGCGGCCAGATACGCCAGCGCCTGCACCGTCTTGCCCAGGCCCATCTCGTCGGCCAGCAGCGCCCGGTTGCTGCTCAGAAGAAACGCCAGCCCCTGCTGCTGGAAGGGCATCAGCCGTCCCTCGAAGCGGCCCTGGGGCGGCTCTGCGAACTGGGGCGCGCGCAGCTGCCTCTGCCGGGCGACGGCGTATTCCCGCGCTTCCTCAAGGGCCTTTCCCCAGCGCTCGCGGTCGGATTCCTTGATCTCCAGGGGATAGCGCAGCATCAGCCAGTTCAGATCGCCGATGATGCGCCGGTGCGCCGTGAAGCGCGCCACGCCCCGGCCCCGGCCGTCGCAGCCCGGGAACAGCCGTTTGGCCAGTTCCGTCACGCAGGGCTCGCCCTTGATGGTCCAGCACCTGGCGCGCCGGTTGTAGCTCAGCGTGCCGAAGGTCTTGCCGGTGAAGGCGGGATCGCGCAGGTACGCGGGATAAATATCGGGAAAATCATAGTCGTTCATGGCAAAGCAATCCCCCACAGTCGGTTGAGGGCGACCACCAGCACCGGCTTGCCGCCCAGCTCTCCCGGCAGGTCGACGCGGGTGTCCACAACCAGGATGAGCGCCTCCAGCGCGTCCTGGGCCAGGTAGCGGCGGCACTGATCCGCCAGGCGGCGCCTGTCCGGCTTGCCGCGCTTCACCTCGATACCCACCCCGTCCACCAGGAAATCGACGCGGCAGCGCGGGGCCAGGCGCGCCTCGTGCCGCACAACAAAACCGCCGTCGTGAAGGGCGGCGGCGATGAGCTCGTGCAGTTGATATTCGCTGTGCGTGAGCGGGATGCGCAGCGTTTCCAGCGCGCGCCGCAGGGCCAGCAGTTTGTCCGAAAGTTCTCGTGTCATGGCGATCCGGTCAGGAGACGGCCTCGGGGGCGTCGCAGTCCGGGCAGGGCTTGTAGCCGGCGCGCAGCGCCTGGGCCAGCGTCACGGAAGGCGTGGTGTCCCGCACGTACTTGCACTCCTTCATGTGGTAGTATTTGCCGCCCTGGTTGCAGTACACGATGATCGGCTGGGGCGTGGGCGTCGGGTCGACGATGATGGCCGTGCGCCGGGGGGTATACACGTCGATGGCCTCCCGGTCGGAGGGCGCTTCGGGGCCGAGCACGTCCACCTGCAGCCGGTCGCCCACCACGCGCACGCCGCCGGTCTGCCGGGCGGGCGGATCGGTCAGGGGCGTGAGGATGAGCGCCAGCGCCAGCGCGATCAGCGCCGACGCGCCCACCTTGACGAGGCGGGGCCACCTGGTGCGCGTCCACATGAGGTAAAGACCCAGCGGCGGGCAGAACACAAGGCGCAGTATCACACCGAGGTTTTCACGGCGCTTTCTGGCCGCGGCCCGGCTCTTTTTGCTGGACAAGGCGGTTCACGTCCTTCTTTTGTAAACCCCGGGCCGGAAAACCGGCGCGCCGGGGGAAAACTTGAATGATACAGTCAATGGATCGTACATATTGTACTCCAGAGCCTTCTCAAACGCAAGGGGTTGAGCATTGATTTTTGGCATACTTTTTGCTTTGTGCGTCAAATTTATAATTCGTGCCGGAAAATTAAAAAAATTAATGCAAAAAGAAGGACACAAGGCGGCGAAGCTGTAGTATAATGTAAATGGTATTCTATGCAATGAAGGGAGGAGAGGCCGGTGGCAAACGCCTATGAGATCCTCGGCGTGACGCGCGGCGCCAGCGAGGGCGAAATCAGGCGGGCTTACCGCGACATGGCCCGGCGCTGGCATCCGGACCGCTTCCCGGAAGGCCCGGAGCGCCTGTGGGCCGAGCAGAAGATGACCTCCATCAACATCGCCTATCACGAGGCGCTGGAGGAGCGTACCGGCGGCATCGACCTGAGCGCGGCCGGCTCCGAGGACGACCAGTTCGCCGACGCGCGCAGGCTCCTGGAGATCGGCCAGGTTTCCGCGGCGCGCCAGGCGCTGATGCGCATCGCCGCCCGCAGCGCGGAATGGAACTACCTCTTCGGTGCGACCCTGCTCAGGCAGGGCGAATACGAAAAGGCCGTCTTGTACTTTGGCATCGCCGCGCGCCAGAAGCCCCAGAACCAGCAGTACCGCGCCGCCTACATGAGCGCCGAGGCCATCCGCAACCAGAAGCGGGGGCAGGATTTCCTCTCCCGGGTCAAAAGCACGTTCACAGGCAAACGATAAGCCGCCTCTCTTCCGATGGGAAGGGGCGGCTTTTGTTGATCACAGCGATTCGATTGACATATGGATTCTTTCCAGCACTTCGGCAAGCAAATCATCCGGAAGCGTTTCCACGAAGGCGATATGGCGGGCGTTGTAATCCAGGGATTTGACGTGTTCGCACAGGATTTCGCCCGTGGTTTTCGTGCGTTCATCCAGCTTGACATGGAGCGGATAGTCTTTGATCTGATTTGTAATGGGACAGAAGATCGCCAGGCCGGTGTATCTGTGGAAGCTCTGGTTACTGACGACCAGAGCGGGGCGGCGTCCGGCCTGCTCGTGCCCGGCCTGCGGATTGAAGGTCAGCAAGACGATGTCGCCCTGCGCGGGGCGGTAGGCGGCCATCAGTCAAACACCTCCAGGCCCACGTCAGCACCGGTGTCAATTTCCGAGGGGACATAATCTCCATGATAGTCCGCGAACAGGTCGTCGAGCGTTCTGCGCTGCGGGATCTTGCGAAGAATGATCCGGTCTGACTGGACGTCGATCGATACGGCGTCGTTCTCGCAGAGATGGGCGGCGGTCAGGACGGATTTCGGCAGGCGAATGCCCTGGCTGTTGCCCCAGCGCTGGATCGTGGCTTGCATTGCGGTCACCTCCTGGAGACAGTATAGCCGATGTATAGCCCTTTTGTCAATGCTTACATTTTTACCCGGTCCTGGATTCAGAAAGGAAACAGGCCGGACCGGCGGTTTAATTCCACATCTCCCTGATCCACCCCCGCAGGAAATCCCGCACGGCGCGGCTGTGGGTCTCCATGGCGCAGTGCCCGGCGGCGGCGAGCAGGTGGTATTCGGCGGTTGGGTAGTCCTTCTTGCGCAGGCGGCGGGGGATGGAGCCGCCCAGGATGTGATCCCTGCCGCCCCACAGGATCATGGCGGGCATGAACAGGGAGGAGAGGGCGGCGGTGTCGATGGAAAAGCCCTCCGTCAGCAGCCGGCGCGCCACGTCCTCATGGTCCATGAAGCGCATGAGCGGCAGGCGCATGAGTTCAGCCTGGGCGGCCTGCGGCTCGCGACCGTAAACGCGGCTGAGCAGCCGCTCGAAGCGCTGGGGCGAGGCGATGTGGCGCCGCATCCAGCCGTGCAGCATGCCGGGGAAGGCTTTCGAGCGCACGATGGGCTGGAAGACGCGGGGCACGGGGGCGTACAGCATGGGGCTGACCATGAACAGCGAGGACACGGAATCGGGCTGCTGGATCGCCATCTCCGCGATGGCGCCGCAGGCGGAGCCGTGGGCCATCAGGTGCCAGGAGCCCAGCTGGCCGTCGCGCGACAGGTCGATGGTGTCCAGTACGCCCCAGAGATAGCGCGCGCGCAGCGACTGCTCGACGGGGATCTCGTCGCTGAATCCGCTCTCGCCGAAGCCCGGCATGTCGCACAGCACGCACAGGCAGCCCGCCTCGGTGAGCTCCGGCAGGATCAGCCGCCAGCAGGAGGTGAGGAACCCCGGCGCGCTCAGCAGGAACACGCGGTGTTTCACCGGCTCCGAAGGGCGGACGACATGGTAGCGGATGTTCAGCCCGCGTATGGTGATGTCGCGGCCTGCGTTTTCCATGGCGCTTCCCTCCCTCCGGCCGGCGCGGTTTTTCCCGCCCCGTATTTACAGACTGATATATTTTATCACAAGATGCGCGATAAAGGAAGAGCCTCACAAAAATGCAAACAGTTCATCGAAAAGACGGGGCGGCGCGCCGTCATTCTGCAAAGAAAATGAAACAAAACCCGGCATTTCTATGTCAATGCGTCTGAAAACGCGCGGAACGCGGCCTGGCTTCGGGGGCGTGTCCGCGGAAGAAAAGGTTTCCCGGCATAAAAATGCAAAATAATGGAAAAGCCCCTGTGCAAAAGGAGGCCGCTATGCTATAATAATGTTCATATACTGAGCCGGCCGGGGGCCGGACTGTTTTAGGAGGCGTTATCTTGGATGTTCCCTTGTGGCCGGCGATTCTGATCGAGCTGTGCCTGCTGATCCTGACCCTGTTTTCAACCCTTTTTGAAGCCGTCGCCGACGGGCTCAGCGAGAGCCGCCTTGAGCGCATGAAGGAGGACGGCGATCTCCGCGCCGGGCGTCTGCTCGACCGCTTTTCGGAATGCCGCGCCGTGTTGAGCGCCGTGCACACCGCGCTGTGCCTTTTGCAGCTCGCCATGGGCGCCGTGGCCGCCGCGGGGCTGGCCCGGCCCCTCAGCGAAGCGCTGCAAAACATCCCCGCGCTGTTCGAGATGTCGGAGGGGCCGCTTTTCGCGCTGTGCCTCGTAATCGTGCTGCTGGCGCTGTGCCTTTTGACGCGCTTTCTGGGTGCGGAGCTTCCGCGCCGCATGGCCCAGCGCAACATCGACGCGCTCACGCGCTCGCTGCTGGGGCCGATGCTGGCCCTGCGCGCGCTGCTGCGCCCCATGACGGCGCTGATCGACCTCCTCACCGGCGCGGTGATGCGCCTGATGGGGGAGGACCCCAGCAAAGCCGATGAAAACGTGACCGAGGACGAGATCCTCGCCATGGTGGACATGGGCGAGGAATCCGGCTCCATAGAGTCGAACGAAAAGGAACTCATCGAAAACATCTTTGAATTCAACAGCCTGACCGCCGAGGACTGCATGGTGCACCGCACCGACCTCACCGCCATCGACGCGGACACGCCGGAGGACGAGCTGATCGGCATCATCAGCGAGACCGGCTTCTCGCGCTTCCCCGTCTATGGCGACGACATCGACGACATCCTCGGCATCCTCACCACCCGCGCCTACCTGCTCAACGCCCGCCTGCCGGAAAAGGAGCGCAAGGGCGTGCGCGAACTGCTGATCCCGGCCTTCTTCGTGCCGGAAAACATGCGCGCCGACGTGCTGTTCCACGAGATGCAGAGCCGCAAGTCCCACATGGCCGTGGTGGTGGACGAATACGGCGGCACCAGCGGCCTGGTGACGCTGGAAGACCTGCTGGAGGAGATCGTGGGCAACATCTACGACGAGTTCGACCAGCAGGCCGGTCAGGAGATCATCCCCCAGCCAGACGGAAGCTGGCGCGTGGCCGGCTCGGTGGAGCTTGAGCCCCTGTGCGAGGCGCTGGGCATCGACGAGATCGAGAGCGAGGAGTTCGACACGCTGGGCGGCCTGGTGTTCAGCCAGCTCACCGCCATTCCCGAGGACGGCAGCCACCCCGAGGTGGAGTGCTTCGGGCTGCGCATCCGCGTGGACGAGCTGGCCGACCGCCGCGTGGAATGGGCCACGGTGCGGAAGATCGAGCCGCAAGAAGGGGAGACCGAGGAGCGCGGATAAGGAGCGATTCCGCGGGAAATCAAAACAGGTATCGTGTGCCTTCATGTCCGTGGAGTCATATTTTACATACTTTTAATACACGGAAGAGGGAAAAATCGCCAATGCGTTATGACATCATATTGATTTTCCTATATTATTTCACTTATAATCGTATATATTGGAAGATGATAAATAGATTGGCGAACAGGGAGGAAACAGTACGGTGAAGAAGCGGTCAACTTTGATGTTCCTTGCGCTGCTGACGGTCTGCGTGTTTATCGTGGCGCTCAATAACCCTGTCGTTGGCATGGCCGACAGCGGGACGAGTCCTGGTAATGGCGGCGGTGATGCTCATTTAGAGATATGCGATCCGACGAATCCCAATGATCCGTACCATAACTTCAGTACGGCCACCATACCCGCGACCTGCACAACCGGATCGATCACTATTTTGAGATGCACTTCCTGCGGTCTGGAGAAGGACCCTGTCGTAAACAACGACGCTTTGGGTCATCTGTGGGATCAGACTCATATCGAGGTCATCAGCGCCGGTGACTGCCAGACCCCCGGCTCTGGGAGGATGACATGTCTGCGCTGCGGCGCCACGAAAACCATCCCTATCGAAGGTTCTCACAACTGGACCGAATGGAGAGTTATAAGCAAGGAAACCTGCGTCTCCAACGGTTTATATAAGCGCTACTGCACCATCTGCAGCCAGATCGAAAGCAAGAATGTTCCTGCGACCGGTGAGCATGTCTTCAATTATGAGGTCATCAGCGCCGGCGACTGTCAGACTCCTGGCTCAGCAAGGAAGACATGCCTGGTCTGCGGCGTCACAGAAACCGTCGCCATCGCAGGTTCTCACGACTGGACAGCATGGGAGATTGTGATCAAGGAAACATGCAGTAGCAAAGGTCTGTATCAACGCCACTGCACCATCTGCAATAGGGTTGACATCAAGATTGTTTACGCGACTGGCAAGCATATCTTCAATCTGGCGAACGCCCAGGTCGTCCGGCGCGCCTCCTGCACCAGGGACGGCAGCCTTGAGGCTACATGCACCCTGTGTGGCGAATTGTTTAGATATGAGAACGACGCGACCGCCAACAGGAACGGCACCATCGTGCTCAAGATCAGGAAGCGCGGGCACGACTGGGGTTACTCGGAGATTGGCATTCAGCCAACTTGCCTGCGGGATGGCCTTATTATCCGCAGGTGCAGGCATACGATGGAAACCGAACTGTACGAGGCCTGCGATATGATCGACGACGAGGAGGTCATTGACCGCTACGAGATGGCCTTCAACCCGCTGACCGGCGAGGAGACGAGCAAGTACCACAAGCTGAAGGAAGTCATTGTGGTAAAGGCCACGGCCCAATCGAGCGGTATCCATTATTTCACCTGTACTGTTTGCGGTTACACGTCCATGCAGATGTCCTATGACTATACGCCTGGGACAGATTCGACCGGCCCGGAGATCGACTGTGACCGGTCGAATCCCGATGATCCGAATCATAACTTTATAACAGTTGTCCAGCCTGCGAACTGCGTCACCGGAACAATAACCTTTTTGAAGTGCGCCAAGTGCGGCCTGCAAAAAGACCGTGTCGAAGAAAATGACGCTTTGGGCTATCAGGACCACCTGTGGGATGAAAAGAACGTCGAGATTATCAGCGCCGGCGATTGCACGGCGTTCGGTTCCGTGAGGAAGACATGTCTGCGCTGCGGCCTCACGAGGACTTTCAGCATCGTGGGTTCTCACAACTGGACCGAATGGGAGCTTGAGAGCCAGGAAACTTGCGTTGCCAACGGCACATACAAGCGCCACTGTACCATCTGCGAACTGGTCGACACCAAGAATGTCCCCGCGACCGGCAAGCATGTTTTCAATCTGGAGAACGCCCAGGTTATCCAGCGCGCCTCCTGCACCATGAACGGCAGCTATGAGGCGACATGCACCCTGTGCGGCGGATTGTTCAGCTATGAGAATCTGGGTGGTAACGACGCGATGGCCACCCAGGATGGCACCATCGCGCTGAAGATTCCGTTGCGCAAGCACGAATGGGGTTATACAGAAATCGTCAATCAGACGCCCTATGGGCAGGATGCCGTCATAACCTGCAGGCATACAGAGGAAACGGAACTGTATGAGGCCTGCGATGCCACAGAGTATCTCACGCTCTGTGACCCGACGAATCCCGACGCCCCAAATCATTATTTTATGGACTACATCGTGGATCCATCCTGCACGACCGGAACGATCATCATCAGGAAGTGTACCAACTGCGGCCTGGAAATAGACCGTATCGTTCAAGGCCCCGGTTTGGGCCACATGTGGGATGAGAACAGCGTCGAGATCGTCAGTCCCGGCGATTGCCAGACCCCCGGTTCCGCGAGGAAGACATGCCTGCGCTGCGGTGTCACGAGAACCTTCGCCATCGTGGGTTCTCACAACTGGTCCGAATGGGAGGTCGTGAGCCGGGCGATCTGCGTCGCCAACGGCGCGAGTCAGCGCCACTGCACCATCTGCAATTTGGTTGACACCAAGATCATTCCTGCGACTGGCAAGCATGTCTTCAATATGGCGGACGCCCAGGTCGTCCTGCGGGCTACCTGTGCTGTGTACGGTACCTATGAGGCCCAGTGCACTCAGTGCGGAGAGAGGTACTCCTACAGGAATAATGGCGACAATGACATGATGGCCACCAGGGACGGCACCATCGCGCTGAAGATCAACAAGCGCGGGCATGACTGGGGTTACGCGGAGATCGTCAGGCAGCCAACCTGCCAGCAGGATGGACTGATTGCCTGCGCGTGCAGGCATACGGCGGAAACCGAACTGTTTGAGGCCTGCGATGCCGCCAGGGAAGAGGTCATTTCTAAAGACGAGATGGTCTTCGATGCGCGGGTCCAGGAAGAGATAAGTAAGTATCATCGGTTGACGCGGGTCGTACAGACCGTGGCCACGGCGCAGTCGAACGGCATATGCTTTTTCCGTTGTACGGTTCCGGGCTGCGGCTACAGGTCCATGGAGATGTCCTATGCCTATACGCCTGGAACCGATCCCGCCGGGCCGGAAATCGACTGTGACAAGTCGAATCCCGATGATCCGAACCATGACTTTACGCAAGTCGTCCAGCCTGCGGACTGCGTCAACGGAACGATAACCTTTTTGAAGTGCGCCAAGTGCGGCCTGCAGAAAGACCGTGTCGAACAGGACGACGCTTTGGGCTATCCGGACCACCTGTGGGATGAGAATAACGTCGAGATCATCAGCGCGGGCGATTGCACGACGTTCGGTTCCGTGAGGAAGACATGCCTGCGCTGCGGCTTCACGAGGACTGTCAACATCGCAGGTTCTCACAACTGGACCGCGTGGGAGCCTGTGAGGCAGGAAAGCTGCATCATCAATGGCACATATAAGCGCCATTGTACCATCTGCGAAATGGTTGACACCAAGAATGTTCCCGCGACGGGCAAGCATGTCTTCAATCTGGAGAATGCCCAGGTTGTCCAGCGTGCCTCCTGCACTATGGACGGCAGCTTTGAGGCCAGATGCACCCTGTGCGGCGAATTGTTCAGCTATGAGAATCGGGGCGGCAACGACGCGATGGCCAACCGTGACGGCACCATTGCGCTGAGGATCCCGAAGCGCAAGCATGACTTCTATACAGAAATCGTCAACCAGACGCCCGATGGGCAGAATGCCGTCAGGATCTGCAGGCATACGGAGGGAACGGAACTGTATGAAGCCTGCCATTACACGGAAAATATGATGCTCTGTGACCCGACAAATCCCGACGGTATGTATCATAACTTCAGGATGTACACCATAGACGCCAATTGCACCACCGGCATGGTAACCTTCCAGAAGTGCGGCGTCTGCGGCCTGGAAAAGGACCGTATCGTTGAAGGCTCCGGTTTGGGCCACCTGCCGGATATGAGCAGTGTCACTGTCGTAACACCCGGCACATGCATGAGTCCCGGCACAGGGCGGTGCGTCTGCCTGCGCTGCGGCGCGTCGGTTACCGTTCCCACTCCGCCCGAACATACCTGGGAAGACGGTGTTGTCGTCGAGAGAGCCACCTGCCAAAGAGACGGTACGGTTAAATATGTATGCAGCCTGTGCGGAGAGATCAAAGAAGAAGTGATTTTCCATGACGAGATGGTCTTCGACGAGCGGGTCGGCGAGGTGATAAACAAGTACCATCAGCTGAAGAGAATCATAGAGGTGCCGGCCACGGCCCAGTCCAGCGGCATCTGCTATTACCGCTGCACGGTTCCGGACTGTGGCTATGTTTCCCGGCAGATGTCTTACGCCTACAATCCCGACGAGGACCCCTACTCCGGCCCCGTGCTGCGCCTGCCCGGGTCGCTCGACGCCATCGACGCGGAGGCCTTCATGGGCTGCGCCGCGCGAACCGTCGTCATTCCGGAGGGATGCGCCTCCGTCGGCGACAGGGCCTTCGCGAATTGCCCGAATCTGCGCTTCGTGGTCGTGCTTGACAGCGCGACGACATTCGGCTCGGATGTGTTCGTCGACAGCCCTGTGACGCTGATCTGCGTCGCGGACAGCGGGGCGAATCAATACGCCACGGATAACGGCATTCCGGTGAAAAGGCCATAAGAGAAGAGAATAGCCGCAAGGCGCGCCGCGGGAGGCGATGAACCCTCCCGCGGCGCGCTTTTTAATCTTATGTAAAAAACAGAAAAAAACAGGGCCGGAGCGCCGGCGGACGGTTGACAAACCGGAAAGACAATGCTAAGATATAACCGCGTTGAAAACGTTACCGACACCGTTACCGGCAACGGTTTCAATCGCCGCAGGAGGCCGCAGCCATGAAGATTTATACCATCCGCGACATCGCCCAAATGGCGGACGTGAGCGTGACGACCGTGTCGCGCGTGCTGAACGACCGGCCGGATGTGAGCCGGGCGACGCAGGAAAAGGTGCGCCGGGTGATGGAGGCGTGTCACTTCGTGGGCAACGCGCACGCGCGGGGGCTCAAGCAGGCGGAGGGCGACCTGGTGGCGGTGATCATCCGTGGCCGGCGCAATCCCTTCCTGAACGAGCTGGCCGAGGCCATATCGCAGTGCGCGCAGGAGAGCCGGGCGGCCTTCGTGACCGAGTACATCGACGAGCGGGACGACGAGTTCAGCCGGGCGCTGACGCTGATCGGCGAGCGCCGCATCACGGGCATCATCTTCGTGGGCAGCCGCATCGACGGGCGCTGCGCAAAGCTGGCCGACGTGAACATCCCCATGGTGTTCACCACCGTCTCCACCCTGGGCACGGCCCTGGAAGCGCGCGCCTCCTCCGTCTCCATCGACGACGAGCGCATGGCGCGGGAGGCCGTCGAGGCGCTGCTCGCCCGCGGGCACCGGCGCGTCGCCGTGTTCGGCGGCGACCCGGAGGGCGCGGACAGCCTGGCCCTGCGGGCCCGTGGGGCGCGGGAAGCCCTGGCGGCCCACGGCCTGCCCCTCCCCGCGGCGCGCTACATCGAAACGCGCCTCACCCTGGACGCGGCTTACGCTGCGGCGCTTGAATACTTCCGGCAGGGCGACGCGGACGCGGCGTTCTGCATGAGCGACACCGCGGCCATGGGCGTCATGCGCGCGCTGAGCGATTTGGGGCGGCGCGTTCCGGAGGACGTGAGCGTGCTGGGCGTGGACGGCGTGGACATCGGCGCGTTCCTCACGCCGCGGCTCTCGACCATCGCGCAGCCGGTTCAGGAGCTGGCTCGGCAGAGCGTCGGGGTGCTGCGGGAGATGATGGAGCGCGGCGCGCCGGCGCGCCACGTGACCGTCGGCGCGGAGCTCGTGCTGCGCGAATCGGTGCGTTCAATGTAATCTGCACGGGACGACCCGTGTAAGAATATAAAGGAGGAACTCCCATGAAAAAGATCCTTGCTCTGGTTCTGGTCCTGATGATGGCCATGACCTCCGTCGCGTTCGCGGAAGATGTTTCGCTGCGCGTCTGGGTGGGCGACAACAACGACGAAGCCTGGATCAACGGCGTGATCGAGAACTTCAAGGCCGCTTATCCGGACAACAACTACACCATCGAAGTCGGCATCGTCTCCGAGGGCGACTGCTCCAAGAACGTGCTGGCCGATCCCGAGGCCGCGGCCGACGTGTTCACCTTCGCGGACGACCAGTTCAACAGCCTGTACAACGCCGGCGCGCTGCAGGAAGTCGTGATCGATCCCGAGGCCGTCATCGCGAACAACGCGGAAGGCGCCGTGGCGGCCGCCACCGGCGCGGACGGCGTGCTGTACGCCTATCCGGCCACCGCTGACAACGGCTACTTCATGTTCTACTCCAAGGAGTACTTCACCGAGGAAGACGTCCAGTCCCTGGACAAGATGCTCGAGGTCGCCGCGGCCGCCGGCAAGAAGGTCGGCTTCCCGCTGAGCAACGGCTGGTACATCTACTCCTTCTTCAAGGGCGCGGGCCTGGACATGCACATCAATGAGGATGGCGTGACCAACACATGCAACTGGAACGCCACCGACACCGAGATCAAGGGCGTCGAGGTCGTCGAGGCCCTGCTGGCCATCGCCCAGAACCCCGGCTTCATCAACGCGGACTCCGATCCCTTCGTGGCCGGCGTCAAGGACGGCTCCATCATCGCGGGCGTGTCCGGCACCTGGAACGCCAACGTGGCTCAGGAAGCCTGGGGCGACAACTACGCCGCCGTCAAGCTGCCCACCTTCACCGTGGCCGGCAAGCAGGTTCAGATGTCCTCCTTCGCGGGCTACAAGCTGGTCGGCGTGAATCCCCACTCTGAGTTCGTGGGCGACGCCATGGACTTCGCCGCCTTCATGACCAACGAAGAGAGCCAGCTGAGCCGCTTCGAGCTCCGCGGCCAGGGCCCGGCCAACAAGGCTGCCGCCGCTTCCGAGGCCGTTCAGGCCGCTCCCGCCATCGCCGCTCTGGCTGCGCAGGCCGCTTACGCCACCGTGCAGCGCGTGGCTGATCCTTACTGGACGCCCGCCGCAACCCTGGGCGAGATCATCGCCAACAACAACGCCGACGGCACTGACCTGCAGACCATGCTGGACAACACCGTCGCCGGCATCACCGCCTCTGCCCTGCAGTAATCGGTTCATCCGCTAACGAATGACTGACTGCCGCCCCGTTCCTTTTCGGTTTATCATCCGGGAGCGGGGCGGCAGTTCAATTACAATTAGGAATTGGGAATTAGGAATTGGAGTTACTCTGGAGCCGCGCCCGCGGCGCGGCGGGGCAACGCCTTCCTGAAAACAAGGTATAATTCCTAATTCCACATTCCCAATTCCTAATTCCTAATTAGGAGGATCTTGAACTATGAGCATGACGCAGCAAGCGCAGGCGCGGGGCAAGCGGTCCGGGCTGTCGCGCGCTTTCTCCTCGATCGGCGAGTTCTTTGCCGGAACGGCCGAGGCCTTCAGCAAGGGCGACGTTTGGACGCGTCTCTCCGCGCTGATCAGCGGCGCGGGCTTTTTCGCGCGGGGCCAGGTCGTCAAGGGCGTCCTCAAGACGCTGGTGGAAGCCCTGATCATCTACCTGATTCCAACCTTCATGGCGCCGAATCTTTCCAAATTCGGCACGCTGGGCACTGTGCTGGCCAAGAAGACCTTCGACCCCGTGACCCGCAAGAACGTCTGGAACGATTACGACAACTCCTTCCTCATCCTGCTGTTCAGCGTGATGAGCATGGCGCTCATCCTGGTGGCCGTCGTGCTGTGGATGAAGAACATGCGCGCGGCCTATGAGTTGCAGAAGACGCAGGAGCGCGGCAAGCACATCAATTCCTTCAAGGACGACGTGGAGGCCCTGCTTGGCAAGCGCTTCCACATCACGCTCCTGTCCCTGCCCACCCTGGGCGTGGTGATGTTCATCATCATCCCGCTGATCGTGATGATCCTCATCGCCTTCACCAATTACGACCACGACCACCTGCCGCCCAACGCGCTGTTCACGTGGGTCGGCTTCAATAACTTCAGGAGCCTGTTCAGCATGACCGCCGAGTCCAGCTTTGGCTATTCCTTCGGCCACGTGCTGAGCTGGACGCTGGTGTGGGCCGTGACGGCCACGTTCACCTGCTTCATTTTGGGCATCCTGATGGCCATGTTCATCAACAACAAGAACACCCTGGGCAAGCGCTTCTGGCGCACCTGCTTCATGGTGACCATGGCCGTGCCGCAGTTCGTGAGCCTGCTGCTGGTGCGCAACTTCTTCGCCAACCAGGGCATCGTGAACACCATCTGCAAGAACATCGGCCTCACGGACTGGCTGTTCAATATCGGCGCCATTCCCACGGCCAACTACATCCCCTTCCTCACCAACCCGGCCTGGGCGCGGCCCATGATTATCCTCATCAACATCTGGGTCGGCATCCCGTATCAGATGCTGATCGCCACGGGCATCCTGATGAACATCCCCGCCGACCTGACCGAGGCGGCCCGCATCGACGGCGCCAACGCCTGGCAGTCCTTCTGGCACATCACCATGCCCTATATCATGTTCGTCATGGGTCCGTCGCTGGTGAACAGCGTGGTGGCGAACATCAATAACTTCAACGTCATATACCTCCTCAGCCACGACGTGTACGTGACGCAGAACCAGTACATGGCCAACGCCAACGCCAGCGAGGTCGACCTGCTGATCACCTGGCTGTTCGGCCTGACGCAGGACCGGCAGAACTACAAGATGGCCTCCGTCATCGGCATCCTGGTGTTCGTGGTCTGCGCCATCATCACCCTGCTGGCATTCAACAGAATGATCAAGGGAGATAAGGAGGAGAGCTTCCAGTGACACACGCAGAGCATGTCAATAAGCCGAGCCGGAAGAAGATCGTGCGGCTCACCGTGCGCCATATCGTGCTGGCGCTGCTGGCCGCTTTCTGGCTGATCCCCATCCTGTGGCTGGTGCTCAACGCCTTCAGCGTGGACAAGGGCCCGAACCTGAGCCACTTCTTCCCGCAGGCGTTTACGCTGGATCACTTCCGCAACATCCTGCTGCCCGGCGGCGACTCGGTCAACCAGTTCCCGCGCTGGTTCCTGAACACGCTGATCGTGGGCTGCTTCAACTGCGTCATCTCCAGCGCCTTCGTGCTGATGGTGGCCTACGCCATGAGCTGCATGCGCTTTAAGGCGCGCAAGCCCATGATGAACGTGGCCATCATCCTGAACCTGTTCCCCGGCTTCCTGTCCATGATCGTGGTCTACTTCATCCTGAAGGAGTTCGGCCTCACCAACAGCCTCACGGGCCTGGTGATCGTCTATTCCGCGGGCAGCGGCATGGGCTACCTCATCGCCAAGGGCTTCTTCGACACCATCTCGAAGTCGCTGCGCGAGGCGGCCTGGATCGAAGGAGCGAACGAGTTCACCGTATTCTGGAAGATCATCCTGCCGCTGGCCAAGCCCATCATCGTGTACACGGTCATCAACGCCTTCCTGGCCCCCTGGATGGACTTCGTGATGGCCTCCCTGATGCTCAACAGCGGCGTGTCCTCCGGAAAGACCGTGGCGCTGGGCCTGTTCGCCATGGTGGACAAAGTCAACCGCAACAACTACTTCGGCGAGTTCTGCGCGGGCGGCGTGGTCGTGTCGATCCCGATCTCGATCCTGTTCGTCATCATGCAGAAGTTCTACGTCGAAGGCATCACCGGCGGTTCGGTGAAGGGCTGATGAAGCGCTTCGCCTGCCTGCTGCTGGCGCTCGCCCTCCTCATGGGGGCGGGCGCCGCGGCGCCCGCCGAGGGTCCCGCGGCCTCGGGCGTGGCATATGAAATCTTCGTGGGCTCCTTCGCGGACAGCGACGGAGACGGCCTCGGCGACCTCAGGGGCATCGAGGAGAAGCTGGACTACATCGCCTCCCTGGGCGTCGATATGATCTGGCTCACCCCCATCCATCCCTCGCCGAGCTACCATCACTACGACGTGACGGACTACTACGCCGTCGCGCCGGAATTCGGCGCGCTGGAGGACTTCGACAGCCTCGTGGCCGCCTGCCGCGAGCGGGGCATCGGCGTCATCCTCGACCTGGTGGTGAACCACACCGGCGTCGGGCACCCGTGGTTCTCCGAGGCGTGCGCCGCCCTGGCCGGAGGCAAAGAGAGTCCGGCCATCGAAATGTACACTTTCACCCAGGGCAGCGGCGATCACGAGGTTCCCGGCGCGTCCGGCTGGTACTACGAAGGCCGCTTCGGCCCGCACATGCCGGACCTGAATCTGGACAATGAAGATGTGCGGGGTGAGATCGCGCGCATCATCGCCTTCTGGCAGGAGCACGGCGTTTCCGGCTTCCGGCTGGACGCCACGACGAGCTACTACACCGGCGCGCCCGGCAAGTGCGCCGAGTTCGTGCGCTTTATTTGCGAAACGGCGAGGGCGAAGGACCCGGACTGCTACGTTGTGGGCGAGTGCTGGGCCGACGCGCAGACCATCCTGGGCATGTATTCGAGCGGGATAGACAGCCTGTTCAACTTCCCCGCCGCGGACGTGGACGGCCTGCTCGTTCAGGCCGCGCTGAACGGGCGCGGCGCGGCGGTCGCCCGGCGCATGGCCGAGTGGAACGGACAGCTTCGCGCCGCCTCGCCCGCAAGCCTTGACGCCCCCTTCCTTACCAACCACGACATCGCCCGCGCCCGGGGCATGCTGCGCTCGGACGAGGCGGCGATGAAGGCCGCGGCCATGCTGTATCTGCTGCTGCCCGGCCGGCCCTTCGTGTACTACGGCGAGGAGCTGGGCATGAGCGGCTCCGGGCGGGACGAGAACAAGCGCCTGCCCATGCTCTGGAGCGCCGCGGACGAAACGGCGAACTGCCTGCCCCCGGCGGACGCCGACCAGAAGCAGCGCCTGAAGGCGGGCGTCGCCGAGCAGGAGGGAAATGAGGAAAGCCTGCTCAACTGGTATCGCGCGCTGATCGCGCTGCGAAGCCTCGCGCCCGAACTGGCCCGCGGCGAAATGACCGCGCTGGACGCCGGAAACGACGCCGTGTGCGCCTTCACCGTAGAGGATGGGACAACCGCGATCGTGCTGGTCAACGCCTCGAAGGGCGAAACGGTTTCCCTCGACCTGGCCGCGCTGGGGCTGGATGACGCCGCCCTCCTGGGCTGCGTCGGCGTTCCGGCGGAGGACTTCCTCGCGGACGCCGCCCTCCCGCCCCTCTCCTGCGCCCTGCTCCGCGCTGAATGACCGCTATATAATTCCTAATTCCCAATTCCAAATTCCTAATTCCAGAAGGAGTGACAGCGATGCGCCAAAGCGGCATCCTGATGCACATTTCCTCCCTGCCGGGCCCCGACGGCGTAGGCAGCCTGGGCAGGGAAGCGTTTGAATTCGCCGATTTCCTGCACGACGCGGGCATGACCATCTGGCAGGTGCTGCCGATGGGACCCACGGGCTACGGGGAGTCGCCCTATCAGTCCACCGGCATCTTCGCGGGCAATCCGCTGCTGATCTCCCTCGACCGGCTGGCGGAGGAAGGTCTTATCAAGCTGAAGCCGGGCGAGCGCTTCGAGCCGGCCGATTTGAAGCGGGTGGACTACGATGAAGCCCGCGCCCACAAGATGAAGCTGCTGCGCGCTGGGTTCTCCCAGTCCGAAGGGTCGCTGAAGAAGGAAATCGGGCGCTTTGAGGAAAAGAACGGCTGGGTGAGAGGCTTCGCGCTGTTCACCGCCCTCAAGCAGCGCTTCGGCGGCGTGAAGTGGAACGAATGGCCGGACAAGGGGGCCATGCGGCGCGACCCGAAGGCGCTGCGCCGCTACGAGGCGGAGCTGGACGAGGAGGTCCGCTTCCACATCTGGTGCCAGTATATCTTCGACCGGCAGTGGTCGGCGCTGAAGGCATACTGCAACGGCCTGGGCATCTCGCTCTTCGGCGACATGCCCATCTACGCGGCGGAGGACAGCGCGGACGCCTGGCTGCATCCCGAGGTGTTCCAGCTCAGCCGCGACGGCCAGCCCAAGCGCGTGGCGGGCGTGCCGCCGGATTACTTCTCCGAGGACGGCCAGCTCTGGGGCAATCCCCTCTACCGCTGGACGTGGCTGCGCTTCCACGGCTACGGCTGGTGGGTCGACCGGATGGCGCGCATGGCGCAGCTGTACGACATCATCCGCGTGGACCATTTCATCGGCTTCGCCAACTACTATTCGATCCCCCACGGCGCGCCCAACGCCCGGGGCGGCAAGTGGGTCGTGGGGCCGGGCAAGGCGCTTTTCAAAACGCTCAAGCGCCGGCTGCCGGGGCTGAACGTGGTGGCCGAGGATCTGGGCGAGGTGAACGACCGCGTGCGCCGGCTGATCGCCTGGACAGGCTATCCGGGCATGCGCGTGCTGCAGTTCGCCTTCGGCGGCGACGACACGAACATCCACCTGCCCGCCAACGTCACCGAGAACACCGCCTACTACACCGGCACGCACGACAACTTCACCGCCCGCGCCTGGTCGGAGACCGCTTCGGAGGCGGAGCTCGCCCGGGCGGCGCAGGTCACGGGCTTCAAGTCCGTCGACGAGATCCCCTGGGCCTTTGTGCGCACGGTGTTTGCGAGCAAGGCCCGCATCGCCGTGGCCCCGATGCAGGACATCCTGGGCCTGGGCGAGGAAGCCACGATGAACCATCCCGGCACGGTGGGCGGAAACTGGCTGTGGCGCATGCAGCCCGGCGCTGCGACCCCCGCCCTGGCCGAAAAACTCAACGCCCTCAACAAAGAATGCGACAGGAGTGAACCCAAGAGATGATGAACGCCAAAGAACTGATCGCGCGGGCCGAGGCGCTGCTGCTCACCCGCGAGCACATCGCCCTGAAGGAGGCGAACGCCGTCCAGCTGCACGACGCCCTGGCTTCCGCGGCCATGGAGGCGCTGGCCCCCGCCTGGATCGGAAGCGAAAGGGCCCGCGCCGGCAAGCGGCAGGCCTATTACCTCTCCGCCGAATACCTGGTGGGCCGCATGGTCTACAACAACCTGTTCTGCATGGGCCTCCTGGAGGACGCGCGGGCGCTGCTGGCCGAAAAGGGCGTGGACATCGCCGCCCTGGAGGACATCGAGGACGACGCCTTCGGCAACGGCGGCCTGGGCCGGCTGGCCGCCTGCTTCCTGGACAGCGCCGCCACCCACGATATCCCCCTCACCGGCTACGGCCTCAGATACCGCTACGGGCTGTTCAAGCAGTCCTTCGTGGACTTCCGCCAGCACGAGGAGCCGGACGACTGGGCAAAATACGGCGACCCCTGGTCCATCCGCCGGCTGGACGAGGCCGTGGTTGTGGAGATGAAGGAGGGCCGCGTGCTGGCCGTGCCCTACGACATGCCCGTGATCGGCTACGGCGCGAAGACCATAGGCACGCTGCGGCTGTGGCAGACCGAGAGCCTTCACGAGATCGACTTCCCGCTGTTCAACGCCCAGAAGTACGCCCAGGCCGCCGCGGACAAGAACCGCGCCGAGGACATCACGAAATTCCTCTATCCCAACGACACCCGCCCGGCCGGCCGCCGGATGCGCGTGAAGCAGCAGTACGTGCTGGTGAGCGCGTCCATCCAGGATATGCTGCGCGCCTACAGAAAGCGCCATGGAAGCGACTACGCCTTCTTCGCCGGCGAGCACGCCGTGCAGCTCAACGACACCCACCCGGTGATGGCCATTCCGGAGCTCATCCGCCTGCTGGAAAAGGACGGCGTCTCCTTCGAGGACGCCTTCCGGATCGCCCAAAGCACCTTCGCCTACACCAACCACACCGTCATGCAGGAGGCGCTGGAGAAGTGGGACCTGAGCCTGCTGCGCACGGTGTGCCCCGAGATCGTGGAGATCATGGCGGCGATCGACGCGCGGTTCAAGGAGGACCTGGCGCGGCGCGCTCTCCCCGTGCTGCCCACCCGCTGCATCATCGAGGGAAAGCGCGTGCACATGGCGCAGCTGGCCGTCTACGCCACCCACGCCACCAACGGCGTGGCCGCGCTGCATTCCGAGATCCTCAAAAAGGACGTGTTCGCCGACTGGTACGCCCTGTGGCCGGAGCGCTTCCAGAACAAGACCAACGGCATCACACAGCGCCGCTGGCTGGGCCTGTGTAACCCGGAATTCTCCGCGCTCATCGCGGGCAAAATCGGCGACGGCTTCCTCACGAACCTGGACGAGCTGGCGAAGCTGAAGCCCTTCATCGACGATAAGCTTTGCGGAGAATTCCGCGCGGTGAAGCGCCTGAAAAAGACGCAGCTGTGCGAAAAGATCGCCCGGCGCGAGGGCGTGACCCTCGATCCGGACATGATGTTCGACGTGCAGATCAAGCGGCTGCACGAGTACAAGCGCCAGTTCATGAACGCCCTGTCGATACTGGCCATCTGGTACGGCCTCAAGGACGGCTCCATCAGGGACTTCACGCCCACGGCGTACATCTTCGGCGCGAAGGCCGCGCCGGGCTACGACCGGGCCAAAGCCGTCATCCGGCTGATCAACATGATCGCCGACAAGGTGAACGGCGATCCCGAGACGAAGGATCGCCTGAAAGTCGTATTCGTGCAGAACTACAACTGCTCCTACGCGGAGGACATCATTCCCGCCGCCGACGTGAGCGAGCAGATCTCCCCCGCGGGCACCGAGGCCAGCGGTACCGGCAACATGAAGCTAATGCTGAACGGCGCGGTCACGCTGGGCACCTTCGACGGCGCGAATGTGGAGATCGTTGAGGAGGCCGGGCGCGAGAACAACTATATCTTCGGCGCCACGGTGGAGGAGCTGAACGCCCTCAAGCCGGTCTACAGGCCCCGCGACATCTACAAGAGCGACAAGCTGATCGCGCGCGTACTGGACGCCCTGGTGGACGGCACCTTCCCGGACGAAGACGGCGGCCTGAAGGAACTCTACACCGCCATCCTGGACGGCGCCAGCTGGCATCAGCCCGACCACTACTTCGTGCTGAAGGACTTCCGGCCCTACCTGGAGGCCAAGCTGGCCGCGAACCGCGACTACGCCGCCGACCCGCAGGGCTTCGCGCGCAAGTGTCTGGTGAACGCCGCCTCCGCGGGCAAGTTCTCCTCCGACCGCACCGTCGCCCAGTACGCGAAGGAAATCTGGAACGTATAATCAAAAGGAGAAAACGACCATGAGCGACCGCACCCCCGAGCGCGGCGAGATCGCGCTGCGCGACAAATGGAAACTGGAAGACATTTACCCCTCGCAGGAGGCCTGGGAAGCGGATTACAAAAAGGCCGGCGAGCTGCTGGCGGCCTTCCCGGCCTATGAGGGCAGGCTCGGCAGCCTGGAAACCCTGCGCGAGGCCCTGCGCGCTGCGACGGAAATCGAGCGCCTGGGCGAGAGCCTTTACACCTACGCCCGCATGAAGCGCGACGAGGACAACCGCAAGGACGAATACCAGGCGCTTTCGGAGCGTGCCCAGTCGCTGCTGGTGCAGGCCGAGACGGCCGCGGCCTTTGTGCAGCCGGAGCTGCTGGCCCAGCCGACCGGATACATCGGGCAGGCCGCCGCCGCGCCGGGCTTTGAGGACTACCGCGTGCAGCTTAATGAGATCGAGCGCCAGCGCCCGCACACGCTGTCCGCCGCCGAGGAGCGCCTCGTCGCCATGACCGGCGACATGGGCGCCGCGCCGGACACCATCTTCTCCATGCTCAGCGACGCGGACATGAAGTTTCCCCAGGTGCCGGGCGAGGACGGAAAGCCGGTGGAGCTGACCCACTCCAGCTACATCCCGCTCATGATGAGCCGCAACCGCGACGTGCGCCGGGCGGCCTTCGCGGGCATGTATGAGACGCACAAGGCGTTTTCCGCCACCATCCCGGCCATCTACAGCGCGTCGGTCAAGGCGGACGTGTTCTACGCCCGGGCGGCGAAGCACGAGAGCGCGCTGGCGGCCCGCCTTTTCCCGGACGCCGTGCCGCAGGACGTGTATTCCGGCCTGATCGGGACGGTGCACCGCCACGTGGACAAGCTGGGCCGGTACATGACCCGCAAGGGCGAGCAGATCGGCGTGAGCGACATGGGCATGGAGGATGTCTACGTGCCCGCCGTGGAGGGCTTCGACATCAAGCTGCCCTTCGACGAGGCTTACGCGCTGATGGTGGACTGCCTGAAGCCGCTGGGAGCGGACTATCAGGCGACCCTCCGCAAGGCGCGGGAGGAGCGCTGGATCGACGTTTACGAAAACGCGGGCAAGTCCTCCGGCGCGTATTCCTGGGGCACCTACGATTCTCATCCCTTCGTGCTGATGAACTATCATCCCAGCCTCGATTCGCTGCTGACCATCGCCCACGAGATGGGCCACTCCATGCACACCTACTACTCGAACGCCGCCCAGCCCTACACCACCGCGGGCTATTCGCTTTTCGTGGCCGAGGTGGCCTCGACGACGAACGAGTGCCTGGTGCTGATGGAGCTCATGGAGCGCTATAAGGACGACAAAAAGGCCCAGGCGTACCTCATCGCGCAGCTTCTGGAGAACTTCCGCACCACGGTGTTCCGCCAGACGATGTTCGCCGAGTTCGAGCGCGACGCCCACGCCATGGCCGAGCGGGGCGAGCCGCTCACGGCGGAGTCGCTGAACGCGGTATACGCCGCCCTCAACGCCCGCTACTATCCCACCCTGCGCCAGAACGAGCTGATCGCCTACGAGTGGATGCGCATCCCCCACTTCTACCGGGCCTTCTACGTCTACAAGTACGCCACCGGCTTCTCCGCCGCCATGGCGCTGGCCAGCGGCATTCGCCGCGAGGGCGCGCCGGCCGTGGAGCGCTACCGCAAGTTCCTATCGCTTGGCTGCAGCCTGCATCCGATCGACCTGTTGAAGGTCGCGGGCGTGGACATGTCCGATCCCGCCTCCGTCGAAACCGCGCTGGGCGAGTTCGACAGACTGGTGGACAGGTATCTGGAACTGACGGAAGGATAAAATGGGGAATTATAAGTTACTGAAATGAAAAAGCGCGCTTCCGCCCGCGAGGGAGGGAGCGCGCTATGCGTCATGGGTTGCAGCGGCCGCAGGGCTTGTAGCCTTCGGCGAGGGCGTCCTCGCGCGGGCCGGTGAAGTCGCGGCGGTTCTTCTCCTTCATGTCCTGGACGGAGGAGCAGTCCGGCCGGTGGAAGCGATGGGTGCTTGTGTTCAGCACAAAAGTGACGGAGGCGGGCGTCGGTTCGGCCGCGGGTTCAACAGTCGGCTCAATCGTGGGCGCAATCGTCGGTTCTGCGGCGTGATGGACGACCTCCAGCGGCACGAGCCGCGCGGCGCGGCGCCGCCCGTCCGCGGCGATGAGCAGGCATACGGCCAGAACCACCGCCAGCGCGGCGGCGTATCGCCAGCCCGTCCGCGCGGGGCGCAGGGAATCGTTGCGTTTGGCCATTGTCCCGCGCTCCTTTGCAAAAGAGGAAATGCCGCATGAGAGACAGATGAAGTTATTGAGTTTTCTTCTATTCCAGTGAATGCAAATACACATCCAGCAGGGAAAGCGCTGTTTGCCTCTCTTTTTCAGAGCAGGTGTTAAGGCGCTGGAGGAGTTCTTCTTGTTTCAGCATGAGGTTTGTACTGCTCTCCGTCAGGATTTCATCAGGCGTAATGCGCAGCGCTTTGCAGATACGCTGGAGCGTGTCGATGCGCATGTTTGCTGTGCCGCGTTCAATGTCGGCGTAAGTGCGGTCGGCTACGCCTGCCAGTTCCGCTACTTGCATCTGTGTAAGCCCGCGCTTCTTGCGGACGGCGAGAAGCCGGTCGCCAATTTCATGAAAACCTTGAATGAGCATTTTACATCCCCCAATTTAGCTTATACAGGAATTTTAGTTCCTATTCTCCTCGACAAACAGGCGGTATAAGTACATAATTATAAGAAGCAAGGCTCCTATTTCATGGAGATTAGAGGAACAACAGTCTGTTTTCAGCATAGCTTTCAAGAGGTAAACGGGGGAGGAGTCATTCAAATGAAGCGAATCATTATCAGCATTCAAATGGTTATTACATTGGTGTCATCAACTTCCTATCAATATAATAGAAAGACTTCTGGCTTGAGTAAAAAGCCAGAAGTCAATTATAACAGAAAAGGAGAAAAAAACCCGACATTTCCTGCTAAGGAATGTCGGGACGAGCGTCAGTACATGATATTCACGCCAAACACGGTCTTGAACCCTTCGCGGCGCAGAGGGAAGAGGGCGCTGTTCTGGCGGGTGGGATGCACGCGGTTGGTGAGCAGCACCACGTAGTCGCCGGATACCGTGTCGATCCACAGGCTGGTACCGGTGAAGCCGGTGTGGCCCACGATGTTGCCCTCCCGGCGCTCCCGGTAGGCGATCCAGCCCAGGCACCGGTTGTCGCCCAGGTGCGCCGTCTGGTTGGTAAACGCCTTGTCCAGCCAGTCCTTCTCGAAGAAGGGATGGCAGCGCGCCGGGATGACCGCCGCGCAGAAGCGGCCCAGATCCTCCGCGGTGGAGAACACGCCCGCGTGACCGGCCACGCCGCCCAGCATCCAGCTGGTCTCGTCGTGCACCGTGCCGCGCACGGGCGATTCGTCCCGGTCGGTGCGGAACTCGGTGGCGGCGCAGTAGACGGTCTTGGGCGGGTTGTAGCAGGTGTTCTTCATGCCCAACAGGTCGAAGATCTCGCCCGCCGCCTGGTCCTGGGGCTTGCCATAGGCCTGCGCCACGATCTCCCCCAGGAAGATGAAGGACAGGTCGCTGTACCACACGCGCGTGTTGCGCGGTATGACCGGCTCCAGCATGAGCAGGCCGTCGATGCGCTCCTGCCGCGTGGGGCCGAAGCGGTCCGGCCAGCAGTCCGGGATGAGGCCGGCGGTGTGGGTCAGTAGGTTCCACAGCGTCACCTCTCTGAGCGCCGGGTGCATGGGCCGGTCCAGCATCTCGGGAAGCCGGGAGTGCAGCGTGTAGGTCCCGTCCTGCAGGAGCTTCATGATGGCGGGCCAGGTGCCGGTCATCTTCGAGAGCGAGGCCACGTCGAACAGCGTGTCCTTCGTCATCGGCTCCCGCGTGGGCAAAAGCTGCGCCCATCCGCAGGCCTCGTGCATGAGCGTCTCGCCGTTCCGCCCGGCCAGCAGCACCGCGCCGGGAATCTTTTCTTCGTCAACAGCCTGCCTGATCCGCGCCCAGAACAGATCAAGTCCCTTCATGTCCATCATAACGATATGCCCCCTCTGTCAAATCGTTAGAAATCCGCAATGGCAGGGCGATGCCCTTCCCTGTCCGACGTCGAGCGGCCGTAATAGGGCGCGTCGCCGTAGAACCTGTCCTTCAGCGCGCAGCCGGAATAATACCGCCTGAAGTAGAAATAATCGTCGGCGTAGCGGTTGTAGGCGTAGTCGTATACGGTTCGCTTTTCAAACAGCCGGAATCCGGCCTTTTCCGCCGTCCTGCGGGAAGCGGGATTGTCCACGTCCATGACCGCGATCAGGTAATCGAAGCCATGCGTCCGGCAAATGGATTCCGCAAAAGCCGCGGCCGCTTCGGAGGCGTAGCCTTTCCCCGCGAATCGGCCGATCATCATCCAGCCCAGCTCGTATTCGCGCAGCATGTTCTGTTTGGAGAACGTGAGACAGCCCATGATCCCGCCGGTTTCCCTGTTTTCGACGGCATAGCAGCGCCATGCGTCGATGTCGCCGTCTTCCTCGATCCGCCTGAATGCACGGATGTATTCCGGCATGTCTTCGCGCCGCGCGCCCACGGCCAGAAAGTCGGGACAAAACTCCAAAACAGCGGGATCGGTCTTGATGTGATATAGCGCTTCTTCATCCCCTTCGCGGAACGAGCGGACGGTCAGCCTTTCGGTTTCGATCAGCATGTCTCTTTCCCCTTCCAAACAATACCGCAAGCCCTGGCGGCACGGCCGCGCTTGCAGAGCTTGCGGTATTGCGCCGGTTCATTGACTGACGGGCGCTCGTCAGAACCTTCCGCCCAGCTTCTTCAGCGTGTTCAGGCTGTAGAGCATGCAGTCCAGAGACCCCTGATCCACGGCGTTGTCCTGCTCGATCATGGCGTACTTCACGCCGATGTCGTCGCAGGCCTTCATGATGGCGGTCCAGTTCATGTTGCCCTTGCCGATGGGGGCGATGACGTTGCGGTTCTCGGCGGTGCCGTTCATCTCCTTGAAGTGGACGACGTCCATGCGGCCGCGCACCTTCTCGATCCAATCCAGCGGGCTGGCACCGCCCATCTGCACCCAGAACACGTCCAGCTCGAACTGCAGCGAGGGGCTGGCGTTCTCAAACAGCAGCTCCAGGCCGGTCTTGCCGACCTTCTCGAAGCGCTGGAACTCGAAGGCGTGGTTGTGGTAGATGAAGTGCAGGCCGTTGTCCAGCAGCCTGTCCGCGATCTTGCTGGCCTTCCCGGCGAATGTGACGAAGCCCTCGGGGCTGGCGCGGTACTCGCCCGGCAGGCCGCCGATGCCCGGATATTCGCAGCCCAGCGTCTTGTGGAACGCGATGACCTTGTCCAGGTCCTCTTCCATCTCCTGGAAGGTGATGTGGGTGCAGGCGCAGGTCAGCCCGGCCTCGTCCAGCATGTCCTTCAGCTGCTCGGCGGGGATCGCCCGGTTCTGGCCGGAGAGCTGGCAGGTGTTGTAGCCCATGGCCTTGAGCGCCTTCATGGTCAGCAGCATTTCGCCCGCTTCCTGGCAGTGGTTCCTCACCGAATACATCTGCGCGCCGATCTGGAAATTCGTCATATCAAACCCCTCCGTTCTCATTTCAGAGTAACTTCAATTCCTAATTCCCAATTCCTAATTCCTAATTTCCATCAAGCCTTGTAGAGTTCGACCCACTTTCCTTCTTCGCTCGAGCGGATGATGCTGAGCACCAGGCTGAGGGCCGGGAAGGCGCTGCGGCCGTCGATCCAGAAGTGTTTGCCCTGGTCGAGGCAGCCGTAGTAGTCCTCCAGCTGGCTCACGTGGCCGTTGCCCCAAACCGTCTTGCCCACGATGGCCTTGTCGTCGCCGGAGTCGATGAGCTTGAGCTCGCCGTTTTCCACCAGGTAGAGCTTCGGCCCGAACATCTTCAGGACGCCCTTCTCCAAGTGGATGTTCACCTCGATGGCGTCGTCGGCCACGTTGTTGTTGCTGGTGTGGATCAGGGCGCGCTGGCCGCCCGCGTAGAGCGCCACGGCCATGGCGTTGTCCTCGACCTCGATCTGGCCCTCGTTCAGCCCGGTGAACACCGAGCCGCGCACCTTTTCGATGGGGCCGCCCAGGAAGGACAAAAGATCCAGCGTGTGGATGGACTGGTTGATGAGGGAGCCCGCGCCTTCTGTGGCCTTCACGCCGCGCCAGCCGGATTCGGAATAGTACGCGCCCTCGCGCCGCCAGCATACGGAGGCCGCCGCGCCAAGGAACGCGCCCATCTCGCCGGACTCGATGATCTCTTTGGCGCGCTGGACGGAGGAATTGTAGCGGTTCTGGAAGATGACGCCCAGCATGGGCGCGCCTTCCTTCTCGGAGGCGGCGATCATGGCGCGCGCGTCCTCGATGGTGCTGGCCATGGGCTTCTCGGTGATGACGTTGCGGCCCTGGTTCAGCGCCTCGATGGTCACGGGCGCGTGCAGGTAATGGGGCAGGCAGATGTGAACCACGTCGATGTCCTTCAGCGCGACCACCTCGTGCCAGTCGGCGTAGCCCTTCGCGCCGGTCTTTTCCACGGCCATTTGAAGGCGTTCCTCGCGGATGTCGCACACGGCGGCGATCTCGACGTTTTTCATGCCCTGCAGCGCGGCGATGTGCACCTTGCTGATGCCGCCGCAGCCGATGATGGCGGCGCGGAATTTCCTCTGTTCCATGTTGCTTTCCCTCCCGTGCGTTGGTTGCTTATTATTTTGTCGTTGTGAAAACATAGGTTCCGATGGATACGGCCACGGCCAGGTTCAGGGAGTCGATCTCCTTCGACTGGGGGATCAGCACGCTTTGCCCCAGCTGCGCGAAGCGGGCGGGCAGGCCGGTCTGCTCGTTGCCGAACACCAGCGCGTAGAGCGGCGCGTGGCCGGCGGCGGCCTCGTTCAGCGGGACGGCCCCGTCCAGCATGAAGGGGTACAGCGCGTGATCGGGATAGAGGGCGCGGTAATCCTCGAAGGCGTCGAATGTGCGCACGTTCATGGCGTAGAACGCGCCCATCGAGGCGCGCAGCACGTGCGGGTCGAAGGCGTCCACGCAGGGCCTGACGATCGCCACGTCGCGGATGCCGAAGCCCAGGCAGGCGCGCAGCGCGGTGCCCAGGTTGCCGCCGTCCGAGATCTGGCAGAGCACGACGTGGGGGCGGCTGCCGTCCAGCTCGGCCTCGTATTTGTCGAACACCAGCGCGGCGAAGCAGTTGTCCTTCTGGGATTCGCGCCGCAGCACGCGGTCGGCGAACTCCTCGCGGATGCCCAGCGCGGCGCATTTCTCCCGCAGCAGCGACACGCCCTCGTTGCGCAGCCCCTCCGAATGGAGCAGCAGCCGCGAGACGGCCCGCGGGCGCGCTTCGAGCAGCTTCAGCGCGGGGAACACGCCCAGCGCGTAGCTGTAGGGGAGTTTGCGGCCGTACGGCTCGAGCCTGGGCAAGGATCAGCACCCCGCTTCCCATATTCTTTCACTATACAGTATACACCCTTCGACCGGATTGCGCAATCACCGCGCCCAAATAAAACAATCGGGGCGGATCGTTATTCGCGCCCGTTGAGGGGCTTCATGCGGGCGTATTTCGGCACAAAGGCGATCAGCGCCAGGCCGGAGATGCCCGCCATCAGCGCGAAGCCCATGCGGATGCCGCCCATGGCGCTGGCGACCAGGCCGCCGGCCAGTATGCCGAAGGCGCGGGCGACGCCGAAGCCCACCACGGCGATGAGCATCTGACCGCTGGCCTTGAGCTCGTCCGGGATGGTGTCGTTGATGTACTTGGACATGGACACGGTCATCACGATGAAGCCCCAGCTGTGCAGCAGCTGGCTGGCCATGGCCACGTAGGCGCTGCCCGTGGAGGCCAGTATGATCCACCTGAGGGTAAGCGCGCAGGCGGAGATGGACATGAGCTTGCCCACGCCCAGCTTTTTATAGAGTTTGTCCGCGTTCAGAAGGAAGGGCACCTCGCTCACGGCCGAGATGAAATAGCACAGGCCCAGGAGGCCGTTGGTGCCGCCCGGCAGCGAGGTGAAGTGGATGGAGAAAAAGCTGTAGAAATAGCCCATGGTGAGCTGCAGGAGCATCATCAGCGTGAACAGGGCCGGCATGTGCTTCATCTTCAGTATGGCGGTCATGTTCATCCGGCGGCCGGTGGCGGCCTGGTGCCCGGCGGTGGCGGGCAGCACGCGGGTGATAAACAGCGCGCCGATCAGCAGCGCCGACGTGCCGTACAGGATGAAATTCATGCGCTCCGGCGCGAGGAACTGGCCCCACAAAAGGTTCATCACCGCGAAGGACAGGCAGCCCATCAGCCGGATGGGGCCGAAGGGCTGGTTGCCCGGCGTGAGGGCTTCCAGAATGATCGAATCGCCGATCGGCTGGATGGAGGTGTACGCCGCGGAAAAGAGCACGCTGACCGGCAAAAGCCACCAGAAGGAACCGGAGACGCGGTACAGCAGCGCGATCGCCGCGCTGGCGGCGATGAGCGCGCGCAGCACGCTGTTGCGGGTTTTGGAGCGGTCGGCCGCCGCGCCCCAGAAGGGCTGCGCGAAAATCGAGATGATGGGCGTCGCCGCCAGGATGACGCTCAGCTGCGCCGTCGACATGCCAACCGCCTCGTAATACTTGGAGACATAGCCCTGGTAAATGGCGTTCGCCATGTAATAAAAGGACAGGAACAGGCCGTATTGCCAGGGATAATCGCGCCGCTTCATCGTTCAGCCTCCCAACGCCGCAGTCATTATCTGCATTTTACCAGAATATTGTTGAGTTTAGTCGCACGATTTGAGGTTTTATGAAATAGTTTTGCGTGTGAAGGGGTGTTGGCGGCGTGAAGAAGGCGAGAGGGGCGATCCTCTGGGCGGCGCTGCTGGCCGTGGCGGCGCTGTCCTGCCTCGCGCCGGAGCGGCAGGCGGGGCTCCAGCGCGAGGCGCTGCTGCGGAGCCGCTACGGCGGCTGGGCGGGGGTGCTCAGGCTGTGGGTGTTCGAGGGCTGGGAGAGCGGCGGCTCCTTCGCCTCCTGGCTGAACGCCGCCGCGGCCGCGTTCGAGAAGGCGCATGCCGGCGTCTACATCCAGCTGACCGAGGTGGGCGAGGACGCGATGCGGGCTTTCGCCGGCGGCGCGGCCAGTCCGCCGGACATGATCCTCTTCCCGCCGGGCCTCCTGGAGAATCCGTCCTCGCTCCTCGCCCTGCCGGGCGACTGGGCCCTGCGCCCGGGGCTGGAGAGCTGCGGCGTCGTGGGGGAGACCCGCTACGCGCTGCCCGTGGCGATGGGCGCTTACGGCATCGTCTTCAACCGCGCCGCGCTGGACGGCCTGCCCGCCGACTGGAGCGCCCTGCCCGACGCGCCGGACCTTGCAGGATGCGAGGCCTGGCTGGACTGGCCGGCCGACGGGGTGTACCTTCGCTGGTCCCGGGCCATGGACGATCTGCTCGCGCCGTCTTTCCGGGAAGACGCGGCCCCGCAGGCCCCGCGCGCCGGAGAGGGGCTCGACCTGGGCCTGCCCGCGGCGGCGCTGCCCGACCGCCTCCCGGCGGACTTCGGCCAAAGCGCGTCGGTGTACGATCGCTTTGTGAACGGCGGGATCGCGGCCATGCCGGCGACCCAGCGGGAGATCAGGCGGCTGCAGCTTCTCTCGGAGAGCGGGCGCGGCCCGGACTGGGCCGTAGCCCCGCGCGCCAGCGGCTATACGGACCAGGTGGCGCTGCTGGCTGTGACGGACTGCGGCAAGAGCGAACAGGCGGCGCGGCAGGCGCTGTGTCTGGATTTCGCGGCGCGGCTGGTGAGCGGGGAGACACAGCGGAACCTCCGGAAGGCGGGGGCTTTTCCGGTGATCGACCTGCCGCCGGTCTACGCCGGCAGCGAGGGCATGGCGCAGCTGGAGGCGGGCCTTGCGGCGGTGGAGATCAGCCCCGCAGCGGCGTTCGGAGGGCAATAAAAACCCGCGGACCTGGATCCGCGGGGATGCGCGTGGGGCGGCCGGTCACTTCCTGCCGTTCAGTATGCTCTGGATGAACGCCTGGGACCGCGCCTCCTTCGGATGCTCGAAGAATTCATGGGCGGGAGCGGTCTCCACAACGTAGCCGCCCTCCATGAAGAGCACCTTGCTGGACACGTTGCGGGCGAAGTCCATCTCATGGGTGACGACCAGCATGGTCATGCCGTCGTCGGCCAGCTGCCGCATGACGGCGAGCACCTCGCCGATGAGCTCGGGGTCCAGGGCGCTGGTGGGCTCGTCGAAGTAGATGATCTCCGGGCTGCACGCCAGCCCGCGGGCGATGGCCACGCGCTGCTGCTGGCCGCCGGAGAGCTGGGCGGGGTAGCTGTCCAGCCGGTTCGCCATGCCCACGCGCTCCAGCGCGTGAACGGCGATATCCCGGGCCTCCTGTTTCTTCATCTTCGCGCCCACGGTGAGACCCAGCGTCACGTTTTGCAGCACCGTCTTGTTGAGGAACAGGTTGTAGTTCTGGAATACGAAGGCGGTCTTCTTGCGCACCCGCGCGATGTCCCGCTTGGTGGCGGCGTGCAGGTCGAAGGACTCGCCGTCGAAGATGAGGCGGCCCGCGTCGGCCCGCTCCAGAAAGTTGAGGCAGCGCAGGAAGGTGGTCTTGCCCGAGCCGCTCGGCCCCAGGATGGCCACAACGTCGCCCTTGTTCACCGTCAGGTCAATGCCCTTCAACACGTCCGCGCCGTCGAAGCGCTTCACGACGCCCTTCGCTTCCAGCATCATTTGACCGTTCCTCCATAGCTCGCCAGCTTCTTTTCCCCGCGCCGCTGCAGCCAGGTGAGCAGCGTGCAGAACGCCAGATAGATCAGCGCGACCTCGCTGTACAGGCCCAGCGACTCGTATACGCGCCCGTTGATGACCTGCGCCTGGCGGAACATCTCCATCACCGTGATGGTGGCCGCCATGCTGGTGCCCTTCAGCATGGAGATGAGCGAGTTTGACAGCGCCGGGAAGGCCGTGCGGAAGGCCTGCGGAAGCACCACGTGGATCATGATCTGCAGGTAGTTGAGCCGCACGCAGTAGCCGGCCTCCACCTGCCCCACGGACACGCTCTCCAGCGCGCCGCGCATGGTCTCGGCCATGTAGGCGCCCTCGTTGAAGCCGAACACCAGCACGGCGGAGGTGTAGGCGTTCAGCTTGATGCCGGCGCTGGGCAGGCCGTAGAACACCAGGTACAGCTGAACCAGCAGCGGCGTGCCGCGGATGATCCAGATGTAGAAGCGGCAGATCTGCCGGAGCACCTTCACGTCGGCGTATTGGATCAGCGCCACGATCACGGCGATGAACAGCGCCAGGATGAAGGACACGGCCGTCAGTGGCAGCGTCACCTTAACGCCGTATTCCAGCAGCTTGGGGAAGGAGTCCGCCAGGATTTTCCATAAACGCTCATTCATGCGGGATTGTCATCCTTTACACAGGTTTCTTCCATCAGCCGAAGCAGCACGCGCACGCCCTGCAGCCAGGCCCTGACTGAGATGCGCTCGTTGGTGCCGTGCACGCCTTCGGCGGAGACGTCTTCCTCCTCCAGGAAGGGGCCGAAGCGCATCACGCAGCGGCTCAGCGGCTCATACTGCCGCGCGTCGGTGGCCCCGCGGTTCTGGGCGGGAATGAACACCAGCCGGTCGAAGTAATGCCTCAGCACGCGCGTGAGCGCCTTGAAGCCCCAGGCGTCGATGTCGGAGGGCGTGGAGGCGGCGATCTGCTGAGCCCAGTCCAGCTCGACGCCCTCGCCGACCAGCGCCCGGCAGTGGGCCAGCACCGATTCGGGCGTGTCGCCGGGGATCAGGCGGAAGTTGATGATGGCCTCCATGTCCTGGGGCATCACGTTGCCCGCCGGCGCGCCGCCGGAGATCATCGTGGGCGCGGCCGTGGTCTGGACCAGGTGGTAGAGGCTCTCGCGCCCCAGGAACCAGCCGAGGAGCTCGGCCTCGTGGGCGTCGGGGTCTTGCGCCCAGGTCTTCATGGGCTCCTCGGTCATCAGCGGGGCGAGGACGCGCAGGCTGCGGCGCACGGAATCGGACAGACGCGGCGCGGGCAGGTTGTGGACGATGGCGGAGATGGCGTCCGAGAGCCGGCCCAGGGAGGTGCCGCGGAAGGGATTCGAGCTGTGCCCGCCGGTGGATCTCACCCGCAGCCGCAGGTCGCCATAGCCCTTTTCATACAGGCCCACGGCGCAGGTCATCTCGCCCGGCGCGCCCCAGTCCGCCGCGTCCACCACGTCGCCCGCGCCCTCGTCCAGCACGAAGGCCAGGCGCACGCCCCGCTCTTTCAGCGCCTTCACGATGGCCATGGCCCCGGTGGAGCAGGTCTCCTCGTCCTCGCCGAAGGCCAGGTAAACCGTGCGCCGGAAGGAAGCGCCCCGGGCCAGCAGGTACTCCGCGCTCTCCAGTTCGCCCACGAGCATCTGCTTGATGTCCATCGCGCCCCGGCCCCAGATATAGCCGCCGCTCACGTCGCCGGAGAAGGGGCCATGGAGCCAGTTGCCCTCCGTGCCCGGCACCACGGGCACTACGTCCTGGTGGGCCATGAACAGGGCCGGCTCCAGGGACGGGTCATCGCCGGGCAGCGTGATGAGCAGGCTGTGGCCGATGGTCTCCCACACGCCCCGCGCCGCCACATGCGGGTAGCTTTTGCGCAGGTACGCCTGCATGCGCTCGAAGGCGCCGTAATCGACGCGGCCGGTGTCAACGTAGCTGACGGTGGGGAAGGTCAGCGCGCCGGAGAGCCGGGCGACGGCGGCTTCGGCGGGAAAATCCGGGTAATCGGTTTCATTCAGGAACAGATCAGCGTTTTTCATCGAAACACCATCAAAGCCACAGGGGCATATATACACCCCTGTGGCGTCGTTCGGTTGTTTGAAGCGTTTTATTCGGCGGCGGCTTCCAGCTCGTCGTCGGACTTGGTCATGTCGAGGCCGAAGTACTTGACGGAAATTTCGGCGAGCGTGCCGTCCTCCCGGGCCTGCTGGAGGATGTCGTTGATGGCGGCGATGAGCGTGTCGGTGTCCTCAGCCTTGCGCACCGGATAGGCGACCGGATCGCCGGCCAGGATCTGGACGACCTTGATCTTGGCGTCCGGATGCTGGGTCAGGTAGTCTTCGACGGACACCTGCGCGTTGATCGTGGCGTCCACGCGGCCCTGCTCCAGGAGAGCCATGGTCTCGCCCAGGGTGGAGACGTAGGTCACGGTCGCGCCGTTCTCCTCGGCGATCTGCGCGTAGGTGGAGGAGGGGGAGTTGGCGGTGGTGCGGCCCTTCAGGTCTTCCACGGTCTTGATGTCCTCATTGTCCGAGGCGACGACCAGCACCTTGTGGGTGTAGACATAGGGGGTGGAGAAGGAATACTTTTCCGCGCGGGTTTCGGTGTAGCCCACGCCGTTGCAGGCGATGTCGAAGCGGCCGGAATCGACGCCGGCGAGGATGGAATCCCAGTCGGTCTCCTGGAACTCGGGCTCGACGCCCAGGCCATGGGCGATCAGCGTGCCGATTTCGATGTCCAGGCCGACCAGCTTGTCGTCCTCATCGTGATAGGTCCAGGGCGACCAGTTGCCCTCCGTTGCGATGATGATGGTGCCGCGCGCCTGGATCTCGGCCAGGAGGTCTCCCTCGGCGAAGGCGGAGGACGCCAGCATCATGACGACGAGCAGGACGAGGATTGTTTTGACTGTTTTCATGGATCGAGCCTCCCTTTTTTGCCGGAATAGGGCGTTGATTTTTCGCGGTCTCAGGAACCGCTTTTCCGAAGGATGATACCAGCCTAACATATTCCATGAATAAAGTCAATGGTGTGAAACGGCTATAAAATGTTAATCATGTATGGCAATTCCGCGCATTTTTTTGCGCATTTTTCACGCCTATAGATTTACATCGGTTTGATTCATTGGTATAATCAATACCGGCATACAATCATAATGAGGAGGCGACATAAATGGACGCAATGACAGCCGTTATGACCCGAAGGAGCACCCGCAGGATGAAGCCCAATCCCCTGCCGCGCCGCCTTGTGGAGCAGGTGATCGAGGCGGGGCGCGCGGCCCCGAGCGGCGGCAACAGCCAGACCACGCGCTTTATCGTGATCGAGCGGAAGGCGGCGCTTTCGGCGCTGGCCGTTCTGGTCGAGCGGGCCTTCGCCGCCATGGCGCTTGAACCGGGGCTGTACCGCTCGCTGCGGCATTCCATCGAGGCCTCGAAGAAGGGCGGCTACGTGTTCCACTACGGCGCGCCGGTGCTCATTGTGACGGCCAACAAGGCGGCTTACGGCAACGCCATGGCGGACAGCGCCTGCGCGCTGGAGAACATGATGATCGCGGCCAACGCGCTGGACCTGGGCAGCTGCTGGATCAACCAGCTGCACTGGCTGACCGACGATCCGTCCGTGCGCGCGTACCTCGAGGGCCTCGGCCTTGAGAAGGACGAGACCGTGACCGGCGGGCTCATCCTCGGCTGGCCCGACACGGAGGATGGCCTGCCGCCCCGCGCGCCGCTGCCGCGCACCGGCAATCCCGTGGTGTGGGTCGAGTGAGGTCAGCGCGTGAGCTTTCGGATCCAGCGGTAGCTGTTCACCTCGAACACCGCCACGATGCACTTGACCACCTGGTCGCTCTTGAGGAACAGGAACACCCAAACCGGGGCCAGACGCCACACATAGGCCGCCAGCAGCGAGAAGGTGATCACCATGCCCCATTGGAAGATGAGGTCGTTGTAGAACACGAAGTTGGTGTTGCCGCCGCCGCGCACGATGCCGGTGAGGCAGGGGGCCTGGTAGCAGGAGCCGATGGAAGTAAGCGAAAGCACGGTCATGAACTGCCGCGCCAGACCCCGCGTTCCGGGCGCGACGTTGTAGAAGCTGACGATGGGCTCCTTCAGCAGGAAGATCAGCCCGCCGGTGATCAGGCCGAAGCCCAGGAACAGGCACTGCAGCGTGACCACATATTCGCGCAGGCGCGAGTGGTCGCCGCTGCCCACCACCTTGCCGATGAAAACCGACGAGGCGCTGCCCGAGCCGTAGCTCACCACCATGATCACCGAGAACAGCGACACGGCGATGCTGTTCGCCGCCACGGCCGCGCCGCCCAGGTGGCCCAGGATGCTGGTCTGTATGAACTGGGCGATGCCCCAGGACAGGCCGGAGAGGATCACCGGCGTGGCCACGCGCACGTAGTCCTTCGTGAGCAGGCGGTCGCCCCGCAGCAGCTCGCCCGGCTTCATGCGCAGCTTTTTGTCGATCCTGAGGGCGTAGAAAAGCGTCACGCCCAATTCGCACCCGCGGGCGATCAGCGTGGCGAGGGCCGCGCCCTGCACGCCCAGGCAGGGCAGGCCGAGCCGGCCGAAGATCAGCCCGTAATTCAGCGCGATGTTGACCACCAGCGCCATGACCGACACCGCCATGCCGATGCGCACGTTCTCGACCGAGCGCATGGTGGCCAGCAGCACCGTCGTGGCCGCGTAGAACAGATACGACACGCACACGATGCGCATGTACTTTACGCCCTCGCTCACGATGGGCTCCTCGCGGCTCAATAGCCGCAGGATCGGCGCGGGCAGGATCAGGCCGGCCAGCATGAACAGCGCCCCCACGGCCAGCGCCACCTTGAGGCCGATGCCGTTGATGCGGGGGATGGGCGCGCGGTCGCGCTTGCCCCAGTACTGGGAGGCGAGCACCACCACGCCCTCGCCCACGCCGGAGACGATCATCTGCAGCAGGAACTGCACCTGGTTGGCCAGCGCCACGCCCGAGAGCGCCTCTTCGCTCCAGCGCCCCAGCATGATGTTGTCCGCCAGGTTGACGCTGTACACGATCAGGTTTTGCAGCGCGATGAACACAAGCAGCGAGAAAAACTGCCTGTAGAACGACTTGTCCTTTGTGATGTGGGCCATGTCCTTTTCTCCGCTCTCTGGCCGGTTCGCCGCTCAGCAGATTTTGAGCAGCATGGTGTGCTGTTCGTCCATTTCGACCACCAGCAGACCCTCTTTTTCCAGCGCCTTCATGATGTCGCTGAATTTCTTGAAGCCGATCTGCCGCTCCTCGAAGCTGGGGTAGTCGGCCTGGATCTCCGCCTTCAATATGGACGGATTGACGCGCTCGAAGCCGTTCTCCTTGAAGCGGTTCAGCGCCTCGCGGAAGGCGGGCAGCCAGTTGCTGCGGGTCAGCTGCGGCGCGCTGCTCTCGGCGGCCGCGTTCACGCCGATCATCAGCGAGGAGGACTCCGTCCAGGCCCGCAGCTCGCTGGTGTCCTTCACGATGAGCTGGATGAACCGCCCGAAGGTGGAACAGCCGTAGTTGCGCTCGTTGAAGTCCGGGTGCAGGCGCATCAGCGTGTCCTTGAGCGTGCTGGCGTACATCTGGTCCTCGTCCTGATCCTGCAGGATGGTGATCACCAGCTTGCGCATCTCGTCCAGCGACAGGTCCGCGCCGTGGTCGGCGTCCTGCTCCTGGGCGGGGCGGGCGGTCTTCTTCGGCTTGCTCGCCGTCGCCACCGATTCCAGGAAGATGAACTCGTTGCACGCCTTGATGAATATGCCGCTGGCCACTTCGCTGCGCGAGATGCCCAGCACGTGTTTGCCCATCGCCTTGAGCCGGCCCACCAGCGGCATGTAGTCGCTGTCGCCGGAGACGATGCAGAAGCTGTCGATCAGGGGATTGGTGTAGGCCACCTCCATGGCGTCGATGACCAGCTGGATGTCCAGGTTGTTCTTCTGGTTTTTTCCGTAGCGCAGCGACGGCACCACGGAGAACGTGTTCGACAGCAGGCATTCCTTGAGGTTCGAGTAGCGGTCGGTGTAGCCGTACACCTTGCCCAGCAGTATGTCGCCGCGAATCTTGACTTTTTCAATGATGTTGTTCAGCATCGATTCCTTCGCGCCTGCGTTTTCCAGGTCGACGAAGACCGCGAAATTTGTTGTTCCCACAGATATTACTCCTTATTTGCGTCAAATGAATGGCATTTTCTTCTTTATGCCGCCTTCTTCTTTCCGCGCTTCCCGGCGTTCAGCCCGGCGGAACGTTCTTCCGGCGCCTTGTACCACCAGGACAGGAAGATCACGGAGGGAATCATGCCCAGTACCCAGCCGGAGGGCGCGGCGATCCATATGCCGATATAACCCCAGAATATGGGCAGCAGCAGAGAAAGCCCGATTTTGCAGACCAGTTCCACGATGCTGGATAGAAGCGTGACCCTCACCGCGCCGATTCCGCGCAGGCAGGAATTCAGCGACCAGATGGACCCAAGGGCGATCAGCAGCGCCGCTTCGATCCGGATCATGGCCACAGCCCGTTCGAACACGGCTTCATTGCCCTCATCCATAAAGACCAGGGCCAGGCGCGGGGCAAAGAGCTCAATGACCAAGGTCGACAGGAGGGCGAGCGAGCAGACGATCATCAGGCCCTTGCGCAGGCCTTCCTTGATGCGGTCATATCTCTTTGCGCCGAAGTTCTGCCCCGCGTACACGGAAAACGAGAAAGCCAGATTGGAAAACGAGACCGTTGCCAGCTGCTCCACCTTGCTGCCGATCGTAAAGGCCGCCACGGTATCCGACCCGTAGGAATTGATGACGGCGGTGATGACGAACATGCCGACGCAGAGCGTGGCGCTCTGAAGGCACATGGGCACGCCGATCCGCACGTATTCGCGGATCATTTCCCTGTCAAAGCGCCAGGCGGCGGCGTCAGGGCGCAGCCGGGGGTATTTCTTCAGCATGTATACGCCGCACAGCACCGCCGACACGCACTGGGAGAGGATCGTTGCCCAGGCGACGCCGGCGACGCCGCTGTTCAGCGCGAGCACGAAAAGGAGATCCAGGACAACGTTCAGGAGCGAGCAGATAACCAGGAAATACAGCGGCGTCCTTGAGTCGCCGATGGCCCTGAGGACGGCCGCCACCCCGTTATACGACATGAGGGCGATCGTCAGGCCGCCGACGATGCGTATATACTTTACGGAGTCATCGATGATGTTTTCCGGCGTGCCCAGAAGCCGCATAAACGGCCGGGCTCCGAAGAACGCGATGAGCCCCAGCGTTATTCCGCCAAAGAGGACCAGATACAGCGCGTGAGAGATCGCTTTTTTCAAGCGGGCCTCCTGCCGGGCGCCTTCGGCCTGGGAGACGATGACGGACAGGGCGTTGGTCATGCCTCCGCCCATCTGCATGAAAAACATCATCGTCGAACTGGTCGCTCCGATGGCGGCCAGGGCCTCGATGCTCACATAGCGGCCCACGACGATCGTGTCCACCATATTGTACATGAGCTGGAAAAGGCCGCCGATGAACATGGGGATGGCAAAAACGATCAACAGTTTCGCGGGATCGCCCTGAGTCATATTGAGACTGGTACTTTTCTTCTGCATAGGCTTTGTTTCCTCCGCAACAGTGTCCGCACTTTGTTTTCTCTCATTTTTCCAGCAGATCGAGCAGCGATTCAATGGGCTGTTCGTCCGCCGCGGCCGACTTGCGTGAGCGCTTCTTCGGCGTGGACGATGAATCGGTCTTCTTCCGGGCTGTGGTTTTTTTCGCCGCGTTCTTCTTCGCCGGGCTCTTTTTCTTCTCCGGGATGACCGCCTTCTCATTCGGCTCGAACGTGGGCAGCCTGCCCGGCTCGTAGCGGATGACGCCGGTGCTGCCGGCCACCTCGCGCTTCTCGATGATCAGCTTCATCAGCGCCGGGGTGAGCGTCGGGCCGCCGCGGCTCTCCAGGCAGTTCTTCCACACGGTCATATTGCAGCCCTCCCGCCAGCGGCTGCAGCTGAACGCCTTCGAGTTCTCCGTCACGTGGCCCTGGCCACACAGGGGGCAGGTCACGTCCAGATCCTTCACGGCGGGGGCCTTGCGCCTGCCGCCCTTGCCGCCGCGCCGCGCCTCCGGCTCGAAGGCCACGTCCGGCGCGGCCGTCTTCGCCTGCTCCACCAGGAAGGCGGCGAAGCGCCTTATGCCCTCCATGAACCGGCCAGACAGCTGCGCCATGGCCGCGGGGTCGTTCTCCCGGGCCATCACGGCCAGCGACTTCTCCCATCGCCCGGTGACGACAGGGGAGGTCAATTCCTCAGGCGCGACGGAAATCAGCCTGTCGCCCTTCTCCGTTGACAGGATCGCGCGGCCCTTCCGGCGGGCGTAGCCCACCTCGATCAGCCGCTCGATGATGGCGGCGCGGGTGGCGGGCGTGCCGAGGCCGCTGTCCTTCATGCTCTCCCGCAGAGACTCGTCCTCCAGCGTCCGGCCGGCGTTCTCCATGGCCTGCAGGAGGGAGGCGTCGGTGTGCGGCTCGGGGGGCTTGGTCTTGCACGCCTTCACCTTCGCCGATTTGACCGTTCGCTCCGTGCCCACGGGCAGGTCGGGCAGCGGCGCGGCCTCGGCCTTTTCCTTCGTCTCTTCCCCGCGATAGACGGCCTTCCAGCCCTCCTTCACGGGGATCGAGCCGGTGGTGCGGAAGTCGTGGTCTCCGACGCGGGTCGTCATGCGCGCGGACTGGTACTCGTAATCCGGGTAGTGCACGGCGATGAGGCGTTTGGCGATCATGTCGAACACCCGCCGCTCGGCGTCTGACAGCTTGTCGAGGGCGGCGTAGCTGCCGGTGGGAACCAGGGCGTGGTGGTCGGAGACCTTGGCGTCGTTGTACACGCGGCCGGAAGCGGACAGCTTCGGCGTCTCCCTGAGGGGCCGGGCCAGCGCCGCCCAGGGCTCGGGCAGCGTGCCGACGACCTTCGCCACGCGGGGCTTCATGTCGTTCGGCAGATACCGGCTGTCGGTGCGCGGGTAGGTGATGAGCTTGTGCTTCTCGTAGAGCGCCTGGGCGATATCGAGGGTCTTCGCGGCGGAGAGGCCCATGAGGCGGTTGGCGTCGCGCTGCAGGGCGGTCAGGTCGTAGAGCTGGGGCGGCGGCTGGCGCTTCAGCTCGCGCTCGTTCTCGGTCACGCGGCCGGTCCTGCCCTTCACCGCGGCGGCGACGGCCTTCGCCTTATCCCCGTCGAAGCAGCGGGTCTCCCTGGTCTCCGGGTCCAGCCAGAGGCCCTCGTAGTCGCCGAAATCCGCGCGGATCTCCCAGTAATCGCGGGGCTGGAAGGCGGCGATCTCCCGGTCGCGCCTGACCAGCAGCGCCAGCGTGGGCGTCTGCACCCGGCCGATGGAGAGCAGCGCGTCGTAGCGGAGGGTGTAGGCGCGGGAGGCGTTCATGCCCACGAGCCAGTCCGCCTCGCTGCGGCAGCGGGCGCTCAGGTACAGCCCGTCGTAGTCCGAATCGGGCCGCATGGCGCGCAGGCCCTCCCGGATGGCGGCGTCGGTCATGGAGGAGATCCACAGCCGGTCGACCGGCTTTTTGCACTTCGCCTGGTCGTAGATATAGCGGAAGATGAGCTCGCCCTCGCGCCCCGAGTCGGTGGCGCAGATCACGCGGTCGACGGAGGCGTCGTTCAGCAGCTTTTTCAGCACGGCGAACTGGGCCCTGGTCTTTGAGATGACCTTGGTGTCCAGCTTTTCCGGCAGCATGGGCAGCGCGTCCATCGTCCATTTTTTCCAGGCGGGGTTCAGCTCGTCCGGCTCGCACAAGGTCACCAGATGCCCCACCGCCCAGCTGACGACATAGTCCGCCCCGTCGATGAAGCCGTCGCCCTTGCCCTTCGCGCCCAGCACCCGGGCGATGTCCCTGCCGACGGAGGGCTTCTCCGCCAGCACCAGCGTCTTTCCCATATCTTTTCTCCGGCATGTGGAACCGGCGCATCAGGCGATGCCGTCCGATGCGCCGGTTTGTCGTTCAGTAATCGCTCTCCCGCGCGCTCCATTCCACCCGCGCGCCCAGTTTTGCGAGCTTCTTGTCGATGTTCTCGTAGCCGCGCCGGATGAAGTGCGCGTTGGAGATCTCCGTCGTGCCCTCGGCGATCAGCCCGGCCACCACCAGCGCCGCGCCGGCCCGCAGGTCGGTGGCCGCCACGGGCGCGCTGGTGAGCTTGTCGACGCCCTCCACGATGGCCACCCGATCCACCACGCGGATGTTCGCGCCCATGCGCCGCAGCTCGTCCACATAGCGGAAGCGCGCCTCGAAGATGTTCTCCGTGACGAAGCTGGTGCCGCCGGCGATGGAGAGCATGCTCACCATGGGCTGCTGCAGGTCGGTGGGGAAGCCGGGGTAGTACTGGGTCTTGACGTTGATGCCCCGCAGGTTCCCGCCGCCGCGCACGTGGATGCGGTCGTCCTCGTCGCGCACGTAGACGCCCATCTCCAGGAGCTTGGCCGACAGCGCCTCCATGTGGAAGGGGATGGTGTCGGTGAGCACCACGTCGCCGCCCGTCGCCGCCGCGGCGATCATCAGCGTGCCGGTCTCGATCTGGTCCGGAATGACGGCGTAGGTGGAGCCGTGCAGCTCCCGGCCGCCGCGTATGCGGATGGTGTCCGTGCCCGCGCCCTTGACCCACGCGCCCATGCTGCCCAGGAAGTTGGCCAGGTCGACGATGTGCGGCTCCTTGGCCGCGTTGTGGATGGTGGTGCTGCCCTCGGCGTAAACGGCGGCCAGCATGGTGTTGACCGTCGCGCCCACGCTGGGCATGTCCAGGTGCACGTCCGCGCCGACGAGGTGATCGCCCACGGCGTTGAACACGCCGCCCTGGGTGTTCACGTCGGCGCCCAGCGTGGTCCAGCCCTTGATGGTCTGGTCGATGGGGCGCGCGCCGATGTCGCAGCCCCCGGGCATGGGCACGTGGGCTTTGCCGAAGCGCCCCATCAGCGCCGGCACGAGATAGTAGGACGCGCGCATCCGGCGGGCCAGCTCGTAGGGCGGGTCGTAGCGGTTGATTGTCGTCGGGTCGACGCGCATGGTGTCGCCGTCGAACTCCACGACCGCGCCCAGCCATGCGAGCATGTCCGCCAGCACGTGCACATCCGCCACGTCGGGCAGGTTTTCGATGGTGCAGGGCGAATTCGCCAGCACCGTCGCCGGGATGATGGCGACGGCCGCGTTTTTGCCGCCGCTCACCTTGACCTCGCCGCGCAGCGGAACGCCGCCTTCTATTGTAAAGAATTCTTTCTTAGCCATTCTGTCTGCAAGCCGGATCCTCCGGCACTCCCGTCTGTTATCTCAGCGCCTGTCGGCCTTCCGACAGCATTCCCAAATCATTATAAACGCTTGTCCGTGTTCTTTCAAGCGCTGTCCGGTTATTTTTCGCGGTCTGCCGGACCCCGTCAGGCAGGATTTGACCGGTCTTTGTCGAAATATGAGAAAGATGTTTTCCCGAAATCGACGCCGTAAAGGAGAAGGAACGCCCATGCTGCGCACGGTGAAGGCCGGAAAGGAAACCATAGAATACGAGCTCATTCAGACCGCGCGCGCCTCGCTCCAGCTGCGGGCGCTGCCGGACAGGCTGCGCCTGTTCGCGCCGAAGAACTACCCGCTTCGCCAGGCGGACCAGTTCGTGCGCGACCGGGCCGACTGGATCCGCCAGGCGCGGGCGCAGCTGGACGCCTACCGTGACCGGGAGGCGGAGCGTTTCCCCATGACGGACGGCATGTCCGTGCCCCTGGAGGGCAGGCAGTGGACGCTGCGCCTTGAGACGGCCCCGCGGCGGAGCGCGCGATTCGAAGACGGCGTCATACTGCTGCGCGCGCCGGACATCTCGCCCGACGCCGTGCGCGGGCAGCTGCGCGACGCCCTCATCGAGCGCGCGCGGGCGCGCATCGAACAACGGCTGGCGCATTACATCCCGCTGATCGGCCGCCGGCCCGGCCGCGTGACCATCCGCGAGCAGCGCACCAAGTGGGGCAGCTGCTCCAGCAAGAACAACCTGAACTTCAACTGGAAGCTCATCATGGCCCCGCCCGAGGCGCTGGACTACGTGGTCGTCCACGAGCTGTGCCACCTGTATGAATTCAACCATTCGGCGAAGTTCTGGGAGCGCATGGCGCGTTACCAGCCGGATTACGCCGTGTGGCGCGATTTCCTGCGCTCCGGCTGGGCCCACCCCTACAACTGACGGTTTATATTATACGGAAAGGATGGAATCACTATGCAGGCGGATTATGAACTGCTCTATCTGAAGGGAGAAAACGCCCTGCCCCTCTCCGGCGAATTCGACCCGGAGGCCCTGCCGGCGCCCTGGAAGGCCCTGAACGAGGCCAGGCTCGACCAGTGTCCCTGGGGCGGCGAGTACCGGCCCCTGTGCGGGGCGCGGGCGGGCTGGAACGAGAACGGCATCCACGTGCTCATGTACGCGAAGGAGCCGGAGATCCGGGCCGAAGTGACGGAGATCGGCGGCATGGTCTGCAACGACAGCTGCCTGGAGTTCTTCCTCGCGCCGGACGCGGCAAAGCCCCTCTACGTCAACTGCGAGGTAAATCCCAACTGCGTGATGCACATTGGCCTGGGGGAGGGGCGGCATGGCCGCGCCGTCCTGAAGGAGATCCCGGCGGGCTTCAATCCCACCCACTCCGAGCATAAAGGCGGCTGGTGGGCCGTGAGCTACACCATCCCCGCCGCGTTTCTGAAGGAACATTTCGGCGTGACGCCCGCCGCCGGGCAGATGATGCGCGGCAATTTCTACAAGTGCGGCGACATGACCGGCCACGTCCACTACTGCATGTTCAAGCCCTACGACACGCCCAGGCCGGACTACCACCGGCCGGAGCAGTTCGCGTCGATGGTGTTGAAATAAGCTCATACAACGCCCAGCGCCCCGGCCGTTTGGCCGGGGCGCTGGCGCGTCCATGGGCGTTATTCGATGGCCACCGTGCGGAGGAGGCGGCCCGATTCATCCGATATGGCGCGCACGCCGCAGGGCCCCGCGTACACCTGGCGGCCGTCCGCCCGGGCGACGGCCTTCTCCCCGTCGTTGTCGACGCGGTAGACGTGGCCGTTCCACTGAACCTCATACTGGCAGGGCAGTCCGCCGGCCATGCTGAAGCGCACCTCGCCCTCCCTGAGGCCCACGCCCCAGATGCGCTCGATGTAGCCCAGCGCCGAGAGCAGCGTGGGGCCGTAGGCGTCCTGGATGGGTTCGGAAGAGCCCGGCGCGATGGGACGGTGGGATTTCAGCCCCACCTTCGAGGGCGCGCCGGTAAACGGGTCGAACTGCTGGGAAAACACATATTCCCCGTCGATGATCGCCAGCATGAGCCGCCGGCCGAGCCGCGTGACGATGGGCTCGTAGCCGTAGTTCTCCAGCGCCGTCATGGCGCGCTGGTAGGTGAGGCCCTCGCACTGGCCGCTCCAGTTGTTTTCCGGCGCGTTGCGGAAGGCGGGATCGTTCGCCGCCACGCTGGGCAGGGGCATGGGCGTCCAGAATTCGGCGGGGTTGAGCAGGTGTTCCCGCACGAAGCGGTCCGCCATGTCCTGGGAAACGCTGCCCCAGTACATGCAGCGCAGCGTGTTGTGGCAGAGGACGTTCACCGTGTTCCCGTGTTTGTCGCGGTCGTAGAGCGCGCCCCGCGCCTCGTCCCAGAGGCGGCTTCGCAGCGTCGTGGCGACGCGGCCGGCCTTCTCCCGCCAGCGCTTTGCGTCGTCCTCCTGCCCGCGCAGGCGGCTGATCTTCGCCAGCGTGCTACGGCATGCGAAGGAGAAGGAGGTCACGTCCATGGAGGCCATGGGCACCACCCGCAGATCCTCGGGCGGCGTTTCGCTGGGCCAGCGGCCCGGCGCGTCGCCGTAGCGCACGGCGTTGTCCTCGCCGGTGTCGAAGGCGCAGAAGGCCGAGAGCAGGCCGTCGCCGCTGATGTCGCGCCGCCGCCAGAGGTATTCGTCGAAGCGGCGCAGGGTATCGGCCAACATGTCGAGCCAGGCCCGGTCGCGGCCCAGCAGATAGTAAAGGTTCATCGCCGGGCCGGGGAAGCAGAAGCCCTGGAACTGGTTGAACTGCGGATCGATAGCGCCGCCCTCGCAGGCGATGGCCCCGGCCAGGCGGCCGTCTTCGCGCTGGTGGCGCATGAAGAGCAGGCTGTTGTTGACCGCGGCCTGCAGGTCGCGCAGGGCGTACATCTCGCCGCCCATGGGCTGGGTCTCCAGCCAGATCTTCTCGTAACCCCCGCCCTCGACCAGCACGCGGTCGCCGGCGAAGTCCTTCAGATTCAGGCGGCACTTGCGCTCCGCCTCGTCATAGACCTTCTGCAGCGCCGCCTCGGCGCAGGAGAAGGACACGCTCACGTTGGGCAGCATGGAAAAGCCCTCCTTGTCATAAGCTCACGGCATGGCCAGGCGGCCGGCCTTTTCTTCGATCGGGTAGAAATGCGGCCGCTCCTTTAAGTGTTCGTTCGGGCTGTGCAGGGTGAGCCGCAGCTGGCCGTCGAGGCCGCGGAAGACCATGCCGTGGCCGCCGTCCTGCCGGAACAGGGGCTCGGCCTGCCGCCAGGGGCCGTCGATTTCGCCGCTTTCGGACACGGCCTGCCCCTCGGTGTAGCCGCTCTCGGAGAGGCTGGCCCACAGGAGCGCCAGCCCGCCGTCCGCCAGCCGCCAGAGGAAGGGCCCATCGGTGACGAAGCCCTCCATGCCGGAGGAATGCTTGATCGCCCGGCACCAGGCCGCCTGGGAGGCGTGGAACAGCGTCAGCGGCTCGCCCGCCGGCGCGCGCAGGTCGTCCGTCAGCGGCAGCGCGCAGATGGAGCCGTCGCCCGCCTGCACCCACTCATGGCAGAAGACCATGTACGGCCGGCCCTGTCTGTCGGCGTAGAACGTGCCGTCCAGACACTCCCACGCCGCGGGCGTCACCGGGCCGTCGGACCAGGGCGCGTAGGGCCCCATGGGCGTCTCGGCGCGCAGGATGGCCGTGCCGCGGCGGCGCGTCTCGCTCTTGAAGGAGGCGAACATGTAGAACGCGCCCCGCCAGGGATGCACCTCGGGGGCCCAGTAATTGCGGTCGGCCCAGAAGGAGCCGTCGTTCTCAAAGCAAACGTGCGGGCCGTCCCATGTTTCCAGGTCGTCGCTCACATACACGTCGAAGCCGCTGGCCACGCCCCAGCAGGTCGCGCCGCGGGTGCCGTAGAGATAGTACTTTCCTCCGTGCACCAGCACGAAGGGATCGCGGATGTTGATGTCCTGGCTCTGCATGGCGTTTCTTCCTTTCCGGCGCGTCGACGCGCCGCCGTTCAGATCATGGACGCGATCACCTGGATCGCGAAGGCCGCGGCGCTGGCCGCGATGGCCACGGTGAGCAGCGATTTCTCCATCCAGGCCAGCCCCAGCGCCACGGCCAGCGCGGCGCAGGCGGAGGGCAGGCTGCCGGTGGCGTAGAGTATGGCCGGAAAGGTCATGGCGCTCAGCACGGCGTAGGGCACATAATAGAGGAACGAGCGGATGAAGCGGCTGCTGATGCGCCGGCGGAAGGCCGCCAGGGGCAGCATGCGGATGAGGTAAGTGACCACCGCCATCGTCAGCACATAGGGGAGAAAATAGCTCCAGTTCACGCGGCGTCCTCCTCTTCATCGCTCTCCGGGATGGGGAACAGCCTCGCGCACAGCGCGGACACGGCGACCGCGCAGATGATGATCGCGAAGCCGCTGGAGATTCTGTTCAGGCCGGGCAGGTAATACATGGCGCAGCTCAGCGCCGCCGCCAGCACCACCGCCAGCCGCACGGCGCGGCTGTGCTTGGCGGGCGGCACCACGATGGCGATGAACATGGCGTAGATGGCCACGCCCAGCGCGTCGCGCAGTATGTCCGGCAGCAGCGTGCCCGCCGCCGCTCCAAGGCAGGTGCCCAGCGCCCAGCCGATGTACGGCGCGGCGATCAGCCCGTAGAGGTAGCGTCGGCCCACCGATCCCTTCTGCCCGGCGGCCACGGCGAACACCTCGTCGGTGTTGCAGAAGGCGAAAAGCATGCGGTGGGGGGTGGTCATCGAGCCGTCCAGCTTCTGGGAGAGCGACAGCGACATGAGCGCGTAGCGCAGGTTGATGATGAACTGCGTCAGCGCCACCTCCAGCATCGGCGCGCCCGCGGCGATGAGGTTCAGCCCGGCCAGCTGCCCGGCGGAGGTGACGTTCGTCATGGAGATGAACACCGCCTGGGCGATGGTGAGCCCGGCGCGCGCGGCCATCATGCCGAACGTGAAGGAGACGGACAGATACCCCAGCCCTATGGGAATGCCGTCTTTGAAGCCCTTTGTGAAAGTCATATCGTCTCCCGACGCCCCCTCGCGCTTCCGGCCCTGGATTATCGGTTCAAGAGCCCGGTTTCCTCATTTCTCACTGTCCGCCCTGCCGCATGATCTCCAAAAGATCCCAGATGCGCTGCAGGTCGTCCGCCGTCTGGTAGTGCACGATGAGCCTGCCGTGGTTCTCGTCGCCGGAGAGCTCGGCCTTCGTGCCGAAAACGTCCCGCGCCATGCGCTCCAGCTGTCTGAATTCGGGGTCGCGCGGCGGCTCGGGTCTCCTGACGGGCGCGGCCTCCAGCTGTTTGCAGGCGCGCTCCAGCTGACGCACGGACCAGCCCTGGGCGGCCGCCGTCTGGGCCAGCCTGAGCTGCTTTCCGGCGGGGGCCGTGACCAGGGCGCGGGCGTGCCCGGCGGAGAGGGTCCCCTCGCGCAGCATATCGAGGATGGGCTCGGGCAGTGTGAGCAGGCGCAAAAGGTTCGCCAGGGCGGGGCGGCTCTTGCCCAGCCGCTCGGCGGCGGCCTCCTGGGTGAGCCCGCACTGCTCCATCAGGCCCCTGACGCCCATGGCTTCCTCAACGGGGTTCAGGTCGTCGCGCTGCAGGTTCTCGATCAGCGCGGCCTCGAGGCGTTTCACTTCGTCCCAGTCGCGCACGATGGCGGGGATCTCATCAAGGCCCGCCTGCCGCGCCGCGCGCCAGCGCCGTTCGCCCGCGATGATGGTGTAGCGCCGCCCGGACCTGTACACCAGGATGGGCTGGATGACGCCCATCGAGCGGATGGACGCGGCCAGCTCGTTCATCGCCTCTTCATCGAAGCGCTTGCGGGGCTGGTCGCGGTTGGGGTCGATGTCGCTCAGCCTGAGGGAGACGACGGCCTCGCCGCCTTCCGGCTGCGGATTTTCCGCCAGCGGATTCACCAGGGGATTGGCGTCCCCGCCCAGCCCGCCCAGCAGCGCGTCGAGGCCGCGGCCCAGGCCGCCCTTGCTCTTAGCCATGTTTCTTCGCCTCCGTGGTTATTCTTCGTTCCATTCAATGAATTCCTCGGCCAGCCGGCGATAGGCCTCCGCGCCGGCGCTGCGGGGGTCGTATACGTTGATGGGCAGGCCGTGGCTGGGCGCCTCGCTCAGGCGCACGTTGCGGGGAATGATGGAGCCGTACACGCGGTTTTTGAGGTACTTCTTGACCTCCTGCACCACCTGCAGGCCCAGGTTGGTGCGCCCGTCCAGCATGGTGAGCACGACGCCCTCGATCTCCAGCGCGGGATTCAGCCGCTTTTTGATCAGCTGCAGCGTGTTCATCAGCTGGCCAACGCCCTCCAGCGCGTAGTATTCGCACTGGATGGGAATGAGCACGCTGTCCGCCGCGGTCATGGCGTTGAGCGTCAGAAGACTCAGCGAGGGCGGGCAGTCGATGAAGATATAGTCGTAGCGGTCGCGGATGGGGGCCAGGGCCTCCCGCAGCAGCGTCTCCCGCCCGGGCATGCTCACCAGCTCGATCTCCGCGCCGGCCAGCCCGATGGAGGAGGGGATGAGGCTCAGCGGCCCGAATTTCGTGGGCAGCACGGCGTCCTTCGCGGCCGTCTCGCCGAGCAGCACCTCGTAGATGGAGGCGCGGCCCTCGCCGCTCACGCCGAGGCCGCTGGAGGCGTTGCCCTGGGGGTCGATGTCGACCAGCAGCACGTCTTTGCCCAGCGCCGCCACGCAGGCGGACAGGTTGATCGACGTGGTCGTCTTGCCCACGCCGCCCTTCTGGTTTGATACAGCGATTATCCGGCTCATGCCCATTCCCCCACGCCGGCCTGCGCCTGCCGGCTTTTGTCGTATGTGTTCTATTATTGTATCAACTTTCCGGCGGAATGGCAAATAAATCTTCGTTAATGATTGTAAGTTTGCGAGGGGGAACCTTTCCTCCTCAATTCGCAATGGTCGCCTGCCGCCTGCGGCGTCATGCTCCCTTGCTCATTGGGCTCCTTCGCCACTTATTGCGCCACAGGCGCGTGGCTCAGTCGCCCCTCGCAGGCACCCCCTCGGCTTTTCCTGAAACCGCTGCGGCGGTTTCCGGGCGGAAAAGCCGCAAGGAAGCGGACACATCGGAAGGTGGCTTGGGCGAATCTACGATTCGCACAAGCCAGTCTGGCCAAAGGCCAGACCGCGGACGGCCAAATTGAAAATTTGGACGCCGCGCCGGCGTCCTCGCGCCGGCAAAGCCGGCACTGCGGATTGAAAGTCAGGGGCTGCGGCCCCTGACAACCCCAAAGGTTGAGTAGAGGCAGGGTTCGCTGAGCCGCGCGCGGGGCGGGTTGCCGCGGCGTGTGCGTAAAAATTTTTTGAGAAAATTGCAAATTTGCTATTTACAAATCGCGAAGAATGTGTTATGATATGACCAAGAAAAGGGAAATGACAGTGAAAGGGGTGGTACCCTTGGACAAGACAGAATCGAGGACCCACCTGAAAGCGGACAGAGCCGGGAGAGAATGAGAAAAGAGCGACCGGTTTAGGCGGCGCATCGTGTGAAGAGACGAACGAAATTCCATGAATGCCATGGCCTGCCCGCGAATGAGCCTGGTGGCTTATAAGCCTTCGCAGAGGAGCGCGTCGGCATTCGCCCTCCCTTGCAGAAAATAGTACACCGGGAAAAGCATGGCGCCAGAGAAAGACGAGGGCGCGTCCGAGCGGAGAGAATACGGCTTGCATGCCGTGCCGGACAGCGGAAACCCAGGAAGCGGCGCATGCGGATAAGACAAGTGAATAGCAGATACACGCCCGGCAGCAAAGCGCTGCCGGGCGATTTGCATGCGTCCCGGCCGGTTTCCGGCGCGAAAAGGTCCGGCCGCATTTGACATCCCACCCCCGCCATGCTATAATACACCCGTTGAAACATCCCCTCGCGCCCGCCGCCGTTCGGGCGCGTTTTTCAGATACGGAAGGAAATGAAGCCCATGCAGCGCAAGGACAAGTCCCTCGCCGCCCTCATCGCGGCGCTGGCCTGGCCCACCATGGTCGAGCAGGCGCTCGGCGCGGTGGTGCAGTACGTCGATACCGCGATGGTCGGCCGGATCGGCGCGCACGCCTCCGCCTGCGTGGGACTCACCGCTTCCACCACCTGGCTGGTCAACTCGCCCCTGTGGGCGCTGGCCACCGGCGTTCTGGCCTGCACGGCGCGGGCCGTCGGCGCGCGGGACGACGACATGGCCCGCCGCACCGCCACCCAGGCCGTGCTGCTGGCCCTCGTCTCCGGCCTGGCCCTCGGCGCGGTCACGCTGGCCGTGAGCCCGTTCCTGCCCGCCTGGCTGGGCGCGGAGGAATCGCTCAGGCGCGACGGCGGGCTGTATTTCGCCATCGTGTGCGCGCCCATGCTGTTCCGCGCGGCGCAGGTCATCTTCTCCGCCGCCATCCGCGCCACCGGCGACACCCGCACCCCCATGTTCATCAACCTGGGCATGAACCTCATGAACATCGTCCTCAACGCCCTGTTCATCTTCGAAGCGCGGACGATCAGCGTCTTCGGCCTGAGCGTGGCGCTGCCCGGCCTGGGCTGGGGCGTCATCGGCGCGGCGGTCGCCACGGCGATTTCCCATGTGTTCGGCGGCGCGGCCATGACCGCCGTGTTCTGGCGCAGCGGCCGCGTGTCCCCCCGCGGGCGGCGCATCCGGCTCGACCGGGAGGCCATGCTGCCCTGTGTGAAGATCGGCGTTCCCGTGCTGGGCACCCGCGTGGCCACCACGCTGGGCCACGTGGTGTCCACCTCGCTCGTCACCTCCCTGGGCACCGTGGCCCTGGCCTCGCACACCATCGCCATCACCGCCGAGGAGGCCTTCTACATCCCCGGCTACGGCATGCAGGCCGCGGCTTCCACGCTGGCGGGGCAGTCGCTGGGCGAGGGCGACCTGAAAAAGCTCCGGCGCGTGTCGATGATGATCATGTTCGCCACGATGCTGATGATGACCGTCACCGGCGGGGTGCTGTTCGCCATTCCCGGCGCGATGATGGGCCTGTTCACCCGGGACGCCGCCGTCATCGCGGGCGGCATTCCGCTGCTGCGCATTGTGGCGGTGTCCGAGCCGGTCTACGGCATGGCCATCATACTGGAGGGCACGTTCAACGGCGTGGGCGACACGAAAGCCCCGTTTGTCATATCGCTCGCCTGCATGTGGGGCATCCGCATCCTGTTCACCTGCCTGTGCGTGAAGGTGTTCCATCTGGGCCTGGCTCCCGTGTGGCTGTGCATGGTGGCGGACAACGTGACCCGCGGCGCGCTGCTGGCGGTGCGTTACGCCCGGGGAAACTGGCTGAAGGCGCTGACGCCGGGCGCGGCGCGAAGCTGAACACTTTGTTATTGGAGGAATGACATATGCTCGTCAATGTGGACGCGGCCCGGCTCCGGGCCTTTCTGGAGGGCAGCGAGGACGCGGAGGCCCTCGGCGGCGGCGAATACACCGTCGACCTGTACGATGTGGACACGCCCGTCTCCATGGACATACTGCTTAGCAAAAAGGGCGTGGACGTTCTGGCCGCGCTGGAGCTCATCTACGACGAGGGCGAGGACGGCTGGTATCTGGGCGAGAAGATCAAGGACGCCGAGCGCCTGGCCGCGCTGCTGAACCAGGCGCTGGCCTGACCGCCCCGCGCCCATGAAACGGCGATCGGATTTGTCCGCGCGCCGGGGCGATCCCGCCGGCCGGTGGATGTCCGCCCGGCCGCTGGCGCTCCTTGCCGCCTGCTTTCTGGCGGGCGTCGTCGCCGGGCGGGCCGTGCCGGACGCGACGCCGGTATGGGGCGCGCTGGCGCTGGCGGCCGCTCTGACGCTGGCCCTTTTCAGGAAACGGACGCTCGCCTTCGCGCTGGCGGTCATGCTGGGCGCGCTGCACATGAGCCTGTTTCTGGTGAAGCCGGATGTCAGCAGGGCGGAAGGCGTCCGCCTCACGGGCTATGTGGACGCCGAGCCCCGCAAGACGGATAAGGCCCTTCGCCTGCGCCTGAGCCGCGCCGAAATCGACGGCGAGCCGCTGCCCTGCCGCGTGATGCTGTACCTCTACGACATGGAGGCCATCCCCGCCTGCGGCGACCGCGTGACCGCCACGGTCGACACCTGGACGCCCCGCGGCGCGGGCAATCCCGGCGGCTTCGACTACGCCGCCTGGCTGTGGCGGCAGCGGGTGGCGCTGTGCGCCTCGGCGGGAGCGGACAGCGTGCTTTCCGTGGACCCGCCCGATTCGTTTTCGCTCCCGCGCTGGACGCAGGTCCTGCGCGGACGCGTCGCCGCGGTGATTCGCGGCGCGTTCAGCGAGGCCGGCGCGGGCGTCGCGCTGGCGCTGGTGGCGGGCGACCGGTCGGAGATGAGCGAGGAGCTGCGCGACAATTACCGCGCCAGCGGCGTGGCGCACCTGCTGGCGCTGTCCGGGCTGCATGTGGGCGTGCTGATGGCGGCGCTGGAATGGGCGCTGCGCAGGCTGCGCCTGAGCCGGAAGGCGTCGTTCCTCGTCACGCTGCCGGTCATGGCGGTTTACGCGCTGCTGGTGGGGCTGCCTGCCTCCGTGCTGCGGGCCTGCCTGATGTACGCCGCCGCCCGATTGGCCCGGCTGGAGGGCCGCCCGCGGGACGGATTGAGCCTCATCGCCCTGTCCATGCTGCCGATGCTGCTGGCCGATCCGCTCTGCATCGAGGACGCGGGTTTCATCCTCTCATACAGCGCGGCGGCGGGGCTGGCGCTGTTCGCCCGGCCCTGGCCGGAACGCGCGTCGATGCACCGGTCTCTGCCTGCGCGCTGTGGGGCGAAGCTCCTCGCGGCGCTGCGGGTGAGCCTGGCGGCTCAGGCGGGCGCGCTGCCGGCCATGATTTGCCTGTACAACCAGATTCCCCTGTGGTTCCTGCCCTTCAACCTGGCGCTCGGGCCGCTGGTGGCGCTGCTGTTTCCGCTGCTGCTGACGGCGGTGGCGCTGAGCGCGCTCTGTCCGGCGCTGGCGGCGCCCTTCGTCTGGGTGTCGGAGCGGCTGGTGGCGTTTTTAAGCGCCGCGACGGCCCTGGGCGCGCGGCTGCCGCTGGCCCTGGTCAACGCGTCGGACTGGCCCGCCTGGCTGATCGCGCTCTACGCCGCGGCGGCGCTGTGCGCCTCGCCCTATGTGCGATTCACGCGGGCCGGACGGCGGCGCGCCTGGGCGCGGGCGGCCATGCCGGCGCTCGTGGCGCTGGGGCTGCTGCTGCCGCGGCTTGGCGGGCAGAGCGGCCTGGAGATCACTTTTGTGGACGTGGGCCAGGGGGACGGCGCGGTGATTCGCGCGCAGGGACGGACCTACCTCGTCGACACCGGCGACGGCTCGGCCATGGCGGAATACCTGCTGAACCGAGGCCTGGAGCCGGAAGGCGTCTTCCTGTCCCACGGCCACAGCGACCACGTCGGCGGGCTTCTCGCCCTCGTGGACGACTTTCCGCCCTGCCCGATCTACGTCTCCGCCGCGTGGGACGGCGAACCGCCCGACGAGGCCGTAGCCCTGGCCTGGGAGAAGGCGACGGCGGCGGGCTGGCCCGTGGTGCGGCTGCGCGCGGGCGACGAATTGCTTCTCTCGCCGGATGTGACCATGACGGTCTGGCATCCCGGCGGGCCGGAGGCCCATGGGCTCAACGAGACCTCGATGGTGTGCAGCGTATCTTACGGCGAATCGACGGCGCTGTTCACCGGCGATCTGCCCATGGCCCAGGAATTCATCCCGCTGCCGCGCTGCACGGTGCTCAAGGTGGCGCATCACGGCTCGAAGTACGCCACCGGCGCGCTGCTGCTCGACCAGGCGCGGCCCGACGCGGCGGTGATTTCGGTGGGACACAACAGCTTCGGACACCCCGCGCCGGAGGTCCTGGCGCGGCTGGAGGGCGCGGCGGTCTACCGCACGGACGAGCGCGGCGCGGTCACCGTCGTTCTGGGGAAAGACGGCTCGACGCGGGTGACGACCTGGCTTTCGGAGGGAGAACCATGACCTACGAACAATTTTTCAGGACCGTGAAGGCGGGCGACATCCGGCCCGCGTATCTGTTCTACGGCCCGGAAACCTACGTGCTTGGCACCGCGCTGGACGCCCTCAGGCGGAAGCTCCTGCCCGAGGGCCTGGAGGCGCTGAACCAGAACGTCTTCGAAGGCACGGCGGATCCGCAGGCGGTGATCGACGCCGCGGAGACGCTGCCGCTCATGGCCGACAGGCGGCTGGTCGTGCTGCGCGACTGGACGGCGCTGGCGGGAAAAGGCGAAGCGGCGGGCGTCGATCTCTTCATCAAGTGGCTGGAGAACATCCCGGACGCCTGCTGCCTGGTGTTCACGCTTTCCGACGCGCCGGACACCCGCCGGAAGCTCACCCAGGCGCTGAAGGCGAAGGCCGAGTGGGTCGAGTTTCCGCTCCTGAGCGACGCCGACCTGTACAGGTGGTGCGCGCGCTACGCAAAGCCCCGCGCCATCGGGCCGGACGCGGTGGAGCAGCTGGCCTTCATGGCCGGACGCGCGCTGACGGGACTGGTTCAGGAGCTGGACAAGCTGGCCGCCTACGCGGGCGACCGGCAGGAGATCACCCGCGAAGACGTGGAGGCCATCGTGACGCCCTCCACCGAGTGCACGGTATTCCAGATGATCGACTGCCTGATGCGCGGCGAGAACGGCAGGGCGCAGCTGCTGCTCAAGAACATGCTGGAAAACGGCGAGACGCGCGTCGGCACGCTGGCCATGCTCACGAGGCAGCTTCGCATGCTGACCCATATCCGCCTTTTGCGCGCCCAGGGCATGGCGCTGGGGGAGATCGAGCGCAAGCTTTCCCTGAACCACTACGCCGCCGGCCGCGCCGCCCAGCAGGCGGGCCGCTTCTCGCCCGAGGCGCTGGAGCGCGGCTATCGGGCCTGCGTGGAGACGGACTACGCCGTCAAATCCGGCCGGGTGCGCGACAGCGCCGGGCTGGACGCGCTGATGCTGAGGCTGGGGGAGATGAAATAAACGGACCCATACGTCAACCGCCCGCCCGGCGCATGGCCGGACGGGCGGTTGTCGATTTGGATTATTCGGCGGCGTCTGTCAGTTCGAGGGTCGCTTTGCCGACGAGCTGTTCTTCGCCGTCTCCATAGCGCACGATCGTCAGCTCGATGGCCTCCGGCGCGCGGCGCAGGGGCGAGGCTTCGATGTGGCACGCCATATGCCAGCGGCCGTCCGCCGTCCGGACGGGATCGGCCATCGATGAATTGCACGCATAGCTTTCCGATTCATGCGGATTGTTCGCGAAGATATAGAGGCCGCTCTCCGTGCCGCCGGGCGCGGGCTGCTCAGGCGTGATGTACTCGGCGTCGATCGTGGCCGCCATGGGCGTGATCACGCAGCGGGTCACGCGCAGCTGATCGCCGTTCTCGAAGGTAAATTCCGCGGGCCCGGCCAGGGCCTTCACGGCGCCCAGCCGCACCGCGCCGATATCCACCGGGAGCGCGAGCCGGTCCACCCGCTCCAGTAATCCCGCGCGCACGAGGGATTCCTCCTGGGCTTCGTTCGGTTTCGCATCCCACCAGATGGGCGTGAGCGCGCCGTCGCCCTCCATGTTCAGCTTGCCCTCGGCGGTGATTTCCCTGAACCAGGCCTCGAACGCCGCGTCTGCCTCTTCCTCCGTCATGCCGGGCTTCGCGAAATCGTCGGCGTTTTTGTGCTCGATTTCACCCTTCACGCGGTACACGTCGAAGGAAAGCTCCGCCACGGCACAACCGTTTTCCGGCAGCATGCCGGTTTTCGCGCAGTCCGTCGGGCCGGTCAGCAAGCACTCGAGGTCGTTCATGCCCGATATGCCGTCAGTCCATTCCCCATCGAACAGCGGGCCCCGGCAAACCACGTAGAGCGGGTCGCCCTCGGTCAAAGGTTCGTAGCGCCAGGCGAGGGAATAGGTGCCGCCGTCCGGATCGTAAAGCGCCTCCGTGACGGTGCAGCGCAGGGCGCTGCCTTCGACGCTCCGGTTCAGGTATTGAATGGCCTCCGCCACCGCCCCGTCAGTCTCGATTTCGCCGGTTTCTTTGTTGTAAACCCCCAGCCAGGAGGCCAGAAGGCCGGTCTGGCTCATGGCCAGCGCCGCGCCTGCCAGCGTCAGCAGGGCCAGCGCCGCCGCGATCAGCGACAGGGACAGCTTCTTCTTCATAATTGGTTCGCTCCTCTCTTCCATGCGCAGCGAGCGCGCCACGCAGTCCTTCGCGCGCTGCGGCGTTTCGCCGAAGGCGTCTTTCAGGTCGTAGGGTGTCATCGCTCCCGCGCCTCCTCTTCCAGTTGCAGTTTCAGCTTCTTCCGCGCGCGGGCCATGCGGCTCTTGACCGTGCCGGCAGGCGTTCTCAAAATGCGGGCGATTTCCTCCACCGAATAGCCCTCCACGTAGTGGAGCACCAGCGGCAGTCTCAGGTCCCGCTTCAACGAAAACAGCGCGCGGAACACGTCGGGGTTCGCGCCCGGGTCGGGCTGCGGTTCAGGCTCCGGCAGCTCGTCTGTCAGGCGCTCGCGCAGGGAGCGGCGCAGCATGACATAGCACTCGTTGATCAGGATGCGAATCACCCAGCCCTGCATGGCGCGGTCGTCCCGCAGGCTGTCGCGCTTTTTGAGCGCGCGAAAGACACATTCCTGCATGGCGTCCTCCCGGTCGCAGGGACGCGGCAGGATGGTGGAGGCCACCCGGTACAGCGTGTCCTGCATGCCGATGATGCGGCGCTCGAATTCCTCTCTCGTCATGGCGCTTGCTCCTTGCGGCGTTTGTTCGATCGATCGTACACTTTTAAGATGCGCGATGGCGGCGGCCGGTTCGCTTTTCGGGAAAAAACTTTTTAGCCGGGCCCGCCACGTTATCTTGCCGCGAAGATTTCCCGACGCCTGTTGACAGCGGCGGGGAAAGACGGTATACTTCTGTTCATTGGAAGTCGTCAGCACTGTGTTTGATGGGCACAGTGTTTGTTTTGTTGTATTTTGGGCTTCCCGAAAATCGGAGAGGAGACTTGTAAAATGGCCGTATTGACGAAGGAAGGCCTGCAGAAGCTGCAGGAGGAACTGGACGACCTGATGGTCAATCAGCGCGCGGAGGTCGTGCGCGAGATCGAAGTCGCGAAGGGCTTCGGCGATCTGAGCGAGAACGCGGAGTACAGCGCCGCCCGCGAAAAGCAGAGCCGCATCGAGTGCCGCATCCTGGAGCTGCAGGAGATGATCGAGCACGCCGAGATCATCGAGGCCGGTGGCGAAGAAGGCGTGGCCAACGTGGGCAGCGTCGTGAAGGTGTTCGACCTGGAATACGAGGAGGAGGACGAATACCGGATCGTCGGCGCCACCGAGGCCGACCCCAGCAAGCTGTTTGTTTCCAGCGAATCGCCCATCGGCGCGGCGCTCATCGGCACCCGCGAGGGCGACGTGGTCGAGGTGGAGACCCCCGGCGGCATGGTCACGCTGCGCGTCATTTCCATCACGCATTGATACGAGAGGAGTTAGTATAACATGGCCGAGGAAACCACAAACGCAACGCCCCAGGAGGAGCAGAACCTGTCCGAGCAGACGCAGATCCGCATCGGCAAGCTGAACGCGCTGAGCGAGGCGGGCAATAATCCCTACCGTATCACCAAATACGACCGCACGCACCTCTCCTGCGAGATCGTCGAAAACTTCGACGCGCTGGAGGCCTCGGGCGAGACCGTGTCCATCGCCGGGCGCATGATGAGCCGCCGCGTGATGGGCAAGGCCAGCTTCGCGCACCTGCTGGACGGCGCGGGCCTCATGCAGATCTACGTGCGCCGCGACGACGTGGGCGAGGAGGCCTATAAGGCGTTCAAGGATTTCGACATCGGCGACATCCTGGGCGTGACGGGCAAGGCCTTCCGCACCAAGACGGGCGAGATCTCCGTCCACTGCGAGACGGTCACGCTGCTCACCAAGTCGCTGCACCCGCTGCCGGAAAAATTCCACGGCCTGCAGGACACCGACACCCGCTACCGCCAGCGCTACCTTGACCTGATCGTGAACCCCAACGTGAGGGACACGTTCGTGAAGCGCAGCGCCATCCTGCGGGAACTGCGCGCCTTCCTGGACGGCCGCGGCTTCCTGGAGGTGGACACGCCCATCCTCACCCCCTTTGAGATCGGCGCGTCGGCCCGGCCCTTCTACACGCACCATAACACGCTGGACATGGACATGGTGCTGCGCATCGAGACCGAGCTCTATTTGAAGCGCCTGATCGTGGGCGGCATGGACCGGGTGTACGAGGTGGGCCGCATCTTCCGCAACGAGGGCATGGACACCAAGCACAACCCCGAATACACCTCCATCGAGCTCTACCAGGCCTACACCGACTTCCGCGGCATGATGGATCTGGTGGAGGACATGATGAAAACCGTGGCGCAGAAGGTGTGCGGCTCCCTGGTCGTGCCCTACCAGGGCCTGTCCATCGACCTGGGCCACTGGGAGAAGCTGACCATGGTTGAGGCGGTGAAGAAGTACTCGGGCGTGGACTTCGCCGACTGGAAGACCGACGAGGACGCCATCGCCTGCGCGAAGGCGCACAACGTGGACCTGCCCGACGTGCCCACCAAGGGCGCGATCCTGGCCGAATTCTTCGACGCCTTCGTGGAGGAGAAGTTGATCCAGCCTACCTTCATCTACGATTATCCCGTGGAGATCAGCCCCCTGGCCAAGCGCAAGCCGGACGACCCGGCCTTCACCGAGCGCTTCGAGTACTTCGTCAACGCCACCGAGCTTGGCAACGCCTTCTCGGAGCTGAACGACCCCATCGACCAGCGCGGCCGCTTCGAGCGCCAGGTGGCCGAACGCAAGGCGCTGGATCCGAACAGCCGCGCCCAGGTGGACTACGACTTCATCAACGCGCTGGAGTACGGCATGCCGCCCACGGGCGGCCTGGGCTTCGGCGTGGACCGGCTGGTCATGCTGCTGACGGACAGCGCCTCCATCAGGGACGTGCTGCTGTTCCCCACGATGAAGCCCATCGACTGACGAGAAACCGGAAATCCCTTGCGGCGTAAGGCTTTTCAATGCGTCAGGATGCTCAAAAAGCAAGCTGTTTAAGCCAAGCGTAAGCCAATCAATGACAGTTTGTCTGTTGGCAGATCGAGTGGGGAATGCATCGTTTTAAAAAGCGCCTCCTGCGTTGGAACGCGGGGGGCGCTTTTGTATGCTTTCTTTTCGTAATCAAATGCTCCATTCTGCACTGGAAGCCTGGAGCTGCGTCATGCGGCGGAATATGCCGCCGTTTTTCTTCATGAGTTCGGCGGGGCTTCCTGTTTCTGCGATCTTCCCGTCAGCCAGTACCACGATCTTGTCCGCGCCGCTGACTGTGCGCATCCGATGAGCGATCACGATCACGGTCTTGTTCCGGATCAGCCGGGAGAGCGCTTCCTGAATGGCGGTTTCGTTCTCAACGTCCAGGCTGGCGCTGGCTTCATCCAGCAGGATGATCGGCGCGTCCTTCAGGAAGGCCCGGGCGATGGAAATGCGCTGACGCTCGCCGCCGGACAGCTCGCTGCCGTTTTCGCCGATGACTGTCGCATATCCTTGGGGCAGCTTCAGCGCGAATTCATCGCAGTTGGCCAACCGGGCGGCCACCATGACTTCCTCGTCTGAGGCGTCCTTTTTCCCGACGCGGATATTTTCCAGGATGCTGTTGTTGAACAGCGTCACGTCCTGGAACACGATGGAGTAAACGCCCAGCAGGGTTTCGGGATCAATACGGGAAATGTCCTGCCCGCCTACCATAATCCGGCCTTTGGTAACATCCCAGAACCGCGCGGCCAGGCGCGAAACGGTGGTTTTTCCGCCGCCCGACGGGCTGACAAGCGCTGTGACCTCGCCCTGTTTCGCGGTAAAGGTCACATCCCTAAGAACGGTTTTGTCCTGATCGTAGGAAAATCCGACGTTTTCAAAGCGGATGTCATACCCCGCCGGATGGAAGTCGGTCGTTCCGGTCTGCGCCGGATGATCCGTGATTTCGTTCATCCGCTCCACGGGAACGGTCAACAGGTTCAGCATACCCAAATTGATGAGGTTGCCGCTCATAGGTTCATACAGCCGGGAAGCCACCAGCAGGAAGGAAAAGAATTCCATCACGTTCAGCTGGCCCTGCAGGAGCATGGCGCTGCCAGCCACAGCCACCGTGCCGATGCCGATTTTCAGGATCAGCTGAGCCGAAACGATGAAGGCCGCCTGACCCAGCTCCGCGCCGATGGCTTTCTTCTCCACGTCGTCGATTCTGCCGTCCAGCTCCGTAAGATACGCGTCCTCCGCGTTGCAGCTTTTCAGGTCGCGGGAAGTCTCAATGAATTCCTGTACGGCGTCGTTCAGCCGCACCTTGGACTCGGACTGCCTTCGGATGAAGTGCGCCTGCACCTTTCGGGAGGCCGCAACAATGAAGATGGCGATGGGGATCGGCCATACGGCGGCAAGGGCCATTTCCCATTTGTAGAAGAACAGGCCGACGCAGATCAGCACCGTGGAGATGAGGCTCCCGTAGAACTGTGGGATCTGGTGGGAGGAAGCGTGCTCCAGGGTTTCGGCGTCCGCCATGATGGTGCTGGTCAGATCCGCCAGGTCTTTTTTCCCGAAAAAGGACAGCGGCAGCTTCCGCAGCTTTTCCGCCAGGGAAATGCGGCGCTTGCCGGATTCGACGTAGGTGGCGAAGAATGTGGCATTGTATTGCCAGTAGTTAGGAAGGAAGATCAGGATCAGGCAGACCGCCGCAAAGAGCAGATAGTACGCCCATCGCCCGGCGGCTGTCCCGGCCAGATAATCCCCGGTGAACGCGAACAGCAGCCAGACAGGGGTCATCAGGGCAATATTTGAGAGCGTCACTGCCGCGATTGCTTTGAGCATATCCGCGGCACCCTTTTCCGTCAGCGCAAACCGCTTCATCAGAACCCGCTTCATGCCGTTTCACCTACTTTCCAGTTGACTGCCTTCTGGTATTCTGTCCACATATCCGCATAGAGTCCGTCCCTCTTCAGCAGGTCTTCATGCTTACCCTGTTCTTCCACCTGACCGTCCTTAAGCACATAAATACGATCGGCATTGCGGACGGTGGAGAGGCGGTGGGCGATCATGATGACCGTCCGCCCTCTGGCCATCTCCCGGAAAGCCAGCTGCACCTGCGCCTCGCATTCCGGATCGGCAAAGGCGCTGGCCTCATCCAGAATCACGATATCGGCATCCTTCAGCATGGCGCGGGCAATGGCGATGCGCTGTTGTTCGCCGCCGGAAAGATACGTTCCATGGCTGCCCAACACCGTGTTGATCCCTTCCGGCAGACGTGAAAGAATGTCCATGCACTGGGCGTTTTTCAGGGCTTCCATCATTTCGCTCTCGGTGGCGTCCGGCTTTGCGATGCGCAGATTGTCGGCGATGGAGCGTTTGAGCAGGCGGCTGTCCTGGAAAACGTAAGCCACATGCCGCATCAGCATATCCTTGGGAATCTGGCGCGCATCCACGCCGCCGATGAGCACCTGGCCTTCCTGCGGGTCGAAGAACCGGGAGATCAGACCGGCAACCGTGGTTTTTCCGCCGCCGGAGGGGCCGACGATGGCGACGATCTCATTCCGTTCCGCTTTCAGGGAAAGATGGGATACAGCCGCCGGAGCGTCCGGCGCGTACCGATAGGTCACATCTTTCAGTTCTACGGTTGCGCCGTCCGGCTCCTGCCTGCGTTCCGCCTCCGGCAGAGGCTGAATGCTGAGGATCGTGTCCATCCGGGCCACCGCGTCCTTCACCTTCATGTCGTTCTCGCTCATGAACATCACTTTGCTCATGGTGGTTGCAATGGCGGGCGTGAAGATCACATAAAACAGGAAGTTCAGCAGAATGTCCATCTGGTAGTTCTCCCCGCGGATCAGGAACAGCGTGAGGCCGAGAATAACCACAAAGGCGCTGTTGATCAGCACGGTATACCCGATCATGGATTTGCGCATCATCCGGGTATAGTGCATGCAGAACTCGCAGTAATCGTCAATGGACGCCTTGAACCGGTGGAAGGAAAAGACAGTCTGCCCGAAGGTCTTGACCACGGGCACGCCGCGCACATACTCTACAGCCTCGTTGCTCATGCGTTCCAGGGCATTCTGATACAGCCGCATATCCTCCTGCATGGCCGGGCCCGCCATACGCATCATGACGGCAAAGCTGAGGATAATCGGGATCAGGCAGGCGACGCCATACCGCCAATCGTACACAAACAGCATGACCATCATACAGATTGGCATGGCAATCGCGCCGGCCATATCCGGCAGGTTGTGGGCCAGCAACGTTTCCGTGGAGCCGGTGACCTCCGTCACGATCCGGCGCACCTTGCCGGAGCCCATCTCATCGGCAAACCCGATGGGGAGGCGGGCGATGTGGCGCATCAGCACCTTTTTCATGTTGGCAGCCGTGCGGAAGGCGCTGCCGTGGGAGCAGACCAGCGCGCTCACATACACGAGCCAGGCCAGCACGGCGAACATTACGGCCATCCATCCGTTGCGAACGATCCCCGTAGCCTTTGAAAAGTCCGGCTGCACTTCCAGCACTTCCCGGAGGATTCGCCACAGGCAGACGAAAGGCAGCAGCGCCAGCACGCTGCTCAGCGCGGACAGGATCAAGGACAGGTAGGTCAGCACCCGGAAGCGGCCCGCGTATTCCATCAGACGGCCAAATGCCGACGGCGAATTCTTTTCCTTTTTTGCGGCCATATGACAGCCCCCTCACATTACTTTTTCCCAACCAACAGCGCAGACCCAGACAGCCCCATCCAGCCCGCTTCGCTTTTCTTCATGAACTTGCCGCTGGCAGTGTCGATCAGTTCCGCTTTCTGGTAGCCCATGGATTTCAGCTTCTTCACGAACTCCTGCATATCGCCGTATTTGGAGGAGGAGAAGATGTCGTGGATGGCGAAGATTCCACCTTTTTTGAGGGTGCGCAAGGTTTCCAGAAGATACTGCTGGCGGTCGCCGGGGATGTTGTGGTAGACGTAGTTGCTGGTCACGGCATCGAATGTCTCGTCGGGGAAATCCAGATGCGTCGCGTCGCCCTGCCCAAAGGTCGTATTTTGCACCTTCTCCGCCTGGGCGTTGCGTTCGCACAGAGCCTTGCTGAAGGAAGCGTATTCCTTGCCCCAGCGGTCGATCCCCACAATAGAGGCTTTGGGATTCCGCTTCGCCACGGCAATGGCCAGCGCCCCGCTGCCGCAGCCCACGTCCAGGCATCTCCCGCCCTGCGGCAGCTTAATATACGCTGCGACACCCTCAATGATCTGCCGGGACATCCGCCGCTTGCCGTTATAGCTGAAGGCGCGATACATGAGAGCAGACCAGATGGTCAGCCCGCATAAGACCGCCGCCAGGACGGCAAACAGGACGGTCAGCACCGTTTGCCAGGTGCCCGACACCCATCCTGTGCAGGCAAACAGCAGGCAGAGCAGCAGCGAAGCGGCAGACCCAGCCGCGAAGGAAAGGATCATACCCTTAGGCATCCAGTTTTTGTAGTCTGGTTTCATCGGCTAATCCCCCTTGAAGACAGCGGCACGATGCAGACTGCACCGTGCCGCCCTCGTTCTGTGTTCAGGCTGCGTCGGCTTCCTCAGACTGGTCGCCGCTCTCATACATCGTAACTGTCGAGCCGATCTCGCTGGTCAGGGGTTCGCCGTCCAGCGTGATATCGGCTGTGCAGCTTTCGATCACGGAGTTCTCCGCGCGGCCCGCGACCGTGCCGGGCGTAACGGCGCCGATGATTTCGCCGGTCACAGCGCTATTGGTGATTCGGAAGGCGGTTTCCTCGCCGTAGTAGTATAGGCCGATGCCCACCAGACCGCCGACGTGGGTCGCGCCGGGCACGTTCATCTTCACCGTCACGGTGCAGCTGTCGATGATGCCGGGATACTCGGTGGTCATGACGCCTTCCGTTGCCAGGGCAATATCACCCACAGAATGCGTGCCGCTGTAGCCGCATAACCCGCCGATGGCGTGGCCGCCCTTCTCAGAAACAATCTCCACCTCGGCGATGCAGTTGGTGACGCTGTCCATCATCTCCAGGCACCCCGCGATGCCGCCCAAGCCCACAGGTTCATTGCCCTCGGCGATGACCGTGCCCTTGGCCGTGCAGTTGTCGATGGTGCCGCCGAAGCTGCCGCCGATCACCAGGCCGCCGCATTCCGCCACGTCCTCCTGGATGATTCTTCCGCTGGAGAAGTCGTTGTCGCCCAGAACGTGTATGGTGGCGCTTTCCACGGCACAGTTCCATACGGTTCCGGTAGAACCGCCGCAGATGCCGCCGGTGGCGTTCACCGCCGCGATGTCGTTTGCTCCCGTCAGTGTGACATCGTGCACCGCGCCCATGTTGTAGCCCACCACGCCGCCAACGGCCATGGAGAAGGTGTCAGTGCAGCGAATCTGGACGTTTTCCACCGTCAGGTTTTTCACCTCGCCGCAGTTCATGCCGATCACGCCTACGCCGCAGATGGGATAATCTGAATTGAAGGTCACATTGGAAATGGTGTGTCCCTGGCCGTCGAAGCTCCCGAAAAACATACAGCTTGTATTGCTCATATCCTCAAGATCCATATGGCCGATGGGCTGCCATTCGATCCCCGTCAGGTCGATGTCCGCTGTAAGGACAAAGGTCTGGCCGGGATAACCCTGGGCGCTGCCGTCATTGACAGCCTGGGCCAGCGCCAGCAGCTGCTCCGCCGTGGCAATTTCAATAACAGACGGGGCTTCCTGCCTGACCCAGCTGATGGTTCCGTCATCCGCCGTCAGCGTCAGTACGGTCTGACCCGCGTCGTTCACGGTCATGGAATAGGGCGCGGCCTCCGCCTCTCCTTCCAAGTTGCTGTAGGCCACATACAGGCCCATGCCGTCGCCCTTTTCGCCGTTGTCCACGGCATAAGCCTCGAAGTCGGCGGTCTGCTCTCCGTTCATGAACGTGACGCCGTGGCCGGTTTCGTCGATGGTCATGGTCAGTTCCACTCCGGCGTATGTCTCGCCGAAGGGCGTCATATCTGCCTGCCAGGTACCCATAAAGCCAAGGTCTCCAAGCTGATTCAGCGCGGCTTCTGCGTGAGCGGAATAGTCCATGTTTTCCAGGCAGAACAGGGCGATTACCCGGCGGATTGTATCCTCGTCGGCGTCCGCATCAATACCAGCCGCCAGCCAGTAGGCGTAGGGGCCCACCAGGTATCCCTGCAGCTCTTCCAGATCCCTGCCGTAACGGAATTCGATGTGGTAGGTTTCCGCCATGGTGTCCTCCCGCAGGAGGAAGTAGTTGAATTCGCCCGCCTCATCGGTGCTCCGGTAAACGTCCACCGGGAAGGCCATGGAGATTTCCATTCCCTGGTACAGCATGGTCTCGCCTTCGCCGATGCTGTGCTGCCCCAGGTATTCATAGGTGTGGGTTTCCTCTGTGCCATCGGTTTTCAGTACGGTGACAGTATCGCCCTCAAAGGTGAGGCTCTGCGCGTCATTGATGAAGTCGCAGTCGAAGGCGTATCCGCCGTCCGCAAAGGCGGCGACAGCCGCCTCGCCATAAAGCTCGGAAGTAATCGCTTCTTGCAGACCGGCTGTCATCGCAGGCGCGGCATCCTCGCCGATAATCGCGGCGATATAGTCCTGCCACACGGGCGTCCATTGATCGCTGATGATGACATCAAAGAGACTGACGTAGGTGGTGCCGCCTTCCCCGGCAACAGCGGGGAATACGCCGCCGAGGTCAGCGGGTTCAGCCGCCGCGTTGGCGGCAGCCATCACGCACAGCATGACAGCCAGCAGAATTGAAACGTACCTCTTCATCTTCATTGTCCTCCCTTTTTTCATGACCTTTCTTGTATGAAAACTGCCTTGGCTGAATTGTCAGCCTTGACAGGCTTCATCCTTCGTGGTTTCGCTGAACATCAAGTCCTTTGACATAAGAGTTCGTGGTTAGTCTATGCTAACCGCCAGCCTGAATTACAGCCGCCTCTGCGCATTTTTGGAGGTTAGAAGCGGCTAACATCTGCAGTATAACAGGAACGATACAGCCTGTCAAGCCGTATGCCCTGTTAAGTTACAACGAACCTTCAGGAGAGCCCTGCGACAATGAATATTGCGCAAACTACCTTGTGTTTCCCGTAGAATCGGGAATCCGATGTCCTGGCCGGAACCGGAATCGACCTATCCCAGCGGCCGAACCGCCGTGATCTCATAGTACATCGGGGTATAGCCCTGCGGCGCGCCTTCCAGCAGCTTTGCCAGCAGCGCCTCATCCTCAACGAGGCGCAGCTGCATGCGCGCGCCTGAGGTAGGATAGATCGCCCCTTCCGCCGGCAGCGCCGCGTACATGGCCGTCAGCTCGCTGCCGGATTCGACGTTGGCCGTGGTTTGATTGGCGGCCAGACCGAGCTGGAGGTAATACGCGTCCCCCTCCTTCACGCAGCCATAGATGAAAAAGGCGAGGTTCGGCGTCCCATCCGGGTTCACGGAAGCGATGGCGTAAAAACCTGAGTGCGAATTGATTGCGTCCATCAGATCGTCCCCGTTCAGCATGCCACTCCCGTAAAAGTCCGTTATGGAGGCGGATGTCATCGCGTCGACTTCGACGGACTCCGCCTCTGCTGGCAGCAGCAGGACGCAGAGCAGCAGCGCGATCACCGACAGTTTTTTCATGGATTAACACTCCTTTCCCAGCTCCGGCGCATCAAAGCGCCGGGCATTTTGTTCGTCCGAATACAGTCTGCCTCCGTCCATCCGGAAGCGCCGGTTTCCAAATCGCAGCGCTTCATTGTCGTGTGTGACCAGAAGCACCGCCTTCCCATCCTCCTCCGCCGCCCTGCGAAGCAGCGTGAGCGCAGCGGCCGTGTTCTCATCGTCGAGATCGCCGGTTGGTTCGTCGGCCAGGATGACCTCCGCGCCTCCGGCCAAAGCGCGGGCGATCGCCATGCGGCGCAGTTCCCCGCCGGAGAGCTCCGCGGGCCGCGCATCTTTAAGATTCGCTATGCCCAGGGCTTCGAGCCAGCGCATGGCGGTCTGCTCGTCGCCCTTTTCCCCGTTCAACTGCGCGGGCAGAAGCACGTTTTCCAGCACCGTCAGCGTATCGATGGCGCTGCGGGACTGGGGAATCACGCCGATCTTTTCGCGGCGCAGGCGGGACAAGGCCTTATCCGGGAGGACGTAGAGATCCGTGCCTCCCAACCAGACTTTGCCCTCGGTGGGCGTCAGCAGCCCGGCCAGCATGTGCAGAAGCGTCGTCTTGCCGGAGCCGGACCGGCCTGTGAGCAGCGTCACTTCACCAGGGCGCAGCTCCAGGCTGACATCGTGCACCGCAAAAAAATGGTTGGCCTTCCCGGTCTTGCGGAAATAGCGCATGGACAGGCTTTCGGCTTTCAGCACTTCTTACTCCCCCTCTCTCAGCGCGACGCCCGGGTCGACCCTGCTGAGCCGCGCCGCCGCCCAGGCGCCCGCGACGCCGCCAACCAACAGCGTCGCCAGCAGCGTGACGGAGGCCAGGCGCAGCACCGTGACGGCGGAGGGCGTCAGATAGGGCAGCCCAAGCCGCGTCTCGATGAGCGTCGTGAAGGGAAACACGCCTGCGGCCGCGATCCCAACGCCGAGAAGCGCTCCCGCCAGGCTGCAAAGTCCTGTCTCCGCCAATATTTCCGCCCTGAGTCCGCGCCGGGATACGCCCAACAGGCGCAGCACGGCGAACTCCCGCCGCCGCTCGTGAATCATCATGGCAAAGGCGATCAGAAGAACGATCAATGCCAGCGCCCACACCGCGCCGATCAATCCCGTCACAGCGCGGGAAATGCCGGCAAGGCTGTCGGAAACATCGGTGAACATGCTGCGGGCGCGCACAGCGGTGACCTTGCGCACGTGGCCGTTCAGCCAGGTATTGACGAGGCCCACATCCCAGCCGTCTTTGACCTTTACGTAGACAGCGGAAATCAGGTCGTCCGTATCGCTGCTGATCTGATGGGTGACGCCTTTGGCTTCCGCCGCGGCCAGCAGTTTTTTCATGGTGTCCAGGCTGCAATAGACCGCCGTATCCAGTCCTGTGCCGGTCTCGGCCAGCCTGGCCACCACGTGCGTGTGCTGATCATAAATTTTGAGGGTCTCTCCCACGCCCGCCGTTACGTTACAGCCCACGACCACCTCCATGTCGCCGAGCTCATGAGAATAGCTCTCGTCAATCCAGGGCTTCACGATGAAATCCGTTTCCGGATCAATGCCGATGATCTGCACCTTGACGGCGCAGCAGTCCGCCTTCAGCGAGGCCAGGAAGGTCTGTGGCGCGGCGATCTCAACGCCCTGCGCGGCCCGAACCTGATCCAGCACGGAGGCATCCATGTAGAAAGCGCCCGTGGTGCCCTGCAACAATATGTTCTTGAAACTCACCTTGCTTTCGGCGGAAGACGGCAGGACGATGATATCCGCGCCGAGGCGCGCCTCGAGGCTGTCCAGTCCGCTGCGGAGCGAGCCGATGACCAGGGAGCCGCCGAACACGGCCGCGGCCAGCAGAGCCGTCAGCAGCAGGAGGGCGGCGGTTCGCCCGGGCTTGCGGAGCAGGTTTTTGAACGGAAGACGACTGGCTCCCATAGGCTATCGCGCCTCCCTGCGGGTCAGCAGCCAGCCCGTAAGCGCCACCACAAGCATCGCGGCGAAGAGGATGATCATCGCGGGCCGCATCAGCATTCGGCAGCGCATGGTCGGGGCTTTGCACAGGGCGATGAGTCCGCCGGGCGTGCAGATGCCCAGAATGGACGACGGGATCATCGCCAGGTACAGGCCTGCGCGTTCCTTTTTCAGCGCCAGCGCGGCGGCGGCCAGCACGGCCAGCAGGCAGCCTTCGCCCAGCAGCGCCTGGCCCGCCCAGTGGCATGCGCCGAGGCTTCCGTCCTCATGCGCGCAGGGGGCCAGGAAAGTCTGGCTGCCGGCGATCACGACCAGCGAAAGCGCCAGCATCGCGCAGGCGGGGATGATGGATTTCTTCATGAGGCACCTCCCGACGGTCATTTGCCGAAGTTTTCATTGACGACTTCCCGCGCCACCCGGCCGTGCTCCAGCACGATGGTGCGCTGGGCGGCCTCGGCCACTTCCGGGTCGTGGGTGACCACGATGAGCGTGGTCCCCTCCCTGTGGAGCTGGGCGAACAGGTCCAGCACGATGTTTTCGTTGGCCTCGTCCAGATTGCCGGTGGGCTCGTCGGCCAGGATCAGCTCGGGATGGTTGATGAGCGCCCGCGCCACGCACACCCGTTGCTGCTCGCCGCCGGAGAGCTGACTGGGCAGGTGCCGGGCCCGGTCCCGAAGGCCCACACGGCCCAGCGCCTCCAGCGCCTCCTTTTCGTCCGGCAGGGAGTGGTAATACTGGCTGACCATCACGTTCTCCACGGCGGTCAAGTAGTTCACCATATGGAATTGCTGGAAGATCAGGCCGATCTTGTCGCGTCGGATGTCGGTCAGCTTCTTGCTGCTCTCTTTGGAGAGATCCACGCCGTCCAGCAGCACTTCGCCCTTTGTGGGTTTATCCATGCAGCCGATGATATTCATCATGGTGCTCTTGCCGCTGCCGGAGGGACCCATGATGGCCACCCATTCGCCCTGATCCACATGCAGGCTCACGTTGTCCAGCGCTTTCAGTTCGCCATATATCTTCGAGATGTTTTTCAGTTCAAGCAGGCTCATGCTCATTCTCCTTTCAGTACCAGCGCGGGGTCGATGGCCACTGCGCGCCGGATGGGCAGCAGGCAGGACAGGGCCGCGATGGCCATGGAAACGACGACGGCCGCGGGCAGCAGCAGCGGCTGGAAGGTGATGGAGGAGCCGAACACGTTCACACTCACCACCTGGGCGAACACGAAGCCCAGAATGCCGCCCATTACGCCGCCCAGCAGGCCCAGGAACAGGCCCTCGCCCAGGAACTCCGCCCGGATGGAGCCATCCGACGCGCCCAGCGCCTTGCGCAGGCCGATTTCCCGCCGCCGTTCGGAGACCACCGCCATCATGGTGGTGGACACGCAGATCATGGTCAGCAGCAGCACCACCAGCGTCACCAGGAACACCAGCGCCGTCAGCTTTTCCAGCACAGCCGCTTCGGAGCGGGCCACGCGCTTGACCAGCCGGGCCTGAACGCCCTCGCTGCCTTCGGAAATGGCGTTCACGTAGCCTTCCAGCTGGTCCGCGGAGGCGGACACGCTCAGTTCCGCCACGTCCAGTTGATTCGAGCCGGTCATGGCCTCCATATCCTCCAGCGAGAGGAACAGGTAGCCTTCCTCCTCGCCGCCGGTGGTCAGGATGCCGGTCACGGAGAAAATCACCGTGCGGGGCTGGGTGGGCGCGGAGGTCTTCCGGGCGCCGTTTACGGCTTTGACCACGGCCTCGGAGGTGATCGTCGCGCCGGAAACGGCGTCGATGTCCTCCTCCGAAACGGGCGGGGTCATTCCAATAAACTGACTGAGAAACGCCTCGTCCTTCGGGACCTGGCCGCCGAACTCAGGCGTCTGCGTGGAGGCGTCCACGCTCAGCGAGGCGATCGCCCCGCTTTCATCCACCTCAACGGTCACATACACCGCGCCGCCGCCGAAGCCCTCGGCGCTGCCGCTCAGCGTATCGACCGGCGCGTCCTCTCCATCGGACGACGCGCCCTCCTGCGAGGCCGCGGGCTGCCAGGTCAGCTCCATTGTGGAGCCCAGCTTCACGCCGATGGTGTCGGCGATTTCCTTGCCCACCAGGATTTCGCGGGTGTTCTCGGGGTAGCGGCCCTCCACGCTGAAATAGGGGCTGGTCTTCGCGATCTGCGAAAAGTCCGTGCCCGCTGCGGTGAAGGACTGCTGGCGGCTGGTCATATCCAGGCGCACGTAGCGATAGGGGGCCGCGCCCACCAGCGCGTCGCCGGGGATGACCTGCAGCGCGTCCTGCAGGTTCGCATCGTTCAGCTCGCCGCCCTCTTTGGGCAGGATGAGCATGTTCGCGCCGTAGGAGCGGAACTGCGCGCCCATCTGCCGGGGCACGTCCACGTAGATGGTCACAAGGCCTGCCAGGATGGTGGCTCCGATGCCGATGGACAGAAGCGCGATGAGCATGCGGGAGCGCCGCCTCAGCAGCGATGCCGTGATCATGCGCAGAGACATTCTTCTCTTCGTCATGCCGCTTACCTCCCTCAGTGCCCGCCGTGGAGCACTTCCGCGGGCCGCAGGCGCAGCACCATGCGGATGGCGGGCAGGCTGCCCGCGATGGTGACCAGGGCGATGAGCCCCGCCACAATGGGAATCACCCGCGGATTCATGTCGATGGCCGATGAAAACACGCTGCGCCCGATGAGCTGGGCGAAGCCGAAGCCCAGGAAATACCCGCCCGCGAAGCCGACGAGGGCGGTGATGAGGATCTCCGTCATCACCACGCCGGTGATGGAATGATCCCGCGCGCCGATGGCCTTCAGGAGGCCGATCTCCTGGCTGCGCTCCATCACGGAGGCGGTGACGAGGTTCGATATGCCCAGGGCCGAGCCGATGAGGCTCAGCGCGGTGATGAGGATCATAAGGAGTTTGGTCTTGTCGAGGATGGTGCCCTCGCTTTCAGCTACCTTGCGCACGGCGCTGGCCACCGAACCGGTGACGACCTCCTGAATCTGATAGCAGATGGCGCTCACATAGGCCGTGCAGTACCAGGTCTCGTAATCGCGGCTGCTCAGCGCCGCGGGATTGCGGGCCGCCCGGCGGGCCAGCTCGTTGTCTGGGGTGGTGAGGGCGGACACCTCGATGGAGGCCACCTTGTTCTCCCGATCCGTCAGCGCCTGGACGAGATCGAGGGTAGCGAAGATCTGCTCGTCCTCGTCGCCGCCCGCGTCGTAGACGCCCGCGACGGTCACGTCCTTCTCGCCGGACGAGGCGGCGATATGCACGGTGTCGCCCGCGTGCCAGTCCATTTTCTGGGCCAGCAGCGCGCCGACCATGATTTCGGAGGCGGCGTTTTCATCCTTCTCGTCCAGCCAGCGCCCTTCGGTCACGTCCCACCAGGAACGCATGCCCACCACGCCCGCGTCCAGGCTCTCGCCGGTGGGCAGATCCAGGTGGTGATTGAACCAGGTACCCGTCATTTTGACCTGGCTTCCGTCCGGCAGCGCTGCCTGGGTGTCCAGGAAGGGCGTGAAGTCCACGATGTTGAAGGCCCAGAAGATGGTTTTGATCTTGCCCAGCTCGTCCTCGCGCAGGTAGGCGGCGTTCAGCTCCGCGCCTTCGCCCACGTCGTATATGTCGGACAGCAGCGAGGAATCCTTGGGCTTCACCACGATGTTGGCCCCGTAGTTTTTCAGTTCCTTGTTGACCTTTTCCTCCACGCCAAGCACCACGTTGAGCATGCCGGTGGCCAGCGACGCGCCCAGGGCGATGGTCAGCGCGATCAGCAGCATTTTGCCCTTCTGGTGGAAGAGCACGCCGCGAATCATACGAAACAGCATGTGCCGCCCTCCTTATCTGAATTCTTTTTCACCGGCGAGGATGTCTTCCAGCCGGAAGACCAGATTGCCGTCCTTCACCTCGTAGGCCAGCGGAATGGGGTTGCAGCCGCCCTTGAAGCCGATGGTGTTGATGTTCATCACCACGTCGCACCGCTTGCAGATGATCTGCCCGTTGCGCTCGAAGTAGCCGGCGTTGCCGCACACCTCGCAGGCGTCCAGGCCCACGCCGAAGCTGGCGGAATTCGGCTTTTTCACCACGATCCAGCGCACGTCGATGTTCTTTTCGGTCTTGTATTCAAAGCGGTGCAGGTGTCCGTCGCTCACGTTTTCCATGGACACCAGGATCACCCCGGCCTCTTTATCCACCGTGTAGGCCTCGGGGGCGGAGAGCTCCACCTGCTTCGTGTCGTTGGCCTTCACGACCGTCATGATGACCGCGCACAGGACGAGGCACGCCAGCACGCCCGCGGCCATGCGCCGCCAGTGCCGGTTGCGGGCCTTCAGCTTGCGCAGCTGGGCGGGGTTGTCGTAGGGCTCTTTGATGACCGTGCCCTGGCGGAACAGGACGGCGGCCAGCAGCGCCGCGAGGACTGCCATGATCCAGATGAACAGCATGGAATGATTGGCGGTGAACATCATGATGTCGCCGATCCAGCCGTAGGCCTCGTCGGTGTATTTCACGGGCCATTTCAGCCACTTGGCCCGGTTCACCCAGGGCACGAAGAAGCGGCCGAAGCAGTACACGGCGAAGGACAGAAGGCCCGCGTTCAGCAGGAAGGGCGCGAGGCCGAAGGGCTTTATATCAGACGCGCAGCCGGCAAGCAGGCGCGAATAAATCAGCAGCAGGACGAGCGCCCCCAGCCATCCGGCCAGGCGCACCAGGTAATAGGAGGAAAGGTACCCCTGCCCCATGGTGTTGAAGCTGAAGGGATACAACAGCACGCCGGGCAGCGCGTAGAAGATCAGCGTGGCCGACATCAGCGAACCCGCGGCGCACAGCAGCGCGCCGCCCGCGTTCAGGCGCGCGTTCTTCTTCCGCCCAAAGAGGAGACAAAACAGCAGGATCAGGACGGTCAGCGCCAGGATGACGGCGTAGATATAGTGGTTCCAATGGCTGGAAATGATGAGCTTTGTGTTGAATTTGACAACGGCCAGCGCCACGGCGGCCAGAACGCCGGCGCCCAGGGCGATCCCGTGGATCAGCCGCCCCCTGCGGCCGAACAGCCGGGACAGCATGGCGTGCATGAGCGTGGTCAGGGTGACGGTCAGGAACAGATCCTGCGTCACCATCCAGAGATACTTAAACACGATAAACCCTCCGACAATCAGAGTGTGTCAACGCGCGTCAAGCCGGCGCGCCGTCCCCCGCGGATGACGCACCGGCATGAAAGAGACTTGATATCAGTCGGTCTTGCGGATTACCATTCCTTGACGAACTTCCAGCCCGTCCAGGTGGCGGTCAGCGGCTCGGTCCAGAAGCCTTCCTTGGCTTCGACGCCGGTCTCGGCGTCCACGTGGAGCAGATAGCCGTTCTCAGCGGGGCTCTTGATGTACAGGGTGATGGTGTACTCGCCCTCGGGCAGCGGGATGTTGTTGCCGTAGTGGGGGCCGTCGGAAGCCGCCATGGGCATCATGGAGCCGGAATACACTTCCTTGCCCTCCAGATCCTTGATGACGAAGTCGATGCTCAGGTAGGGCACCCAGCCGTCCACCGGGAAGCCGTAGGGGTTCTCGTTGGCGGTCAGATCCACTTCGATGTGCAGGTCGCTGCCCTCTTTGGGCGTGGCATTCTCGGCGGGGGCCATGTCAACGGGCTGGAAATACACCATGGACATGGTCATGAAGCCGACCTCCTGTTCGCCCTCGACGCCCAGTTCGTACTCGTCGAAACCGGCTTCTTCCGCCAGACCAAAGGCGGAAACGCTCATGATCGTCAGGGCAGCCAGCAGCAGGGCAAGAAACTTCTTCATTGTGAAATCCTCCTTGAATAATAAAGATGATTGATTGTATATCCGGCGCGGACTGCGCGGGGCAGGTCGCGGGGGTATCGGGGGTTATTTGCTGAACTGCGCCTTCAGCGCGTCCAGCTTGCCGCGATAGTGGGCGATCAGGAAGGTAACCAGCAGAATGATCGAGAGGATCAGCTGCGGGACCAGCGTCTCCAGCCAGGGATACACGCCGAAGATCTGGATCACGTCGTTTTCCGGGATGCCGGGCACGCGCAGCGTCAGGTCGAACACATTGCCCTCGGCCAGCTCCTTGATGCCGCTGCCCAGGAAGGACACGCACATTACGGCCATCAGGATGGAGGTGGCGGTAAAGAACACCTTGATGGGCAGTTTGATGGACAGCTTCGTGATGGCCAGATACACGAACACCAGCAGCACGCAGCCCGTCGCGAATCCCGCCCACACCATGCCGGGGTTGCCCTCCGAGAGCATGGGCTGATAGAACAGCACCACCTCCGCGCCTTCCCGGAACACGGAGAGGAACGCGGTGAAGGCCAGGGCGAAGGCGCTGCCCTGCGCCACGGAGGACTGCACCCTGCCGTCTATATAGCGGCTCCAGGATGCGGCCTCCGCCTTGGAAATCATCCAGTTGCTCACGTAGAACAGCACGCACACGGCAATCAGCGCCGTGATGCCCTCGATGACCTCCTGCGCCAGACCCGCGCCCACGAACGCCCGCTTGGCCCAGGCCAGAACGGCGGCGGCGACGAAGCTGGCGATTACGCCGGCAATCGCGCCGAGGTACACGCTTTTCAGGTTCCGGCCGTTGCCGCTCTTCATGAGATAGGCGATGATGGCGGCGATGACCAGGATGGCCTCCAGGCCCTCGCGCACGATGATGCCAAACGCGCCCAGGAAGGTGAGCAGCCTCGGGTCGCTCTGCCTGACTTCGGTCTCTTCCGCTTCCGCGGCGGCCTTTTCGGCGGCTTCCGCAGCGGCGGCCGCCTTGGCTTCCTCGTTCTTCTCGTCGATGGCCCTGGCGTATTTCAGGATCGCGTTCTTGGCCGCGTCGGTGGAGGTGCGGAATTTGTTTTTCTGATACTTTTCCTCCCCGGAGGAGACCAGAGAACGCAGGGTGGTGAAGTGTTTCTCCATGGCCTGCCGGTCTTTCAGGGAGAGGTCGGTATAGATGGCGTGGTCCAGGCCGGATTCCTCGTAAACCGAGTAATAGGCGGTGTTCAGGTTATCCGCCGCCGCCTCGAAGTCCTTGTCCAGATACCCCATGTAGGCGGTGTCCAGCAGCTCCTTCACCAGCGTCGCGGCCTCATACCAGTTTTCATATTTCGCGGCCGCGTTGGGATCGGCGCTGAAATCGGCGTAGGGATCGGAGGAAACCAGCTCGCCCCGCAGGTAGTATTTGGTCTCGCTCTGCACGCCGCCCTGCATGGCGGCCAGCTTGTTGCCGTCCTCGCGGATCATGGCCTTGAGCTTTTGAAGGGCGCTGCGCACGGCGATTTTTGTATCCAGCGTTTCGTTTTCCTTTTTCACCGCCGCCTTGCAAGCCGAGAACTGCATCTCCACGGCGTTCTTCCGGTTGCCGGAAACGTAGCTCATGGTCTGCCGCTCGAAGCCGGTGGTCTCGTACACCCGGAAATAGGCGTTGCTCACGTTGCTGTAGGCGGCGTCCGGGTCGCCGTCCAGGTAGGCCTCGAAGGCCGCGTCCAGGAACTTGTCGATTTCGTCCGCGGCGTCCGCCCAGCGGGTGGAGGCCGCTTCCTCGGCCAGGCCGTTGAGCGGCAGCGCCAGAACGATCCATATCATCATGCCGCACAGCAGACGGCAGGCGAGCCTTCCTCTTTTCATGACAGGTCTTCCTTTCCCCGCATCCTCCCGGCAAAGGCGGAAGGCCGCGGCGCATATTGTTAGTAATCCCTAACCCGCTTGATATGATAGCACATCGGCAGCCCGCCCCGCTATCCTGATATTGACCAGTTCGTCATATCTAATTGTCTGAAATTGACTTTTTACAAAAACGGGTAGAAAAATGAGTTAGATTATGCTAATATGCATATGGTTAGATATGTCTAATCTTCTGACGGAACGCAAATCGGGAAGGGGGCCTTGATTTGAAGGGCAAATCAGGAAGGGCTTCGCCGTCCGAACGGGAAACCGGCGGCGAGACGCTGGCGCGGGCCGCCATGGCCTACATCGAGGCGCACAGCGCCGAGAAGTTTTCGCTCCAGACGATGGCCGGCGCGCTGTTCGTGAACGGGAGCTATCTGCTGCGCGCCTTCAAACGGCACACCGGATGCACGCTTCTCGCCTATCATCACCGCGTTCGCTGCGCGAAGGCCAAGGAACTTCTGGCCGGCTCGGATCGGAGCATATCGGAGATCGGCGAGATAACCGGCTTCGTTTCATCCTCCCATTTCGCGCATATTTTCAATAAGATGGAAGGATGCACGCCCACCGAATACCGCATGAGAAGCAGGCGTTCAGCCGTGAGAAAGGAGTCCCTATGAGTCAGTCACTGGATCGGTATTTATATACGATAAGGACGCTGCACGATCAGTATGTGTGCGTCCGTTCGGTGGATGTGGCGCACTATCTGGGCATTTCCAAAGCCTCCGTCAGCGCCGCCGTCAAAAAACTGGTTGAAGGCGGCATGCTGATCATGGAAGCGGACGGAAACCTGGTTCTGACACAAACGGGCGTTCAATACATGCTGGGCTATCGGGAGCGCTGCGATTTCTTTCATCGCCTGCTGCTAGCGGCCGGTCTGGAGCCAGACAACGCGGAAAGAGAAGCTTTTTCCCTGGCGCAGGCTGTACAGCCCGACACGTTTGCTGCATTGAAAAAGTATCTTGCTGATGTTTAGACTTCGGATTTGGCTTTGAAAGAACCGGTAAGCATCGCGCGCAGTCCATCATTTCACACACCGGAAAATCCCTTCCGCCCGGACAGTGTGCACCTCCACTTCCCGGTAAAAGCCTTTCAACCTGCTTTCCAGGCTCTCCTTTGTTTCAAACGGAGCAGTAAAGAAGCCCTTTGGCACATACATCTTCTTCACAAAGAAATCCGTTCGGGCAAATTCTCCCGCGATATAGAAGCAGCCGCAGAAGACGCCGCCGGGCTTCAGCACGCGGTATGTCTCCCGATATGCCGCCTCCTTGTCGGGGAAGGCGTGAAAGCCGTTCAGGGACAGCACGATGTCAAAGCTGCCGTCTTTATAGGGAAGCGCGCCCACATCGCCCTGTTGGAAGCGGACGTTTCCGACAGCCATGGCCGCTGCCCGTTTTTCGGCACGCGCCATCATATCCACGGAATAGTCCAGGCAGGTGATGTCCGCCTCCGGGAGGCTTTTATACAGCGGCATGGTCAGCACGCCTGTGCCCACCGGCACTTCCAGCAGCTTTCCCGCGAAATCTCCGGGGATCGGGGCCAGCGCGTCATTCAGCCATTGCGCCGCCTTTTCCGCGTCCAAACCCCAGACCAGGCTGTCCAACAGCTTCCCCAGTAAGGTCGAACGGGTGACAATGCCATCGTACATGGTGCCGAGATGGCCCAGTTGTTTATAGGATGCCCTGATTTCATCGTGCCGTGACATGCTTATTTCCTCCCTACAGCGTCGATCCGCCCAGACTCAGCCAGGCGGCTTCTTTTTTGTTCATGAAGGTTCCGTCTGTCGTGCCGATCAGGCGGAATTCCGCATGATATTGAACGCATCTGGTTCGCTTTTTCCATGCTGCTGCAAAACTTCGTACAGCGCGATGGTGGTCAGAATTAGCGCCAGGTGCTTGTAGTTTCCTTGATCGCAATACTGTTTTTCTTCTTCGATCAGCACCCGCATCCGGCATAGACATCCTGTTGAATATCCTTGGAAAGCGTAGGGAACAGCACTTTATAGCGGCTGATTGCCACCAGTTTTTCGGGCGTATACTGCTTCATTCTCCGTCATCCCTTTCGCACTCCGCGTACATCATGGCGATGCGTGCAGCCATTTCCTTGCTGAAGGTCACGCGCCAGCCGTAGTTCCCCAGGAAACTCAGGTATTGCTGTGCCGTCCATTGATGCTCAAAGCGGATGCCCACGATGCGCAGGATGCCTGACCAGATGCGGCTTCCCAGCGTCCCCTTATGCTCCACAAAGTTGGGGGCGATGAGCAGCCCACCGGGCCGCAACACTCGTTTGATTTCATTCAGCACTTTCCCGGGATCGGGAACGATGTGCAAAGCATTTGCGATGATCACCGCGTCGAAAGAACCGTCAGCATAGGGCAGGTTCATGGCGTCTGCCACCTCGAAAGTAAGGTTGGGGATAGGTTCACCCTTCTTCGCCTGTGCGATCATGCCGTCGGAATAATCGGTCGCGATCATCCGTTTTGCCGCCGGAGCCACGTGTTTGGCAAGCAATCCGGGGCCTGTGGCGATCTCCAGCACTTCCATGCCCCGTATCTTTTCCGGGATGCGCTGATACATGAAATCGTAAATATGCTGATCGGCCTTCATGGCCTGCTTGTAGATCGGCGCGTATAAATCCCATATCTGTTTCGTCAAGCAATACCCCTCCGTTTTCAGATCATCCCAACGCCACGTCCAGCGCCATCATCAGCGTAAAGCCCGCTGCAAACATCAAGACGCCGATATTGGAGTGTTCGCCCTCGCTCATTTCCGGGATCAGTTCTTCCACCACCACATACATCATGGCCCCCGCCGCAAAGCTCAGCAGATACGGCATCGCGGGCACGATCAGGGAGGATAAAAGGATGGTCAGCACCGCCGCAATGGGCTCCACCGCGCCGGACAGCACCCCGTCCCGGAACGCCCTGCCCTTGCGCTTTCCCTCCGCGTGCAGCGGCATGGAAATGATGGCCCCTTCCGGGAAGTTTTGGATGGCGATGCCCAGGGAAAGGGCCAGCGCACCGCCTGCGGTGATCTCCGCAGACCCGGACAGAAAACCGGCATACACCACACCCACCGCCATGCCTTCCGGGATGTTGTGAAGCGTAACGGCCAAAACCATCATGGTGGTTCGGGCCAGCCTGCTTTTCGGGCCTTCCGCTTGATTCGCGTTCATGTGCAGATGCGGGATGACGGAATCCAGCAGCAGGAGAAACAGGATGCCGCACCAGAACCCAATCACAGCGGGCAGAAAGGAAAGCTTGCCCATGGGCTCCGCCTGCTGCATGGCGGGGATAAGCAGGCTCCATATGGAAGCCGCCACCATCACGCCGCTGGCAAAGCCGGTCAAAGCCCGCTGAACGCCCCGGGAGAGCGACTTTTTCATGAAGAATACGCAGGCAGCCCCAGCGGACGTGCCGATAAATGGGATCAGAAGACCGATTCCTGTGTCCATGTTCATTGCGCGTCACCTCGTTTTCAGCGGTTTTTCTTTTCCAGCCGGACGGTTCTGGCCTTTTCTTCCGTGTCCTCGTCCTCGACATAGCCGTCATACGGCGCGTCCGGATCGGAATAATGCTTCGTGAAGGGCTTGCAGATTTCTTCCCGGTGGGCAAAGGCAAAATCCAGATCGTCCGTCCAGCCGGTATGCCCGGTAATGACAGCAATCCGACGATTCCGGGCGCGGATGTTTTCTTCCAGTTTCTGAAGGGACTGAACAGCCAGCCTGTTATCCTCCGCCAGGGTGCTGATGAAACTGTACCCGCCGTCTGCGCCGAACCAGATGGTGTCGCCGGTAAAAAGGTAGGTATCGTCGATCAGATACACCATGTGTCCCCAGGTATGGCCCGGCACATGCAGGCATTCAATTTTGATGTCCCCGATATGGAAAACCTCGCCATCCTTCAGCAGCCTCTTTTTGTTGTCCATCTTTACCATGGGCAGTTTATACAGTCCATGAAAGACCTTCCGACGCTTTTCCCCGGTCAGGTAGCGGTTTTCGATCTCGCCGATATAGACCGTTGCGTTCTTGAACAGCAATTCGCTGTCCGTTTCCAGCGCGCCCACGTGATCGGTGTCCTGATGGGTGATGAGGATGTCCCGGATTGAGGTTGGATCGATGTCCAGCCAGCTCATCTTCTCCCGGAGACGCTCATAGTTGTATCCCGCGTCGATCATAACGGTCGTACCGTTTTTGGTATAGAAGAAGATATTAGCCACCCATTCCCGCACGCAGGCAACGTGATCGTCGATCCAGCCCGTATTCAGGGGCTTGAAGATCGCACGCCCCCGAAACAAGGCACTCATGGATTTCTTCTGGTGTTCGGAATCCTTTCTTGCCATGGTTCAGTCCTCCTTCCAATCTGCAATGCTGATTTCCGCTTTTCGGGACATGACCAGCAAACATGCACATTCGTGTTTTGTTCCCTTTTTATGGTTGTTAGTCTGTGCTAACTCAAATCTAAAAAAATAACTGCTTATATGGAGCATTCGGTTCTTTCGAGCTTTTTTACGCCCGGTTTCTGCTTCTTCGGCTTCACCGCATTTTCCGGAACAGCCCGAGAACGACCAAACCGTTCACATCCTGGAACTCGCCCTTCAAGAATATATTGATTGACCCAGCGGACGGAAATGCCCCATCTATTGGCTGTTTCCTGTATCGACAGATAGCCTTTCAAATAAACACTTCCCGTTACTCTTCCGCATCAGGAAACAAGGTGTTGGAGGCGTCATGGAGATTAGTCGCCTCTAACACCTCTATTATATTCTTTAATCGGCAGATATCAAGGGGGGAATGAAAATTTTACTGTTATGCCATCCGCTCTGGAACATTCAGTTCAAAGTGTTTTCTTCTCTGTTGACACCCTTTCGTTGACATCCTCATCGGCTGCAATACTCCAATAACAGTGACTTTTCATTGGCATTTATTCCCACAGCGGCAATTCTTTCATTTGGCATGGCTCGGGCTCCTTCTGTTGGAAGGTTATTACATTTTTATACTTATAGGGCATTCCGATATTGCCACAACACTGAACATCTACGCGGACATGACAAAGGAGCTCAAGAAAAAGGAATTCACGGGACTCGATACCTACTTCAAAAAAAGGACAATGAGCAACATCGCGGAAACGGGGCATTGAGCCGTTTAAGCCAGAGCGTAAGCCAACAAGAACATTTTGGGTAACGGCTTATGGAGGCTTATGAATTGAGTATCCCTTCATTTGAAAGAGAGCGTGCCGTTATAAAGACTTATGGCGGGAGCACGTCTGAAATCCCCACGATGAAGCCAATCGACTGACGAAAAGCCCAAACCCCGGCTCCGCATGGATTTCCTCGTTTTGTCAAAACTCTGTGGCAGGCGAGAAAACTATTGCAAACAGACCGCCCGGCATGGTATACTAGGATCGTAGCCCAACAAGATTCTATCTGAACAGGAGGAATAGTGTCACATGCAATACACGAAGGAAGTTGAAGACATGGTTTGTGTCGCGAAAGGCCCGAACCATGGCCCCGCTCCGATTCCTGAAGAAGGAAAATGGATTCAGGCCAAGGAGATCAAGGACATCTCCGGCTACACCCACGGCATCGGCTGGTGCGCGCCTCAGCAGGGCGCCTGCAAGCTGAGCCTGAACGTGAAGAACGGCGTGATCGAAGAGGCGCTGGTGGAGACCATCGGCTGCTCCGGCATGACCCACTCCGCCGCCATGGCCAGCGAAATCCTCCCCGGCAAGACCATCCTGGAAGCCCTGAACACCGACCTGGTCTGCGACGCCATCAACACCGCCATGCGCGAGCTGTTCCTGCAGATCGCCTACGGCCGCACCCAGTCCGCCTTCTCGGACGACGGCCTGCGCATCGGCGCCGGCATGGAAGACCTGGGCAAGGGCCTGCGCTCCATGGTGGGCACCATGTACGGCACCAAGGCGAAGGGCACCCGCTACCTGGAGATGACCGAGGGATACGTGGTCAAGATGGCCCTCGATAAGGACGACCAGGTCTGCGGCTATCAGTTCCTGAGCCTGGGCAAGATGATGGACGCCATCAAGAAGGGCATGTCCCCCAACGAAGCGTATGAAAAGAACCTGGGCACCTACGGCCGGTTCAAGGCGGAAGACGGCGCGGTCAAGTGGATCGACCCGCGCAAAGAGTAAGGGAGGTGCGACGAATGGCTCTGTTTGAAAACTACGAAGGCCGCATGCCTCAGCTGCAGCCCGTTCTGGATAAGTACGGATTCAAGAACTTTGAGGAAGTCAAGGCGTTTACCAACGGCAAGGGCGTGGACGCTTACAGCATCGTGGAGAGCACCCAGCCCATCTGCTTTGAAAACGTGAAGTGGGCCTATGAACTGGGCGCCGCCATCGCCATGAAGGAAAACGCCAAGACCGCCGCCGAAGCCGCCAGGTGGATCGGCGTCGGCCTGCAGGCGTTCTGCATCCCCGGCTCCGTCGCCGACCAGCGCCAGGTGGGCATCGGCCACGGCAACCTGGGCGCCATGCTGCTGGACGAGGAAACCGAATGCTTCGCTTTCCTGGCCGGCCATGAATCCTTCGCCGCCGCCGAGGGCGCCATCAAGATCGCCCTGAACGCCAACAAGGTGCGCAAGAAGCCCCTGCGCGTCATCCTGAACGGCCTGGGCAAGGACGCCGCCATGATCATCAGCCGCATCAACGGCTTCACCTA
>JAFXQO010000026.1 GCA_017527065.1 Clostridia bacterium
ACAGAAAGCGGCGCAGCCCGCCGCGCCCGCGCAGCCGACGCCGCAGAAAGCGGCGCAGCCCGCCGCGCCCGCACAGTCCGCGCCGCAGCCCGCGCCGCAGAAGCCCGCGTTCTTTCGCCCGGCGCAGGAGACAATCCCCGCCGCGCGGTTTCAGCGGGCGGAGCAGACGCCCCGGCCCATGCAGCGGCCGGCCCGGGAGAATTGGCAGGCGGAGCGGCCTCAGCCTCGCGGCGCGACCGCCGCGCCGGACGCCGCGCAGCCCGAAAGGCCGCAGCGCTATTCTCAGCCCGCTCAGCCCCAGGAGGGCGAGAACGGCTTCCGCCGCCGCGACAGGGCGACCGGCTATTACAACGCGGAGCTCGGCACCTCGAACAGCGCCGTTCAGGAACTATTGCAGGCCAGCGACTGCAGCGACGGGGAAGGCGTGCTGGACATCCAGCCGGACGGCTACGGCTTCCTGCGGGCGGAGAACTACCAGCAGGGCGACAAGGACACCTATGTCTCCATCGCGCAGATTCGCCGGTTCGGTTTGCGAAACGGCGATTTCGTGGCCGGCAAGACGCGGCCGCAGCGCGAGGGCGACCGCTACAGCGCGCTGTTCTACATCACGTCGGTCAACGGCGAAGCGCCGGAAAAGGCGATTCACCGCCGCCGCTTCGAGGACCTGACGCCCATCTACCCGGACGAGCGGCTTCGCCTGGAAAACGCGGACAATGAAAAGGACCTGGCCATTCGCGCGGTTGACCTGGTCGCGCCGATCGGCAAGGGGCAGAGGGGCCTGATCGTGTCGCAGCCCAAGGCGGGCAAGACGGTGCTGCTGAAGAAGATTGCCAACGCCATCACGAGAAACTACCCGGAGATTCAGCTGATCGTGCTGCTGATCGACGAACGGCCGGAAGAAGTGACCGACATGAAGCGCTCCATCGAGGGCGAGGTCATCTATTCCACCTTCGACGAGGACCCAGAGAACCACACGAAGGTCGCCGAGATGACGCTGGACCGCGCGCAGCGGCTGGTAGAGCAGGGTAAGGACGTGGTGGTGCTCCTGGATTCCATCACGCGCCTGGCCCGCGCCTATAACCTGGTCATCCCGCCCACGGGACGCTCGCTTTCCGGCGGTCTCGATCCGGGCGCGCTGTTCAAGCCGAAGCGCTTCTTCGGCGCGGCGCGCAACATCGAGAACGGCGGCAGCCTGACCATCATCGCCACCGCGCTGGTGGAGACCGGCAGCCGCATGGACGACATCATCTACGAGGAATTCAAGGGCACGGGCAACATGGAGCTGCACCTGGACCGCAAGCTGTCCGAGCGGCGCATTTTCCCGGCCATCGACATGGTCAAATCCGGCACCCGGCGCGACGACCTGCTGCTGACGCCGGACGAGCAGGAGGGCGCTCTGGCCATGCGCCGCCTGCTGCAGGGCAACGCCCAGGACAACGCGGAGGAACTGATCAGCATGCTGGAGAAGAGCCCCAGCAACGCCCTGTTCATTGAAAAGCTGAAGCTGCTCATGAAGAGCTGGGGCAAGGACGGCTATAAATGACGCGCCGCCCGAATATGTAAAATTACAATGAGACGGTTGCAAAACGCGGTGAGTCATGCTATAATCAGTTCTGCATTGTGCAAGTGAGGTGAGAACCATGAAAGAGAAAATCCATCCCAACTACGGCAAAGCCGTCGTGCGCTGCGTTTGTGGTGAAACCTTTGAAACCGGCTCCGTGAAGAAGGAGCTGCGCGTCGATATTTGCTCGAAGTGCCATCCCTTCTTTACCGGCAAGCAGAAGCTGGTTGATACCGGCGGACGTGTCGATCGCTTCAAGAAGCGCTATGGCATGTAATTGCAGGCAGCCGAAAACGCAAAATTCAGATCGGGCCTTTGCCGTCCGGTCTGTTTTTCATGTTCTCTGAAACCCGGAAGGAGCATCCAGATGAAACAAGACAATACGGCGAAAAAGGGCGGCGTTTTGAAGACGCCCGGCAAGACCACCGATAAAAAGGACGAAGGACAGAGCTGCGTCTCCGTGGGCGGGCAGGCCGTGATGGAGGGCGTCATGATGATGGGGCCCGAGAAGATCGCGCTGGCCGTGCGCCGGCCGGACGGCAAGATCGAGCTGCGCCTCAAGCCGCGCAAATACCTCTCAAAGAAATACCCCATCCTCGGCTGGCCGATCATCCGCGGCGTGGTGAACTTCGTCACGCAGCTTTACGTGGGCATGAAGACGCTCACCGAATCGGCCGAAATCTCCACCGGCGAGGCGGAGGAGCCGTCGGAATTTGAGAAGAAGCTCGCAAAGACGCTGCACATCAAGGCGGACAGCCTCGTGATCGGCCTGGCCGTGGCGCTGGCGCTGGTGATGGCCATCGGCCTGTTCTTCCTGCTGCCCACCGCCATCGAGGCGCTGTTCAAGCGCTTCATTCCCAGCCGCACCGTCACGAACCTGCTGGGCGGCGTGGTGCGCATGGCGCTGTTTTTGACGTATGTGTGGCTGGTGTCCCGGATGAAGGAGATTCACCGGGTGTTCATGTATCACGGCGCGGAGCACAAGTCCATCTTCTGCTTTGAGAGCGGAAAGCCGCTCACCGTGGCCAACGCGCAGACCTTCACGACCTATCACCCCCGCTGCGGCACCAGCTTTATCGTGATCGTGTTCGTGATTTCGATATTGGTGTTCACGGTGCTGGGCAGCGACAGCTCGAACGTGTTCGCGCGCATGGGCAGCCGCCTGCTGCTTCTGCCGCTCACCGCGGGCGTCTCCTATGAGATCCTCAAGTGGCTCGGCCGGGCGGAGGACACGCCGCTGGTGCGCGCCCTCAAGTGGCCCGGTCTGATGGTGCAGCACATTACCACGGCCGAACCCACCGACGATATGGTCGAGGTGGCGCTGTGCTCCCTCAAGGGCGCGCTGGGCATGCCGAACCCTGTGCCGAAGGCCTTCGACCCGAACGCCTCGGCCCAGCCTGACGCCGGGACGGAAAACGCCGCGCAGCCGGCCGCCGGGGCGTCCGCGGAGGGCGAAGGCGCTTGACCGCCGGCGAATGGCTGGCCCGGGCCGCGGCGCGCCTGGCGGCGGCGGGCGACCTGGACGCGGCGGTCGACGCCGAGTGGCTGCTGTGCGAGGCCACGGGCTGGAGCCGTTCCTCGCTGCGCCTGCGGCGAAGCGACGCGCTTGACGAGGCCGCGCGGACGAAGATCGACGCGTGGCTTGCCCGCCGCGCGGCGGGCGAGCCGCTGCAATACGTGCTGGGCAGCGCGGACTTCATGGGCCTGCGCTTCCGCTGCGACCCGCGGGCGCTGATTCCCCGGCCCGACACCGAGACGCTCTGCGAGCGGGCGCTGAAGGCGCTCGAAGGCAGGCGCAAACCCCGGGCGCTGGACCTGTGCTGCGGCACGGGCGCCATCGGACTGAGCGTCGCCCGCTACAGGCCGGACGCGCGGGTGCTGCTGACCGACGTGAGCGGCGAGGCCCTCTCCCTGGCGCGGGAGAACGCGCTGGCGCTGGGCGTTCAAAACGCCTCCTTCGCCCAGGGCGACCTGTTCGCCGCGGCGGGCGATGAGCGGTTCGATCTGATCGCCTGCAACCCGCCGTATCTCGACGCGGCGGATATGGCCTCGCTGCAGAGCGAGGTGCGGCGCGAGCCGGCGCTGGCGCTGTTCGGCGGGCCGGACGGGCTGGATTTCTACCGGCGCATCGCGCGCGAGGCGAAGGACCATCTGACCGCGGGCGGCGCGCTGCTGCTCGAGGTGGGGCGGGGCCAGGCGGACGCCGTGCGCGCCATGCTGGGCTGGGCCGCATGCGCCGTGTATGAGGATTTGAACGGCATAGAGCGCGTCGTTGAGGTGCGCGCGATTTGATTGGGAGTTATGTCAATGCAGGAAAAGGACTATGAGCGCATCGGGCGCAAGCTGGAGGCGGTCGAGGGCCGCTTCGAGGAGCTGGGCGTTCGCATCACGCAGCCGGAGGTCATCGCCGACCCGCCGCTGCTTCAAAAGCTGATGCGCGAGCACAGCGAGCTGGCCGAGCAGGCGGAATTCGCGCGCGGCTACCGAAAGCTCGTCGAGGATATCGAGACGGCGCGGGAAATGGCGCAGGGCGACGACGAAGAGCTGGCCGAAATGGGCCGGGAGGAACTTTCCGCCCTCGAACCCGCGCTGGAAGAGCGCGCCCAGCAGGCGCGGCTTTTGCTCCTGCCCCGGGATCCGGACGACTACCGCAACGCGGTGATCGAGGTGCGCGCCGGCGCGGGCGGCGAGGAGGCCGGGCTGTTCGGCGCGGAGCTCATCCGCATGTACATCCACTACGCCGAATCGCGCGGCTGGCGGGCCGAGCTGACCGACGAGGGCGCGACGGAACTGGGCGGCGTCAAGGAGGCCGTGCTGCTCATACAGGGCAAGGACGTGTTCAGCCGGCTGAAATACGAATCCGGCGTGCACCGCGTGCAGCGCGTGCCGGTCACGGAATCCGGCGGGCGCATCCACACCTCCACCGCGACGGTGGCCGTGCTGCCGGAGGCGGAGGACGTGGAGCTGACCGTCAACCCCGCCGACCTGCGCATCGACACCTACCGGGCCTCCGGCGCGGGCGGGCAGCACGTCAACCGCACCGACTCCGCCGTGCGCATCACCCACATCCCCACGGGCCTGGTGGTGACCAGCCAGGACCAGCGCAGCCAGATCCAGAACCGGGAGAAGGCCATGCGCGTGCTCAGGAGCCGCCTGTACGACCTGGAAAAGCAGAAGGCGCAGGACGAATACGCCAGCACCCGCCGCAGCCAGGTGGGCACGGGCGACCGCAGCGAGCGCATCCGCACCTACAACTTCCCCCAGGGCCGCGTGACCGACCACCGCATCGGCAAGAGCCTGTACAACATCGAGGCCTTCATGAACGGCGACCTCGACGAGATGATCGACGCGCTGATCCTTGCGGAGCACACGGCGCTTCTGAACGCCGGGGACGAATGAGAGGGATCAATATGGGCGTGATCATCAAAAAAATGGAGACGGACGCCGAAATAAAGGGCAAGGCTTACGTTCATTGGAAGGCCTGGCAGGAAGCCTATCCGGGCATCGTGCCCCAGAAATACCTCGACGGCCTGACGCTTGAAAAATGCGAGACCATCGCCTACCGCTGGCCGGACAACATCCTCGTCGCCAAGGACGGGGAGGACGTGGTGGGCTTCGCCGGCTACGGGAAATGCCGCAACGAAGACCTCCCGGACGCGGGAGAAGTATCCGCCATCTACATTCTGGCGGCGTATTACGGGCAGGGCGTCGGCCGGCGGCTGATGGAGGAAACGCTGAAGCGGCTGGACGATTATCCCCGCGTCGCCCTGTGGGTGCTGAAGGAGAACAAGCGGGCCATCCGCTTCTACGAGAAGTGCGGCTTCCGCCTCGACGGCCGGGAGGAGACGATCAAGCTCGACACTCCCGTGCAGGAAGTCAGGATGATCCGGGAGCGCGGCCCGGCCCGGCCGGAAACGGATCGGGCCGAGGATTAAAAGCCCACGGTTCCCTTTGACGGACAGACGGCGATGAGGAGGATATTATGAGCACAAGGCAGGAAATCGTCAGCGCCTTCTATGATCGGGCCGATGAGGACAGCAGGCTGGAAAGATCAAGGCATGGGCAGCTGGAATACGCCGTCACGATGCGCTATATCCATCGCTTTGCCGCGCCGGGAGCCAGGGTGCTGGAGGTCGGCGCGGGAACGGGAAGATACTCCATCGCCCTGGCGAGGGAAGGCATGGATGTGACGGCCGTGGAACTGGCGGAGGCCAATCTTGCGGTTCTGCGGAAAAACAGCCGCGGCATGGAGCGCATCAGATCGCTGCAGGGAGACGCCACGGATCTGAAAGGACTGGCAGATGGGATCTTTGACATGACGCTCGTGCTGGGGCCGTTGTACCATCTGTTTGAACAAAAGGATGTCCATGCCGCGATCGACGAGGCTGTTCGCGTCACAAAGCCGGGCGGGGTGATCATGTTTGCGTTCATCTCGGTGTTCGGGATCATGTACGCCAACTATCTCAGCGGCAACTGGGCGGCCGGACAGGCAGAGAATTTTACGAAGGATTACAGGGTCCGGCATTTTAAAGAGCAGCTGTTTACCGGCTATGACGTCGTCGAATTTGAAAGGCTGTTTGAAGGAAAGCCGGTTCAGTGGCTCGCGACCACCGGAACGGACGGCCTTTTAGAGGCGATCGAAGACCGGCCCGACTTTGAAATTCCGGACGCGGATTTCCCCGCGTTTGTGGACTGGTATCTCGCCTTCTCGGAAAAGCGGGAGCTTTTGGGGAATACCAGTCACCTTCTGTACATATGCCGCAAATCGTAGCGATGCCGCATGTCAAAACACAATGAAAAGAGATCGTTTGCCTTGAACACGAAGCTCCTTCCCGTCACGCCTGAATCCATCGCCGAGGCGGGCGGAATCATCCGCGGCGGCGGCCTGGTCGGCTTCCCGACGGAGACCGTCTACGGCCTCGGCGCGAACGCGCTGGACGGGGACGCCGTGCGCCAGATCTTCCGGGCGAAGGGCCGCCCCGGCGACAATCCGCTCATCACCCACGTGGCCTCCGAGGCGGAAATCGCCCCCCTCATCCGCGGCGGGATTTCCGATCAGGCGCGGGCCCTCATGCGCGCTTACTGGCCCGGCCCCATGACGCTCATATTCCCCAAATCCGACAGGATCCCGCCGGAGGTTTCCGCCGGCCTCGACACCGTGGGCATCCGCATGCCGTCCCATCCGGCGGCGCGGGCGCTCATCGAGGCGGCGGGCGTGCCCATCGCCGCGCCCAGCGCGAACCGCTCCGGGCGGCCCAGCCCGACGACGGCCCGGCACGTGCTGGATGACATGGACGGGCGCATCCCGCTCATACTGGACGGCGGAGCGTGCGCCGTGGGCGTGGAATCGACGGTCATCGACGTGACGGGGCGCGTGCCGCGCGTGCTGCGCCCCGGCGGCGTGACGCCGGAGATGATCGCGGCGGCCGCCGGCGCGGTGGAGGTGGACGGCGCGGTCATGCGGCCTTTGCGGGAAGGGGAGAAGCCCCGCTCGCCGGGCATGAAGTACCGCCACTACGCGCCGGAGGGCGCGCTCACCATCTTCGAGGGCGAGGCGGCGGCGGTGGCGCGGGCCATCTGCGCCCGGTACGACGCCGCCCCGGACGGCGCGGCCATCCTGGCGCTGCCCGGCCACGAGGCGCTCTACGGCGGGCGGCGGGTGCTGCCCCTGGGCGATAAGGACTCGGCAGAGAGCGTGGCGGCAAGCCTGTTTGCGGTGCTCCGCGCGCTGGACGACGAGGGCGTGAAGCTGATCTTTTCCGAGGCGGTGGACGAGGCGGGCGTGGGCCTGGCGGTCATGAACCGGCTGGGGCGCGCGGCGGCGTTCCACATCGAGAAGGTGTGAAAAAACAGCGCAAGGAAATGATGTTAAAATATGAATAATGCGCCCGCAGCCCTTGAAGCGCGGGCGCTTTTTTGATATAATCCTATAGAAAACGCACTTTTGCCGATTCGCCGGGGCGTGCCGGAAGGTGCCCGGTGAAGCCGACGCAAAAGGTGGAAAAACAAGGAGGAAAAAACCATGGCAGTTATCTCTATGAAGCAGCTGCTGGAGGCCGGCGTTCACTTCGGCCACCAGACCCGTCGCTGGAACCCGAAGATGGCCCCGTACATCTTCACCGAGCGCAATGGCATCTACATCATCGACCTGCAGAAGACCGTGCGCAAGATCGACGAGGCGTACATGTTCGTTCGCGACATCTCCCTCGAAGGCAAGAGCATCCTCTTCGTCGGCACCAAGAAGCAGGCCCAGGAGTCCATTGAGTCCGAGGCCAAGCGCTGCAACATGTTCTTCGTCAACAACCGCTGGCTGGGCGGCATGCTGACCAACTTCCGCACCATCCGCAGCCGCATCGACCGCCTGAACGCCATCGACAAGATGGAGCAGGACGGCCAGTTCGACGTGCTGCCCAAGAAGGAAGTCATCAAGCTGCAGGCCGAGCGCGAAAAGCTCGAAAAGAACCTGGGCGGCATCCGCGAGATGAAGAAGCTCCCCGGCGCGCTGTTCGTCGTCGACCCGCGCAAGGAGCACATCGCCGTGACCGAAGCCCGTCGCCTGGGCATCCCGATCGTGGGCATCGTGGACACCAACTGCGATCCCGACGAGATCGACTACGTCATCCCCGGCAACGACGACGCCATCCGCGCGGTCAAGCTGATCGCCGGCCGCATGGCCGACGCCGTGCTGGAAGGCCGCCAGGGCGAGCAGACCGGCGACGCCGCCGAAGAAGCCCCCGCCGAGGAAGCCGCGGCGGAATAATCATTTCTTTCGAGTATAACGTTGACAGGAGGTCGAGTTAAAATGGAAATTACCGCTCAGATGGTTAAAGAGCTTCGCGAAGCCACCAATGCCGGCATGATGGACTGCAAGAAGGCGCTGAAGGCGACCGACGGCGACATGGAAAAGGCCGTCGACTATCTCCGCGAAAAGGGCCTGGCGTCCGCCGCGAAGAAGGCCAGCCGCCTGGCCAGCGAGGGCCTGGTCGGCGCTTACTACTGCAGCAAGTGCAACACCGCTTCCCTGGTCGAGGTCAACTGCGAGACCGACTTCGTCGCCAAGACCGACGAGTTCAAGAACCTCGTGACCGAGATCGCGAAGCAGGTCATCGCCGAGGATCCCGCCGACGTCGACGCGCTGCTGGCCACCAAGTATGAGAACGGCACCATCGCCGACTTCATCACCGCGAAGGTCGCCACCATCGGCGAGAAGATCACCGTGCGCCGCTTCGTGCGCTACCAGGCCAAGGGCTCCATCGTGGACACCTACATCCACATGGGCGGCAAGGTGGGCGTTCTGGTCGAGATTTCCTGCCCCGAAGTGACCGACGCCGTGAAGGAAGTCGCCCACGACGTGGCGCTGCAGATCGCGGCCGCGTCCCCCGTCGCGCCGGAGTATGTCCGCCGCAGCGAGGTCGATCCGTCCCATCTGGAGCATGAGAAGGAGATCCTCGTGGCCCAGGCCCGCAACGAGGGCAAGCCCGAGAAGATCATCGAGAAGATGGTCGAAGGCCGCATCAACAAGTTCTATCAGGAAGTCTGCGTGCTGGAGCAGCCCTTCGTCAAGGACGGCGACATCTCCGTGCAGAAGATGATCCAGCAGAAGGCGCCCGGCGCCGACGTGGTCCGCTTCACCCGCTATAAGATGGGCGAGGGCCTGGAGAAGAAGGTCAACGACCTGGCCGCCGAAGTGGCCGCGCAGACCGCGGGCATGGCGAAGTAATACCAAATCAAAAGGAGCTGTCTCCCCGGAGGCAGTTCCTTTTTCATGCAGGCGGCCCTATGCCAGGACAGGAGGGAAACAAGTGATCGCGTATTCCAGAAACATTCCGTTGAAATATGAAGCAGACGTTTTCGTCGCGGGCGGCGGGCCCGCGGGCGTCGCGGCCGCGCTGGCGGCTTCCCGGCTGGGCAAGCGCGTGTTCCTGGCCGAGGCCCAGGGCATGTTCGGCGGCGCGGGCACGGCGGGACTGGTGCCGTCCTTCGCCGTCTTCGGCGACGGCGTGCGCATCCTGGCGGAGGGCATCGGCCGGGAAGTGCGGGAGGCGGCCTGCCCCGACGTGCCCATCGACACCAAGTGGACGCCGATCCGCGTGGAGGATCTCAAGAGAACCTATGACCGGCTGCTGGCCGAATCCACAGTGAACTACTCGCTGTTCACCAGCGTGTGCGACGTGGTATCCACGGACGGCCATGTGGATTACGTCGTCCTCACGGCGAAGAGCGGCCTGTTCGCCGTGAAGGCGTCGGTCTACGTCGACTGCACCGGCGACGGCGACCTGTGCGCGCTGGGCGGCGGCCGCTTCGAGGCGGGCGACGAATCAGGCGATGTGATGCCGGCCACGCTCTGCTCGCTGTGGGCGGGCATCGACTACGGCCGCGTGACATTGGGCGACGGCGCGCGGCTGGAGGACGCCTTCCGGGACGGCGTGTTCACCTATGAAGACCGCCATCTCTCCGGCATTTTCCACACGGATCAGGCGCTCGGCATCGGCGGCGGCAACGTGGGGCACACATTCGGCGTAGACCCGCTGGACGAGCGCTCCCTGACCCGGTCGATCATGTGGGGCCGCAAATCCATGCTGGAGTACAGGCGCTATTACCGGGAGTACATTCCCGGCTACGAAAGGGCCGAGCCGGTCATGACGGCCGGGATGCTGGGCGTTCGCGAATCCCGCCGCATCGTGTGTGATTACATGCTCAACATCGATGATTTCGTGGCGCAGTCGGTGTTCGAGGACGAAATCGGGCGCTACTGCTACCCGGTGGACATCCATGTGATGACCACCGACAAGAGCGAGTACAGCCGCTTCCAGAAGGAATACGGCAGCCAGTACCGCTACGGGAAGGGCGAGTCCTACGGCATACCCTACCGCGCGCTGATTCCGGCCTCCTTCGACAACATGCTCACGGCCGGGCGCTGCATGGGCGCCGACCGCAGGATGCAGGCTTCCATCCGCGTGATGCCCGGCTGCTTCATCACCGGGCAGGCCGCGGGGGCCGCCGCGGCGCTGGCGGCGGACAGCGGGGACGTGCGCCGCGTGGACACTGCCTCCCTTCAGGAGAAGCTGGCCTCCCTGGGCGCGTACCTGCCGAATCGTTCAAAATAGCCGTTCAATAATTCACAGAGAGGAAGATGGACAATGTATCATCGCATCATACTGAAGCTCAGCGGCGAGACCCTCGCCCCGGAGAACAAGGCCGGCTGCTTCGACGCGGCGCGCGTCGACCGGGCGGCGAAGGCCATCGTCGACCTTCACGACATGGGCGTGCAGGTGGGCGTCGTCATGGGCGGCGGCAACATCTGGCGCGGCCGCTTTTCGGAGGAGATGAACCCCGTCAACGCCGACCAGATGGGTATGCTGGCCACCGTCATCAACGCGCTGGCCGTGCAGGACGCCATCACCCGCATGGGCCGCAAGGCCGCCGCGCTCACGGCGCAGGAGATGACCCGCTTCGCGCGGCTCTACACCCGCGACGCGGCGCTCTCGCTGATGGAGGAGGGCTATGTCGTGCTGCTGGCCGGCGGCAGCGGCAATCCGTTCTTCACCACGGACACCGCCGCGGCCCTGCGCGCGGCCGAGCTGGGCGCGGACGCCGTGTTCAAGGGGACCACGGTGGAAGGCGTGTTCGATTCGGACCCGCGCAAGAACCCTGACGCGAAGCTGATCCGCGACATCACCTATCAGGAGGCCATCGACCGCGGCCTGCGCGTGATGGACCTGACCGCCTTCATGCTGTGCATGGAGCAGAAGATTCCGGAGATCCGCGTGTTCTCCATGGACGATTTGGACAACATCCTTCGCGTGGCCTCCGGCGAAAAGCTGGGCACAGTAGTTCATGGATGAAGAAAGCGCGAAATTTGCCGGTTTTCCCCCTGTTCAGATCGTTAATTCTGTGATAAAATATAACCGATAAATGGACATATCCGAATGGAGGGTTTGTATTATGGCATTTTGCACCAACTGCGGCGTCCAGCTGGAGCCGGGCGTCCACTTCTGCCCGAACTGCGGCACCCCCGTGACCATGGTCACGCCCGTCGCTCCGACCATGCGCACCGACTACAAGGTCGTGCTCATTTCCCGCGGCAGCTGCACCAAGACCGTGGCGCTGGACATCCTGTCCGACCTGCTGGGCTATACCGATAACGAGGCAAAGCAAATCGTGGACAATCTGCCCATGGCGACGGCCATCGACCTGACCGCCGTGCAGGCGCAGTACATTGCCCAGGCCATGGCCGAATACGGCATGGAGGTGGCCATCTACAACAGCAACGGCATCGTGGACATGACCACCAGCGCCACCGCTTCCGTCTACGACACCAGCGGCACCTTCCTGACCAATGTGGCGGCGGTGCTCGCGGGGCTGACCATCGGCAACCGCATCACCCGCTATGAACGCTGGCTCAAGCCCGTGCCTGTGGTGTTCCGCCCGACCTATCGCCGCGCGGTGCCGCTGACCAGCTATCGCCGCTATCGCCCGACGGCCGCGCCCCGGCCCGCGCCCA
>JAFXQO010000027.1 GCA_017527065.1 Clostridia bacterium
ACCTGACAACATTATATCACTTGGCCCCGCTGTCAAGGCCGGGTCGTATTTTCCGGCATCCGTATGGCCGGAAAATCTCCACCCTCTACCTTGACAGCTTCCTTCCGTTAATTGTGTTACCTATGTTTGACGCCGGTACAGCCTTTCACCCGCCAGCCTTTTCCCCCTCCTTGCCAACCGCCCCAAAAAGGCATATAATAGGCCCATATCATTCTGATTGAAGGACGGTGCGCGGCATGGTTGAGGCGAGGCAGTATCTTTTGACGGTTGAAGAGGGCAAAAAGCTGATTTCTCGCGCGGTGGCGGCGATGGAATGGGTGCGGGAAGCCGCGCGCGAGCACACGCTGGTCATCGTGGCCGGCACGACGAACGGATACCTGGCGGAGATCATGCTGGATCAGCTGGGCGAAAGGGGAGACTTCACCCGCGTGGGCTTCCGGCGCGGCGCGAACACCCCGCCCGGCGTGAAGGCGGAAACCGGCCCCTTCGCCAATACCGACGTGGTCATCCGCCGGGGCGAGTGGCTCCGGGGCAAGACGGTGTACGACGTGGCGGAGGAGCTCGGCCCGGGCGACGTGATCGTGAAGGGCGCCAACGCCCTGCAGCCGGATGGGAAGGCGGCCGCCGTCCAGATCGGCCATCCCCAGGGCGGCACCATCGTGCCGATCCTCCGGGCGGTGGAACGCGGTCACGCGCGGCTGGTGATTCCCGTGGGGCTGGAAAAGCGCGTGTCCGACAGCGTCGAAGCCCTGGCGGCGCTCCTGGAGGCGCATGGGACGCCCGGCCCGAAGCTCCGGCCGGTCACGGGCGACATCGTGACGGAAGTGGAGGCCTTCAAAGCCCTCACCGGGGCGCGGGCGGTGCTCGTCGCCGCGGGCGGCGTCGCCGGCGCGGAGGGCGGCTGCACCTTCGCCCTCATCGGCGGCGAGGAAGAACTCGCCCGCGCCGCCGCGCTGGTGAAGGACCTGCGCGCCTGAGCCGGCCCTGCATAAATATTCCAATGATAACAAGAATGGTGCAAATATTATACAGGCGGCCGCTTGTTTGGGGCAGGCGGCTGTGGTAAAATGACAGATAACGCCGCGAAATGATTTCAGGATGGCATGAGGTATGATTGAGAAATGGGGCATTCCCGTGCGGCCGATCACCGGCCGGGCGCCGCGCACGGTGTATGTGTATCTCCCGCAGGCGGCGAAGGCGCGGCCTGAGGCGCGCTTCCCGGTGCTGTATATGTTCGACGGACACAACGTGTTTTTCGACGAGGACGCCACCTACGGAAAGAGCTGGGGCCTGGGCGATTACCTGGACGAGACCGGCACGCCGCTGATCGTCGTGGCCGTGGACTGCAACCACCGGCCGCCCCACGGCCGGCTGAGCGAATACTCGCCCTTCACCTTCGACGATCCCCAGTTCGGCCATGTGGTCGGCAAGGGCCGCCGCTTCATGGACTGGCTCACCGGCACCCTCAAGCCCGTGATCGACGGGCGCTATCCCACGAAGCCGGGCCGGGAATCCACCTGGATCGCGGGCAGCTCCATGGGCGGGCTCATGAGCCTGTTCGCCGTATCGGCCTACAACGATGTCTTCAGCCGCGCGGCGGCGCTGTCGCCCTCCCTCTGGCTGGTGAATGGCCGCATGACCGGAATGATCCGCCACGCCGAGTTCGCCCCCGGCACGGTGGTCTACATGGACTACGGTTCCCGGGAGATGGGAGGCCACAAGGGCATGCTGCGCTGCTTCATGCAGGCGGCGGACGCGCTGCTGGAAAAGGACGTGCGCCTGACCAGCCGCATCGTGCCCAACGGCGACCACTGCGAGGCGTGCTGGGAGGAGCAGATACCCTTCTTCGTGCGCGTGCTGACCTATGACAGGGAGTGAATTGACCCGAATGGAAACGTATTATTACAAATGGTACAGCCCGGCCCTGGGCCGGGACATGGAAATGAAGCGCTATGGACACGCCGGCCGGCCGGTGCTGTTCATACCTTGCCAGAACGGGCGCTTCTTCGACTTTGAAAACTTCCATATGACCGATGTCTGGCAGCCCTGGATCGACGCCGGCCGCGCGATGGTATTCTCCATCGACACGATGGACGAGGAGACCTGGAGCGGCGGCGGCGCCCCCGGCTGGCGCGCATGGCGGCACGAACAGTGGATGAGCTACATCTTCGACGAGGTCGTGCCCTTCATCCGGTGGGAGACCAACGCGCGCAACGGCTGGACGGGAGAGCCCGGCGTGATCGCCTTCGGCTGCTCCCTGGGCGCGACCCACGCGGCGAACCTGTTCTTCCGCCGGCCGGACGAATTCTGCGGCCTGCTGGCGCTGAGCGGCATCTACTCGACCGCCTACGGCTTCGGCGATTACATGGACGAGCGGGTCTACCTGAACAGCCCGGTGGACTACCTGGCCGGCATGAGAGCGGATCACCCCTTCATCGAGCGGTACAACAACAACCGCGGCATCATCGTGGTGGGCCAGGGCCCCTGGGAGATACCGGAAACCACCTTCCGCGTGCGCGACATCTGCGCCGAAAAGGGCATCCACGTGTGGGTGGACGTGTGGGGCGACGACGTGCGGCACGACTGGGACTGGTGGTACAAGCAGACGGCCTATCACATCCCGCACCTGCTGGATGATTGAGGCAAAGAGCGCGCAGACTGGACAAAAGGTGATATGAGCATGAAAAACTTCGTTTTTATTTCCCCGAACTTCCCCACGAACTACTGGAAATTCTGCCGGGAGCTGAAAAACAACGGCCTCAACGTGCTGGGCGTGGGCGACCAGCCCTACGAGGAGCTCATGCCCGAGCTCAAAGACAGCCTGAACGAATACTACAAGGTGTCCTCGCTGGAGAACTACGACGAGGTCTACCGGGCGGTGGCGTATTTCATCAGCCGGTACGGCCGGATTGACTGGCTGGAGAGCAACAACGAATACTGGCTGGAGCGGGACGCCATGCTGCGGGTGGATTTCCACATCACCAGCGGCTGGCAGGTGGACGACCTGGCCCGCATCAAATACAAGAGCGGCATGAAGGAATACTACCAGCGCGCCGGCATCCGCACCGCCCGCTGGCACATCGTGGACGATTTCGACGGCTGCATGGCGTTCATCAAAGAGGTGGGCTTCCCGGTCATCGTGAAGCCGGACAACGGCGTGGGCGCTAGCCACACCTACAAGCTGGACGACGAAAACGAGCTGGCCGCGTTCCTTTCGGAGCGGGACCCGGGCGTACGCTTCATCATGGAGGAGTTCGTGACGGCCGAGGTCAACAGCTACGACGCCATCATCGACAGCCACGGCGAGCCGCTGTTCGAGACAGGCAACGTGACGCCCTATTCCATCATGGACATCGTGAACAACGGCGACAACTCGCTCTATTACATCGTGAAGGACCTGGCCGAGGACGTGCGCGCCGCCGGCCGCGCCGCGGTGAAGAGCTTCGGCGTGAAGAGCCGCTTCGTGCACTTCGAGTTCTTCCGGCTGACGAAGGACCAGTACATGGGCAAAAGCGGCGACGTGGTGGCGCTGGAGGTCAACATGCGCCCCTGCGGCGGCTTCTCGCCGGACATGATGAACTACGCCAACTCCACCGACGTTTACAAGATCTGGGCGGATATGATCGCCTTCGACCGCTCCACCAAGCCCACGGGCGAGCATTTCTTCTGTCCCTTCGCCGGCCGGCGGGACGGCAAGCCCTTCGCCCTGAGCCACGAGGCCTTCGCGGCGAAGTACGCCGCGCAGATGCGCATGATGGAGCGCATCCCGGACGCCCTGTCCGACGCCATGGGCAACCAGATGTTCATCGCGGTGTTCCCCACGGAGGAGGAAATGAACGCCTTCTACGCGGACGCGGTGCGGTGCGAATGATGGGGCGGGCATGAAAGAAATATCCCTTTGCTTTATGACGAGAGCGCTTTGTCATCAGTTTTTCCGCGGGTATGAAAGCGACCCGGCCGTGTTGCCGGACGAAAGTCAGTTTCAGCCCTATGTGTACAGCGCGGAGGCCGCCGACAGCTTTTATGAGCGCAAGCAGGCGCCGGGCAGGGTGGAGCTGGTGGCCATGATGGGCGGGCGGACGATCGGGCACGTCCAGCTGAAGAACATCGACGGGGAAAAACGGGAATGTGAGTTCGGCTTCCATATGCAGAACGATTCCGTCAAGGGCCTGGGGTACGGCACGCGGATCGCCCGGCTGGCGCTGGAATATGCCTTCGTCCATTTGGGCATGGACGCGGTGTACGCCTATACGATTCTGAAAAATACCCGCAGCCAGCATGTGCTCGAGAAGGCCGGATTTCGGTATATCAATGAAAAGGACGGATTCAAGATTTATCGGTGCGAGCGGTAAATTCCGCTTATTGCTCCGCCATTTATAAGGTTCTTCACGTCTTCCTGTGGGATTACAACTCCCTCAGTCACGCTTCGCGTGCCAGCTCCCTCAAAGAGGGAGCCTCACAGCAGCGAAGGGGAACACCATTGCCTCCCTCCCTGAGGGAGGTGGCTCGGCGCAGCCGAGACGAAGGGAGTCGGCATCCCACATCTTTCCGTGATGAATCATTCACAAAATGACAGGCCCGGACGGCGCGCCGCCGTCCGGGCCATGCTGTGTATGAGATGGGTTTATTCGTCGATCTTTTGTCCGTTGGCCAGCAGGTAGGCCTCGGCTTCGGGGCTCCACAGGCCGTTGTTCGCGGCGCACAGCTCGGCGAGTTTGGCGAACAGCGGGTCGGTCTTGCCCTTTTCGGCGAAGTCGTCGATGGCGGTCAGCGGCATCTTGATGTGGGTGTAGATCAGCTTCTTGCCGCCGGGGATCTTGGGCAGGTTCTGGGTGGCCTCGGCCGCGGCGTCCAGGCCGCCGATGTGGGTGATCATGCCGGAGGGGGTCAGGGAACCGGCGGAGATCATGTCCAGCGCCTCCATCATGTCGGCGGTGTTGCCGCCGCTGGTGCCCACCAGGTGATGGGCGGCGTAGTGCACGTTGTAGAAGTTGAACATGGCGGACAGGTTGGGGTTGGTCGGGCCGGCGAAGAAGTTGAGGCACCCGTCAAAGGCGAGGATCTTGTCGCCCTGCTCGATGACGGCGGCCACCGGCGCGAACACCAGCACGTCGTCGTAGCCCTTGCCGCCGGTCAGCTCCATCAGCCGGCCCACCGGGTCTTCGCCGGCGGTGTTGAGATAGACCAGCTTCACGCCGTTCTTCGCGGCCTCCTCGGCGGTGTAGATGGAGGCGGCGCGGTCCAGGCGGGCCTGGTCGATGTCGGTCACGACGAGGAGGCCGGGCCTCCGGTCGCAGTGGATGGCGTAGTCGATGGCGCCCAGGCCCATGGGGCCCGCGCCGGCCAGGATGGCCATGTTGCCGCCCTCCACGATGCCCATGTCGTGCACGTAGCAGCCGGGCTTGGTGTGGTACTGGGCGTGGAAGGTGCCGATGATGCAGCTCAGGGGCTCGGCCAGGGAGCCGTAGAAGAACGCCTTGCCGCTGTAGTGCAGCAGGCAGTCCTGCTCCATGACCTCCGGGATGATGATGGCGTACTGGCTGTCGCCGCCGGTGTAGGGGAAGGCGTAGCCGGGGGTGTGCTGCGTGCCGTGGTACTGGATGGCCGGCTGGATGCCGAACTTCTCGCCCGCCTTGAACTGGCCGGCCCACTTGGCGCCGACCTCGACGATCTCGCCGCAGAACTCATGGCCGATGATGATCGGGTTGGTGGCGATGTCCTTGGGCACGCGCTTATGGTTCGGGCCCTGGATGGTGGCCTTGTAGCTGGACATGCAGATGCTGTCCGAGATGATTTTGACGAGGATCTCGTCATCCTTGATGGCGGGCAGCTCGAAGGTTTCCAGGCGCAGGTCGTTTGTGCCATACAGGCGGACGGCGGTTGTCTTCATGGGGAATCTCCTCCTTGGCATATATTGGATTTAATTATTTTCGCAGTTCAGTATCAGGCGGTACAGATCGTCTCCCGCCTCCAGGCCGCACACCGCGCGCACGGCCTCCCCGAGGCCCTTCTCCGCCACGAGGCCGCGCACCCAGGCCGTGCCGGGGTCATCGTGGTCGAAGTCGAAGCCCGCGCAGATCGCCTGGGCGATGGTCTCGGGCCGGCCGCCCGCCTCAAGACAGAGCCGGGCCGGGCCGCACAGCCGGTCGCTGGCGGACAGCTTGCGCCGCGTGTCCGCGCCCAAGCGGGGCAGGTTGTCGTCGATGGCGGGATTGTCCAGCAGGTCGATGATCTTCCCGCGCCAGGCGGCCATGTCCTCCGCGGTGAAGCCGAAGGCGCGGCTCAGGCCCAGCGAGGCCTCCTCCAGCGCCCGCCGCACCAGCGCGCGCAGGACTTCGTCCCGCATGCAGTCGATCACGGTGGCGTGGCCCCTCTTCACGCCCAGGTAGCAGCACAGGGCGTGCGCCATGTTGAGCGTGTACAGCTTGCGCGTCTCCTCGGCGCGCACGTCCTCCGACAGCCGCACGTGGGGCAGCGCGGGCGGCTCGCCCTTCAGCTGCGGCCGGCCGATGGCCTGCTCGGGCCAGGCGTTGTTCAGCACGGCCAGGGGGTCCTCGGCGCGCATGGCCTCGGTGGCCACGGGCGAAATGCACATGGCGGCGATGCCGGTCACGCCCACGCGCGTTTCAAAATACGTCAGCGCCCCGCCGGAGAGCCGCGCGGCCATGAGGCGGACAAACGCCTCGTCCGGCGCGGCCATGTTCACGTTCATCATCACGTCCATAGGTCCGCATCCGGCCCGCGCCCGCGCGGTGAAGAGCGGCGCGAGCATATCGGCGACCTCGGCGAGTTTGGGCTCGTGCACGGCGATGTCCAGCAGCAGCCCCTCCTCGCGGAACAGGCCGGCCAGGGCGGCGGCGTCGCCGGTATGCAGCGCGGAAAAGCCGCCCTCGACTCGGTCGCGCCGGACGCCCGCCTTCGTGGCGCGGAACACGGTATAGGCCCCGCGTTCGTTCAGCAGGCGGACGAGTTCCGCGTCGATGTCGACGAACACGACGCGCCAGCCGGGCTCGTGAAACAGCCCGGCGACAAATCCACGGCCGATGCGGCCCGCGCCCCAGATGACCAGCGTTCTCATGCAGCGCCTCCCGAGACGGCTTCTGCGCCTGTCTTTCCATTTATATTATATATCACTTTCCCGAAATGCGAAAGGTGTTTTTCGCGGAAATTTCGCGGCGGGAGAGGTTAGTATTGTCTTACTTGCCCGGCTCATGGTATAATACCTATGGAAAGTTGTCGGCAGGCCGGCAAAACAGGACGACATATTTGATCTAAGGAGGGTACAGTTATGGCGAAATGGGTATGTTCTATCTGCGGTTATGTATATGAGGGCGAAGAAGCGCCCGAGAAGTGCCCGGTGTGCAAGGCCCCGGCGAGCAAGTTCGTGAAGCAGAGCGGCGAGATGACCTGGGCGTCCGAACACGTGGTCGGCGTGGCGGCCGACGTCCCGGAGGAGATCAAGCAGGGCCTGCGGGAGAACTTCAACGGCGAGTGCAGCGAGGTCGGCATGTATCTGGCCATGGCGCGCGTGGCGTTCCGCGAGGGCTATCCGGAGATCGGCCTGTACTGGGAGAAGGCCGCCTACGAGGAGGCCGAGCACGCCGCGAAGTTCGCCGAGCTGCTGGGCGAGGTCGTATTCGACAGTACGAAGAAGAACCTGCAGGTTCGCGTCGAGGCCGAGAACGGCGCGACCCAGGGCAAGACCGACCTGGCCAAGAAGGCCAAGGCGCTGAATCTGGACGCGATTCATGACACGGTGCATGAGATGGCGAGGGACGAAGCCCGTCACGGCAAAGCCTTCAAGGGCCTGCTGGACAGGTATTTCGGGAAGTAATAAAATCCAAGTAAATCAAGGGCTTTGGGGAGTAACTCCGAGAGGGGTTGCTCCTTTTTTCGCGGTCATGTCTTGTACCAATCTTGTACTTTTCTCCTTCTGGCACCCTCCTAAATGCCCCACCTTGTACTTTTTCATCTTGTACCAATTTGGCGGTCCCATTATACCATCAACCTGCCTACATTTCAACAGCATCTCCGAAACAAAAAGCTATCCAGAATCAAACATCCCGCATACATCTCTGAAACATCTTTGAATCCGTCCGTTATCTTGGTTTTGTTCGATTTCATCCCGCATTGGTTCATAGAAAAGAAAGATAATTACTCCTATCTGGTTGAGGAATTGGAGCGGCTTCGCCCGCATTTGTATTTGAGATAGCCTTGATGGGTGATAAATGGATTGAAAAAACGGGCAGGACATCCAAATCCAAAACGTTAAGAAACAGTAAAAAACACGCCCGGCCTCTCGATTGCCAATTTAATTGAAATCCCTTGATATTCAAGCATTTTGATTTTCAACAATTTTGGATGGGTCACATTTTAACGACTGACACTCTGCGTCCTGATGGTATAATATAGCTACAAGGTTGAGGGAAGCAAGGAAAACCTCAAACCAAAGAAAAAAGGCAGGCGGGTAAGCCAAATAAACCGCCAATAGAAAGGAACACCATGAAGAATATCACCATCAACAACAAGAATCACACCATCGAGATGAACAAGACCTTCTCTGCCGCTGCCTCCAAGTATGGTTCCCCTGAATACATCGAATTGCAGAACGCCCGCCGCGACTACCCCACCTTCCGCGTTGTCACCGTCGCCAAGAAAGCCGCGAAGTCGGATTATAAGGGTCTGACCTATGAGTACATGGAGAAGTACATCTCCCTGCACGATGACGAGGGAAAGACCATCATGGCGAAGTTCCTTGACCTTCGCGGCAAAAGCGAGGAAGCGAAGGCTATCGGTGCCATGTCTGCTGCCTACAGCGAAATCAAGGATTGGTTCTTTGAGCAGTACCCCGCGATTCAGAAGTTCTACAAAGACCGTGAAGCCCTTCTGAACGATGTTGTTGCGAAGCAGGCGGCGAAGAAAGCCGCCTGACTTCCTCGCCAGATTCATCACCACTACACATTCGACCAATACGAAAGGAGTTGTCTTCTGTGACTAACACGCTGACCGTCAATCACGCCAATCACACCATCGTCATGGACCGCACCTTCGCCAAGTTCGC
>JAFXQO010000028.1 GCA_017527065.1 Clostridia bacterium
CAGGGCCAGTACGGCCGCCCCGCAGGCCAGGGACAGGGCCAGTACGGCCGTCCCGCGGGTCCAGGTCAGGGCCAGTACGGCCGCCCCGCAGGCCAGGGACAGGGCCAGTACGGCCGCCCCGCAGGCGGACCCCGCCCGGCAGGCGGCGCGCCGCGTCCCGGCGGCGGCATGGGCCGCAAGCTGACCAGCGAGCTGACGCCCTCCGTGGAGAAGGAGCGCGTTTCCAACTACGATCCGAATAAGAAGAACTACGTGCGCCAGAACGATCCGGAGCGCGTGGTGAAGAACCGCAAGCAGCAGCAGAACGCGAAGGGCATCCCCTACGGGATGGACGAAGAGTTCGAGCGCGGCAAGCGGGGCAAGAGGAAGCAGCAGCAGGCGCCCAAGCCCGAACCGGTGAAGATCGAGAAGGCGTACATGACCGCCGAGACGATCACCGTCAAGGACCTGTCCGAGCGCATCGGCAAGCCCGCCAACGAGATCATCAAGAAACTGCTCCTTCTGGGCATCATGGCCACGATCAACGCCGAGCTGGACTTCGAAACGGCCCAGCTGGTCTGCACCGAGTTCGACGTGGAGCTGGAGCAGAAGCTGGACAAGACCGCCGAGGACGTGCTGGACGACGAGAACTTCGAGGACAAGGAAGAAGACCTCATACTGCGCAACCCGGTCGTGACCATCATGGGCCACGTGGACCACGGCAAGACCAGCCTGCTGGACTACATCCGCAAGACCCGCGTCACCGCCAGCGAGGCGGGCGGCATCACCCAGCACATCGGCGCGTACACGGTGGACGTGAACGGCAAGGGCATCACCTTCCTGGACACCCCCGGCCACGAGGCCTTCACCGCCATGCGCGCCCGCGGCGCGATGGCCACCGACATCGCCGTGCTGGTCGTGGCGGCGGACGACGGCGTCATGCCGCAGACCGTGGAGTCCATCAACCACGCCAAAGCCGCCAACGTGCCGGTCATCGTGGCGATCAACAAGTGCGACAAGCCCACCGCGAATCCCGAGCGCATCCGCACCGAGCTCACCGAGTACAACCTCGTCGCGGAGGAATGGGGCGGCGACACCATCATGGTGGAGGTATCCGCCATCACCGGCCAGAACATCGACCAGCTGCTGGAAATGATCCTGCTGGTGGCCGAGGTGCAGAACCTGCGGGCCAACCCGAACCGCAAGGCCCGCGGCATCATCATCGAGGCCAAGCTGGACAAGGGCCGCGGCCCCGTGGCCACTGTGCTGGTTCAGAACGGCACGCTGTCCGTGGGCGACACAATCGTCGCCGGCACGGCCTACGGCCGCGTGCGCGCCATGGTCAACGACCGGGGCGAGCGCGTGAAGAGCGCCGGACCTTCCATGCCGGTCGAGGTGATCGGCTTCAACGACGTGCCCTCCGCGGGCGACCTCATCAACGCGGTGGACGACGACCGCCTGAGCCGCCAGGTGGCGGAGGAGCGCAAGGACAAGCTGCGCGCCGCGCTGGTCAAGAGCCAGACCAAGACCTCGCTGGACGACCTGTTCAACCAGATCTCCGCCGGCCAGATCAAGGACCTCAACATCATCGTCAAGGCCGACGTGCAGGGCTCCGTGGAAGCGGTGCGGCAGTCGCTGGAGAAGCTGTCCAACGACGAGGTGCGCGTGCGGTGCATCCACGGCGCGGTGGGCGCGATCAACGAGAGCGACGTCGTGCTCGCCTCCGCCTCGAACGCCATCATCATCGGCTTCAACGTGCGCCACAACAACGCCGTGCGCGACCTGGCCGAGCGCGAGAACGTCGAGATCCGCCTCTACCGCGTGATCTACAACGCCATCGAAGAGGTGCAGGCGGCCATGAAGGGCCTGCTGGCGCCGAAGTTCAAGGAGACCATACTGGGCCGCGCGGAGGTGCGCAACACCTTCAAGGTGTCCGGCGTGGGCACCATCGCCGGCTGCTACGTGTTGGACGGCAAGCTGCAGCGCAACGCCAAGGTGCGCCTGCTGCGCGACAACATCGTCATCACCGAAAGCAAGATCGACTCCCTCAAGCGCTTCAAGGACGACGCGCGCGAAGTGGCCCAGGGCTACGAGTGCGGCGTCGGCCTGGAGAACTACAACGACATCAAGGAAGGCGACGTTGTGGAGTGCTTCGTGATGGAGGAAATCGCCCAGTAAGCCAAATGGCGGCGCGGCTTTTGTAAACCCGAAGCCTTTATGTCTATTTTTCGGGGAGGGGTGCTTTCTATGAAAGCATCCCTCGCCTTTAGAAAGGCAGCGCGAAGCGGCGTCAAACAAAAACGCTATATTCAAGGAAAGCTGTCCCGCACAGCGGACGGGGGTGAAAAAAATGACAGAAATGCCTGACTTCGGTGAATTGCTGAGCCAGCACTACACCACGCTCGTTCTCGTCATTATCTTCGGCATAAAGCTCTATATTCAGCGGAGCTCAAAGACCGTCGACCTGCGCTATTTTTGGGTCACGGAGATCTGCTGTGCCCTCCTCGTGCCGCAGGATATGATCGAATCCGTGACCGCCATGGATCCCAGATTGTGGTTTTTACGCGTCCTCTTCTCGATCATCGGCTATACGCTGCGTCCCGTGGCCATGCTCGGGCTGCTGCTGGTCGCCTGCCCGCCGGAGCGGAGAACGCGGAAGCTCTGGATACCGATCTTCGTCAACGTCGCGGTGTTCCTGACGGCCTTCTTTTCCCCGGCCGCTTTCTCTTACAACGAGAATTACGGCTTTGTGCGGGGGCCTTTGGGGTACACCGTCTTCGTCGTTTCATTCCTGTACATGTTTTTGATCCTCGCAACGATTCACCGCCGCTTCTACGCGGGCAAGACCATGGAGCGGCTGCTCATGACCATCTGCGCCGCCGCCTGCTTCGGGGCGACCGTTTTCGATATGATTTACGGAGGCCACCATCTGACCGAGGCGCTCATGATCAGCAGCATTTTCTTCTATTTCTTCCTGAACGCCCACGATAACCGTCTCGATCCCGTGACGTCCCTGGGAAACCGCGTCGCGTTCTACGCCGACATCGATGACAGAAAGCGGTTCATTACCGCCATCGCGTCGATGGACATGAACGGGCTGAAGGCCATAAACGACGCCGGCGGCCACGCGGCGGGCGACAAAGCCCTCGCGGAGGTCGGCCGCTGCCTGAAAAAGGTCGGCAACCGGAACACGACCGCCTACCGGATCGGCGGCGACGAATTCGCCTTCGTCTTCCTTCAGCAGAAACAGGAAGCCGTCGAGCAAACCATCGCGCAGGCGAAGGAGCTCGTGGACAAAGCCGGCCTCAGCATTTCGATCGGCTACGCGATGATGGCGGAGGGCGAATCCGCGGAGGACCTGCTGAAGCGGTCCGACCACGACATGTACTCGAATAAGGCCGCGTATTACCGGATGAAAGGACACGACCGGCGCGCGCGCTGACCGCTTAAGCGCTAACCCTGAATAAACGATCATTCCAATCAATCGGAGGAAAACCATGCCCTCATATGAACGAACCGACCGCATTTCCGAAGAGATCCGCCGGGAGGTGGACAAGATCATCCGCGAGGACGTGCGGGACCCGCGCATCGCGGGCACATACTCGATCGTCCGCGCCGAGGCCACGCGCGATTTGCGCTACTGCAAGGTGCGCGTGAGCATCTTGGAAAGCGAACTGAGAAAGCCCATGATGGACGCTCTCAAGAAGGCGTCGGGCTTCATCCGCCGGGAGCTGAGCCACCGGATGACGCTGCGCTACACGCCGGAGCTGCTCTTCGAGCTGGATACCAACATCGAATACGCCGCCCACATCAACGAAATACTCAAGCAGACGGAGGCCGCCCATGAGAGCGGAAACAACTGAGGTCGCCGGCTGGCTGAAGGCGCGCGACCGAATCGCCGTCGTCACCCATCTGCACCCGGACGGGGACGCGCTGGGCTCGTCCATCGCGCTGGCGCTGGCGCTGCGCGCGATCGGCAAACGGGCCTTCGCCTGCTGCCAGGACGGCGCGCCGGATTTTCTCGACATGCTGCCCACCGGGGGAAATCTTTTCCCGCCGGAGGATATGCCCTTCGAGCCGGAGGCCGTGATCGCGGTGGACTGCGCGGCGCTCAACCGGCTGGGCCGCGCCGCCGCGCTGCTGAGGCCGGAGACGCCCCTCGCCTGCGTCGACCATCACCTGGCGGTCGACGTCCCCGCCTCACCCGCCCTGGTGGATCCCAGGGCCGCGGCCGCAGGCGAGCTCATCGGCGAGGTGATCGACGCCCTGGGCGCGCCGCTGGACGGGACGCTGGCGCTGTGCCTTTATGTCGCCGTGTCCACCGACACCGGCAATTTCAGCTTCGACTGCACCACCCCCGGCTGCCTCAGGCTCACCGCGCGCTGCCTGGAGGCCGGGCTCGACCTGAACGAACTCAACTACGCGCTGTTCAGGCGGCGCACCGCCGCCCGCACAAAGCTGCTGGGCCGCGCGCTGAACGGCCTCGAGTTCAGCGAGGGCGGCCGCTTGGCGCTGATGCGCGTGCGGCGGGCCGACTTCGCCGCATGCGGCGCGGCCGACGCCGACACGGAGGGCATCGTGAACTTCGGCATCGACGCGGCGGGCGTGGAGATCGCGCTGCTGGCGGTGGAGCTTGAAGGCGCGGGCGGGGTAAAATTCAGCGCCCGCTCGCGCGGCGAGATCAGCGTCGCCGCCATGCTGGCCCCCCTGGGGGGCGGCGGACACGCCAAGGCCGCCGGCCTCACGCTGCGGACGGACTTCGACGCGGCGGTGGACGCCGTGATGGACGCGGCGCGGAAGGCGCTGGATAACACGGGCGGGGACAAGTGAAATGGACGGATTCATCAATCTGCTCAAGCCGCCGGGCATGAGCTCCAGCGACGCGGTGGGCTTCGTGCGCCGCCTGCTGCCCCGCGGCGTCCGCGTGGGCCACGGCGGCACGCTGGATCCGGACGCGGCGGGCGTGCTGCCCGTGTGCGTGGGCAGGGCGGCGCGGCTGTTCGACTACATCGTGGACAAGAAAAAGACCTATATCGCCGAGCTCCGGCTGGGCGTCGAGACCGACACCCAGGACGCCGCCGGAACGATCATTGCCCGGCGCGACGCCTCGGCCGTGACGGCGGAGGACGTCCGCGCGGTCCTGCCGCGGTTCGTGGGCGAAATCGACCAGACGCCGCCCGCGTACTCCGCCATCAAGCGGGACGGGCGGCGCATGTACGACCTGGCCCGCAGGGGCGAGGCCGTGGCGCTGGAGCCCCGCCGCGTGACGGTGTACGGCGTCGAATACCTCGGTCAAACCGCCGCCGACCGCCACATGCTGCGGGTCGAGTGCGGCAAGGGCGTGTATATCCGCACCCTGTGCTGCGACATCGGCCGCGCCCTGGGCGTGGGCGGGCACATGGCCTTTCTGCTGCGCAGCGAGGCCGGCTGCTTCTCCCTGCAAAGCGCCGCGACGCTCGAGGAACTGCGGCGCGCCGCGGAGGAAGGAAGCCTCGAATCGCTCTTTTACCCCATGGACGCGCCGCTCGGCGCCTATCCCGCCGTCAGGCTGGAGGGGCAGTACATGACGCCGGTGTCGAACGGCCGCGCGATCCCGCCGGCATGGCACGGCCAGGCGCCGGCCGAGGGCGTCATCGCGCGAATCTACGTGGGAGACATATTTGCCGGCATGGCGCAGGCCGACGGCGAGGGCCTGCTGCGCTTCCGCGCCATGCTGATGGAGAGACACTGATGCGGATTTATCATTCGATGGACGAATTCGACGCCCCCCGCTGCGTGCTGGCGCTGGGCACCTTCGACGGCGTGCATCTGGGACACGCGCGCCTGATCGAGCGATGCGTGGCGCTGGCCCGATCATACGGCCTGCCCGCCGTGGCGCTCACCTTTGACCGGCATCCGCTCGCCCTCATCCGGCCGGACGCGGTGCCCCCGCCGCTGACCTCCCGCGGGGAAAAAGCGCGCCTGCTGGCCGCCCTGGGCCTGGACGCCCTGGTGGAGGAGGCGTTCACGCCCGAGTTCGCCGCGCTGACGCCGGAGGAATACCTCGCCCGCATCGCGCGCAAGCTCCGCCCCCGGGCCATCGTGGCCGGCTTCAACCATTCCTACGGCCGGGGCGGCCGGGGCGACGCCGCGCTGCTTCGGGCGCTGGGCGAAAAACTCGGCTACGAACCGGTGATCGTGGAGGCGGTGTGCGCGGGCGGCGAGGCGGTGTCCTCGACCCGCATCCGCGCCCTGCTGGCCGCCGGCCGCCGGGCCGAGGCCGAGGCGCTGGCCGGGCACGCGCTGCGCCCGCCGGAAAACGGGCCGGACCGCGGCGTTGACGGGGCGGCCCGGGATACGATATAATATGGGAGGACGGGAACCTGTCCTCCCCCTTTTTATGCGTTTACTAACATCAGTCAGATAGGAGCGATTCACATGCCTGCACAGATCAAACTCGGCTTCGCCCCGACGCGCCGCGCGATTTTCAGCGCCCCGGCCGCCGTGGAATACCGGAACCTGACCGCCAGCCGCCTGCGCGCGCTGAACGTGGATTTCGTCGACATCGACGACGTCAACGGCGAGGGCCTGCTCTACGACGACGCGGGCCTGGAGAAGATCATCGAAAAATTCCGCCGCGAGAAGGTGGACGGCCTGTTCCTGCCCCACGCCAACTTCGGAACGGAATACGAGTGCGCCCGCCTCGCGAAGGCGCTGGGCGTGCCGGTGCTGCTGTGGGGTCCCCGCGACGAGCGGCCCGACGAAAATGGCATGCGCCTGCGGGACAGCCAGTGCGGCCTGTTCGCCACGGGCAAGGTGCTCAGGCGCTTCCGCGTGCCCTTCACCTACATGAACAACTGCAACCTGGAGGACCCCGAATTCGAGCGGGGCGTGCGCGACTTCCTGGCCGTGTGCAACGTGGTGAAGGTGTTCCGGCATATCCGCATCCTTCAAATCGGGCCGCGCCCCTTCGATTTCTGGAGCACCATGTGCAACGAGGGCGAGCTCCTCGAGAAATTCAACATCCAGCTGGCCCCCATCCCGCTGCCGGAGCTGTACGCCGAAATGCGCAGGTGGCGGGCGGAGAAGACCGAGGTGGACAAGGTGGTCGCCTACTGCCGGGAGAACATGACCTGCTCCATCGACGAGGAGGGCCTTCACAGCGTGGCCGCCCTCAAGGTGGCCATGAAGGCGCTGGCGGAAAAGTACGGCTGCAACGCCGTCGCCATCCAGTGCTGGAACGCGCTGCAGGACGAGATCGCCATCATGCCCTGCGCCGCCAACGCGCTGCTCAACGAGGAGGGCATCCCGGTGGTCTGCGAGACGGACATCCACGGGGCGATCTCCCAGCTGATCGCCGAGGCCGCCGCGATGGGCGAGCGCCGCGTGATGTTCTCCGACTGGACTGTGCGCCATCCGGACAATGATAACGGGGAACTGCTGCAGCACTGCGGGCCGTGGCCCATCTCCGTGGCGAAGGAAAAGCCCGCCATCTGTGTGCCCGTGGCCTTCCCGCAGAACGGCGCGGTGTCCGCCGAGGCCAAACACGGGCCAATGAGCCTTTTGCGCTTCGACGGCGACGAGGGCGAATACTCGATCCTGCTGGGCCACGCCCGCGGCATCGACGGCCCCTGGACCCGCGGCACCTACGTATGGGTGGAGGTCAATAACCTCAAGCGGCTGGAGGCGAAGGTGGTCGAGGGACCGTATATCCACCACGTGGCGGCCATCCACGGCGACATCGTGCCGGTGGTGTACGAGGCGTGCAAGTACATCGGCGTGAAGCCCGACCTGTACGATCCCATCGAGGACAGGGTAAAGGCCTACCTGCACGGCGAGGACGTCGCCTTCGACGAGGTGTGAGCATGAACGCGCTGGCAGTCAAGGCATACGACCTGCGGCAGGACGTGCTGGACATCATCGTCTCCGGCGGGGGCGGGCACATCGGCGGCGATATGAGCTGCATGGAGATCGTGCTGGCGCTCTACAATCGCATGAACGTCTCCCCCGACCGCGCGGACGACCCGAACCGCGACCGCTTCGTGCTCTCCAAGGGGCACTGCGTGGAGACGCTCTACGCCGTGCTGGCCGACAGGGGCTTTCTGGACATCAATGAAGTGAAGGCGCGGTTCTCCAAATTCGGCTCGGAATACATCGGTCATCCCCACAACACGCTGCCCGGCATCGAGATGAACTCCGGCTCCCTGGGCCACGGGCTCAGCGTGTGCGTGGGCATGGCGCTGGCGGGCAAAATGGACGGCCGGGATTACCGTGTCTACACCCTCATGGGGGACGGCGAGCTGGCCGAGGGTTCCGTGTGGGAGGGCTTCATGGCGGCGGGGCACTACAGGCTGGACAACCTGTGCGCCGTCATCGACCGCAACGGCCTGCAGATATCCGGCTCCACAGAGGACGTCATGGCCCACGGCGACCTGGCCGCCCGCATATCCGCCTTCGGCTGGCATGTGGTCGAGGCGGCGGACGGCAACGACATCGACCAGGTGAACGACGCCTTCGACGAGGCGGCGCGCGTCAGGGGCCGGCCCACCGCCGTCATCGCCCACACCGTGAAGGGCAAGGGCTCGTCGCTGATGGAGAACAAGGCCTCCTGGCACCACCACCTGCCCACCGCCGAAGAATACGAAATCATCCGGCGGGACTTCGCCCGGCGGAAGGAGGCGCTTCTCCATGAATAACATTCCCAACCGCGCCGTCATGTGCGAGGTGCTGAAGGAAGCCGCCGCGCGGGACAAGAGCGTGGTGGCGCTATGCAGCGACAGCCGGGGCTCCGGCTCCATGACCTCTTTCGCCGAGGCGTTTCCCGGCCAGTTCGTGGAGGTGGGCATCGCGGAGCAGAACCTGGTGAGCGTCGCGGCGGGCCTGGCCAGCTGCGGGAAGAAGGCCTTCGCCGTCTCGCCGGCGTCCTTCCTCTCCACCCGCGCCTACGAGCAGTGCAAGGTGGACTGCGCCTATTCCGGCATGAACGTGAAGCTGGTGGGCATTTCCGGCGGCGTGAGCTACGGCGCGCTGGGCATGACGCACCACTCCGCCCAGGACATCGCCGCCATGAGCGCCATCCCCGGCATGCGGGTGTACCTGCCCAGCGACCGCCACCAGACCCGCAAACTCTTCGAGGCGCTGCTGCGGGATGACAAGACCGCCTACATCCGCCTGGGCCGCAATCCCGTGGAAGACGTCTACGGGGAAGACGGCGCGCCCTTTGAAATGGACAAAGCCACCGTGCTTTCCGAGGGGGAGGACGTGCTGCTGGTGGGCTGCGGCGAGATGGTGAAGCCGGTCCAGGAGGCGGCGAAGCGGCTGAATGAACAGGGCGTCTCCACCGGCGCGCTGGACATGTACTGCGTGAAGCCGCTGGACAGGGCGGGCCTGCTCGCCGCCGCGAAGGGAAAGAAGCTGGTAGTGACCGTGGAGGAGCACGCGCCCTTCGGCGGGCTGGGGAGCATGGTGGCCCAGGTCATTTCCGCGAACGACCCAAAGAAAGTCATCTGCCTCGCCCTGCCGGACGCGCCCGTGATCACCGGCGCGTCCCGCCAGGTGTTCGATCACTACGGCCTGAACGCCGGGGGCATCGCGGAGGCGGTGCGCGCGGCGCTGAAAGGATAGGATATGGAGAGATACGTATTATCCGTCGACCAGAGCACGCAGGGCACCAAGGCCATGCTGTTCGACGATAAGGGCGCGATGCGCGCCAGCGCCGCCCTGCCCCACCGGCAGATCGTGTCGGAGGCCGGCTGGGTGTCCCACGACCCGGAGGAAATATACGGAAACGTCATAAAGGCCGCGGGCCTGGCCCTCGAAAAGGCGGGCGTCGATCCGGCCGCCGTCGCCTGCCTCGGCCTGTGCAACCAGCGGGAGACCTCCGTCGCCTGGAACCGCGATACGGGAAAGCCCGTGTGCGACGCCATCGTGTGGCAGTGCGCCCGGGCGGCGGACGTGTGCGCGGCGGTGGAGGCCACGGGTGTCGGGGAGACGGTGCGCCGGCGCACGGGCATCCCCATATCGCCCTACTTCCCGGCCTCGAAGCTGGCCTGGATTTTGCAAAACGTCCCCGAAGCGAAGGCGCTGGCGGACCGCGGCGCGCTGCGGATGGGCACGGTCGACGCCTGGCTCGTGTGGAAGCTGACCGGACAGTACCGCACCGACTATTCAAACGCCTCCCGCACCCAGCTGTTCAACATCCACACGCTTCAATGGGACGCGGACGTCTGCGTGGCCTTCGGCGTCGATCCCGCCGCGCTCCCCGCCGTGACCGATTCGGACGCGGTGTTCGGCGAGACCGACCTGAACGGCCTGCTGCCCCGCAAGGTTCCCCTCTGCGGCGTGCTGGGCGACTCCCACGCCTCGCTGTTCGGGCTGGGCTGCCTGAAGCCGGGCATGGCCAAGGCCTCCTACGGCACCGGCTCGTCCATCATGATGAACACCGGCGCGAAGGCCGCCGTGTCCCGGAACGGGCTGGTCACGTCGCTGGCCTGGAAATACCGGGGCGAGGCCAGCTACGTGATGGAGGGCAACATCAACTACAGCGCCGCCGTCGTCACCTGGCTCAAGGACAGTCTGGGCCTCATCGCCTCCCCCGCCGAGACGGAGGCGCTGGCCCGGCGGGCCAACCCCCAGGACACCACCTATCTGGTGCCCGCGTTCAGCGGACTGGGCATGCCCCACTGGAACAGCGAGGCGAAGGCGCTCATCTGCGGCATGACCCGGCTCACCGGAAAGGCCGAGCTGGTCCGCGCCGCGCTGGACTGCATCGCCTACCAGATCCACGACGTGGTGGAGGCCATGGAAAAGGACACCGGCATCCGCATCCCCCTGCTGCGGGTGGACGGCGGCGCGTCGCGAAACGGCTACCTCATGCAGTTCCAGAGCGACATACTGAACGCCGAAGTGGCCCGCGCGGAGGGCGAAGAGCTATCCGGGGCCGGCGCGGCCTACATGGCCGGCCTCAGCGCCGGGCTGTATGACGAGGCGGTGTTCGGCGGCCAGTCGTTCATAAGCTACGCGCCGTCCCGCGCCGCGGCGGACAGGGAGCGCCTGCTCGCCGGCTGGCGAAACGCCCTGTCGCTGGTGAAAAGGGACGCCGTAGGCCCCCGCTGACCGTCGATTACAATTAAAAAATTAGCATATCTGCCACAATATTGTCCGCTTGCCTTGACGCGCCTGCGGAGTTGTGATATTATAATTGACGATGCGAAGCAACATTCGCGCATCAGACCGACAACGGATAAGGAGGAACCAATCCATGAAGAAATGGCTGACTGTGCTGCTCGCTCTGGCGATCTGCCTGGTCCCCATGACCGCGTTCGCCATCGACTATCCGGTGACGACTGACGAGACGCTGACCATCTGGAAGCAGCTGGACGGCTCCATCGCCGAGGGCGGCTACACCACGTCCAACGAGACCCCCGGCTTCCTGGCCTGGGAAGAGGGCACCGGCATCCACGTTGACATCCAGGAATACAACGACTCCACCGCGCTGGTCCTGGCCGTCAACAGCGCCACCGAGCTGCCGGACATGTTCATGATGGATCCCGCAAACTACAACGGCAACGTCATGGGCATGGTGCGCGACGAAATGCTCACCGAGCTCACCGTTGAGATGCTGGAAGAGAACGCCCCGGATTACTGGGCCTACATCAACCAGCCCATGTATATGGACCTGATCCAGCAGCTGGACAGCAAGATGTACTATTTTGCCGGCCACCTGTTCGAGCCGGAATCCATCTACCGCTACTGGAAGGGCTTCTTCTATCGCGGCGACATCCTGGAGAAGGTCGGCTGGGAGAAGTTCCCCGAGACCATCGACGAGTTCTATCAGTGCCTGGTTGACCTGAAGGAAGCCGGCATCACCACGCCCCTCGTGTTCCAGGGCACCAGCGAGCTGAAGAACATGCTGCAGTACGGTGACATCTCCAGCCCCTTCGGCCTGGTCTGCACCGGCGAATATCAGGCGGACGGCGTCTGGCACTTCGGCGCCTACGAGCCCGAGTACAAGGACGTGCTGGCCTTCGTGCACAAGCTGTATGAAGAGGGCCTGATCTCCGTCGACTACCTGTCCATGGAAGGCTCCGTGGCCCAGTCCATGCTGTGCACCGGCGAGGCCGCCGTGTTCTACGGCAACAACTCCCGCCTGAACACCTTCAAGAGCTCCGTGGAAGAGGGCGGCTGGCTCTATCCCGGCGCCCCGCTGAAGGCCGAAGGCGCTGAGCGCGCCCTGTATCACTTCGCCGATCCCATGATCACCATGGGCGACTCCACCTTCATCTCCGCCGACAGCAAGAACCCCGAGCTGTGCCTGCAGTTCCTCAACTTCCTGTACACCGAGAAGGGCAACCTGGTGCGCAACTTCGGCGTCGAGGGCCAGAGCTTTGAGTTTGTGGACGGCATCCCGCGCTACACCGACCTCATCACCCACAACCCCGAAGGCCACGCGCTGGACGGCATGGCCCGCTCCTGGGCTCTGATCAACTGGCCCGGCATCCACGCGGACGTGATGAACGCCCAGCGCCATCCCGAGGAGACCCAGGTCATCGCCTACGAGCTGTGGTCTGACAACGATCACGACAAGTACGTGGTCACCCACACCACCGTGCTGGACGACCTGATCGAAGAGTACACCAGCCTGTGGGTCGACATCGACCTGTACATCAACGAGTGCCGCGCCAAGTTCATCTCCGGCGAGATGGACATCGAGGGCGAATTCGACGCCTATATCGACCATCTGAAGACCATGGGCATGGATCGCGTCGTGGAGATCAAGCAGACCACGCTGGACGCCTACAACGCCCGCTGATTTCCCCTCATAAACACCGAGCGGACGGAGAAGCCCTTCTCCGTCCGCTTCTCTCCAAAATGGAAACACACCGGGACGGTTCGGGAGGAATCGAGTCATGCAGAGCAAAATACCATTCGGCCGGCGTCTCATAAAGGACATAAAGCGCTTCGGCGGCGCGTACATCATGGTCATCCCGGTCGTCGTGTTCTACATTCTGTTCCACTATAAACCGCTGCTGGGCGCGGTCATCGCGTTCAAGAACTACCAGCCCCGCAAGGGCATCTGGGGCAGCAGCTGGGTGGGCTTCAAGCACTTCGAGAGCTTTTTCAACTCCTACTATTTCGGCCGCCTCATCCGCAACACCCTCACCATCAGCCTGAGCGGCCTCATCTTCACATTCCCCTGCGCGATCATCTTCGCGCTGCTCATCAACGAGGTCAAGAGCCGCGCCTTCAAGCGCACGGTCCAGACCATCTCCTACATGCCCCACTTCATCTCCCTGGTGGTCGTCTGCTCCATGATCACGCTGTTCGTGAGCAGCGACGGCTTCATCGTCCAAATCATGCAATTCTTCGGTTCCGGCGTCAACCAGAGCCTTTTGAACATGAACAGCGCGTTCGTTCCGATCTACGTGCTCTCCGACATCTGGCAGCAGACCGGCTGGAACTGCATCATATACCTTGCGGCGCTGGCCGCCATCGACACCGAGCTCTACGAGGCGGCGCGCATCGACGGCGCGAACCGCTGGCAGCAGACCATCCACGTGACCCTGCCCGGCATCGCGCAGACCGTGACGCTGCTGCTCATCCTGCGGGTGGGCTCGCTGATGAGCGTCGGCCACGAAAAGATCATACTGCTCTACAACGACTACACCATGGAGACGGCGGACGTCATCTCCTCCTACGTCTACCGGCGCGGCCTCATCAAGGGCGATTATTCCTTCAGCGCCGCCGTTGGCCTGTTCAATTCCGCCATCAACTTCGCGCTGGTCATCCTGGCGAACCGCATCAGCAACAAGGTGAACGGCTACGGCATCTGGTAAGGAGGGACAAGGCATGAGTCAGTCTGAATCAACCGTCAAAAAGAGCACGCTGCGGCAGGAAGGCCGCGGCTACCAGGTGTTCACGGTTTTCAACACCATTTTCCTCATCATCGCCACCTTCGTGACGCTCTATCCCATGTATTACGTGGTGGTGGCCTCCATCTCCGACGCGGACGAGCTGGCCCGGAACTTCGGCCTGCTCCTGTATCCCCTGGGCAAGTGGAACGTGTTCGCGTACGAGCTGGTGTTCCGCAACAAGCTGGTGGTCAGCGGCTTCATGAACACCTTCTTCGTGCTGTTCGTGGGCCTGGCGTTCAACATGACCTTCACCTGCCTGGGCGCGTATTTCCTGTCGCTGAAGGGCTCCATCCTGGTGCGCCCGCTGTCGCTTTTGATCCTGTTCACCATGTATTTCTCCGGCGGCATCGTGCCCGTCTACATGAACATACGCGAGCTGGGCCTGATGGACTCCCTGTGGTCGCTCATCATTCCCGGCGCCATCAGCACCTACAACATGCTCATCATGCGCTCGGCCTTCGCCGCCGTGCCGGACGCGCTGTACGAGGCGGCCTACCTGGACGGCGCGCCCCACTACAAGATTCTCACCCAGGTGTATGTCCCCCTGACGGGCGCGACCCTGGCCGTCATGGTGCTCTACTACGGCGTGGGACACTGGAACGCCTGGTTCAACGCCAGCCTGTACATCTCCAACACGAAGAAGTATCCGCTGCAGCTGGTGCTGCGGCAGATCCTGCTGCTGAACCAGAACCAGGACCTGAACGCCTCCGTGACCGACCTGGGCGAGCTGGCCAAGTATACGGACCTGGTCAAGTACGCGCTGATCGTGGTCTCCTGCGCGCCGATCCTGCTGCTCTATCCCTTCCTGCAGAAGTTCTTCGCGAAGGGCGTCATGGTGGGCGCGCTCAAGGGATGACGAAGAAGAACGGAATCAAAAACGCATCCGGTTGTTCTGCCCGGATGCGTTTTTGGGCTTTTCAAATAAACGAAAATCTGGTATGATCTTTCTGACAAAAGATAAACGGGGGATAAGGATATGGCTTTTTTACGCCTGCTGGAGGGGCTGCGCAATCCCATCTGCGACAGCCTGATGAACGCTGTCACTTTGATGGGCGATGAAACGGTGTTTCTCGTGGTCTGCCTGATCGTGTTCTGGTGCGTTTGCAAACAGGAGGGCTACTTCCTGCTCGCCGCCGGGCTGGGCGGCACGATCGCAAACCAATGGCTCAAAATCGCGCTCCGCGTGCCGCGGCCCTGGGTGGTGGACGAGACGTTCACCATCGTGGAAAAGGCCCGGGCGGGCGCGGCGGGCTATTCTTTCCCCAGCAGCCATTCTCAGAACGCCGTGAGCACCTTCGGCGGCATCGCCCTGTGGACGAAGCGGCGCGCCGTGCGGGTGATCGGCATCGCGCTGGCTATACTTGTGTGCTTCTCGCGGATGTATCTGGGCGTTCACACGCCGCTGGACGTGGGCGTGGGGGCGCTGTGCGCCGTCGTGATGATCTTTGCGCTCCGGCCGCTCATGAAGAAGGCCGACCCCCGCGTGAACCGGATACTGCTGTGCGTCATGTTTGGGCTGTCGCTGGCGTTCGCGCTGTACATAACGCTCGCCTCCTTCCCGGCAGACATCGATCCGGAGAATTTCGCCGAGGCCGTCAAAAACGCCCACACCCTGCTGGGCTGCAGCGCGGGCTTTCTGATCGTCCACGAGCTGGACGCCCGCTACATCCGCTTCGACACCAGGGCCGTCTGGTGGGCGCAGGTCCTCAAGACGGCGCTGGGCCTGGGCCTGGTGCTGGCGCTGCGCGTGGGCCTCAAGCCGGCTGTGACCGCCCTGCTCGGCGCGAGCCCCTGGGCTTCGGCCGTCCGCTATTTCATCCTGGTGCTGTTCGCCGGCGGCGTATGGCCGCTGACGTTCAGGTTCTTCGGACGGCTGGGGAAAAATGACAAAGATCAATGACAAAGGTAAATGAGGGGAAGACGATCATGAAGCTGACATTCCTCGGCACCGGCGCGGCGGACTGGAATGGGCCAGACGCGCGCGGCGAATACCGCCGGTTCACCAGTACGCTGCTGGACGGCGCTCTGCTGATCGACGTGACACGCACCGTGCTGGACGAAATCCCCGATCCTGCCGCTGTCACGGACGTGTTCTTCACCCACAGCCACCGCGACCACTTCGATATCGAAGCGCTCAGGGCCCTCGCGCCCTGCCGCGTGTTCGCCCATGAGAGCTGGGCGGACACGATCTCGGGCGCGGGCCTGACGGTCATGCCGCTGACAGTCGGTCGGCCAGTCGAGACGACGGGCTTCACCGTGACGCCCATGCCATCCAACCACTCGACCGAGCGCCCCCAGGAAACCACGCTCCACTACCTCTTCGAAAAAGACGGCAAGCACCTGCTCTACGCCACGGACGGTGCGTGGCTGCGCAACGAGGAGCACCGCATCATCGGCCAAACGCCGCTCGACGGCATCGTCTTCGACGCCACCATCGGCGACGGCTTCGACGGCGACTGGCGCATCTTCGAGCATAACTCCATCGACATGATCCGCCTCATGCTCCGAACCCTGCTCAAAACGGGCCGTCTCCGCGATGGCGCGCCGGTCTTCCTCACCCACCTGGCCCGCACCCTGCACGCCCCTCACCCCCAGCTCGAACGCCAAACCGAACCGCCCTTCGTCGTCTGCTTCGACGGCATGGAAAGAGTAATATAAAATGGGGAATTGGGAATGGGGAATTGGGAATTGAGGCGCGGCTGAGGCCGCGCGGGGAACGAAACCCCGGAATTCGCACCTCCCCCCGTTCCTTTTCATCAAACTTTCATTCCTAATTCCTAATTCCAAATTCCTAATTTCCCATTGTAAATCCGGAGGTTTTTTATGAAGCATGCCATCGCCCTGGCGGGGAACATCGTCGTGGATTCCATCAAATACATCGATCAATATCCCGGCAAGCTGGAGCTGACCGCCATCAAACGGGTGGAGCGCAGCCTGGGGGGCGCGGTGCCCAACGTGGGCATGGATCTGGCGCGGCTGGATCCCAAGCTGCCGCTCAAGGCGGTGGGCTTCGCCGGCGCGGACGACAACGGCGCCTACGCGCTGGAGGCCATGGCCCGCCATCCCTCCATCGACCTGAGCGACGTGAAGCGCGCGGGGCTCAACTCGTTCACCGACGTGATGACGGTGGAGTCCACCGGCGAGCGCACCTTCTTCACCTTCAAGGGCGCGGACAGCCTGATCACCCCCGACACCGTTCCGCTGGACCGGCTGGACTGCGACATACTGCACGTGGGCTACGCACTGCTGCTGGACGGATTGGACGCCCCGGACGCCGAATACGGCACCGGCATGGCGCGCGTGCTGGCCGGCGCGCAGGCGCTGGGCATCCGCACCTCCCTGGACGTGGTGAGCGAAAACAGCGACCGCTACGCCCGCGTGGTGCCGCCCGCGCTGAAATACGCCGACTTCTTCTCCGTCAACGAAATGGAGGCGGGGCGCACCACCGGCGTCCCGCTCGCGGTGGGCGGACGGCTCATCCGCGAAAACCTGCGGCCCGCGCTGGCCCGCCTGAAGGAGATGGGCGTGAGGCGCTGGGCGGTGATCCACACGCCGGAGGTCTCCTGCGGGCTGGACGAGCGGGGCGAATACGCGGAGGCGGAGACCCTGCGCCTGCCCGAGGGGTTCATCAAGGGCTCCGTGGGGGCGGGCGACGCCTTCACCGCGGGGCTGCTGCTCATGGCCTGGCGGGGCGCGCCCCTTCGGGAGGCGCTGGAGACGGCCAACGCCGTCGCGGCGCTGTCGCTGTCCGAGCCCGGCGCGACGGAGGGCGTGAGGCCCCTCGACGAGACCATGGCCTTCGCCGCGCGCGTGAAGGCGCGAAAGGCGGAGGAATGACCATGCGCATAAGGCTTGCCACGTCCGCCGACCTGCCCGCCATGCTGGAGATCTACCGCCCGCACGTGGAGGCGGGCACGGCCTCGTTTGAATACGAAACGCCCTCGCTTGAGGCGTTCGGGGCGCGCTTCGGGGCGATCACGGCGGATTTCCCCTGGTACGCGGCGGAGGAGGACGGCGCGGTCGCGGGCTTCGCCTATGCCTCGCGGCCCTTCGGGCGGGCGGCGTACCAGTGGCTGGCGGAGCTGTCGGTGTATGTCGGCGCGGGTTTTCAGGGCCGTGGCGCCGGCAAGGCGCTGTACGCGGCGCTGGAGCGCGACCTGACCGACATGGGCTATGTGTCGGCCTGGGCGCTCATCACGAAGGAGAACGCCGCCAGCGTCGCCTTCCACGAAAAGCTGGGCTACCGCTTCATGGCGGAAATGCCGGACGCCGGCTTCAAATTCGGCCGGTGGTTATCGGTGGTGTGGTATCGGAAGGATCTGCGGGACGCGCCGGATCCCGGCCCCGCGCCGCTTCGGTTCCGCGACCTGAACAGAGGGGAGGAATAGCCGTGTTTGTGTCCAACACGCCCACGAGTACCTCGCACAACATGAAGATCGTCCTTCAAAAGGGAGAGGCGCGCACGTTCCGCGTCCTGCTGCGGCCGGTGGAGGCGGGCGCGCTGACCTGGCGCTTCAGATTCCACAACGGCGTCGACAGCACCTGGGACGACGGCAGCGAATCCTGGGAGGGCCTTCCGGGCGGGCGCTTTGAGATCGTCTCAACGAGCGTCTGCGCCGAGGCGGACGGCGCGCTGGGGGCGTTCGCCCCGGTCACGTGGGGCGGCGCGGCGGGGCGCGCGGTCGGGCCGGACGAGTGGGCGGTGAGCGACCCCGTGGCGCTGGAGGTCGCCCCGGGCGGACACATCGCCTTCACCTGGTGCCTGCGCGCCCTGGAGGAGGGCGCGTTCCTGCCCGCCACGCCGGACAGCCGGGCGCTGTGCTACACCGCGCCGGGCGAGGCGGCGTTCGCGCCCATGTCGGCCTTCCGGGAAGAGGATGAGACCTGCCTGCCGGACGCCTTCGAGGCGGATCGGGCGGTGCGGTACCGCATGGCCTTCATGGGCGACTCGATCACCCAGGGCGTGCAGACCCGCGTGGACGCCTGCGAGCAGTGGGCGGCGCGCATCGCGCTGGGGATCGGGCGGGACGTGGCCGTGTGGAACATCGGGCTGGGCTACGGCCGGGCGGCGGACGCCGCGAAGAACGGCGCGTGGCTCCGCAAGGCGGCGGAAGCGGACGTGGTGAACCTGTGCTTCGGCGTGAACGACCTGCTTCACGGCTCCCGGAACGCGGAGACGCTGGCAAACGACCTGCGGGCGGCCGTCGCGGCGCTGAAGGCGAGAAATCCCCGGGCGAAGGCGGTGCTTTTCACCATCCCGCCCTTCGACCTCACCGGCGAGGACGAGGCGCGCTGGCGCGCGGTGAACGCCCGCATCCGCGGCGGCGACCACCTGGGCGCGGACGCGGTGTTCGACATCGCCCGGATACTGGGCCGCGAAGCGCCGGAGGACAACATGGCGTTTTTCGGCGGACATCCGGACGGGCGCGGCGGCGCGGCCGCGGCGGGCGAGTACCTCTCGGCCTTCTGGCCTGCGCGGCGGGACGGACTGCTGCCGGCGTGACGGGACGACGCAAACGAAAGAGAGGGATCGCGCATGAGCGAACAGAAGGATGTTGAAGCCATTCCCCAAACCGGCGGCCAGCCGGCGGCCGGCCCCACGGCCTACCGCGTGGAACACATCCATAAGAGGAGAATGGGATTGATCCCGCTGCTGGCGGTCATTGTCGTGGCGGCGGTGGCGGCCTTTCTGTTCTTTTCCGGAAGGATCGGCGGCGTGAGTTCAAGGACCGTCCAGTTCGGCCTCAGAAATGTCGGCGAAATGGCGACGCAGACGGGGTTCTTTACCAGCGTCGGCACGATCAAGGACTCAAGAACGCTTTTCGGCATATCCATCCCCTTCACCCAGAGGCAATGCGTCTACAGCTACGACGGCGTCGTCAAGGCGGGCGTCGATTTCGCGGACATCAGCGTGTCGATCGACAGAATCAAAAAGGAAATCACCGTCACAATGCCCGCCGTCAGGATCTTCGACATCTATGTCGACGACGAGAGCCTGGTCGTTTACATGGAAACGAGGAACGTGGTGAATCCCATCAAGCTGGACGTGCTTTCCGAATCCAGGGTGAAGATGAAGGAAGAAGTGAAGAAGACGGCGCTGTCCAACGGGATACTGGAGAACGCGCGGAAAAACGCCGAAGTCCTCGTCTCCGGCTTCATCCAGGGCATGTTTACCGACGAGAATTACGCGATCACATTTGTCTGGCCAGAAGAGAAAGGCGGCGCGAATAGCTGATGAAGAAAGTGCTCAAAATCGTCCTTGGTATCGTTGTGGCGCTGATCGTGCTCCTGTACGGATACCTTTTCATAACGCGATGAGCGGGCTTTTTTGCGCGGAGGAAGCCGCGGCGCGCCGCATCCGCATGGTCGTGACCGACCTGGACGGCACGCTCCTGAAAGACGACAAGACGATTTCGCCCTTTACGAAGGCGGCGATCGCCGGTCTTCGGGCGCGGGGCGTCCGGTTCGCGCTGGCCACGGCGCGGCCGATCCGCAGCGTGCGGGGATTCCTGCCCGATCTCGGCTTTGACGGCGCGGTATATCACAACGGCGCCGTGGTGGAGGCGGAGGGCGAGCGGCTGAGCGGCTTCGGCATCGAACGGCCGCTTGACGTGGTGCGCTCGATCCTGGAGCGCGAGCCGGGCGCGCGGGTGGCGGTGGAGGCGAACGACGTGCTGTTCGGGAACTTCGACACGCAAACCGTCTGGCCGGGCGTGTCCTGCGTGCGCACGGCGGATTTTCACGAGATCGCCCCGCTCACGGCGGATAAGATCATCGTGGGGGCGGAGACGCCCGCGGAGGCGGCGGCCCTGGAAGAGCGCCTGCCGCCGGCGCTGTACGCCCAGATCTCGGAAAACGTGATCGCCATGATCATGAACTGCCGGGCGACGAAGCTGAACGGCATCCGCATGCTGGCGGCGCGATGGGGCGTCGGCCTGAGCGAAATCGCGGCCTTCGGCGATGATTACAACGACGTGGAGATGCTCGGCGCCTGCGGCGTGGGGGTGGCCGTGGCCAACGCGCTGGACGAAGCGAAGGCGGCCGCGGACGAGGTGTGCCTGAGCAACGAGGCGGACGGCGTGGCCCGCTGGATCGAAGAAAACATTCCCTCCCCGAACAGGATATGCTATACTGGTTTTAGCGGGTGAGCTCGCGCTCATCCGTTGGCGAAACGCAACGACGGACGTATCTGCAAGGAGGCTGGCATCATGAATTTCCATCTGCTGGAGCAGTATCTTGACTCGTTGAACGAAGAATACGGGATCCCCGCGCTGGACGTGATCGTGACCAAGGACCATGAGACGGTCTTCCGCCGCATGGTCGGCCATGCGGACGTGGAGGGGAAGCGCCCGGTGAGCGACCGCGATTTCTATTTCATGTACTCCTGCACGAAGCTCATCACCATGACGGCCATGATGCAGCTGATCGAAGCGGGCAAGGCCAGCCTGTACGATCCCGTGAGCCGCTTCCTGCCGGAATGGGAATACATGACGGTCATCAACGCCGACTGGAAGACCAAGGGCGATCAGTTCAGCCCCGGCCTCCTGGAACCCTCCCATTACGCGAAGAACCGGGTCAGGATCATCGACTGCATGTCCATGACGGCGGGACTGACCTACGACATGCAGTCCGAGGCCATCCGGGCGCTGATGGAGAAAAACCCGAATCCCAGCACCCGGGAAGTGATCGCGGCCATCGCCAAAATGCCGCTGCTCTTCGAGCCGGGCACCCGCTATCGCTACAGCCTGGGCCACGACGTGATCGCCGCGGTGATCGAGGTTATCAGCGGGGAGCGCTACAGCGATTACCTGAACCGCCATATCTTCGCGCCGCTGGGCGTCGTGGACCTGACCTGCCATCCCACTGAGGAACAGATTTCCAGGCTGAGCGCCCAGTACCGCTACGATCCCGAAACGAAGACCCTGACGCCCGTCGAGGGACTGCCCCGGTTCATGATCCTGTCCAATTATGAGAGCGGCGGCGCGGCGCTGGCGGGCACGGCGGAGGCCTATGCCGCGGTGGTCGAGGCCCTGGCGAACGGCGGCGTCGGGCGCAGCGGAGCGCGCATCCTGGAGGAGGAAAGCGTGATGCGCTTTACCCACTCCGTGCTCACCGGCGAGGCGCTCCAGGATTTCCGGGTCGGGCGCTTCCTCGAATACTCCTACGGCCTGGGCGTCCGCGTCAAGACGGCGCAGATGATCGGCCAGTCCCCCGTGGGCGAATTCGGCTGGGACGGCGCGGCCGGCGCCTACGCCGTGGTGGACCCCTTCAACCATGTGGGCATCTTCTATGTGGAGCACATCCTGAACTTCTTTGAAGGATACAGCGTCATCCATCCGCGCGTGCGGGACCTGGTCTACAAGGGGCTGAAAAGATAAACGCGGCGAAGCTGAAAACCGGCGGCAAAAGGCCATGAGAAAGGATGATCATCCATGGATTCCCTGAAGAAGACCCTTAAGAATCCCCCCATTGAATACCGCAACGAGGTGCGCTGGTGGCTGGCCGAGGGCCTGCACACCGACGAGACCCTGCGCAATGACATCCGCCTGCTGGACGAGGGCGGTTTCGGCGGCGCGGAGTTCCTGGCCATGGACGAATTCGGCGCGGACCACAAGCGCTATGCCTGGGGGTCCGAGGAATTCACCCACGACACCCACACCATCATCGACGAGACCACCAAAAGGCGCATGGCCGCCAGCATGACCAGCGGCACAAACTGGTCCAACGCCAACCTGCCCACCATCGTCCCGGACGATAAGGCCGCCGCCAAGGAGCTCAACTATGTGGCGGAGACGGTCCGGGGCGGCGAGACCTACGACGGCGAGCTCAAGAAGGCCGAGATCCGCATGCCCAACGTGCACGAGCAGGTGCTCATCGCCGTGGTGGCCTCCCGCCGCGTCCGCGAGGAGGACGGAAAGCTTGTGCTGGACAAGGACGGCCTGGTGCTCACCGACCGGGTGAAGGACGGCCGCCTGAACTGGACAGCCCCCGCGGGATCGGACTGGGAAGTATTCACCTTCTGGATGCACGGCACCGGCCAGACGGCTTCCCCCTCCTTCGCCGTCAACTACACCATCAACTACATCGACAGATACGGCACCGACGCCCTGATCGAATACTGGAACAAGGTCATACTGACCCCCGAGCTCCGGGAGAACATCCTGAAAAACGGCCGGGTGCAGATGTACATGGACTCCCTGGAGCTCTCCACCTTCACCAAGGGCGGCCAGTTCTGGGGCTATCACTTCATCGACGAGTTCAGGGCCCGCCGGGGCTACGACCTGACGCCCTATCTGCCCCTGATCCTCAAGAAGCGCGGCATGATGGAGCTGGCGAACGTTCAATACCGCTACGGCTGCGACGACGAAGAGTTCACCGTCAAGCTGAAGAACGACCTCTACCAGACCATGACCGACATGTACATGGAGAACGTGCTCAAGCCCATCCAGAGCTGGCTGCACAGCGTGGGCATGACGGTGCGCGCGGAAATCTCCTACGGCCTGCCCTTTGAGATCTCCCAGCCCGGCAAGTACGTGGACGGCGTGGAGACCGAGTCGCTGGAATTCAGCTCCCAGATCGACTCCTACCGCGGCCTGGCGGGCACGGCCCACATCTACAAGCGGCTCTTCTCCTCGGAGACCGGCGCGACGCTGATGAACTACAAGATGCCCCTGAACTTCTATCAGCAGATCATCTTCACCCAGTTCGCCGCCGGCGTGGCCCGCACCGTGCTGCACGGCTACGCCAGCGTCTGCGGCTCCGAAAAGGCCACCCAGTGGCCCGGCCACGAGGGCATGTGGCCCATCTTCTCGGAGCGTTTCGGCTGCCGCCAGCCCGCCTGGCAGCACTATCCGGACTGGAACAAAATGATGGCCCGCTACCAGTATCTGCTGCGCCAGGGCAAGCCCCGCATGGACCTGGGCATACTGCGCCTGGACTACGCCTTCAACAACCAGATCTTCGGCGGGCCCGGCGAGCTGGAAACCTATGAGCGCGAGCTGATGCGCGCCAACCGGGGCCTGTACTGGCAGGACACCGCCCTGCAGAACGCCGGCTATACCTACGACTACTTCGCCCCTCAGCTGCTGAACGACGTGGACTTTGAAGACGGGGAAATCGCCTTCGACGGCCCCGGATACCAGGCCCTGATCCTCTACCAGGAGAGCCTCCCCCTGCACGAAGCCCGGCGCATACTGGATTGGGCGAAGAAGGGCCTGAAGGTGCTGCTGGTGAACGGCGTTTCCGAACAGCTCACCCTCGACAATCCCATGAGCGGCCCCGCCTTCGTCAAGACCCACGCCAAAGCCGCCTGCAAGACCCCTTTCAACGATGGCAAGGATGAAGAACTGCGCGCCGTGATCGCCGAGCTCAAGACCCTTCCCACCGTGCGCGAGGTCGAGGGCGCGGAGAAGGCCATGGGCGCTCTGGAGGAACTGGGCGTGTATCCCCGCGCCGCGCTGCCAAAGGACAACCTGAACATACTGCCCTTCGTCCGGGAGGACGGAAACAGGACCTACGTATACCTCTACAACAAGCAGTACACCGAGACCGAGGCCAGGACCTTCAAGGTGGCCGTGCGCGGCGAGGGCGTCCCCTACCGGATCGACTGCTGGACCGGCGACATCCGCCCGCTGGGCCAGCTGGCCTACGAGAACGGGCGCACCGTAGTCGAAGTCACCCTGCGGCCCGGCGAAGCCACTATGCTGCTGATCGACACCGCCCGCAAGGCCGAAAGCTACGTCGTCTCCACCGACGCCTACTTCGCGACGGTGAAGGACGGCAAAGCCGCCCTGGGGGCGTTCCGCTCCGGCGAATTCACGGCGAAATTCCCCTGCGGCAAAGAAGCCGGCGTGAAGCTGGCCGTGCCCGCCGCCATCCCGCTGAAAAAGTGGCGTCTCAAGGTGGAGGACTGGAACGAGGGCGACCGCAGGGAGATCCGCGAAGACCGCGGCCTGGGCTATGTCACCACCGAGGTCTATTACGAGACGAAAAAGACCCTGCTGGACGCCGGCGAAGTGGAGCTGAAGCCCTGGAAGGACATTCCCGCCGTGGGCGAAGACGTCTCCGGCGTGGGCTACTATACCGCCAGTTTCACCCTGCCCGAGGGCTTCGGCCCGGATACCGGGGCTGTGCTCCGGTTGGGAAGCACCGGCGGCTGCACCGCCGCGGTGTACGTCAACGGCGCGAAGGCCGAAGGCGTCGACTTCGACAATCCGACGGTGGACATCACCGGCCTGGTGAAGCCCGGCGAAAACACCGTGACAGTCGAGGTCTCCTCCACCCTCGCCAACCGCCTGCGGGCGCGGGGCTACTTCTCGGGCATGCCCATGCGCTTCATGCAGCTCATGAGCGAGAACACCGCCTTCGGGGAGATGAATCCCACCGGCGACGAGGATAAGCCCGGCATGGAGGGGCTGTTCTCCAGCGGGCTCACGGAATGCGCCGTGCAGGACTATGGACTGACCGGCGAATGCTGCGTCGCCTTCTACGCGGTGAAGGCGATCTGATCGCCAGCGATACGTCAAGCGGGGGCCGTCTCAAAGGAGGCGGCCCCCGCGAATGTTTTGTTTTCTATTTTTCTTCTTTTCCGGCTTCCGTTTCCCCTTCTTCGCCCGTTCGTGCGCTGATGATGTAGCGCGGGCGGCCCTTCACTTCGAGATATATCTTCCCGACGTACACGCCGATCACGCCCAGGAACAGCGCCTGCAGGCCGCCCATCAGGAACACGATGCAGGCCGTGCTGGCCCAGCCGGGCACCGCGCTGCCGCACAGCGCCGTGATAAGCACCCATAGGATGCCGATCAGGCTCAGCAGAAAGATGACAAGGCCCGTGACCGCCACGAGGCTGATGGGGCGGACCGACAGGCTGGTGATGCCGTCGAAGGCCAGCCTGAGCATCTTCCTGAGCGGATAATGGCTCTTTCCGGCCCGGCGCTCCGTTCGGTCGTAGCTCACACAGGTGCTCTTGAAGCCCACCAGCGGCACCATGCCCCGCAGGAACAGGTTGACCTCCCGGAATTGGGAGAATTCCCTGAGCGCGCGGCTGCTCATGAGGCGGTAGTCCGCGTGGTTGAACACCACGTCCGCGCCCATGAAGGAGAGCAGCCTGTAGTACCCTTCGGCGGTGATGCGCTTGAAGAGGCTGTCGCTGTCCCGGTTCGCCCGCACGCCGTAGACGATCTCGCAGCCGTCGTGATAGGCGTCGATCATTCCGTCCATGGCGTTCACATCGTCCTGCCCGTCGCAGTCGATGCTGATGGCCGCGTCGCACTTTTCCATGGCCTCCATGAGCCCGGCCAGCACCGCGTTCTGATGGCCGCGGTTGCGGCTCTGCTGGATGCCTGCAAAATGCCTGTCCTGCGCGGCCAGCGAGCGGATGATTTCCCAGGTCCTGTCGCGGCTGCCGTCGTCGACATACAGCACCCGGCTGTCGTCGCTGATCTTGCCCGCCCCAATCAGCTCGTTGAGCTTGCCCAGAAAAAGGCCGCTCGTGATGGGCAGCACCTCTTCCTCGTTGTAGCAGGGCACGACAATATACAATACGGTCTTGCGCATAGGTTCCTCCTTGCGGGCGGTTGAAGCCGGCGCGCGGGATTATTCTTCCACGCTTTTGCCCACGTATTCATGGACGGCGCTCTCAAGCTGCTGGGCGAGGGCGTTCCACTTTGCGGAGCTCTCCGCCTGCGCCGCGCGGAACAGCTCGTCGCAGCGGCGCTGGGTGCCGATCTGCATCTCGCGGCATTTCTGGCGCGTCTCCTCCAGCATGGCGGCGCAGGCCACCTCCTGCTCTTCCTTGAGGCGCGCGACGGCCTGCAGGTATTCGTCTGCCGCGGCCTGCGCCCGCTCGAACACGCCGGTCACCGCCAGCGCCGCCTCCGCGAGCGAACCTGCGTCTTTCACGGTGCCTGCCCGCAGGGCCGCCTTATCCCTGGCCTCCTTCAGCTGCTCATGCAGCCGGTCGATGCGCTCGTACAGCTCGTCCCTTTCGCGCATCAGGTCCGCTACCTCCTCGAGCAGCTGGGCCTTGCTCATGTTCTTCAGTTCCCTGTCTGCCATATGTATGCCTCCGTGCTGTTGTCAGATCGCGCCCAGCGTGCGCAGCATGAGCTGCGCGTAGGCGCGGGATAAGAAGTCGTTGGGGTGGTTCACGTTGTTGCCGCTCATATCGCGGAACGCCTTGCGCCTGAGCATCTCTTGGTGAAAGCTGGTCATATCGGCCACGCAGACGCCCGGGCGCTCCAGCGCCAGCATGGGCGCGAGATAGTCCGCCTGGCAGCCCAGGAAGCCCTCCACCTCGGCGTTGGCCAGCGTGGTGGCGACGAGCGCGAACTCGCACGCCGGGTTCTCCGCGCGCACCGCGTCCATGATGGCGCGCAGGTTGCCGATAAACGCCTCCGGCGGCACGCGGCCTGAGCCGTCGTTCATGCCGAAGCCGACCACGCACAGGTCGGGACGCAGCGCCGCGGCGTTTTCGCGCGCGGTGTCGCGTCCCCAGGCGCTGGTCTTGCCGCCCACGGACGTATTGAGGAGGCGGATGCCCGCCGTGCCGTAAGAATCGGCCAGTCCCTCGGCCGTCAGCTCGTACCAGGGCTTCTGATAGGGCGCCGCGCCGTTCGCGCCGCTGGCGTTCGCGCCGGTGCAGATGCTGTCGCCGAATATCAAAAGATTCATGGGCGCGCCGGAGGCGAGGGCCGCCGCCGAACGGGGCAGGAGATGCGTCTTGTTTTCGGGCACGGGCCCGTCCCACGCGCCCCGGTGCCGGTAGCTCACGGCGATCTCCCGCTCGTGGAAACTGGCGCCCTCGCAGAAGCGGATAAAGCCGCCTCCCGTGCGCCGGAAGCACCGGCCGTCGTCCCGGGACGGGTAGTAGTCGTCATAATCCATCGCCGGAATGGCGGAGCCCGGCGGGAGAACGAGCCGTCCGTCCGCCAGCGTCCAGTCGCGGCCGGGCTCATACGCCGTCTCCAGTGACGCGCTGCGCACGGAGGTGATCTCCTCTGCGGGGTACAGGAGCGTCATCGGCTCCACCCCGCCGTCCGCGCCGCGCACGGGCAGCAGCGATTCGTTCAGCATTTCATTTCCCGCCCAGAAGGGCGACAGCAGCGGATCCATTTCAAGGCCTCCTCGCAGCGCGATTTTTTATCCAGTATGCGCGACGGCATGGGAGGAAGGGCTGTCAGGCGCGGGCTGAATCCTTCCTGATGGAATGAACAGCGAAGCGCAATGAGTCAGCGGCGTATGCTGCACAAACCCCTTCCCCCCGCCCCCTTCCCCGCTCTTCGCGGGGACGGGGAAAGAATAGATATGGGGCTTCGCCCCATGCTGAGCAGGGCTTTGCCCTGCACCCACTGGGGCCTCCCGGCCCCAGACCCCAGGGTCAAGGCGAACGCATTGCGCTTTAACGAATCGGGTGCAGGGCGGAGCCCTGCTCAGTGTGGGCGAAGCCCACAACAAACTTTTCCCCGTCCCCGCGTAGAGCGGGGCGAATGAGCCGCGCGCCTGTGGCGCAATCAGCGGCGAACGAGCCCAATGAGCAAGGAAGAATGACGCCGAAGGCGGCAGGCGACCATTGCGAATTGAGGAGAAGGGGTGCAGGGGAAGGGGTGTGCACGGCATATGCCGTTGACTCGTTACAATTTCGCAGCGCGTTTCTTCCACAAACGCAGCTTTGCGCTCTCATTTTTCAAATGAGACAGCCTTGCTATCCTTCCCCTACTTCTCCATCCGGAACACCGGCGCGAGGGGATTGCTCCCCCTGAGGATCTCCGGCAGCCGGATGCGAAGGCCGCCCTCCGCGCGCTCGAAGCGAAGGGGCGCTTCGGCGTCAATCAGCGTGAGCCGGCTCACCTCGCCCGGCCAGGGAATGAAGAGCGTCTCCCGCAGCGGCTCGCCCTCGGGCAGGCGCACCAGGGCGTAGTGGACGTCGCCCTTTTTCGTGAAGGCCACGGGGCCGGATTCGTTCGGCTCGGCCAGGCGCGTGCCGTAGATGGCCTCGCCGTTGGCGCGCAGCCACGCGCCCAGCCCGTCCACCGCGCGCACGGCGGGCGCGGGCAGGCGGCCGTCCGGCTGCGGCGCGACGTTCAGCGCCAGGTTGCCGCCCCGGCAGACCACGTCGATGAGCAGGTGGACGAGCTCCCGCGGCGTCTTGTACCGCTCGTCGAAGCGGTAGCTGAACGCGGTGCCCACGGTGATGCAGCTCTCCCACGGCACGCGGATCGGCCCGGTGGGCACGCTCTGCTCGGGCGTGATGTAGTTCTCGTTCTCGCCGCCGATGGTGCGGTCCGCGCTGAGCAGCCAGGGCTGAACCTTCCGGGCGCGGGCCATCAGCTCACTCAGGCGGATATCCTGCCCGTTCTGCGGGCCGACCTGGCCGCCGTCCAGCCACAGGATGTCGATGCGGCCGTAGTCCTCGACCAGCTCCATCAGCTGGTTGTGGGTGAATTCGACGAACCTGTTCCACAGCTCGGGATGCTCCTGGGGCCTGTAGGTGGGATTGCGCCACGCGCCCACGGGCCGGTCCATGCCCTCGGCCCAGTACCAGGGGCAGTGCCAGTCCGGCTTGGAGAAATACGCCGCGATGCCCAGACCCCGGGCGCGGAAGGCGTCGAAGACGTCCTTCGCGATGTTGGCGTGCCTGTGGGTGTGGAAGGGGCAGTCCGGCGAGGTGACCTTGTAGTCGGTGTATTTGGTGTCGAACAGGCAGAAGCCGTCGTGATGCTTGGTGGTGAAGATGAGGTATTTGAAGCCGTTGCGGGCGGCCACGTCAGCCCAGACCTCCGGCTGGAGGCGGATGGGGTTGAAGCTCTTATTGAGGTTCACATACTGGCTTCGGAACACGGCGGGATCCTGCTCCCAGTCCACGCCCCCGCGGGACCACGCGGCGTCCTCGTCGGACAGCGGCCAGGACTCGCACAGCCCCAGCTCCGAGTAGATACCGAAGTGCATCATGAAGGCCAGCTTCTGATCCTGGAACCACTCGAGGCGCTGCTGAATGACAGGATCCGCGGGCCTGACGTATTGATCCTCCTGGCTGCAGCCGTGCATGCCGTTGATGATGTTGTCTGCCATGGCGGTGTGTATCCCCCTTGTGCGTGTTGCGGTTTTATGATACCAGAGCGCGCGGCGTTTTGCAAGCCCGTCACGCACTGTCCTTCGGGAAAATGCGGGCGGCCAGGCGGTCGTAGCTTTCGCCCAGCAGCGCGCGCATGGGCAGCTCCGCCGCGGTCAGCTTGGCGGCGCGGCTGGTTTTGAGAAGGCCCGTGAAGATGGCGCGGAGGCCGGCGGGCCCGGCCCGGAGGATGTCCGCCAGGGTGACCGCGCCGCTGGCCGCGAGCGCGTCGAACAGGTCGTTGACGAACACCGCGCGCCGCTCCTGCGGGATGCCGTCGATCCACTGACGCAGCACCTCGTCGATCCAGAGGCTGGCCGGATCGTGCGAGGCGGCCAGCGCCAGGCGGCCGTGATCCACGCCCCAGCTGCCCAGGCTGTGCTGCAGCAGGCTGAAGCCGGATGACCTGATCACGCGCTCCTGGGCGGCGGCGGGCTCGAACAGCCGGCCCACCACGCTGAACACCGGCGTGACCGCAAGCGTCCGCGCCGCGGCGCGCGCCATGCGGGCGCTGTCCGCCAGTTCGGGGCACAGGCCGGGGCTGTCCAGGAGATACACCCGCTCGACGCGGGCCCACGATTCATCGTCCAGCCCGCAGGCGGCGTACAGCGCCAGGTTGCCGCCCTTGGAGTGGCCGCCCAGGCGGCAGCGCTTCGATTCCGCCACATGCCGCGCGGCGTATTGAAGCGCCGTCTCCTGCGCCTCGGTGGCGGTGAAGCTGATCATGAAGTCCTCCCGCCAGCCGGCGAGGGTCATGTCGGTGCCGCGAAAGGCCAGGAAGGTGAAATCACCCGAGCGGAACGAGACCGCCGCGAACTGCAGGGGCGGATCGACGCGGGACACGTCCACATAATCGGACAGCGCAAGCTCGCCGAAGCGCTTCGAGGCGGCCGCCTCCCGCAGGAAGGCGGCGTAATCCAGATCATGGGGCGCGAAGGCCGTGAACGCGCAGGCCCCCCGCTCGATCAGCGGCAGGCCCTCCCGCAGCGCCGTCTCGCCCGGGCAGGGCGGGGCGAACAGCGGCGACAGGTCGAAATAGACGATCGCGCAGAGCACCAGCGCGTCGACGTCGCCGAAGGGCACGGCGTCGAAGCCGTAATCGCCCATCCAGCCGATGTAATCCCTGAGACTGTCCATGTCCGCCTCCCGCCTGGATAAACAAAACGCCCCTCTCCGGATGAGGGGCGAAAGCGTCGTCTTTTACGGCCCGTCCGCGCCGACGCCGCTGGCCTGATACAGCGTCTCGTCCTCGTAGATCAGGCCGAGCTTGCCGCGCGCCTCGCGCTCAATGTATTCGTCGGTATAGGTGTAGTCGATCTTCTCCTCCAGGGCGGAAGAAGCCTGCTGCAGGGCGGTATACTCCGCGCTCAGGCTGGCGATGGTCTCCTCCTGGCGGCGGATGTAGCTCTGCTGCGCGGCGTACAGCGCGATCAGCGCGCAGATAAGCCCCGCGAAGAAAAACGCCCAGAACCTCGGGCGAACCGTCTGAAAGTAATGGCTCACGCGCTTTGCGCCTCCCACTGCGTGAAATACAACGAAATAGATATATTCGACGGGATGACGCGCGAATCCTGCCGCTATTTCAATAATTTTTGACAGAACTTTTGCCGCCGCAGCGCCCGCGCGGCGCGGCGCAGCAGGGAAGCGGCGCGCCGGGCCAGGAACGAAAGCAGCCGCGAGAGCGTCGCGCCGTAGAGCAGGAACCCGCACAGCGCGCCCATCAGCGCGTAGAGCCGCAGCTCTCCCTCCAGCGCCCGCAGGAGCGAGGCGCAGAGCACGACCGCCGCCGCCGCGCCGAAGAGCAGGTCCAGCGCCAGCGAAAGCGCGAACCCCGGCTGGAACAGGCGGCGCAGCAGCCGGAAGAAATCCCACGTGAGGCCGAGGCGCAGCCCGCAGGCCAGCATGAGCAGGAAGGCGGCGCTCTGCCCGGTCGTGTAAAACAGCACGGGGCCTCACCGGGTGAGACGGCTCAGCCAGGAGCCGCCCGCGCGGCGCGCGCTGTCGTATTCCAGCGCCGCGATCTCGCCCTCCACGAGCAGCTGCCCCTCCTCCAGGCTCAGGTGGGACACGTGCAGCCCGCTGCCCAGCAGCGTCAGCGCGCCGCCCGTGGTGACGAGGGTCACCATCTGCTCGTTGAAGCTGTCCACCGCCTGTACGCCGCGCACCACCGCCTTCTTCCGCTCGGTGAGCTCGAGGCTGTGCGGCATGAGGGCCGCGTTGTTCGTCTGTTCGCGCATGTTCCGGCCTCCCTTCACAGGGAAAGTCTATGCGCCCGCGCGCGAAAACAGAAGCGACCCCGGCCGCGGCGCGGTCCGGCCGCCGGCCTTATCCCAGGTAGCTCGCGCTCACCCAGCCCTCGCCGCCGCGATAGGTGACATAGGCCCAGCCGCCGCTCACCCGGGTCACGGTCACGCTGACGCCGCCGAAGAGGCCGTCCTTGATCGCGCCGTCGATGGAGGCGCTGGCGCGCACGTTCAGCTTGCTGGCGATCACCCGGTAGGTGCTGCCGGGGGTGACGCTGGCGGCCGCCTGGCCGGAGGACGAAACGGGACTCAGGTACGCCAGGGCCACCCAGCCGCCCGCCGTGGGCGAGTAGCCCCAGTCGCCGTTCAGCTCCGTGACGCGGATGATCGCGCCTTGCGGAAGGCTGCCGGTCACCCGGGCGGAGAGCCGGGGATAGACGCGCACGTTCAGCCGGCTGGCGTTGACGGCGTAGCTGCCCGTGGCCGCGCCGGTGGCGGCGGGAGCGAGGTATTTTTTGTCGACCCAGCCGTAATAGGTGGTGCTGCCGCGCTTGCAGGACACATACCACCAGCCGCTCTTATCGGAGATGTACGTGACCGTCGTGCCGCGGGGCAGAACGAACTGCACGTCGGAGCTCACGCTGGCGCCGCAGCGCAGGTTCAGCCCGCTGCAGTTGACGATATAAGCCTTGCTGGAGGCGTAGGACGCCAGCGTGCTGGAGCTGGGCACCACGGCCAGCGCCGGCGCGGCCATGGCCGCGAGGCAGACCGCGGCCAGCGCGGCGCGGACAAACGCCCTGGCCCGCGCGGTAAAGCGATGCATTGAACGCGCCTCCTTCTGACGGAAAAGCGGGCTGTTCGCTTTTCACTGAACAGCCCGCGTTTGCTTTGGATCGGGATCAGCCGAGGTAGCTCAGGCTGACGAAGCCGGAACGTCCGCTGCCGTAAGTCACCCAGGCCCAGTTGCCGGTGGTATAGGTGATGGTCACGCTGGTGCCCTTGGAGATGAGGTCCGTGACCTTGCCGCTGGTGGACGCGCTCTCGCGCACGTTCAGCTTGCTGGCGGTCACGCGGTAGGTGCCGCCGGACTTGAAGTCGACCACCGAGGAGGGAGAGGCGGAAGTGGGGCTCAGGTACTTCAGCGCGACCCAGCCGCCCGCCGTGGAGGAATAGCCCCAGTCGCCGTTCAGCTCGCTGATGTTGATGACCGTGCCCTTATTGAGATAGCCCACGCGCTTGGCGTCCACCTTGGGATAATTGCGCACGTTCAGCTGGCTGGCGGTCACGACGTAATTGCCGGTGGTGGCTCCGGTCGCGGAAGGCGCGAGGTATTTCTTGTCGACCCAGCCGTAGCCGTACTTGCCGGCGCTGACATACCACCAGCCGCTCTTGTCGTCGAGATAGGTGACGACGGTGCCCCGGGGCAGAACCTTCAGCACGTAGGAACCCATCTGCGGGTTCTGGCGCATGTTGAGGGCGCTGCAATTGACGATATAAGTCTGGGACGCGTAGGGGGCCAGCGTGCTGGAGTAGGGCACGACGGCCAGGGCGGGCGTCGCCGCGAGGCTCACCAGGACGACGGCCAGCGTGACGCAGAACAGCGATTTCAACCATGCGGGAACGTGTTTCATATTCTCTGCCTCCACCTTTGTATTATTTCTCATTGATATTATGCCATTGCCCCCTGACAGCGTCAAGCGCGTCAGGCATTACAATTCTATTAAATTTATTAAAGAGTATGACACACTTGGCCGCCGTCAGTCCGCCATGTGCCGCACCGGGGCGATCTCCTCAAAATCCCCGAACCGGTAGAAGGCGTGGGCGTTTTCATAGAGGAAGAGCCGCTTCTCCTCCGGGGTGAGCAGGCTCGTGCGCTCCAGGAAATCCCAGCTCTGGCGGTAGGTGATGGCCGTCATGGTGCGGGGGTAATCCGAGCCCCACATGAGCTTGTCCATGCCGCAGAGGTCCCGGGCCGCGCAGATGGCCTTCACCGCGGAGGGATAGGGGTAGTATTCCGCGTTGAAAAGCCAGGTGATGCCGCCGCTCTCCACGCGCACGTTGGGATGGCGCGCCAGCTTCACCACCTCCTGCCAGCCGTCCACGGTGATCATGGCGAAATGGCCGATGGCGACCCGCAGGTTCGGATACTGCTCGATCATCTCCCGCAGGGAGGCGGCCTGCTCGTCGCCGGGATAGAGATCGGTACTGATGAACTTGCCCTCGCGGTCAGCCTGGGCGAACACGGCTTCGTGATGGGTCAGGTCCCGGTCCTTCAGCCGCTCGGCCACCACCTTGATGCCGTCCATGCCCCGGGTGTCCACCTCGCCCTTCTCCTCGTACAGCGCGCACACGCGCAGCCGGTCGGGGTAGGTCCGCCTGGCGTAGCGGAGGTAGGCGTCCTGGTTGCCGTCCATGTATTCCTGCGTGACCACCGCGCCGTTCACCAGCGCGAAGTCCATGTTGGAAATCAGGCGGCGGGCGGTGTTCCGGTTGTCGGTCATGTAGGGCGGCAGCATCTGGCGCACTTCGCCTTTGAGCATGCTGCGGCCGTTTTCCAGCGGGTATACCGGCAGGCCGTCCACCAGGCCGGCCTGTTTCTTCCAGAGGTGCACATGGGCGTCGATGATCATCGCTGGGCCTCCTATCGGTTCATGTCGATGTATCTGTCGTTCCATACCACGGCCGTCTTGAGGGGCGCGCCCTTCGCGTAGATCTCCTCCTCGTAGGCGCGGATGGGGTCGGCGGCGAAGTGTTCCCTGTCGATCAGCTCCACGATCTCGCCGTAGCGGCTGCCCGCCAGGATGCGGATGGCCTCCTCCATGTGGTCCTGGCGGAAGTTGATGGAACCGAATATCAGGTGGTTCTCGAAGCCGAAGGGCATGGTGTCGAAGGACACGCGGGGGCCGAGGGAAAAGCTGTTGTAAACGCCGTTGCAGCCGAGGACCTTGTGCTGGAAGGCGATCTCGTGCTCCACGTTCGCGCCGCTGGTGCCGATGAACAGCGTCGCCCGGCCGCCCAGGGCCTCGCAGATCGCCCCGGCCAGCTCGCCGTTCGAGGCGTAATCGCTGCGCACGTACACGCCGCCGGTCTGCTCCAGCGCGAAGCGCACCTTGGGGCTGGTCTCCTCGCTGCGCGCAACCAGAACGATCTTCGCGCCCGGATGCGCCCGGCGGATCAGGTCGCCGACGAACATGCCCGTCGTGCCCAGGCCGAAGATGACCGTGCGGGCGAACACCTCGTCCGCGGCGATGCGCCGGCCTTCCTCCAGCGACACGCCGTGCCGCCGCGCCGCCTGGCGGAAGTTGTGGGCCCCGCCCAGGTCCTCCATGCGCTCCAGCTGGAACAGCATGCAGGAGAAGGGATCGGGAAACACCATGCGCTTGGCGAAGGAGAGGTCGAGCTTTCCGTCGTGGACGTGCCCCTCCGGGATATGCAGCAGCATGTCCGGATTCACGTACATGCGGTCGCAGAACAGGCCGTCCGCCTGGTCGCAGCCGTATTCAAAGTAGCGCTCGTCCTCGGTGTAGCGGGTGGGGTCGACGCAGTCGCCGCCGCGGATGAGCACGATGGCGAACCGGTTTTCCGAGGGCACCCACACCACGCCCTCGTGGCCGTTGATGAGGCGCCGCTCCCCCGCGGGGAATTTGGCGTCCAGCTGGCCCCGCCGGCCCATCTTCATGAGCTCGTGGTCGGTGCCGCAGAAGCCCACCAGCACCGGCTCCACGGCCACGCCCTCCTTCAGGGGCTCGCCGCGCAGCCGCCGCCGGGGCGGATTGATGAGGTTCACTTCGCCGTAGACCAGCGGGCGCTTTTCGTCGTTCTGGAAATACGTGCCGTATGCTTTCATATGGGTTCATCCTCCCGCGCGGCGCGTCAAAGCGCCTCGTCCAGCCGCTTGAGCGCCAGCGCGTAGATCTTCATGGCGGTGAGCAGCGAGGGAATGTGGGCGAACTCGTCGCACTTGTGGCCGCCGCCGTGGGACTCGGGCAGGCCCTCGGGGCGCGGCGTGTCCCGCAGGCCGGGGCCGTAGGAGATGGCCGTGGACAGGTAGCGCGAATAGGTGCCGCCGCCCATGGCGTAGGGCGGATCGTCGCGGCCCGTCACCTCGCGGAAGACCTCCATCAGCGCCGTGCACTCCGGCCCGTCCACGCTAATGTGGAAGGGCTGCGTCTTGTGGCCGGGATGCCACGCAAAGCCCATGGCTTCCGCCGCCGCCGCGTAGCGCGCCTCCGCCGCGTCGGGATCCTCCTCCACGGACAGGCGCGCGTCCAGGTTGACGTAGATCCGGCCGTCCTTCAGACTGGCCATGCCGAAGTTCGTGGTGGTCCTTCCGGACACGGGATCCTCCCGCTCGAGGCCGCAGCTCTCGCCGTAGCAGCCCGCCGTGAGCGCCTCGACGGCCGCCATGGCCTTCGCCGACACGGGATCCAGCAGGCCGCAGCCCGCCAGCGCGCCGGAGAGCATGTGGAGGGCGCTGCGCCCCCTGGCCGGGTCGGCCGCGTGGGAGGACACGCCGTGGGCCTTCACGACGCAGCCGCTGCCGCCGGCCTCGATGGTAAAGTCCTCCTTCGCCACGTCCTGGGCCGCCAGCGCCACGCGCAGCGCGTCCGCGTCCACGTCCAGCGTTGCCTGGGCGTCGGCGGGCACCATGTTGGCCGCCAGGCCCGCGTGGAACCCCTTCATCGACGGGCCCGCCGGGATGGACACGTCGCCCCCCAGGGAGCCCTTCTGGGCCACGCACACCGGGAAGCCGCAGTCCGGCACGAGGGACACCTTCGCGGGCTCGTAATGCTTCAGGTAATACTGCAGGTCGTCCATGCCGGTCTCCTCGCTGCAGCCGAAGTAGATCCACAGGCCGTGCTTTTTAAGAAGGCCCAGCTCCTTCAGGCAGCGGGCGGCGTACAGGCCGGCCAGCGCCGGGCCCTTGTCGTCCGAAACGCCGCGGCCGATGAGGAAATCGCCCACGCGCGTCGCCCCGTAGGGCGGATAGATCCAGCCGTCCCCCTCCGGCACCACGTCGATGTGGCCCAGTATGCCGAGGGCGTTTTTCGGGTCGCCGATGCGCGCCGTGCCGCAGTAGCCCTCGTGGTCGACCGGCTCGAAGCCCAGCTCGGCCGCCCGCGCCAGGGCGAAATCCAGCATTTTGCGGCAGTCCGGCCCGAAGGGGGCATTGGGCTGCGCCAGGTCGGCCCGGCTGACGCTGGGAATGCGGCTGAAGGCCTGAACGTCCGAAATGTACTCTTCCGCATGCTCGTCAATCCACCGCTCGATGGCGGCAAGAACCTGCTGATCCATTTGTATCCCTCCGCTCTGTTGTCTCGGTCAGTCTTTCACCCGCGCCCGGCGCTCCGCCAGCACGCGGTCCCGCTCCATTTCGCGCACGCGCCGGAAGGCGGCGCAGGTTGCCGTCCAGGTCTTTTCGGGGTTCTTGGCGGCGTAGTTGTTGGACTCGCTGCCGTAGTAGCCCCAGGCGATGATGGTGCGCGCCCCGGCGTCGTAGGCCGCGGCGGCCGCCTCCACGATCTCCTCTTCCCGGCCCCGGGGGGTGGAGTAGGTCTGTATCCAGATGTTGTGATCCTTGCGGTAATGGTCGGCGATGCCGATGGTCTGCTTCGTGCGCGTGTAGACGAACTCGTAGGGGCTTCCGATGGTTTCCAGCGGATAGTCCAGCCAGTAGGGATCGGAGCCGATGTTGTCCAGCGTCGGCACGGCGCAGATGCTGTCCAGGGTGCTGATGCCGATGCCGTACTGCCCGTTTTCGCCGGGCATGACACACACCGCGTTTTTCATGCCCTTGCCCGCGCTGTAGGCGGTCACGTCGGCGAAGTAATCGCGGATGGTGTCCAGCCGGAAAGCGCGGACGTCGTCGTTGATCTCCTCGGGCATGTCGTAGCCGTATTTGGCGCGGAACAGCTCCCGGCAGCGCGGGCAGGCGCAGGCGTAGAAATTGGTGTAGGTCTTGTCCTTGTTGCGCTTGAGGGGCAGGTGCGGCTCGTCCCAGAAGATGGTGCGCCCGCCGATGAACTCCACCGCGTCGATCCATTCGTGCATCCAGCCGCGGAAGGCCTCGCTGTTGAGGCAGGCGCGCACGGGGTCCATTTCGCCGTTGGAGTAGTACTGGTGCGCCTCCGGATGATACGCCAGGAAGTGCGATTTGTCGCCGGGCGGGCCGCCGAGGCCCCAGTTGTCGATCCAGCTCTCCAGGCCCACCTCGGTGGATATGTCGACGATCTCCTTCATCTTTTTGAGGTGTCTGTCCCAGTCCGTATGGGACAGCATGTGCACCACCAGGTCCATGCCGTTGCGCATCATGTCGCGCATGTCCTCGTAGGCGTGGTGCGGCATGCGGTTGCCGTGATACGCCGCGCCCAGCACCAGCGGTCTGTCAGTTTCCATCCCGTTTCCCTCCCGCTTGTTTTATCACCTGAATCATAGCATAAATCGGCCGTCCCGTCAACGAATCGGGAAGGCGGGACCCTACTCTCCCGTCTGCCGCTCATACGTCCCCACAAGGCCGGGGAACAGCCGCGGCGGCGTGAGGGCGGCGTCCACCACCGCGACCCAGCCGTCGCGCCAGACCTCGAAGGTCACGCTGCCGCCCGCCGCGCTCACCGCGGTGTAGGAACGGCCCACGCGCCGCGTGACGGCGGCCGTGACCTCCCGCCGGACGGGGGCGCTCGATCCGTTGGAGAGCGTGATCGCCGGCTCGCCCGTCCCGTCGAAGGAGAAGCTGAGCGCGATGTCCTTCCGGACGCCGTCCTCCACGCGGGCGTAGTCGCCCAGCAGCGGGAAATACGCCGCGCGGGCCTCCAGAAGGCGGGTGTCGGCGGCGATGTCGTCCAGCACCAGCAGGAGATCGACCGTCCCGCCGCCGGCGTGATACAGCACCGGCAGCTCCCGGCCCGCCTCGAGTTTCACCCGCAGCGCCATCAGGTCGATCGTGCTCCGGTTGGACGGCCAGGCGAAGGTGGTGCGGCCGTCCTTCATCACGGCCAGCGCCGTCTCGCTCCCGTCGAAGGGATCGCGGGCGCTCACGTCCAGCCAGTCCTCCCCGTCGCGCTTGTCGGTCACCCGCATCCAGGCCAGGGTGAGCGGGTTTTCGCCGCGCTCATAGGCGATCATCGCCTCGCCCTCCGGCAGCAGCAGGCAGTCCTCGTCCTCCATGGCGCTCACGACCAGCGCGCCGTCGTCCGGCTCCAGGCGCGCCCAGCCGGCGTGGGGCATGGTGCCCGTGTCCGGGGCGCTGAGCATGTAGAACAGCGTGTACACGCCGCTTTCCTCCGGCGAGAGCGCGTAGCCGCCCCGCAGCAGGCGGGGCGGGGCGCCGTCGCCGTCCAGCAGGGCCAGCATCGCGCCGTCCGCGCCCAGCCGCACGCGGGCGCTGCGCTCCTGGCCGTCCAGCCGCCAGGAGGCGTTCCAGTCGCCCGTGATCGTTTCCGGCGCGTCGCCCGATTCGCCGCCGAACACGCGCCGGACCATCTCCGGCGTGTAGGGCGCGCCGCCGGGGGCGTCGTCGCGCCGGGTGAGCAGCGCGCGCTTCGCGCCGGCAAGCGGCTCGCCGTCGCCCGCAAAGTCGCTCAGCACCAGCGTCCGGCCGATCAGGGTCAGCCGCTGGCTGGCCTCCCCCGGCCAGAACTGCCCCGCCCGGGACATATTGGAATAGGAGCTGATATTCACCTGGAACGAAGCGGCCGAATTGCCGCGCCGGCCGGCCTCCTTCGTGAGGTCGCCCGGCGTGAGCTCGGCGGCGTAGTAGGAATAGAGGCTGTCCTCCATGTAGTACATCACCGAGGCGAACAGCCGCCCGAAGGCGGGCAGAAGCTCCAGCACCACCGTGTCGTCCTCCCGCTCGAGGACATACTTTCCCGCCGCGTTCTGAGAGAACGTCCGAAACGCCGCCATGGCCTCGCCGGAGGTCATGGTCTGCCCCTTCGCCGCGCACGCGGCCGGCGCGCAGAGCGCCGCGATGAGCGCCGCAAGAAGCAGCGCCGTCATTTTCCTCTTCATGCCCGCACCTCCCTTGCTGTATCCTTATCATAGCAGAAGCCGCGGCGCGGCGCAAGCGTTTGCGTGGGGCAGATGAAAATCCGATGAGAAATCGGTCGCATGCCTTGACAGCACGGGACGTCCCCCGTATCATTGGGGGCGTGGAAAGGAGGCGGCGTCATGGCCCGGAAAAGCGGCGGCTTCGGTACGCGCCCGGACGTGGAGTATTTCCACGGCGACATGGACTACATCCGCTCGTATCACGATCACCTCGCCGCCGAGCGGCCGGATATCTTTTCCATCGACGGCGTCACGTGGAACGACCTCGACATGGACCGCGTGTTCCGCTGCCTCAACCAGGGGCGCAGCACCTCGGGCGAGCAGGTCCTCTACCATTGGCTCCGCGCCCCCGCGGTCGACGGGGCCGAGTGGCGGCGGCGCCGCGGCCTCGTCACCCTGATGGAAGAAGACGAACCTCGCTGCCGCGCGGAGGCCATTCTCGCCCGGTTGGGCTGCGTGCGGCGCGCAGGGCCGTGCGTCCGCTTCGCGCCGCGGGGAAACGGGAACGCGCGCCTGGCGCTGTGCGCACTGCTGGCACTGCTGCTGCCGCTGTCGTTCATCGGCGCGGCGCTGCTGGGCACCAATGGCGTCCTGCTCCCGCTGTGCGCTGTGATCGTCAATTCGCTGACGCACGAGCTGCTGAAAAGGCGCCTCGCCGGGGAACTGGACGCGGTGAACTACATGGTGAGCCTGGCGCGCGCCGCGCGGCGCTTTCGCAAGCTCGGCGACGAGTGGCTCGATCAGCACCTCACCCCGGCCTACGACGCGCTCACCCGCGTGAAGCGCGCGCTGTGGCTCGGCGCCGTCTTGCCGGCCGAGGCCAGCGGCGACCCGAAGGACCTGCTTCTCACCGTCACGCTGCTCGACCTGATCGCCTTCGAGCGGCTGAGGCGCGTCTTCCTGCGGCAGCATGACGACGTGCTCGCCCTGCACGACGCGCTGGGCCGGTTGGACGCGGCCATATCCGTCGCCTCGTGGCGGCGGACGCTGCCTCATTGGTGCGAACCGCGCCTCGACTTCGCACCGGACGCGCTGCGCGCCGTCGAGGCCCAAGACATCGTCCATCCGCTGCTCGACCGCCCCGTACCGAACGACCTGCGCCTGAGCCGCCCGCTGCTCGTCACCGGGTCGAACGCCTCGGGCAAGTCGACCTATTTGAGGGCGGCGGCGCTCTGCGCGCTGCTGGCCCAGGCCGTTTGCACCGCGTCCGCCCGCTCGTACAGCGCGCCGGCCTGCTGCGTGTATACTTCCATGACGCTTTCAGACGACCTGATCAGCGGCGAGAGCTACTATATGGCCGAGATGCGCGCAATCAAGCGCATCCTGGACGCCGCGAACAGGGGCCAGCCTGTTTTGTGCGCCGTCGACGAGGTGTTGCGCGGCACGAATACCGTCGAGCGCATCGCGGCTTCCTGCGAGATCCTGCGCGCGCTTGACCGCGCTGGCGCGCTCTGCCTTGCCGCGACGCACGACCTCGAGCTGTGCGGCCTGCTCGCGCCGCGCTATGAAAACGTCCACTTTGAGGAGCGCGTCGAGGACGGCCGGATGTCGTTCGACTATCGCCTCCGCTCCGGTCCCGCCGAAACGCGCAACGCCATCGACTTGCTCTCGCTCATCGGGCTGGATCAATCCATCGTCTCCGCCGCGCACGCGCGTGCCAGCCGCTATCTCGAAACCGGGCTGTGGTCATAGCCCGGTTTTTTGCAGTTCACCGAATCCGCCTTGACAAAAACCGGGCGAAACGCTATCATTCATGATGTATTATTGTGTCGGTTTCAAAGAGGTGTTCTTTGTTGGAAAGTTTTGACGTCATCGTCGTGGGCGCGGGACACGCCGGCTGCGAGGCCGCGCTGGCCTGCGCGCGCCTGGGCTTTAACACGCTGCTGCTCACGCTCAACCTGGACGCCCTCGCGCTCATGCCCTGCAATCCCTCCATCGGCGGCACGGCCAAGGGGCACCTGGTGCGGGAGCTGGACGCGCTGGGGGGCGAGATGGGCCGCGCCATCGACGATACGTTCCTGCAGTCCCGCATGCTCAACACCGGCAAGGGCCCGGCGGTACACTCGCTGCGGGCCCAGGCCGACAAGCTGCAGTACCGCCTGCGCATGCGCCGGGCCGTGGACGACCAGGAGCGCCTCACGCTGCGCCAGGGGGAGGTCTCGCGCGTCCTGACGGAAAACGGCCGCGTGACCGGCATCGAAACCACCACCGGCGGGACCGCGGCCTGCCGCGCCCTGGTGCTGGCCTGCGGCGTATATTTGAAGAGCCGCATCATCATCGGCGACTGCAGCTGGCAGGGCGGCCCCCAGGGGCTCACCTGCGCCATCGCCCTCACCCAATCCCTCATGGACCTGGGCTTCTCCATCCGCCGCTTCAAGACCGGCACACCCGCCCGGGTGGACGGCCGCACCGTCGATTTCTCCAGAATGGAGCCGCAGTACGGCGACGAGCCGGTCGTGCCCTTCTCCTTCCTCACCGACAGGGCGCTTCAGAACCGCGCCGTGTGCTACCTCACCTACACCACGTCCGAGACGCACGACATCATCCGGGCCAACCTGCACCGGGCGCCCATGTACAAGGGCTCCATCCACGGTACCGGCGCGCGCTACTGTCCCTCCATCGAGGACAAGATCGTGCGATTCGCCGACAAGGACCGGCATCCGGTGTTTCTGGAGCCGGAGGGCGACTACACCGTGGAATGGTATGTCCAGGGCGTGTCCACCAGCATGCCCGAGGACGTGCAGCGCGCCATGTACCGCACCATTCCCGGCCTGGAACACGCCGAACTCGTGCGCCTGGCCTACGCCATCGAATACGACTGCATCGACCCCACCCAGCTGAACGCCGATTTCTCCGCCAGGCAGGTGAAGGGCCTGTTCTGCGCGGGCCAGATCAACGGCACCTCCGGCTATGAGGAAGCCGCCGCCCAGGGGCTGTACGCCGGGATCAACGCCGCGCTGTATCTGCGGGGCGAAAAGCCCCTCATCCTCACCCGGGCAGACAGCTATATCGGCGTGATGGTGGACGATTTGACCACCAAGGGCACGGACGAGCCCTACCGCATGATGACCTCCCGCGCCGAATACCGGCTGCTGCTGCGCCAGGACAACGCCGACCAGCGCCTGACGGAGCTGGGCTACCGGATCGGCCTGGCGGGCCGGGAACGCTACGAGCGGATGCTTCAAAAGCGCGCCGACAGCGAGGCGATCATCCGCCGGCTGAAGGAGACCTATCTGCCCGTGGACGAAGCGCTGCAGGCCTTCCTCGAGGCGCGCGGCGAGCAGCGGAGCGAAAAGAGCTCCCTGTCGCTTCGGGAGCTGCTGTGCCGTCCCGGCATGACGCTCTCCGACCTCGCCCTTCTCGACCCGTGGCTCGCCGGCCAGCCGAAGGACGCCGCGGAGCTGGCCGAGATCTCCGTCAAATACGAAGGCTACCTCGAACGGCAGCGCGCCCAGGTGGCCCAGTTCCGGCGCAGCGAGGACCTGCTGCTGCCGGAGGACATCGACTACATGGCCATGGACACGCTGCGCATCGAGGCGCGGCAGAAGCTGACCGCCCAGCGCCCGCGCTCCATCGGGCAGGCCGCCCGCATCCCCGGCGTCTCGCCGGGCGACGTGACCGTGCTCATGGTGGCGCTGGAAAAGGCGAAAAGGAGCCGCGCATGAAGGCATTGATTTCCGAAGGCGCGCGGGCCATGGGCGTTTCCCTGCCGGAGGCCGCGCCGGAGCAATTCGCCCTGTACCACGCGCTGCTCACCGAGGCCAACAAGGCCATGAACCTCACCCGCGTGCCGGACGACCCCGCCGAGGCGGTCGGCCGCAACTACCTGGACTCCCTCGCGCCGCTGGCCGTGTCCGGCCTGATGGACGGCGTGAAAACCCTGTGCGACGTGGGCTCGGGCGCGGGCTTTCCGGGCATACCCCTGGCCATCGCCCGGCCGGACATCCGCGTGACCCTCATGGATTCGCTGGGCAAGCGGGTGGCGTTCTTAAACGACGTGATCGGGCGGCTGGGCCTCAACGCCGAAGCCATGCACATCCGCGCCGAGGAGGCCGCGCGCCTGCCCGTCTGCCGCGACCGGTTCGACCGGGTGACCGCCCGGGCCGTGGCGGCGCTGCCGGCGCTCCTGGAGCTGGCGCTGCCGCTGGCAAGGCCCGGCGGCCTGTTCATCGCCTACAAGGGCCCCTCCCTGGACGAGGAGCTGGCCGCCTGCGCCGCCGTGTTGAAGCGGCTGAACGCCGGCGGCGCAGCCTGCTACCCCGTCCCCATTCCCGGCCGCGACTGGGACCACCGGCTGTGCGCCGTAAAGAAGGCCGGCCCGACGCCCAAAGCCTTCCCCCGCCGGTCCGGCGAGGCCGCCCGCAATCCCATCCTGCGCTGATAGGAGTTGACCTTTCCTTGCAAACCGTTCAGGCGTCCGTGGGCGCTTACCGCTACGACATCCTCCTGGAAAACGGCCTCGCCGGACGGCTGGGGGACCGGCTGGCCGAACGGCTCAATCCCGCCCGGGCGCTGCTGGTGACCGATGAAAACGTGTGGCGGCTGTACGGCGCGCGGGCCATGCGTTCCCTGGAGGCGGCCATGATCCCCGCCGAAGCGCTTGTGCTGAAGGCCGGCGGCTATCCCGCCACGCTGGACGCCCTGAGGGAAATATCGGCCCGCATGGCCGAGCTGAAGCTGGGCCGGGAGGACGCCCTCGTGGTAATGGGCGGCGGTTCCCTTTGCGACACCGGCGGCTACGCGGCCTGGAATTACCGGGACGTGGTGCGCCTGGTCCAGGTCCCCACGACGCTCATCGGCATGGCGGACTGGGCCGTGGGCGGCAAGACCGCCCTGGAATACAAGCCCGGCTCCCGCATGATCGGCTCCTTCTTCCCGCCCACGCTGGCGCTGATCGATCCCCAGACCACCGCCACCATGCCCGAGCGCGAGTTCATGAGCGGCATGGCCGAGGTGGTGAAGTGCGGCTGCGCGGCGGACGCGGCGCTGTTCCACCTGCTGGAAACCCTCAGCGGCCGCGCGTCCATCCAGGCGCGCATGGAGGAGATCGCCTGGCGCTGCCTGGAGATCAAGCGGGAACTGATTGTCTCCCAGCGGGAGAAGACGCTGCTGGGCCACAGTCTGGCCCACGCCGTCGAGACGGCCCAGCGCTACCGCGGCCTGCTGCACGGCGAGGCGGTGGGCGTGGGGCTTCTGGCCGTGGCGCGGCACGGCGAACGCCTGGATCTGACCGCCCGCGGCACATCGGCGCGCCTTAAGGACTGCCTGCGCCGCTACAGCCTCCCCACCAGCGTCGCGGTGGAGCCGGAAACCATGCGGGCCCGGCTGCGCGCCCTGGGCGACAGCCTGGATATCGCCGTGCCGGAGCGCGTGGGCTGGACGAACGTGCACCGCGTGGACAGCGCTTTCATCAACGAGGCTTGGTTCGGCCGCCTGTGAATTTACTGTGAAATCCCGGACCCGTCCTTGACCGGATACCGCCGCGGGGTATATAATGAACCCACAGTAAAGCCCGGGAGGGAAAAGGCCGTGGAAGAAAAAGCGACGCATCGCAGCCCGGAGGACGTCAAACACCTGATCAACCGGCTCAACCGCATCGAAGGCCAGGTGCGCGGCGTGAAGGGCATGCTGGAGAAGGACGCCTATTGCGTGGACATCCTCACCCAGGTGATGGCCGTTCAGGCGGCGCTGAACGCTTTCAGCCGCGAGATCCTGGGCCGGCACATCAGGACCTGCGTGGCGGACGGCATCCGCGCGGGCGACGGCGAGGTCGTGGACGAGCTGGTCTCGACCGTGCAGAAGATCATGAAATGAGGTGTATGATTCATGAAGGTATTGAGCGTCGACATGCACTGTGAGATGTGCGTCAAGCGCGTGACCAGGGCGCTGAACGAGCAGAACCTGGATTTCTCCGTGAGCCTGGCGGACAAGACCGTCACGGTCAACGGATCCGACGAGGATGTTCAGAAGGCCGTGAAGGCGCTGGACGCCATCGGCTTCGAGGCGAAATGACGAAAAAACCCCGCGGAACGACGACGTATGTTGGAGGCGATTTATCATGGTGGATTTGAAGGCCAAGCCGTTTTACCTGAACGACGAGCAGATCAAGTGGGTCGAGGACACCATCGCCAGCCTGACGATGGATGAGAAGATCGGCCAGCTCTTCATCAACCTGACCACCCGCCGCGACCCGGAGACCCTTGACACCCTGATCAACAAATACCACATCGGCGGCGTGCGCTGGCAGGGCGGCACGCTGGAGGAGGTCTACGAGCAGAACACCACCTTCCTGCGCGACAGCAAGGTGCCCACGCTCATCGCCTCCAACTGTGAGGCCGGCGGCAGCGGCGCGGTGCGCGAGGGCACGCTGGTGGCCACCGGCGCGGCCTGCGGCGCTTCCCAGACGCTGGAAACCGTGCGCGACATGGCGCGGGTGAGCGCGAAGGAAGCCACCGCCGTGGGCTGCAATTGGACCTTCGCGCCCATCTGCGACATCATCTCCAACTGGCGCAACACCATCGTCAACACCCGCGCCTTCGGCAGCGACGTAGAAAAGGTCCTCGCCTGCAGCAAGGCCTACATGGAGGAAATGCACAAGGCCGGCATGGCCTGCGCCGCCAAGCACTTCCCCGGCGACGGCTCCGAGGAGCGCGACCAGCACCTGGTGATGGGCTGCAACGACCTCTCCGTCGAGGAATGGGACCGGACCTTCGGCCATGTCTACAAAGAGCTGATCGACGCGGGCCTTGACAGCATCATGATCGGCCACATCTGCCAGCCGGCCTACAGCCGCAAGCTGCGCCCCGGCATCAAGGACGAGGAGATCATGCCCGCCACCCTGGCGCCGGAGCTGCTGCAGGACCTGCTGCGCGGCCAGCTGGGCTTCAACGGCCTCATCGTGACCGACGCCTCCCACATGGCCGGCCTGACCGTGTCCGCCTCCCGCCGCAAGGCGGTGCCCGGCGTGATCGCCGCGGGCTGCGACATGCTGCTGTTCTTCAACGACCCCGAGGAGGACATCCAGTACATGAAGGAGGGCCTCGCGGACGGCACCATCTCCGAGGAGCGCTTTAGCGACGCCCTGCACCGCATCCTCGGCCTCAAGGCGCGCCTGGGCCTGAACAGGCTGGTCCTGCCCGAAAAGGCCGGCCTGAGCGTCGTGGGCTGCCCCGCCCATCACGAGGCCGCCGCCCGCGCCGCCGACGAATGCATCACCCTGGTCAAGGACACGCAGAAGGCGCTGCCCCTCGACCCGGCGAAGCAGAAGCGCGTGCTGCTCTACTACATCGAGAGCGCCCCCGCCAGCATGCTGGACGGCGTCGACCCCGCCAAGAAGCTCCTGGTGGAGGAGCTGGAAAAGGCGGGCTTTGAGGTGGACGCCCCGGCCGATTTCTACGAGCTGGAGATGCAGGGACCCAGCCCCATGAACCGCTTCCGCATGATGGGCAAGAAGTCCATGGAGCAGGTGAAGCGCGATTACGACCTGTGCCTGGCCGTTTTGCACATGCGCGGCTACGCCCAGACCAACAACAACCGCGTGGTGTACTCCACGGGCCATTCCCCCGAGGTGCCGTGGTACGTGACCGAGCTGCCCACCGTGTGCGTCAGCCTCAACTACACCAACCACCTGATCGACGTGCCCATGATGAAGACCTTCATCAACGCCTACGCCCCCACAAAGGAGTACATCCACGCCCTGGTCCAGAAGCTCACCGGCCAGTCCCCCTTCAAGGGCCTGCACGACGAGCTCGTCTGGTGCGACCGCTGGGAAGCCAGGCTGTAAGGGAATGAATTGCCCTCCGGGCATGAACAGCGTCCGACGCGCCGCGGCGCGTCGGGCGCTGTTTAAATCATGCGCCCGCGGGGCAAATCATGGAGCAAAGTCGGAATCCTTGCGCGAAGCGCAATTCATTCATACGACAGGAGGCGAAAACCCATGAAAACGCTGCCGGCGCTCTGGCAGAAGGACAAATTGCGGGTGATCGGCCTGATGAGCGGCACCTCCGCCGACGGCCTGGACGCCGCCCTGGTGGACATCGCCGGCTCGGGTCCCGGCCTGCGCGCCGAAACGCTGGGGTTCGTGTCCCTTCCCTATGACGAAACGGTGCGGGCGGAGATCCTGCGGCTCGCCTCCGGAAGCGAGGGCGGCAGCCGGGACCTGTGCCTGTTCAGCTTCCTTCTGGGCGAGCTGTCGCTCAGGGCCTGCCTGGCGGTGTGCGAGCAGGCGGGCGTTTCGCCCGGATCGGTGGACCTGGTGGGCAGCCACGGGCAGACGCTTTACCACGCGCCCCAGGGCGAAGAATACGCCGGGCGCAATGTGCGGGGCACGCTGCAGCTGGGCGAGGCGTCCGTCGTCTGCGAGGGGCTGTCCTGCCCGGTCGTGAGCGATTTCCGCGTGCGCGATCTGGCGGCGGGCGGTCAGGGCGCGCCCCTGGTGCCCTACGCCGAATACCTGCTCTACCGCCGGGAGGACAGGACCATAGGCCTTCAAAACATCGGCGGCATCGGCAACCTGACGGTGCTTCCGAAGGGCGGCGCGCTGAGCGACGTCTTCGCCTTCGACACCGGGCCGGGCAACATGGTCATGGATCAGCTGGCCTCGCGCCTCACCGGCGGCCGGCTGCGCTGCGACGAAGGCGGCGCGATGGCCGCCCGGGGCCGCTGCGACGAGGGTCTCCTCGCCTTCATGATGGACGATCCGTTCCTCCGCCTCCCGCCGCCCAAGACCACCGGCCGCGAGCGGTACGGCGCGTCTTACGTCGACGCGCTGATGGATCGGGCCGCGGCGGCGGGCCTTTCCGGCGAGGACACGCTGGCCACGGCGACGCGCTTCACCGCGGAGAGCATCCGCGTGGCCGTGGAGGAAACCGGCCGCACCAGGCCGGACTGTCTGGTGATCGGCGGGGGCGGCGCGCGGAATCCCGCGCTCATGGGCGCGATTCGCGCGGCGCTGTCAATTCCCGTGCTCACCAACGAAGACCTGGGCCTGGACAGCGACGCCAAGGAGGCCGTGGCCTTCGCCATACTGGCCAGCGAATGCCTGCGCGGGATGTGCAACAACGTGCCCTCCGTCACCGGGGCGGCTCACCCGGTGGTGATGGGGAAGATCAGCGTATAATAAACGAGGCGCTCCGGCGGTCCCAATGCCGCCAAAGCGCCTTTTCCATGCCCGTTTACCGACGCGCGTCCCGCAGCTGGGCGCTTATGCCGAAGCGCCGCTTTTCGCCCGCGCCGCCGCAGAAGGCGAAGGCGTTTTCATCCGTCCGGTAGAGCGCCGTCTCGATGACCTCGCCGGGCAGTATCTCGCTGTCGTAGTTGATGTCGAAGGCGGCGATCTCCCGGCCCTCCAGCCGCTCCGCGCCCAGCGCGTTCCAGAACCAGTCCATGTATTTGGTGTTGTTCACGTGGCCGTTCACGTCGAAATCGGTAAAGGGCGGCGTGAACGTCGCCGCGGCCAGCTCCTCTCCCGCCGGCCGCACGGTGCGCGGCTGCGCCGCGGGCGCTTCCCGCGCCTCGACGGGCAGCTTTTCCAGCACGAACGGCTGCCGCACGGCCCGGCGGGCAGCCACGTCCAGCAGCAGCCAGAGGCTGAGCGCCCCGCCGGCGACTTCCCCCGCCGCGTCGCGGAATACGTGGCCGCGGGGGAAAAACATGTGCTTGCCCGGCAGCGCGAAGGTCTCGACGGCGCAGGTTTCGTTCAGCCGGAACGGGCGGGCCATCTCCACCCGGCAGCGGGAGACCACCCACACGACGCCCAGTCCGTCCGTGACAGCGCGGCCGAGGCCCGCCCCCGCGCAGTGGGCCGTGGCCGTCTCCTGCATCGTCTCCAGGATAGCGGAGGGCTTCCAGCGGCCGTACATGTCGCAGTCGCGGGTGCGGATGAGAATATTCTCGGAATAAGACATGCGCGCCTCCTCTCAGGCGTCCGCGCGCACGTTTTTGAACGGCGTGCCGATCAGCCCGGCTTCCCGGAAATCGTCCATGTTGTGGCGGATGATATAGTCGATGTAGCTTATGAGCATCTTCGCCGTGAGGATGTAGCCGCAGGGATTCATGTGGCCGTTCAGGAAGAAGGCTTCCTTGAAGGCCCGGTCGTACACCGGGGCGTAGCGCCGCAGGTCGATCACGTAGGTCCTGTCGAAGCGCTCCGCCATGGCGTGGACGAGGCGCGCGTGCTCCTCCTCCAGCGGCACCCGCTCGGGGACGCGCTCGGGGTCCACCGGCATCGTGAGCAGGAAAAACTTCGCGTCCGGCGAAATGGCCTTGTAGCGCTGGATGATGGCCGCGTAATATCCGGCGAAGGTCTTGCCGTTGTCGCGCCAGTCGGGCTTCACGTCGTCCATCGAGCCGAGGGGCCAGCCCTCCCGCAGGTTCATGGAGATGTCGTTCACGCCCAGGGCGACGATGTACGCCTGGCCGGCCTTGTCGGGGTTCCAGAAGTCCATCTCGTCCGCGAAGCTCTCCATATAGACCCTGGCCGTCATGCCGCCGCGGGAGAAGTTATAGGCTTTGCTGCCCATGGCCCGCGCCATATACTGGCCCCAGGAGTGCTCGAACAGGTCGTGATAGCTCTTGTTTCCATCGGCGTCCAGCGTCTCGAATTCGCCGGAAGCCAGGCTGTCGCCTACGCATGCGAACGTTCGGAAAAGGCTGGCAAAGCCGCCGCCCTCGATGATCCGGTCCAGCGGGCGCTCGTTTTCATCGCCCATGTATTCCAGAATATTCATTTCGCGCCTCCCTTGCCGCCTCGCGCGGCAGGGCCTATTATACCATGCGGTGAGGAAAACCGCAACCGGTTTGGGGGCAAATCCGCAGGGGCGTCTCATTTGTGTCTCGTTCAAGAAATTGGATGTAATCGTGATAAGCAACGACCCTATTGCCTCGCTGCGCTCGGCACTTCCCCTGAGAGGGGAAGCAAGATCGTTCCTTTTGAGGCGTTCTTCTTGGCTCCCCTTCCAGGGGAGCTGGCGCGTAGCGCCTGAAGGGTCTTCCTCGTCATATGCCTTTTTGTGAACTACACTTTAGATATGACACCCCTGAAGAAACCCCGGGATTTCATTGACATTGGTTTTCCGGCATGTTACAATTCAGAAAAAGACGAGGGGGCTTCGCCATGCTGAACTGCGATATCCGCGACTACGGGGCCGTGGGCGACGGCGCCGCCATGGACACGGCCGCGGTGCAGGCGGCCATCGACGACTGCGGCGCGCAGGGCGGCGGCCGCGTCACGCTCTCGGGCGGGCGCTTCCTCTGCGGGCGCATCGACATGAAAAGCGGCGTCGAGCTGCATATCGAGCGCGACGCCGTGCTGCTGGGCTCAAAGAACGGGCTGGATTTTCCGGAAATCGAGACGGACGCGTGGCGGGTCGAGTACGCGCCGCGCTTCAACCGGCGCTGCTTCATCTACGCCGAGAACTGCGAGGACATCGCCCTCACCGGCCGCGGGGCGATCGACTGCCAGGGCGAAAGCTACATCGAGCCCCTGCCCGCCGGCGCAACGGATTTCTTCTGGCCCTACCGCCGCCTCAGCTTCCCGGAGGGCTTCGAGGACAACGGCTCCCGCGGCCTGCATCCCGCGCAAAGGCGCATGTGCAGCCTGAGTCCGGCCCGCGTGGCGCTGTTCATGGGGTGCAAAAACGTGCTGGTGGAGGACGTGACCATGCGAAACCAGCCGGCCGGCTGGTCCTATTGGGTGTGCGGCTGCGAGGGCGTCGCCTTCCACCGGGCCGTCATCGACGCCTCGGTGCTCTACCCCAACAACGACGGCATCCACGTCAACTGCTCCAGGGACGTGACCATATCCGACTGCCGCATCCGGTGCGGCGACGACGGCGTCGTGGTGCGCGCCTACTCGCTGCCGCTGGGCCGGAACGCCGCCTGCGAGCGGGTGACGGTGACGAACTGCTCCATCGTGAGCCATTCCGGCGGCGTGCGCGTGGGCTGGATCGGCGACGGCGTCATCCGCGACTGCGCCTTCTCGAACCTGGCGATCACCGACTCCGCCGTGGGCATAGATATCCGCCTGCCGGGCAACGACACCGGCGTGCGCCAGAGCGACGAGGGCGAGGAGGCCACGCTGATCGAAAACCTGAGCTTTTCAAACATCGTCATGGACCGACTGTTTCACGAGCCGGTGTTCATCAATATCAGCGAGCACTGCCGCTGCGAGGCGATCCGCGACCTCTACTTCACCGGCGTCCACGCCCGGGCGGCACACATGCCCTGCGTGAACGGCCGCGGGGGCTGCCCGGTCAAAAACGTGCGTTTCAACGGCTGCACCTTCGCCCAGCTGCGCCGCGAGGACATCCCCGGCTTCGAGACCGCGCCCTTCTGCGACCGGGCGCACACGCTGCGGCCGTATTTTCAGCATGTTGAGAACCTCTCCCTGGAAAACACGGCCTTCAGCGTGCTCTGAGCGCGTCAGCCCACCAGACCGCGCCAGGCGGCGACGACCTCGGCCGGGTCGTAGGGCTTCTTCTCCGCGCTCAGGCCCAGTTCAAACAGGAACGGCCCCTGGTAGCCCGCCGCGAGAAGCCGGTCATGCACCAGCTTCCAGGGCACGACGCCCATGCCGGGCAGCCAGTGGCGCTCGTCCACGCCATCGTAATCGGACAGGTGCGTGGTGATGACCTTGCCCTCCACGGCGTCCAAAAAGGCGCTGTGGTCTTCCATGAGCAGGTGGTTGACGTCGAAGCAGACGCCGGCGCAGCATTCGCTCAGCTTCGCCGCCTCCCAGCCCGCGCGGCCGATGCAGGTGCGCGGCAGGTTCTCCACAGCCAGCCGCATGCCGCCCGCCTTGTCCTGCAGCGCCTTCAGGCTCCTGGCGCAGGCCTCCATGCGGGCCGGGCGGGATTCCTCCGCGTTCGGCTCGCTGCTGCCGTGGACCACGAGCGTCTTCGCGCCGAGGCCCCGCGCCAGGTCGATGGACAGTCCCAGTTCCTCCAGGGCCTGCGCCCGCGCGGCCTCGTCCGGATTGGAAATGTCCAGCCGGCGGCCGAAGGGCAGGTGCACGCTCCACAGCGCCAGGCCGCTCTGCCTGAGCAGGGCGTAAGCCTCGCAGGCAAACAGGCGCAGTTCGTCGATGGGCGCTAAGGGCAGCGATATTTCGACGACCTCCATGCCCGCCGCGGCGTAGCGCGGGAGCAGCTGCCAGTTGTTCGGATTCACGGAAATGCCGAGGGGATTTGCCATAACAAACGCATCCTTTCGCTCTTGATGATCGGGATCTTCGCCTGTATTATAGCATACCGCCGCGCATCGCGCCAGCGGCACAAGGAGGAAATCGTTATGCTCATCCACGCGAAAAAACTGCTCACCCCCGCCGGATGGCAGCAGAACCAGTGCGTCGCCGTCCGGGGCGGCGTCGTCGAAGCGATTTATCCCGGCGACGCCGGCGACCTGGAAAGCGACATCCTCGCCCCCGGCCTGTTCGACATACACTGCCACGGCGGGGAGGGCTTTCACTCCCTGCATCCCGACAGGGCGCGGCTGGAAAAGTATCTGCTGCGCCTGGCCGAGTGCGGCGTGACCGACCTGCTCGTCTCCCTGTCCGCCTGTTCCAGCGCGGAGGGATACCGGCGCGCGCTGGACTTCGCGCGGGAGGCCATGGGCCGGCAGGCCAAGGGCGAACTGCCCGGCGCGGCGATCCAGGGCGTCCACCTGGAGGGCCCGTTCCTCAATCCCCGCCGCTGCGGCGCGATGAACCCGGACGCCATGCCCGCGCCGTCGCCCGAGGCCTACGAAAGGCTGTTCGGCGGCTACGACGACATCGTGAAGCTTGTCACCCTCGCGCCCGAGCGGGAGGGCGCGCGTGAGCTGACGGCCCACCTGCTGAAGAAGAACATCCGCGTGCAGGCGGGCCACACCGACGCGACCTGCGAGCAGGCCGAGGCCGCCTTCGGCTGGGGCGTGGAGTCGCTGTGCCACACCTTCAACGCCGCGCGGCCCATCCATCACCGCGACCCCGGCGTGGTCAACGCGGCGCTGCTGAACGACGGCGCGTACTGCGAGGCCATCTGCGACTTCAAGCACCTGCACCCCAACACGGTGAAGATGATCTATAAGCTCAAGGGCCCCGGGCGCATGGCGATGATCTCCGACTCCGGCACGGTGACGGGCCTGCCGGACGGCGAATACGAGATCGACGGATACAAATACCACGTGGTGGACGGCACCAACCGCGTGAACGGCGGGGAAACGCTCTCCTGCGGCGCGTGCTACCTGGACGGCGGCGTGCGGAACCTCGTAAGCGCCGGCATCCCCGCGGCGGACGCGCTGCGCATCGCCAGCCGCACCCCGGCCGAGCGCATGCGCCGCGCGGACATCGGCGCGGCCCGGCCCGGGGCGCTGGCGCACCTGGCCGCCTTCGACGAGGCGCTCCGGCCCGTGTTTTCCCTGATCGGCGACAAGGTATACGGCAGAAAGTGAGGCGTTTTTCCATGAAGACATACATCGCGGGCGTCGACATCGGCGGCACCTCGGTCAAATTCGGCGTGCTGGAGGACGGGCGCAACCTGGTGTACAAGACCAGCGCGCCCTCCGTACTGAACAGCCCGGACGCCATGGTCGAGCTCATCGCCCAGATGGTCGAAGAGGCCCCTTACCAGATTGACAGGCTGGGCGTGGGCACGCCGGGCACGGTGCTGCTGCCGCAGAACCTCGTCACGGCGACCAACCTGGGCTGGCGCAGCGCCCCGCTGTGCGCCATGCTGAACCGCCGGCTCAAGATCCCCATCTGGGTGGACAACGACGCCCAGACGCAGCTGGCCGCCGAATGGTGGGACGGCGCGTGCAAGGGCCTGCAGAGCGCGGTGTACCTGGCCTTCGGCACCGGCGTGGGCGGCGCGTTCCTGTTCAACGGGCGGCCCTGGCGCGGCCACACGAACACCGCCGGCGAGCTGGGCCACTTCATCATCCACGCCGACGGCCTGCCCTGCACCTGCGGGCTCAGAGGCTGCTACGAGGCCTACGCCTCCGCCGGCGCCCTCTGCCGCATGGCGAAGAAGGACAACGCCAAGGAGATCATCGACGCCGCCCGCGCGGGCGACAGCGAGATGATGGCCGTGTTCCGGGCGTACCTGCACGAGGTGGCGATCGGCATCGCCAGCATCTACATGCTGTTCTGCCCCGAGGCCATCGTGCTGGGCGGCGGCATCAGCGCCTCGGGCGAGATACTGCTGCACACGCTGAACGAGGAGCTCGCGGTGGTCGCCCCGAACCGGGCCGGGACCATCTCAAACATCCTCTGCCTCGCCATGCACCGCAACGACGCCGGCATCCGCGGCGCGGCGGCGCTGGCGGCGGCGAACCTGTAGACGACGGGAAAAGGAGGACTCACATGTCAAGACTTGGCTGGATCAACGAAGCGGACTATTCCTTCGCCTGCGTGCTGATGTTCGAGCGCTTCCAGCTCGATTGGATGCTGGGCACGGAGGATCCCGCGCTGCGCCGCGCGCTGGGCGTCGCGCTGAAGCGCCATCCGGACGTGGCGTGGTACTGCGCGCACAAGTGCCCCGAACGGGCGGAGAACGTGGCCGCGCTGCTGGCGGACGCGCCGGAAGCGGACGAGGCCGCGGGCCGCGCCGCCGAGATCGAGGCCCTGGGCGCGTTCGACGATTTCGTGATCTACACCACGCCGGAGAAGATGGCCGCGAACTGTCCCTTCATCTACGGATGGGACAAGGCGCGCCTGTTTGAAATGGCCGATTTCGCCGGGAAAACGGTGCTGGACGTGGGCTCGGGCTCCGGGCGGCTGGCCTTCGCGGCGGCGGAAAGGGCCGCGTGGGTCTACGCCAGCGAGCCGGTGGACACGCTGCGGGAATTCCTGCGCTCGGAGATCGCGCGCCGGGGCCTTGGGAACATGCGGGTGTGCGACGGCATGGCCCACGCGCTCCCCTTCCCGGACGACACCTTCGACATCGTCATGAGCGGCCACGTGGTGGGCGATTTCCCCGACGAGGAGACCGCCGAGCTGGCCCGGGTGGCGAAGAAGGGCGGCTGGCTGCTGGACTGCCCCGGCGACCAGCCCAACGACCCCGGCAAAAACTGGGCGCTGCTGGACCGGGGCTGGGAGGAAATGGCCTACACCGGTTCCTTCGGCTATCCGGTGCACCGCTTCCGCAAGCTGAACGACAAATGACGCGAATCCGCAACCGACCCAAAGGGGGTACGCGCAATGAAAATCACCAACCTGGAAACCTTCCACGTGAAGCCGAGATGGATGTTCTTGAAGATCAGCACGGACGAGGGCGTCTGCGGATGGGGCGAACCCATCCTGGAAGGCCGCGCCAAAACGGTGGAAGCGGCCATCAACGAGCTGCGGCCGGTGCTCATCGGGGCGGACCCCATGCGCATCGAGCACCTGTGGCAGACCATGTACTGCACCACCTTCTACCGCGGCGGCCCCATCCTCACCTCCTGCATCAGCGGCATCGAGCAGGCCCTGTGGGACATCAAGGGCAAGGCCCTGGGCGTGCCGGTCTACGAGCTGCTGGGCGGCCGCTGCCGCGATAAGATCCGCATCTATTCCCACTGCGGCGGCGCGACGCCCGCCGAGGCCGCCGAGAACGCGAAAAAGCGCAAGGCCCAGGGCTTCGACGCCATCAAAATCTCGCCGGACGCGCCGGTGGAGCACATCGACAAGCTCAGCTACGTGGACGCCTTCGCGGAGAAATTCTGCGCCATCCGCCAGGCCGTGGGCAAGGACGTGGACATCGCCGTGGATTTTCACGGCCGCATCATGGCGGGCATGGCCAGCCGCCTGATCGACGCCATCGAGCCCTACTACCCCATGTTCGTGGAAGAGCCGGTGCTGCCGGAAAACGTGGAGGTCATGGCGTCCATCGCCGCGAAGACCAGCGTGCCCATCGCCACGGGCGAGCGGCTTTTCACCAAATGGGCCTTCCGCACCGTGCTGGAGCAGCACGCGGCGGCGGTGCTCCAGCCGGACACCTGCCACTGCGGCGGCATTTTCGAGGTGAAGAAGATCGCGGCCATGGCGGAGATGTACTACGCCTCCGTGTCGCCCCACAATCCCCTCGGCCCCATCTCCCTTGCGGCCTGCCTGCAGGCGGACACCTGCATCCCGAATTTCCTCATCCAGGAGCATCCCGGCATGGCCGACGGCCTCGACCGGGGCGTGGGCTACCTCAAAAAGCCCTTCGAGATCAAAAACGGCTATGTGGACGTTCCCACCGGCAGCGGGCTGTGCATCGAAGTGGACGAGGACTACGTGCGCGGCCACACCTTCGAGGGCGACTGGGACACACCGCGCCTGTTCCACACGGACGGCTCGGTGGCCCAGTGGTAAACGAAACGCGCGATTGACGCGCCGCCCCGGGAATGCTACAATGTGAAGCGTTCCGCACAGCGACACAGACAGAATAAAGGAGACACCCATGAAGTACATGCATTCCGAATGGCAGCGCCGCCTGGCCCACTGGCTGGGGACGCTGCGCCAGGACCTCTACCTGCCCCTGGGAAGCATCGACGTTGAGACCTTCGCCACCATGGATCACCTCACACCCGACGAGGCGCTGAAAGGCCCCTTCGAGCCCATGCGGCCCGGCACGGCCTGGGGACACAGCTATGAATACCGCTGGATGCGCGGCCGGATCGTCCTGCCCGAGGCGGCGGCAGGCAAGCGCATCGTCATGAACCTGGACACCGGCGGCGAGACCACCGTGTTCGTGGACGGCAAATCCTTCGGCACCTACCGCGCCGACTGGGTGTCGATGCCCCATCACTTCATCGAGGACAATGTGCTCACCCCCTGCGGCGAGCCGGGCAGGCGCTACGACCTCCTGCTGGAGGCTTACGCCGGGCATTTCTATCCGGAAAGCCCCCTGGGCGGCTGCGCCACCGGCCCCGTGCTGCCCGGCGCGTATACCGACCCGAAGACCGAGGGCCGGCGCGTCACCCTGGGCGACATGACCTTCGGAATCTGGAACGAGGACGCCTATCAGCTGTACATGGACCTGGACACGCTGCGCCAGCTGGGCGACCAGATCGACCCGGAGGGCCTGCGGGCGGACAGGATCGCCGCGGCGCTGGAGCAGGCGACGCTGATCGCCGATTTTGAACAGCCGCTGGAGACGCGCGTCGAGAGCTACCGGGCCGCCCGGGAGGCGCTCAAACCCGCGCTGGAGGCCGTCAACGGCACCACCGCGCCGGTGTTCTACGCCGTGGGCAACGCGCACCTGGACCTGGCCTGGCTGTGGCCCATGGCCGAAACCCACCGCAAGACCTCCCGCACCTTCGCGGCCCAGCTGCGGCTGATCGAAGAATATCCAGATTACAAGTACATCCAGAGCCAGCCCGCCGCTTACGTGATGTGCCGCGAGCACTATCCCGAGCTGTACGAGCGCATCCGGGAAGCCATCCGCAAGGGCCAGTGGATCGCCGAGGGCGCCATGTGGGTCGAGCCGGACACCAACATGACCAGCGGCGAATCGCTGGTGCGCCAGGTGCTGCACGGCAAGCGCTTCTTCAAGGAGGAGCTGGGCGTGGATTCCGTGGTGCTGTGGCTGCCGGATACCTTCGGCTATTCCGCCGCGCTGCCGCAGATCCTGAAGAGCTGCGGCGTGAAGTACCTGGTGACGCAGAAGATATTCTGGTCCTACAACGAGGGCGACCAGTTCCCCTACCACTACTTCACCTGGCAGGGCGCGGACGGCTCCGAGATCGACACCTTCCTGCCCACCAACTACACCTACCGCACCGACCCGAAGGAAATCTGCGAGACCTGGAAAAAGCGCGTGCAGAAGCGCGGGCTGGACGCCTTCCTGCTGCCCTTTGGCTACGGCGACGGCGGCGGCGGCCCCTCCCGGGATTACCTGGAGTACCTCGAGCGCGAGAAGGACCTGGAGGGCATGCCCCGCGTGAAGCAGGCCTCCCCCACCGAGTTCTTCGAGGACATGGAGGCGGCCGGCGGCCCGCAGCACACCTACGTGGGTGAGCTGTATTTCTCCGCCCACCGGGGCGTGTTCACCTCCCAGGCGGCCATCAAGAAGGGCAACCGCAAGGCGGAGCTGGCTCTGCGGGAGGCCGAAATGTGGGGCGCGCTGGCCATGATGAAGGGCGCGGCGGACTATCCGCTGGCCCGTATGGACGCCGCCTGGAAAAAGCTGCTGCTCAACCAGTTCCACGACATACTGCCCGGCTCCTCCATCGCGAAGGTGTACGAGGACGCCCGGCGCGACCACCGCTGGATCATCGGCGAGGCCAACGCCGTCCGCGACGGCGCGCTGGCGTCCCTCGCGCGGGGCGAAGGCGTGACGGTGTTCAACTCCCTGTCCTTCGGGCGCAAGGCGCTGGTGTGCCTGCCGGCGGCATACAGGGACGGCGCCCAGACGCCGGACGGCCAGGCCGTGCCCGTTCAGCCGACGGAGGACGGCGCGCTGGCGCTGGTGACGCTGCCCCCCTGCGGCGCGGTATCGCTCAAACCCGCAAAGGCCGCATCTGACATCGCGGCGGCGGGCGCATGCCTCACGGAGGGCGGCGCTGTGATCGAGAACGCCCTCGTGCGCGCCAGGCTGAACGCGCGGGGCGAGGTGGTCTCCTTCGTCGACAAGGCCACCGGCCGCGAGTTCGCCGCCGGGCCGATGAACAGGCTTTTGGCCTACAAGGACGTGCCGCGCCTGTTCGACGCCTGGGACATCGACTCCAACTACATCCGGCAGCCCGTGGCGCTGGACGAGGCGGTCGAATTGACCGTGAAGGAGGAAAAGGGCCTGCGCGCCGCGCTGCATGTGAAGCGCCGGGTGATGAACTCCACCTTCGAGCAGGACATCGTGCTCCGCGCGGACAGCCGCCGGCTGGACTTCGAGACGCGTGTGGACTGGCATGAGCTGCACCGGCTGCTGAAGGTGAGCTTCCCGGTGGACGTGCAGGCCACGGAAGGCGTCAACGAGATCCAGTTCGGCTACATGACCCGCCCGACCCATCGCTCCCGCCTGTACGACAGCGACCGCTTCGAGGTGTGCAACCAGCGCTACAGCGCCCTGTGCGACCAGAGCCACGGCGCGGCGGTGCTGAACGACTGCAAGTACGGCCTCAGCATGAACGGAAACGCCCTGGAGCTCACGCTGCTGCGGGCGGCGGCCTCCCCCGAGATGCGCGCGGACAACGGCGAGCACACCTTCACCTACGCCTTCACGGCGTGGGAGGGCGGCTTCCTGGAGAGCCCGGTGGTGGCCGAGGCCTACGACCTGAACGTGCCCGCGCAGGTGGCGCAAGGCGCGTGCGAGGCCTTCAGCGCGTTTTCGGTGGACGCGGCGAACGTGTTCATCGACACGGTGAAGCCCGCCGAGGACGGCAGCGGCGACGTGATCCTGCGCCTGTACGAGGCCAAGAAGGCGGACACCTGCTGCGCGCTGAAGATCAATATGCCCGCCGCGAAGGTGTGGCTGTGCGACATGCTGGAAAACAGGCTGGAGGAAGCGCCCATGGAGGGTGGCGAGGCGAAGCTGCATTTCCGCACGTTCGAGGTGAAGACGGTGAGGATCGGGAAGCCGGCCCGCTGAGCAAACGAAGAGAAAGCGCCGGATCGGGACGAAAGGCCCCGATCCGGCGCTTTGCTTTGCACTTCTTTATAATCAGCGGATTTTGAGCGCCCCCGTGTACTTCGAGGGCAGCTTCTCGGGCAGCGGCACGCTGAGCACGCCGTACTCATTGTGGAAGGGCAGCTCGCCCGCGCCCAGCAGCGTCACCGAGTGGATTTCCTGGCCCGCGAAGCTGCGCAGCACCGCCGTCTCGCCGGGCTTTATGCCCATCATGAAGGCGTACACCGCGCCGTCCTTCTGGGTGAAGCGGAAGTCCGAGCGCGCCCAGTCGGTCTTGTCCTCCCGGAAGCCCTCGATCTTCACGCGGGTCTCGCCTTCGCCGAACACGCGCCACGGGCGGGTGCCGTAGACCGCCTCCGCGTTGACCTGGAACCACCCGGCCAGCTCGGCCAGGATGAAGTCCGCGTCCTCGTCGATGGTGCCGTCCGGCCGCTGCAGCACGTTGAGCAGCATGCAGCCGTTCTTCGAGATGATGTCGATGAGCATCTCGATGATCTGGTCGGGCTGCTTGTAGGGATGGTGCACGTCGTAGAACCAGTTGCCGATGCAGGTGTCCGTGTGCCAGGGGGCGGGCATGATGCCGGGCAGCTGGCTCTTTTCGATGTCCAGAACGCCCACCGAGTAGATTTCCGGCCGCCTGTCCTTCTGCAGGTACACCGCCTGGTTGGAGCCGTGCTTCTCGATGGAAGTGTTGTAAAGCCTTGCAACAGCTTCCAAGCCCTCTTTGTAGTCGGCCTCGACGATAGTCGTCTGCTGGCCCAGCCAGTGGCCGCCGAAGGGCAGCGCGCCGTCCGAATAGAGTATCTCCGGCTTGAAGGTGTCGATCATCTCGTTCACGGCCTTCAGCCAGTAGGCGTGATACGCCGGGTTCGCGGTATACCAGGGGCGGGCCTCTTTCGGGTCGTCCGTGCCGTGCTCGTAGTTGTCGAAGTAGAAGTCCCGGTATGCGGGATCGTTGCCGTCGTAGGGCACGCCGGCGTAGGGGCCGGTGGCGTCGCAGCCCTTGTTCACGCGCCACCAGGAGAAGGACGCGCCCAGGTGCTCGGTGATGCCGAAGGGCAGGCGATACTTGTCCGCCGCGGCCTTCCACAGGGCCAGTATGTCCTTGTGGGGGCCCACGTTCACGCTGTTCATGCGGTTGACGGAGGAGGCGTAGTTAAAAAAGTGGTCGTGATGCGTGGCCTGGCCCACGAAATAGCGCGCGCCGGCCTTCACGTACTTGTCCATCAGCGCCTCGGGGTCGAAGCGCTCGGCCTTCCAGAGCTCAACCAGGTCCTTGTAGCCGAACTTCGAGGGATGGCCGTAGTGGCGCACGTGGTATTCATACTGGGGCGTGCCCTGGATGTACATGTTGCGGGCGTACCAGTCGCCGAACATGGGCACGCTCTGGGGGCCCCAGTGGCTCCAGATGCCGAACTTGGCGTCGCGGAACCATTCGGGCGCGTCGTACTGGCGAAGGGATTCAAAGGTGGGTTCAAACCGCGCGATTGAGCTCATGATCTTCCATCCTTTCGTTGGTCGTATGTGGTTCAGGCGTCCGGCAGGGTGTCCAGCGCCTGGGATATGTCGGCGATGAGGGTGTCCACGTTCTCGAGGCCCACGTGCATGCGCACCAGGTTGTCCGGCCGGCCGGCCGCGCGGCCCGCCTCGTCCTGGCCCAGGGGGATGCACAGGCTCTCGAAGCCGCCCCAGCTGCAGCCGTTCTGGAAACAGCGCAGCCGCGATGTGAAGCGCACCGCGTCCTCCCAGCCGCCGGCGGGCACGAAGCTGAGCAAACCCGTGGCGCGCGTCATGTACCTGTGGAACAGTTCATTCTGCTCAAAGGTCCGGGAGCCGGGATAGAACACGCGCCTGATCTTCGGGCTGTTCTCCAGGAACGCGGCCACCTTCTCGGCGTTGGCGGCGTGCTGGGGCACGCGCACGGTCAGCGTCCGGAGGCCGCGGATGAGCAGCGAGGCCTGGTGGGGATCCATGCTGCTGCCCAGCCAGGCGCGCTCGTAATTCTGGATGCTCTCGATGATCTCCCGGCGCGCCGCCACCGCGCCGGCCACGATGTCGCTGTGGCCGCCCAGGTATTTCGAGGCGGTGTGGCACACCATGTCGACGCCGTGCTTCAAAGGCTGCTGGTAAAGCGGCGTTGCGTAGGAGTTGTCGATCACGGTGCCGATTCCCTTCTCCCGGGCGAGGGCGGCGACGGCATCCAGGTCCTGCATGCGGAAAACCAGGCTGGAGGGGCTTTCCAGGTAAATGAGCCGCGTGTCCGGGCGGATGGCGGCGCGGATCTCGTCCACGGATTCGCCGCTGACCAGCGTGTAGTCCACGTTGAATCGCTGGTGCAGGTAGTCCTTGATGAAGCCCAGGGTGCAGCCGTAGGCCGTGTCGACCAGCACCACGTGGCAGTTGGCGCGCACGAAGTGCATGATGGCGCTGGAGATCGCGCCCATGCCGGAGGAGAAGCACAGCGCGCCGTCGCCGCCCTCCAGCGCGGCGATCTTGCGCTCGGCGATGTCTGTGGTCGGGTTGGACATGCGCGTGTAGGCGTAGCCCGCGTCCGGCATGCCGCCGCCAGCCTTCGGGCGCACGAACAGGGAATTCTGGAAAACCGGCGGCACGACGGCCCCCATGAACTTTTCGTACTCGTCGCCCACGTGGGCGCAGATGTCCTCGGGCGTCGTATAGCGCCTGTCTTCCTCGGTCAGGAATGCCATGACGGATTACCTCCCGCGCTTATTTCACGATCCATTTCAGCACGTTCTGAATCTGCTCGTCCCAGTACTTCCACTGGTGGTCGCCGGGGGATTCGGAGTAGGTCAGGCTGTAGCCCAGCTTTTTCAGGTGGTCGCGCATGGCCACGTTGGCCGGATACAGGCCGTCCTCCGTGCCGCACCACATGAACACCTCCGGCAGGGGCTTTCCGGAGGCCTTCAGCTCCTCCGCCGCGGCGAACAGGTCGTTGAAGGAGCCCTTGATCCCGTCAAGCGGGCCGAACACGGTGCTCCAGTATGCCAGGCGGCTCTTTGTGAGCGGCGCGGTACGGCCGGCCACGTCCACCGCGCCGGAGAGCGTCGCCACGCGGGAGAAGGCGTCGCTGGCCCGGAGGCCCAGCTTGAGCGCGCCGTAGCCGCCCATGGACAGGCCCGCGGCCCAGGTGTCCTCGCGCTTCGAGGACATGTTCGGGAAGAAGTCGCGGCAGATGGCGGGCAGCTCCTCGGAGATGTAGGTCCAGTAGTTCATGCCGGCGGCGGTGTCGGTGTACCAGGCCCGGTGGGTGCAGGGCATGACCACGGCGATGCCCAGGTCGGCGGCGTAGCGCTCGATGGAGGTGCGCCGCTGCCAGATGGTGTGGTCGTCGCTCAGGCCGTGCAGCAGGTACAGCGTGGGATACTTGCCCGGCCGGGTCTTGCCCTCCATGCCGATCTGGCCGGCGGTGCGCTGGGGCAGTATGACGTCCATCTGGACGCACATGCCCAGCACGTTGGAGAAGAAATCGGTGTGAAGCAGCGCCATGGTGATCGTCCTCCTTTGTCTGTGTCGTTTCGTCAAAGCTCCACCAGCAGCCCGACCGCGGCGCCCACGGCGATGAACAGCACGGGATGCAGGTTCTTCGTCTTTTTCAGCTGGGTCAGAACGAACAGGACTATGCACAGGATCAGCGCCTTCCAGCTGACCAGCGTGAAGAGGCTCCCCGGCTCCCCGGTGAGCACGGCCATGCGGAACACGGAATAGCCCGCCGCCGCGATCAGGCCGGTCACGGCCGGCCGCAGCGCCGCGAAGCCGCTCACCACCAGGGGATTGGTCTTGTACTGCTGGAGCACGCGATAGATGAGCATGATGATGGCCACCGCCGGCGCGACCAGCGCCAGCGTGGCGATGACGCCGCCCGGAACGCCCGCCACGGTGTAGCCAACATAGGTGGCCATGTTGATGCCCAGGGGACCGGGCGTGGATTCGGAAATGGCCACCATGTTGGCCAGCATCTCGGTGGTGAACCAGCCGGGATGCGCCTCGCTCATGCGGGTGAGGTAGGGCAGCGTGGCCAGGCCGCCGCCCACGGCGAACAGGCCCGCCTTGAAGAACTCAAAGATCAGCCAGAGGATGTCGCTCATTTCTTCTCACGCACCCTTCCCAGAACCAGGCCGGCGAGCGCCGCGCCGAGCGTCACCCAGATGGGCGACGCGCCCAGCACCGCGACCAGCGCGAACGCCGCCGCGCACAGGATGATACCCGTGACGTCGGTCACGCTCTTCTTCGCCAGCTTGACCACGGAGCCCGCGATCAGCGCGCACACGGCCACGCGGATGCCCGCGAACGCGCGCGCCACGTAGGGATTGTCCATAAAGGGGCTGAGGACCATGGCCACCGCCGTGATGATCAGAAGCGACGGCGACACGACGCCCAGCGTGGCGATAATCCCGCCCGCCACGCCGCGCCGCGAATAGCCCACGTAGGTGGCGGTGTTTACGGCGATGATGCCCGGCGTGCACTGGCCGATGGCGTAGCAGTCCAGCAGTTCCTCGTCCGTGGCCCAATGGTATTTATTCACCACCTCGCGCTGGAGCATGGGCAGCATGGCGTAGCCTCCGCCGAAGGTGAACAGCCCGATGCGGAAGAACGCGCCGTAGAGTTGAAAGAGTTCCTTCATGACAGGCCTCCTGTTCCTTTTGTTCAGCCGTATTATAGCAGAGCGCCGCCGGTCCTTCGCGCACGGTTCGGTTAAACGGCCCTTCCAAAAAAGATGTGACAGGCGGCGGGAAGTCTGCTATAATGGAAGCCGATAAACACACGCGAACGGAAGGGGCGCAGAAAGATGATGAAAAAGCTGATCGCCGCGCTGACGGCGCTGATCCTGCTGCTGGGGAGCCTGCCGGCCCTGGCCGCGGCGCAGTACGGCGCGTGGACGATCGAACTGACGGACATCGCCGTGGAGGCGGCGGGCGAGCGCGTCGCGCTGACGCCCTCGCTTAAGGTGCGCGTGGGTTTCACCGAGGACCATGGCGAGGCCTGGCTGGCGGCCGACGCGATGAAGGACGGGGAATCGCTGGGCGGATTCCGGGCGGAGGAAGACGCGCGGCGCTCCCGCTACGCCTGGTCCCTGGGCGATACCTGCGGCGTGATGGACGGCGCGGCGTTTCACCGGGTGCTGATGCGCCAATACCTGGCGATGCCTCAGGACGCCGTTCCGGACGGGCTCCCGGAGGCCGTCGACATGCTGGACGCCTTCCTGAACATGCCCAAGGGCGTGGAATACCTTTTCAGCCAGCTGGGCTCGGCGAAGAAGCAGGGCAAGAAGAAGCTCGACGTATCGTTCGAACTGTCCGGCGTGCGGATCGAGGGCACGCTGTCCTGGCGCTGGGACCGCCGGGCGAAAAAGCCCTTCGACCTCTCCGGCCGCAGCGAGGCCCGCTACGAGGCGTCCCGGGGCGTCGCGGGCACGGAGGGCTTCCCGGAAGCCTGGGAAGCGGTGGAGGAATCCCTCGCGGAAGATGAATCCATGGAAGAGCTGCTGATCCTGATGCTGCTGCTCTTCGAGGCGTAGCGCGCCCCCTTCAGGCCGGCCCCGTCCCCCTATCGCCCGGCCTCAAACCGGTTCTCCGCCAGCACCGGCAGCAGCGCGCCGCCGTCCATGTTGAGGGTGGTTCCCGTGATGTAGCCCGCATTCTCGGAGGCCAGGAACACCACCGCCGCGCCGATCTCCTCCGGCTCGGCCACGCGCCCGCAGGGAATGCGCCGGCTGATCGCGTCGATCCACGCCGGCCGGCCCGCGCCGGGGCGGTCGTTCTCCGGGATATGGGTGTAGCCCGGCGCTATGGTGACCACGCGGATGCCGTATGGCGCCAGCTCCATGGCGATGTTTTTGCCCATCTTGTCCACCCCGGCCTTGGCCGCGGCGTAGAAGGAGGCGATGGGCCAGCAGCCCAGCGCGTGGTTGGAGGAGATATTGACGATGACGCCCTTCGTCTCCCGGGCCACCATGAGGCGCGCCGCGGCCTGGGCGCAGAAGTAGGTGCCCCGCAGGTCGGTGTTCACCACCGTGTCGAACATCTCCTCGGTGGCCTCCAGGAAGGGCTGGAACCGGGTAACGCCCGCGTTGTTGACCATCAGGTCCAGCCGGTCGAAGGCGGCCTCGAAGCCGTTGAACATGGCGCGGATCTGATCCACATGGCGGATGTCGGCCTGAAACAGCTCGGCGCGCGCCCCCAGGGCCCGGCACTTTTCGGCGGTATCCTTCGCGCCCTCCGCGGTTGTGGCGTAGTGAATGCCCAGGTCGTAGCCGGCCCTGGCCAGCTGGATGGCGATGCCCTTGCCGATGCCCCGGCCCGCGCCGGTGACCAGCGCGATTTTTCTCTTCATGATCTCCGCTTCCTTCTCCCGAGCCGTTTTATTGTTTCCGTTGCTTTCCAAACAGGCGGCGCAGTGCGTTGAGCCGCTTTTATTATACGCAAACCCAGGCCCTTTTTCAAGGGAAAACTGGAGAAAGAAGGGGCGCGCCCATCTATCCTTCACGGGCGAAATAAATGGGTTGCGCGCGCGGCGGGGAATATGATATAGTAGACCCAGACTGTTGACGGAGGGATGATGGCGTGATATACGATTTGATCATCGTCGGCGCGGGCCCCGCGGGGGTGTCCGCCGCGCTGAACCTGAAAATCCTGAACAAACGGTTTCTTTGGATCGGGAGCAAGGCCCTGAGCGCCAAGATCGCGCGGGCGGAAAAGGTCATGAACTATCCCGGCCTGCCGGAGGCGACCGGCGCGCAGCTCGCCGACGCCTTCCGCGCCCACGTGGCCGCCATGGGCATCGACATCCACGAGGCCATGGTGAACATGATCGCCCCCATGAAGGATCACTACGGCGTCGCCGCCGGCGCGGATTTCTTCGAGGCGAAGACGGTCATACTGACCACCGGCGTGGCCGCCGCCGGCGCGCTGCCCGGCGAGGAGGCGCTGCTGGGCCGCGGCGTGAGCTACTGCGCCACCTGCGACGGCGCCCTCTACCGGGGCAAGACCATCGCCGCCGTGGTGACCAGCCCGCGCTTCGAGCACGAGGTGGAATACCTGGCCGGCCTCGCGGCGAAGGTCTTCTTCCTTCCCACCTACAAAAACCCCGCCGTCGCCGCGGAAAACGTCGAGACGCTCCCGGCCCGGGCGGCGGGCGTGGAGGGCGAGAAGCGCGTGAACGGCGTAAAGCTGACCACGGGCGAGGCGATCCCGGTGGACGGCGTGTTCATACTGCGGGAGGCGATCTCCCTGAGCGCGCTGCTGCCGAAGCTGGCCACGGAGGACGGCCACATCGCCGTGGACCGGCGCATGGCCACAAACCTGCCCGGCGTGTTCGCCGCGGGCGACTGCACTGGCCGGCCTTACCAGTACACAAAGGCCGTGGGCGAAGGCAACATCGCCGCCCACAGCGCCGTGGAATACCTCGCGGAAAAGGAGAGGAATCCCGTATGATGAAATACCTGATCGTCGGTTCCGGTTACAGATCGGAATACTTCGCCCGCATCGCGATGAAGCACCGGGATCTGTTCAGGGCCATGTTCCTGTGCCGCTCGGAGGAAAAGGCCGCGGCGGTGTCGGCGCGCACCGGCGTTCCGGCGACCACCCGCCCGGAGGAGGGGCTGGCCTTCCGGCCGGACTTCATCGTGGTGGCGGTGGACAGGGCCCACACGGCGGCTGTCGCCATCGAATGGATCGGGCGGGGCTATCCCGTCGTCACGGAGACGCCCGTGGGCGCGACCCGTGAGGAGCTGGACGCCCTGTGGGCGCTGAGCTGCGGCCAGGGGGCGAAGATCGTCTGCTGCGAGCAGTATCACCGCTATCCCATCCTGGCCAACGGCCTCAGCGAGGTGCAGGCCGGGCGCATCGGCCGGCCCGTCTCCGCCTACCTGTCGCTGGCGCACGACTACCACGGCTTCAGCCTGATCCGGCGCATGCTGGGCGTTCAGGGAGAGGATTTCACGCTGCGCGGCGCGCGGGTGTCCTCGCAGGTCGCGGCCACCGACTCCCGCTACGGCGCGATCCTGGACGGCTCCCTCGCGAAGGAGGAGCGGGACATCGTGCACATTGCCTTTTCCTCCGGGAAAACGGCCGTGTACGACTTCTCCTCGATCCAGTACCGCACCTTCATCCGCGCCCGGCACCTGACGGTGCGCGGCGAGAAGGGCGAATGGAGCGACCGCGTCATCGCCTACGCGGACGCGGACAACGCGCCAAAACGCCTCTGCCTCATGCCGGAGATCGCCCCGGCGTACCGCTGCCTGGACACCCAGGCGCTGCGGGACGGGCGCAAGACCTGGACGGGCGAGCTGTTCCTCGACACGGAGCAGGACGAGTTCGCCATCGCCTCGATCCTGCTCGACATGGAGGCGTACCTGAGCGGCGGGCCGTCCCCCTATCCCCTGGAGGAGGCGCTGGACGACGCCCTGTTCTGGCTGAAGCTGAACGAGGCCGTGAAGAACCCGTGGGCCACCATAGACGCGGGCGACGCGCCCTGGCGCGTCCGGGCGGGCGAAGGAGGCGGCGCGCTGTGAGCCGGAGCTATCAGACGGAGCTGACCACCGCCTGCATGGTGTTCGACCGGGCCACGGGCCGGGTGGTGGTTCAGGAGCGCACGAAGGGCGACTGGAGCGGCCTGTGCTTCCCGGGGGGCCACGTGGAGGACGGCGAAAGCTACACGGACTGCGTGATCCGGGAGGTGCGGGAGGAGACCGGCCTCACAATACGCCGCCCCCGCATGGAGGGCATCGTCCACTGGGAGGACAGGGACACCCACGAGCGCACGGTGATCGTGTTCTTCCGCGCGGACGCCTTCGAAGGGACCCTCAAACCCGCCTGCGACGAGGCGAACAACTACTGGACGCCCCTTTCCACCCTGCGCCAACAGCCCCTGGCGGACTGGTTCGCCGAGCAGCTCGCCGTCTACGAGGACGAGGCGCTGCAGGAGATGTACTACATCTACGGCAAAGGCGGCGCGGACAGGCCGCGCTTCTATCGGGCGGAGGCGGAGCCGGACGCGGCGGTTGACTGAGCTGTCCTTCGCGAAATACAACAGCGCCTGCGGCGCGGAAACCCGGGCACGGTTTGACCCGGCTGCAAAAGGGGAGAAGGTCTTGTGGATTTATTTCAAAAGCTCTGCGGCATAAAGGATCAGAGCGGCCGGCCCATCGAAACGGGCCGGCTGAAGGCGATGTACAGGCAGAGCCTGAACATCGCCTGGCCCTCCACCATCGAGGGCGCGCTGCTGAGCATCATCGGCTCCATCGACACCATGATGGTGGGCACGCTGGGCGCGGCGGCCATCGCCGCGGTGGGACTCACCAGCCAGCCGCGCATGATCCTTTTGATCTGCGCCCAGTCCCTGTGCGTGGGCACCACGGCGCTGTGCGCCCGCCGCAAGGGCGCGGACGACCGGGCGGCGGCCAACTCCTGCCTCAACCAGTCCCTGGCGCTGGTGACGGCGCTGGGCCTCATCATGGCGCTTCTGGGCTACTTCGGCGCGGAGGCGTTCATGCGCGTCGCCGGGGCGAACGAGGACACCATGGAGATGAGCGTGGCGTATTTCCGCATCATCTGCCTGGGCATTCCGCTCAACTGCTGGTCCCTGTGCATCTGCGCGGCCATGCGGGCCATCGGCAAGACGCGCATCACCATGATCACCAACATCACGGCGAACCTGGTGAACGTGTGCCTCAACTACGTGCTCATCAACGGCAAGCTCGGCTTTCCCCGCCTGGGCGTGCGGGGCGCGGCCATCGCCACGGTGTGCGGCACGGCCGTGTCCTGCGCCATCGCCGTCAGCTTCGTCTGCCGGAAGGACGGCTACTACCATCTCGCCCTGCCCCGGTTCGACCAGACGACGCTGGGCGGGCTGTTCAGCGTCGGCTCCAGCTCCATCGTGGAGGCGGCCTTCCTGCGCCTGGGCTTCCTGATCAACTCCCGCCTGATCGCCGGCGTGGGCACGAACGCCTTCGCGGCGTACCAGATCGTGTCCCAGGTGACGTCCCTCTCCTTCACGCTGGGCGACGGCGTCGCCACGGCGGGCACCTCCCTCGTGGGCCAGAGCCTCGGCGCCCAGGACAAGCGCGCCGCCATGGCCCACGCCAACATCTCCCGCCGCCTCTCCGTGTTCGTGTCCATCGCCCTGATGCTGGTCATCTTCCTGCTGCGCCGCCAGCTGGCGCTGCTGTTCACCACCGAGGAGGAGATCATACTCGGCGTGACGCTGTCCTTCTACGTGGTCATCGTGGGCATGCTGCCCCAGAACGGGCGCGTGGTCTACTCCGGCTGCCTGCGGGGCGCGGGCGACACCAAATACGTGGCCATGGTCGCGCTGGTCAGCGTGGCGGTGCTGCGGCCCATCCTCACATACCTGTTCTGCTACCCGCTGAACAGCGCCCTGCCCGGCTGGCAGATCGCCGTCATGGGGCCCTGGATCGCCTTCGACATAGACGCCTTCGTGCGCAACGGCCTGCTGCACCGGCGCATCAAAAAGGGCAAGTGGCTCGACATCAGGCTGGCCTGACGCCAAAACCAACGGCGCGGGCCGGGGCGGTTTGCCCCGGCCCGCGCCGTATGCGCGCAGCCCGCGTTATTCGTCCTTCTTGCCGGAGAAGAGGGAGCCGATCTTGCCGACGATATTCTTCGCGCCTTCGACGATCTTATCGTCGATGTCGGTCTTGTCCAGCGCTTCCTTGGCCTTGCCGGCGATGTTCTTCGCGCCCTCGACGATCTTCTCGTCGATGTCCGTCTTGTTCAGCGCTTCCTTGGCCTTGCCGGCGATGCTCTTCGCGCCTTCCACGATCTTCTCGTCTATGTCAGTCTTGTCGAGCACTTCCTGGACCCTGTCCTTCAGGCCCTTCGCGCCTTCCTGAATCTCTTCAGCCGCTTCCTCGGCCTTTTCCTTCACGCCCTCGCGCTGCTGGCGCGTCTTCTCTTCCGCGTCGGCCCTCATCTTCGCCGCCGCGTCCTTCGCTTTTTTGAGTTCCTCTTCGATATTCATATCCCGCTCTCCTCTCCTGAACGGCGCTCCGCGCCGCCGTTTATATATTCGCAATTCTATTATAGTCAATTCGCGCCCGTCCGTCAAGCGCTGCGCGGAGGCCGCGGCGCTTTTTTCATCATATCGCCCTTGAAGCGGCGCTCCTTCCGTGCTAAAATAAACGCGATTCAGGCAGACAGGAGGAATGACGCCCGTGCGCATGCGCAAGAAGAAATGGGCCAGGCCGGAGCTGGAGGCGTGTCCGTGGGCCGTGCTGGACAGCGACGCCTGCCGGGGCCGCTGGCGCGCGCTCTTTCCCAAAGATCAGCCGCTCCACGTGGAGCTGGGCTGCGGCAAGGGCGTTTCGACCGCCGAAATGGCCTGGTCCGAAAGAAACGTCAATTTCGTGGCCGTGGACATCAGCACGGACGTGCTGGGCGTGGCGCGGCGGGGCATCGCCGCGCGATACGGCTCGGAACCGGTCGACAACATCCGCCTGGCCGTAAAGGAATGCTCGTTCATCAGCCAGGCGTTTTCGGCGGAGGATCGCGTGGAGCGCATTTACATCAACTTCTGCAATCCCTGGAACCAGCGAGACCGGCAGAAAAAGCGCCGCCTGACTCATCCCCGGCAGCTGATGCAGTATCGCGATTTCCTGGTGGACGGCGGCGAGATCTGGTTCAAGACCGACGACGACAGCCTGTTCGACGACACCGTCGGCTACCTGCAGGCCTGCGGCTTCCGGCCGCGATTCCTCACCCGGGACCTGCACGCCTCCGGCTTCTCGCCCAACTACGTGAGCGAGCACGAGGCCATGTTCACCGCCCAGGGCGTCAAGACGAAATTCCTCATCGCCGCCAAGGGGCCGCTGGCCGAAAAGCCGGACGTGCTGATGCGCAAAAAGCGCCCCGCGCCCGAGATGACCACCCTCTGCTACATCGAACAGGACGGAAAATACCTGCTGATCCACCGCAACAGGCGGGAGAACGACGGGAACTACGGCAAGTGGCTGGGCATCGGCGGGCACTTCGAGCGCGGCGAGAGCCCGGAGGAGTGCGTGCTGCGGGAGGTGCGGGAGGAGACCGGCCTGGCGCTCACCGAATACGCCTCCCGCGGCGTGGTCACCTTTGTGATGGGCGACTGGGTGGAATACATGTATCTGTTCACCGCCTCCGCCTTCGAGGGCGACCTGCGCCCGGACTGCGACGAGGGCGACGTCCAGTGGGTTGACAAGGCGCGCCTGCCTGAGCTTCCCATGTGGCCCGGCGACCGCATCTTCCTGCGCCTGCTGGACGAGGGCCGGCCCTTCTTCTCGCTCAAGCTGATCTACGACGACAGGGGCGTGGCCGGCGCGGTGCTGGACGGAAAGCCCCTGGACGTGGGCGGGGGACGCTGAGATGGCGCGCGAAATCCTCTGTTCGACCGGCGCGATCGTGGGGCGGCCGAACGGCCGCGACCACCGGCTGATCATGGCGTACTTCCCGCTGCTGCGCTGCGACGGCATGGAATTCATGATGTACGAAAGCTGGTACGGCCGACGCAATGAAATCGCCCGCGGGCTGGCCGCCTCGGGCATCCCCTTCCCCGCCATGCACGTGGAGAAGACCGTGGGCGACCGGCTCAGCCGCGGCGGGCCGGGGGACGCGGAGAGCGCCCTGCGGGATTTTGAACTGAACTGCGAGGTCGCGAACGAAATCGGCGCGAAGCGGCTGGTCATGCACCTGTGGGGCGGCGTCGACTCCGACCGGAACATCGATCGCAATTACGCCGCCTACGGCCGCCTGGCCCGCACGGCCCGGGCCCACGGTCTGGAGCTGACGGTCGAAAACGTGGTGTGCGCCCGGGCGGACCCCATGACGCGCCTTTCCGAGATGCGCGCGCTGTTTCCGGACTGCGGCTTCACCATCGACACCAAGATGAGCGCCTTTCACGGCCAGATGCCCCTCTTTTCCTCGCCCGAATGGGCCTGGCTCTGGACGGAGAAGCGCGTGCGCCACCTGCACGTGAACGACTACCGGGGCGGCTATATGGACTGGGGGTCGCTGAAGACGCTGTTCATCGGCGACGGGCAGATCGACTTTGGCCCGTTCTTCGAGACCGCCGGACGTTACGGCTACGCGGGCGCCCTCACCTGCGAATGCACCGCCGTGCGGCCGGACGGCAGCGTGGCGATCGACCGGCTGAACGAAAGCCTGGACGCCGTGCGCGCCCTCGCCCGGCGGTACCTGGAGGGAAAAGCGGATCAGAACTGAATATCAATGTACAGCGGATAGTGGTCGGACACCTTGTCGAACCATTCGTCCGTCAGGCGGCGGAAGGCGAGCACCTTCGCGCCGCCCTCGTTTTTCAGCAGGATGTGGTCGATAGCCTGGCCGAAGGAGCCCGGTTCGCCCCGCTCGAAGCCCCTCGGTCCGCAGGGATGGTGCCCGCGGGTCTCGTCGCGCGCCTCCCGGGGAGCCAGGTCGTGGGCCTCCTTCCAGCCGGCGCCAAACGCCGCCTCCAGGCACAGGCTGTCCACCGAGGCGTTCAGATCGCCCATGATCACGCCGGGGCAGGCGTACTTCGCCATCACCGCGTCCATGCGGGCCGAGGCCAGGCCGATCTGATACGCCCGCGCCTGGTTCGAGCCCGCGCGGAAGTTCTGCGATCCCGGACGGGACGACATCCACCACAGGTGCGTGCTCATCAGCGCGAAGCGACGGCCGTCCTCCCGGCCCTCGAACACGCCGAAGCAGTAGGACTTCGTCTCGCCGTTGTTGAAGCTGCCCTCCAGGCCCGGCACGGCCTCGTCGTAGAGGAAGAAGCCGGATTCCAGCAGGCGGAATCTGTCGCGGCGGTAGACGATGGGCGTGTCGCCGCCGGAGACGTATTCGTAGCGCGCCCCGCCGGGCAGGGGCGTTTCGCCGAGGGCCTCCATCATCAGCGCGGCCATGCGCGTCGAGACCTCCTGCAGTCCCATCACGTCCGGCAGAATCTCCCGATACGCCCGCGCGAGCCCCTTCACACGGGTCTCGGCCGAGCAGTCCTCGCCCATGGCCCGCCACACGTCGTTGTTCGCGTCCCATTTCCATTGATTGTTGGACATCAGCCTCATGTGTCTTCGCCTCCCGCACGGCGCGAAAGCGCCTTGTCTCTTTCCGTATTATACCGCGCCCCGCCGGGCGGCGCAAGCCTCCGCGCGCAGTCTGTCGTTTATACATATATTTTCATATAATCCGTTTATGCGGTTGACATCACTGTAAATTCCGTATAAAATTGCATTTTCAGTGTATAAATATGCTTGACAAACGGCATTCCACAGCGTATACTGTGGCCAATTCCCGAAATGAAAGGATGCGAAGAAAAATGACGTTCTCCATGAAAAAGAAACTGGCCGTGACAGCCGCGCTGGCCCTGGCGCTGTGCATGATCTCGGGCGGCGCGCTGGCCTGCACCAGCATCTACGCCGGCCCCGCCCTCACGGACGACGGCTCCGCCATCTTCGGCCGCAGCGAGGACTACGCCAACAGTCAGAACAAGCTGATGTACGTGGCGCCCGCGGGCAAGCACGCGGCGGGCGAACTCTACAACGGCTGCTACGGCTTCACCTGGACCTTCACCCACGACAGCTACGGCTATACGGCCTTCAGCGACGACAACGGCGAGGGCGCGGGCGGCGTTTGCCCGGACTGCGACGGCGACCATCCGCACACTCCCTACGAGGCGGGCGGCGTCAACGACAAAGGCCTGGTCGTCAGCGCTACCGAAACCATCGGCTCCTCCGACGCGGCTTACGAAGCCGATCCCTATGAGGATCTGGGCATCGAGGAGGCCGAGATCGTGACCGTTCTGCTGAGCGAAGCGGCCTCCGCGAAGGAAGCGCTGGCCGTGCTCACCGGCATCTACGACACCGCCGGCGCGAACGCGGGCTCCGGCATCTTCATCGCCGACAACGCCGAGACCTGGTACATCGAGAACGTGACGGGCCACCAGTACATCGCCGTCAAGCTGTCAAGCGACATGGTCATGGTGCAGCCGAACATGTCCATCATCGGCGCGATCGACCTGGACGACACCGAGAACGTGATCGCCTCCGCGGGCCTCATCGAGACCGCGCAGGCCGGCGGCTTCTTCGTGGGCGACGCCGACGCGAACGTGATCAACTACGTGCTCTCATACAATGAGGAGACCGCGCCCAACGCCCGCATGGTCAACGCGCTGGCGTTCCTCGATCCCGCCTTCGCGGACGCCGCGGCCGAGGACATCGACCCCGCCGCGTCCTATCTCATCTCCAACGTCGGCGAGAACGGCGAAATCGTGCCCATGCACACCGGCATCACCCCCGATAAAAAGCTGACCATCGAGGACGTGCAGGCCTTCTACCACATCGGCAATATCGGCTATGTGCGCAACCTGGAGACCCACGTCTTCCAGACCTATCCCCAGGGCGGCGCGGCCGACACCGTCGAATGGATCTGCATGAACGACGCGGGCTTCAACGTGTTCGTGCCCTACTTCCCGATGTTCACCGCCGACGTGGACGCCTCTTACAAGGTGAGCACCCCCGTGGCCCCCTTCGTGGAGGAGGAGCCGGAGAGCGGCCTCTACTACGCGACCACCGCTACCAGGCGCGTGGACGGCGAACGCGTGACGGTGGAGGGCTTCAAGGTGCTGCCTGAGAACTGGGCCGACTCCATGTACTGGACCTACGACGCGCTGAGCAACCTGATCATGTACGGCGGCGTGAGCGAGGAACAGGCCGCCGCGGTCAGCGAGGCGCTGAGCGCCAAGCAGGCCGAGGTCAACGAAGCCTTCGCCGCCTTCAAGGCCGGATTCGACGCCAGCGCCGCGGACGCCGCCGACGTCGCCACCGCGTGGAGCATGGCCGTGGCGCAGGATGTGCACGCGCTGGGCGTGAGCCTGACGAACGGCCTGATCGGGGAATAAACGACAGCTAAACAAAACAAAAAAACGGCCGGGCGGCGCGAAAAAACACGCGCCGCCCGGCCCTTCTGCGTCATTCGCCGGGATAGAGGATGTTCGCCTCCCGCCGCAGCTTTTCCGTGATGCGGCTCACGGCCACGGACTCCTCCCAGGTCATCAGGGGCGATTCATGAAGCCCTTCCCGGATGCAGCGGGCCGCCTCCTCGAATTCGTGGTGGAACCCCTCGTTCTCCGGGCGGAAGGCGTAGGTCTCCCGCCGCCCGTCCCTTCCGAAAAGGGTGAAGGCGTCGGGGTGCCAGAAGTTCTCCATCGTGATACAGCCCTCCGCGCCGTACACCAGCAGGTGGGACGGCCCGCAGGCGTCCATGCCGCCCATGATCTGCGCCGTGGCGCCGCCGGGGAATTTCAGCTGCGCGGCCAGGCGCATGTCCACGCCGCTGGGCGCGTACTCGCAGGCCCCCTGGACGGATTCGACCTGCCAGCCCAGCAGCTGCGTCGCGGCCATGAGGGGATAAACGCCGATGTCCAGCAGCGCGCCGCCGCCCAGCGCCGGGTCGAAGGCGCGGCTGGCGGGGTCGTAGTTTGACGAGGCGGTGAACACGGCATAGACGTGGTTCACCTTTCCGATCGCGCCGCCCTTCACCAGCGAGACCATCTTTTTCATGGCGGGGAAACACCGCGTCCACATGGCCTCCATCAGGAACACGCCCTTATCCCGGGCGCAGTCGGCCATGGCGCGGGTCTCTTTTTCGTTGAGCGCCATGGGCTTTTCGCAGAGCACGTGCTTCCCCGCGGCCATCATCTGAAGCGCCAGCGGGCAGTGGAAGGGATGCGGCACGGCGATGTAGACCAAATCGACCGCCTCGCAGGCGGCGAGCTCCTCGTAGCTTCCGAAGGCGAGGGGCGCGCCGTATTCCGCCGCGGCCTGCCGCGCGCGTTCCAGCGAGCGCGAGGCCACGGCGGCGAGGGTGTAGCCCTGGCCGGCGTGGAAGTCCTTCATCACCCGCCGCACGATGCGGCCGGGCCCCAGCACGCCGACCCGGATGGGTTCGTTTGTCATAGCAGCATATCTCCTCTCTTCTCTGCCGCGCGCCGCCGCGGCAATTTGTGATTGTGCGCGTTCCAAACTGATGGTATAATGAACGCAAGATCAAACCAATTCATTCATCGGGAGGGAACGGATCATGAAGACGGGCATCGAGGCGTGGCGCGGCCGGCGCGTGGCCTTCATCGGCGATTCCATCACAGAGGGCGTGGGCAGCGACAGGGCGTACCATGAATACCTGGCCGAATGGCTGGGCATCGAGGCGTACAACTACGGCGTGAACGGCGCGCAGACCGACTTCATGCTGGAGCTGGCGAAGCGGCTGGAGAAGGAGCATCCGGACGTGGACGCCGTGTTCGTGTTCGGCGGCACGAACGACTTCAACCACGGCCTGCCCATGGGCGAGTTCTTCACCGCCGCGCCCGGCGAGGTCAACCACAACGGCCGGACCGTGACGCGGCTTCACCGCGCGCCGGTCATGGACGAAGGCACCTTCTGCGGCCGGCTCAACCGGCTGCTGGGGGAGATCAAGCGCGGCTTCCCGAAGGCGCAGGTGATCGTCATGACGCCCATTCACCGGGGCTACGCCGTTTTCAGCGAGGAAAACGTGCAGCCGGACGAATACTGGGCCAACGAACAGGGCCTGTTCATCGGCGACTACGCCGAGGCCGTGCGCCGGGCGGCCCGCCTGTGGGCCGCGCCGGTGATCGACCTGTACAGCGACAGCGGCCTGCTGCCCGCCCTGGGGGAATACGCGCCCTTCTTCCACGACGCCGGAACCGACAACCTGCACCCCAACGCCCGGGGCCACGAGCGCATCGCCCGGGTGATCGCCGCGGCGCTGAACGCGATCCCGGCCGCCGTCTGACGGCGCGCCGAAAGGAGGACGCCCTATGATTTCCCTTGGCATCGACCGGCTGGCTGAATACGACTTTCTCTTCGCCGGAAAGCGCATCGGGCTCATCACCAATTACTCGGGCGTGGATTCGCGCCTGATCGACGACATGACCGTGTTCCACGAGGCGGGCTATCATGTGGCGAAGCTGTTCACGCCGGAGCACGGCATGTACGGCGCGATGGACGGCGCGGGGGTGGGCGACTGCCGCCATCCGAAATACAAGACGCCCATGATCTCCCTCTACGGCGAGAAGCTGACCCCCTCCGCGGAGGACCTTAACGGGCTCGACCTCATGGTCTACGACATCCAGGACGTGGGCATGCGCTACTACACCTACATCTACACCATGGCCAACTGCATGCGCGCCGCGGACAAAGCCGGCCTTTCCATGGTCGTGCTGGACCGGCCGAATCCGCTGGGCCGCGCCGTGGCCGGCAACCGCATGGACCCGCGCTACGACTGCTTCGTGGGCGCGCACCGGCTGGCCACCCGCTACGGCCTGACGCCGGGCGAGCTGGGCTGCTATTTCAAGCGCTTCTTCGGCCTGACGCTGGACTACCAGGCCGTGCCGATGAAGGGCTACCGCGCGGACATGACCTGGCCCGAGACCGGTCAGCTCTGGAACCTGCCCTCGCCCTCCATCCACACCTTCAACTCCGCGCTGTGCTACGTGGGCGGGTGCTTCTTCGAGGCCACCAACATCAGCGAGGGGCGCGGCACGGCGGAGCCGTTCCAAATTTACGGCGCGCCTTTCGTGGATATGGACAAGCTGCTTTCCGCGCTGCGCGAGCGGATCAAGGACCCGAACCTCGCCATGCGGGAGCGGGCGTTCACGCCGTTCTGGTCCAAATACGCGGGCGAGACCTGCTTCGGCGTGGAGTTCATCCCCCTCTCGCCGAGGCTGGACTTCATGCCCGCGGCGCTCACGTTCATGAAGACGCTGCTCGATATGTATCCGGACAAATTCGAGTTCCGTTCCTATGCGGACGTGTCCCGGCTGACCTCGCTCTCCGGCGACAACAGCGCGGACGAATACCTGCGGGGCAAGCTGACGCTGAGCGCGCTGCTCGAATCCTGGCGGGCGCAGGCGGCGGCGTTCGAGGCGGAGGTCGAGCCGCTGCGGCTGTATTCCTGAAAAAGCTTGACTTCGTGAAGATTATAGCAGAAAACGACGGCGCGCGCAACGGCGCGGGAGGAAGAAAAAAATGGACAAAAGGCTCAATGACATTCTGAACGGACGCGAGGGCAATCACCTTTTGCCCTTTCTGTGGATGCGCGAAGGGCATCACGACGAGCTGCCCGCGCTGATCCAGACGGTTTACGACAGCGGCGCGCGGGCGTTCTGCGTGGAATCCCGCCGGCACGAGTCCTTCTGCGAACAGCGCTGGTGGGACGACATGGACCTGGTGCTCGCCGAGGCGGAAAAGCGCGGCATGCGCGTGTGGATCCTGGACGACAAGAACTTCCCCACCGGCTACGCCAACGGCCTCGTCGCGAAGAAGTATCCCGAGCGGCGCAAGTGGCAGCTGGCGGAGGACCACATCGACCTGGTGGGCCCCGCGCCCCAAAACGCCGCGCTGCTGAGGGCGCAGGATGAGGAAAACATCCTGCTGGGCGTGTTCGCCTACCGCCGGAGGGAGACGGACGAGACGCTGGACGCCCGGCCCGTCGACCTGACCGACCGCGTGAAGGGCCGCTACGTCTACTGGGACGTGCCCGCGGGCGTGTGGCGCGTGATGGCGCTGTACAAGACGCGCCGCGGCACCCAGCAGACCGAGTACATGCACCTCATCGACGAGGACTCGGTCCGCGTGCTCATCGAGGCGGTCTACGAGCCGCATTACGCCCATTACGCCAAGTACTTCGGCAACACGCTGGCGGGCTTCTTCTCGGACGAGCCCAGCCTCGGCAACTGCCAGACCGTGCACGGCGCGGGCGACGTGGACACCTACAACCAGCGGCTGGGCCAGCCCGGCCTGGCGCTGCCCTGGACCGACGAATTGCTCGAGCGCCTGAGCGAAGCCCTGGGCGGCGACGCGCGGGGCCGGCTGGCGGCGCTGTGGTATCCCCAGGGCGATGACACGGCCGATGTCCGCCTGGCCTACATGGACGTCCTCACCCGGCTGTGGCGCGCGCACTTCAGCTACCAGGTGGGCGACTGGTGCCGGGCCCACGGCGTGGAGTACATCGGCCACATCATCGAGGACAAAAACGCCCACGCGCGCATGCGCTACGGCGTGGGCCACTACTTCCGGGCGCTGGACGGGCAGGACATGGCCGGCATCGACGTGGTGCTGCACCAGATCATGCCGGGCCTGGCCCACCACAACCACGCCATGATCGCCTCCACCGGCGTCAGCGACGCGACATTCTTCCAGTACGCGCTGGCGCGGCTGGCGGCCTCCCACAGCCACATACAGCCCCGCATGAAGAACCGCACCATGTGCGAGATTTTCGGCGCCTACGGCTGGGCCGAGGGCGTTCCCATGATGAAACACCTGATGGACCACATGCTGGTGCGGGGCGTGAACCAGTTCGTGCCCCACGCCTTTTCGCCGGACTATCCCGACCGGGACTGCCCGCCCCACTTCAACGCGGGCGGCTGCAACCCGGAATTCAGCGCCTTCTCGAAGCTGATGCGTTACGCCAACAGGACGGCGCACCTTCTGGAGGGCGGCGTGGAGGTCGTGAGCGCGGCCATACTGTATCACGCGGAGGCCGAGTGGTCGGGCCGGGACTACATGCTCATGCAGGAGCCCGCCAGGCGCCTCTACGACGCGCAGCTCAACTACGATTTCCTGCCCATCGACGCCGTCGTCGAAAAGGCCCGTGTGGAGGACGGCGCGCTGCGGGTCGAGGCCATGCGCTATCCCGCGCTGATCGTGCCCCACGCGGCGTATCTGCCCGCGGCGTTCCTGGAAAAGGCGGCGGCGCTGGCGGAGGCCGGCGCGCGGATCGCCTTCATCGGCGGCCGGCCCGAGGGCTGCGCCTGCGGCGAGGTGATCGCGCTGGAAGAGGCGGCGGACTTTGTGCGCGACGCCGGCGGCGCGGACGTGCGGCTCCGCAGTCCCTTCCCGCTGCTGCGCGTGGCCCACGTCAGGCGGGACGGGCGCGACGTTTTCATGCTCGTGAACGAGTCCATGGAGGAGGATTTCGAGGGCGACCTGCTGCTGCCGGTTTCGGGCTGCGGCGTGAAGCTGGACCTGCTTGGCGGCGGGTATTTCGCCGTGGAGGCGAAGGACGGCGCGCTGCCCATGCGGCTGGGCCGGGGCGAATCGGCGCTGCTGCTCTTCGGCGGCGACGAGTGGAAGGATTTCCCGGCGGAGCCCGTCTACGCCCGCGCGGAAGAGATCGTCGGGCCGTGGACGCTGACCCTGACCGCGGCCCACAATGCGCCCTGCGACGGCGGACCGAAGCGGCTGGCCAGGCTGTACAACGTGACCGGGCCGGAGGGCGACGACGGCTTCTCCGGCTGGATGCGCTACGAGGCGTCCTTCGGGGCGAAGCCCGGCGCGGCGGCGCTGGAGCTGGGCCAGGTGGGCGAGTGCGCCCACGTGTGGCTGAACGGCGTCGACCTGGGCGAGCGCATCGACGCGCCATACCGCTTCGACATTGCCCCGGCGGTGAAGGAAGGGACGAACGAGCTGGTCGTCGAGGTGACGAACAGCCTGGTGCATCAGCAGCCCGATCCCTTCTCCCTGTTCGTCCAGATCCCGCCCTCCGGCCTGCTGGGGCCGGTGAGGCTGCTCTACCGGGCCTGACGGGGACGCAGGCGGCGCAAGGAGGAAAAGACCATGAGCGAACGCATGAAACTCTCGGCCAATCAGGACTGGACATTTTACCGCGGCGCGCCGCCGGAGCAGGCCGCGGGCAGCGGCGCGGCCCGGCGCAGCGTCGGCGTGTGGGACGTGGATTACGACGATTCCGACTGGGAGCGGGCGACGCTGCCCCACACCGTGCGGGAGGAAGCGCTTATGTGCTCCGGCGGGCGCAACTACCAGGGCGAGGCCTGGTATCGCCGCCGGTTCACGCTGCCGGCCGCCTGCGCGGGCAAGACGCTCGTCTTCGAGCTGGAAGCCTGCATGCAGCGGGCGGACGCCTGGCTGGACGGCCGGCCCCTCGGCGTGCGCGAGGGCGGCTTCCTGCCCATGGCCTTCGACCTGACCGGCCTCGAGCCGGAGACGGAGCACCTGCTCGTTCTGAAGGTCGACAATTCCGACATGCCCGACGTGCCCCCGGGCAAGCCCCAGGGCGCGCTGGACTTCTGCTATTTCGGCGGGCTGTACCGCGACGCCTGGCTGCACGCCATGAACCCCGTTCACTTCACCAGCGCGGTCCACGCCGGGCGCGCGGCGGGGGGCGGGCTGTTCGTGCGCTGCCGCGCGGTGTCCGCGGCGCGGGCCTTTGTCTCGGTGGACGCGCATTTCGAGAACCGCTCCGGCGAGACGGCGTCCGTTTCCGTGCGGCTGCTGCTGGACGGGGAAACCGTGTGGGCCGGGGAAACGGCGGCCATCCCGGCGGGCGGCGAGCGCGTGGAGAAGGCGTCCTTCGAGGTGGAAAATCCCCGCCTGTGGCACCCGCTGCATCCGAATCTCTACGCCCTCACGGCGCGCCTTGTGAAGGACGGAAAGGTGATCGACGAAGTGACCGAGCGCATCGGCATCCGCTCGATCGAGTTCCGGCCGGAGGGCTTTTTCATCAACGGCGAGAAGCTGTACCTGGACGGGGCGAACCGGCACCAGGAATACGCCTACGTGGGCTTCGCCATACCGGACGGGCTGCAGCGCCGCGACGTGTATCTTTTGCGCAAGGCCGGCATCGTTTCGATCCGCCTGGCGCACTATCCCCAGGACCGGGCGTTCATGGACGCCTGCGACGAGCTGGGCGTGCTGTGCGTCATTCCCACGCCGGGCTGGCAGATCCACCCAAGCTCCGTGCTGTTCGACGAGCGCTCCTACGAGAACACCCGCCGGCTGATCCGCATGAACCGGAACCATCCCAGCGCCTGCCTGTGGGAGCCCATACTCAACGAGACCGACTATCCCGCCTACTTCGCGCAGAAGCAGCTGGAGATCGTGCGGGAGGAGCTGGGGCCGGAGGCAGCCTGGGCGGCCTGCGACAGTCACTACGCCTACGCGGCGCATTACCCCGTGATCTACGGCCGGCGGCCTTCGCCGGGGCGGGCCCGCTACATCCGCGAGTACGGCGACAACTGGACCGAGCAGTTCGGCCCCATGAAGACGCTGCGGCGCGTGCGCCGGGGGCCGGACGTGAGCTTCTACGCCGGCGGCGAACGGGCCATGATCCGCTCGGCGCAGGAGCATTTCGAGGAATACGCGCTGCACCGCATGGATGAAACCCTCTCCGGCGCGGCCATGTGGGCGGGCATCGACCACAACCGCGGCTACGAGAACAGCGAGGCGGCCGTGGGCATGCTGGACATCCAGCGCCTGCCGAAGTACGCCTATTACCTCACCATGGCCCAGCAGGACATGTCTGACGCCGGGCCGGTGTGCTTCATCGCCAACGAGTGGACGGAACGATCCCCCCGGGACGTGTCGGTGTACACCAACGCCCCGGCGGCGCGTCTGCTGCTGAACGGGCGGGAAATCGCCCGGCTGACCGCGGCGGAGGGCTGGGCGAACGCGCATGTGTACAGCGAAGAGCTGGCCGGACGCCCGCTGCCGGAGGCCGCGCATCCCCCCATCGTGTTCAAAGACGTGCCGTGGGAGCCGGGCGCGCTGCGGGCCGAGGCGCTCAGCGGGGACGGCGTCGTCGCATGCTGCGAGGTCAGGACGCCCGGCGCGCCGGTCAGGCTGCGCCTCGCGCCTCAGTGGGCCGGCGAAAACCGGTGGATCGCGGACGGGGCAGATCTTCTGATGGTGCATGCGTTCGTCGAAGACGCCGACGGCACGACGGTGACATCCGCCGAGCCCACGGTGCGCTTTTCCGTCGAGGGCGGCGCGGAAATCGTGGGGGCCGGCCTGCCCTGGGCGAAGGCCAATCCCATGAAGGCGGAAGCGGGCGCGGCCTGCGCGCTGCTGCGGGCAGGCCTCCGGCCGGGCCGGGTGATCCTGACGGCGGAGGCCGAGGGGCTGGAGCCCGCCCGCCTCGCCCTGGAGACGGCCGAAAACCCGCTGCCGGCGCTCCCCGGGCGCGTCTGCGGCGCGGAAGGCCGGCGCATCTTTCCCGCCGACGCGCGGGAATTCTTCTCCGAGCGGCAGTCGCTCAAGCAGGAGCCCTGGTTCCAGTACGACCTGGGACGGGACAAGCCCTGCGCGGCGTCCTCCGCGAAGCCGGGCGCAGGCCCCGGCAATATCAACCAAGGCGTCATCCGCGAGCCGTGGATCGCGTCAGACGCGGCGCTGCCGCAATGGTGGCAGGCCGACCTGGAGGAAGCGGCGCAGGTGTCCGGCCTCACCGTGCGCTGGTATAACGACGGGCTGTGGTACGACTACGCCGCCGAGACCTCGCTGGACGGCGAAAACTGGACGCCCGCGGCGCAGGGGCGCGCCTCCGGGCAGAGCGACCTGCCGGTGCGCTTCCCCTCGGCCGTCAGGGCGCGCTATGTGCGCGTGGTGGTGAACGGCGTGACGGGCGACGAGCCGGCGGGCATGTATCTTGTGGAAATCTACGGCGAAAAAGAACACAGAGAGCCTTAGCAGAGAAAAAGGCGCGGCCCATTTCCGCGGGCAGCGCCTTTTTCATTTGTTTTTGGACCGGCTCCCTTCCCGTCAGTCGAAATAGACGGGCTTGCCGGTGGCGGCGGAGGTGTAAACGGCTTCCAGGATCTGCGTCACCACGTAGGCCTGCTCGGGCTTGGTGATGAGGGGCTTGCTGTCGTCCATCACGTGCTCGATCCACATGCGCGCCTCGATCTCCTGGGGCTTGCCGCCGGCGGATCCCTCGTAGAAGTCCACGCCGCCCGCCTGCAGGTCGGGCTCGGTCACATACAGCTTGGAGAACCGCTCGCCGTTGATGCGCAGGCCGCCGTCCTCGCCCAGGGTGTCCGCGCCGGCCTTGTCGCCACAGAGGATGATCTTGCAGTCGTCCGCCCGCAGCGTGTTCAGCGCCCAGCTGGCGTCCAGGCTGATGAGCGCGCCGTTTTTCATCCGCACGAAGCCGAAGGCGGAATCCTCCACCGTGAACTTCTTCGGGTCCCAGGGGCCCCAGGGATTGGCGGCGTTTTCGTTGTCGGCCAGCTTTCGGAAGGTGGCGCCCATGACCATGGCGGGCTCGTAGTTGTCCATCTCCCACAGCGTCAGGTCCAGCGCGTGGGTGCCGATGTCGATCAGCGGGCCGCCGCCCTGGTTTTCGGCGTCCAGGAACACGCCCCAGGTGGGCACGCCCCGGCGGCGCACCGCCATGGCCCGCGCGAAGTAGACCTCGCCCAGGTCGCCGTGCTCCATGCACTGCTTCAGATAGCGGCTGGCGGGCTTGAAGCGGCTCTGGTAGCCGATGGTCAGCTTTTTGCCGGTGCGCTTGGCCGCGTCCAGCATCTTCTTCGCCTCGGCCGAGTTGATGGCCATGGGCTTTTCGCACATCACGTGCTTGCCGGCCTCCAGCGCGTCCACGGTGATGAAGGAATGCTGCCGGTTGGGCGTCAGCACATGCACCACGTCGATGTCCTTGCGGGCGAGGAGCTCCCGGTAATCCGTACAGACGGACGCGCCCTCGACGCCGTATTCCTTCGCGGCCCTGACCGCGCGCTCCTCAATGATGTCGCAGAAGGCGACCATCTCGACCTGGGGCAGTTTCTTCAGCGAGGGCATGTGCTTGGCGTTGGCGATGCCGCCGCAGCCGATGATGCCGATTCTCACCTTATCCACGGGATATCCCTCCTTGATAACGGGCCTCGCGGGCCTGGGTTTGGCTCTATTATACTGTAAACGGGGGGTTTTTTTCAAGACCGATCCCCGCGGAAGGCGGAAAAAACATTGACATCGGTTCCGGCGTTGTTTATAATATAGCCAATGAACAATCCTTTAACAAACGTGGCGTCCGGCCCGGACGCCGCTCCGGAGGGGATCATATTGGTTTCGACGAACAGACTGCGTCCGCGGCGGAGCTCCTTCCGCTCCTATTTCCGGAAAAACTACGACATGTACCTCCTGCTCGTTCCGGGGCTGATCTACGCGGTGGTCTTCAAACTGCTGCCCCTGCTGGGTATTTCCATCGCCTTTGTGGACTACAACATGTTCGCGGGCTCGAATCCCATTCAGGCCATTCTCAAGAGCGAATTCGTGGGCTGGCACAACTTCGTGCGCGTGTTCCGCAAGACGGAGTTTCTGCAGGCCCTGCGCAACACCTTCATCATCAGCTTCATGAAGATCGGCTGCGTGTTTCCCCTGCCCATCGTCTTCGCGCTCATCATCCACAGCGTCAGCGCGATGCGCTTCAAGAAAGTCGTTCAGACCATCATCTACCTGCCCCATTTCTTCTCCTGGGTGGTCGTCTCCGGCATCTTCATGTCCATCCTGTCCAGCACCGGCATCGTGAACACAGTCCTGCAAAACTGGGGGCTGACAAAGGAGCCCGTGCTCTTTTTCATGGACCAGAAGATCTTCCGGTGGCTCCTGGTGTTCACCGACGCCTGGAAGGAGGTCGGCTGGAGCACCATCGTGTACCTGGCGGCGCTCACGGGCGTCGACCAGGAGCTCTACGAGGCAGCCGTCATCGACGGCGCGCGCCGGTTCCAGCAGCTGATCTACATCACCCTGCCCAGCATCCTCTCCACCATCATCCTCATGCTGGTGCTGCGGGTGGGCTCCATCATGGACGCCGGCTTCGGGCAGATCCTGGTCATGTACAACCCCACGGTGTACAAGGTGGCCGACATCATCCAGACCTATGTGTACCGCATCGGCCTGGGCAAGATGGACTTCAGCCTGGGCACGGCGGTGGGCCTGTTCAACTCGGTGGTGGCCCTGGTGCTGGTGCTGGGAACAAACCTGGCCAGCCGCCGGCTCACCGGCAAGAGCGTTTGGTAAGGGGGGCGGGCATATGGCAATCATCGAAACCCGGCGTCCCTACCACTACGCGCTGGAAGCGCTCAAATACATCGTGCTGGTGATCTTCGCCCTCACGACGCTTCTGCCCTTCGTGAACCTGATCGCCAAGAGCCTGTCCGGCGAGGCGGCCGTCATTTCCGGCCGCGTGGGCCTCTGGCCCCTGGACCCCACGATCCAGACCTACCGCTACGTGCTGCAGGGGCACACGTTTTTCAGCGCCTTCAAGGTGAGCGTGATCATCACCGTGCTGGGCGGCCTGGCGGCGGTCGTCGTGACGGCCATGTCGGCCTATCCCCTCTCCCGCACGACCTTCCGCGGGCGCAAGGGCTTCCTCTACATGTGGATCTTCATCATGCTGTTCAACGGCGGCATGGTGCCCAACTACATGCTCTACCGCTACCTGGGGCTCATGGACAGCTACTGGTGTCTGATCCTGCCGCACCTGGTGAGCGTTTACAACATGCTGCTCATCAAGAACTACTTCGAGACGCTGCCCGACAGCCTGGAGGAGGCCGCCCGCATCGACGGGGCGAACAACATGCGGGTGCTCTTCCAGATCATCCTGCCCATCTCGCTGCCCATGCTGGCCACCATCACGCTGTTCTACGCCGTGGCCTACTGGAACGACTACTTCACCGCCCGCATGTACATCTCCAGCCTCAACAAGAGGCCATTGCAGCTCTACCTCTACGACCTCATCAACAACGCGCTGCAGATCATGAACGACGGCATGAACACCGGCTCCGTCAACGCGGACGACCTGATGAACCTCACGCCCGAGTCCGTGCGCGCCGCGGCCATCACACTGTCCACCATCCCCATCCTGCTGCTGTATCCGCAGCTGCAGAAGTATTTCGTGACCGGCATCGTGGTCGGTTCCGTCAAGGGCTGACGCCCGCCCTGCGCTGAATTCCGTTTTCGGGAGCGATCCCGAGAGAAATTAGTAAAGGAGAGACACCCATGAAGAAGACCGTATCGTTCCTTCTGGCCCTGGTCATGGTGCTGAGCCTCGCCTCCGTGGCGGGCGGCCTGGCCGACACGCCCGAGTACAAGGGCGAGCTCAAGTACCTGACCCAGTACTGCGCCACCGACCCCAACGAGGAGCCCCCGGCCAAGGTCATCGAAGAGCTGACCGGCTACAAGGTGACGTATTATATGCTGCCCTCCGAAGGCGCCGACGAGAAGCTCAACCTGGAGATCAGCAGCGGCGCGGAGTACGACATCATGCGCATCTCCGTGAACCAGTTCCGCACGCTCGCCCCCAAGGGCGCGCTGGTCGACATCAGCCCCTATCTGGAAAACACCACCTACCTGAAGGACATCATGAACGACCTTGAATGGTCCGCCGCGGCCGTGAACGGCAAGATCGTGGGCATCCCGCAGTTCGACGCTTACTACGTGTCCGGCGGCGTGGTGTACAACACCCGCCTGTTCGAGGAAGCCGGCTTCAAGCTGGACGAGGAGAATCCCGACCGCCAGCTGACCCGCGACGAATTCGTTGAGATCCTGCGGGGCGTGAAGGCGACCAATCCCGACGTCATCCCCTACACCGGCCGCTCCGCCATCGAGGGCCCCATCGCCTCCTCCTTCGGCATCGTCACCCACGACTGGCAGCCCGACGTGGACGGCTCCATCGTGTACCGCTTCCTGCATTCCAACATGAAGGACTACATCGCCTTCATGCACAGCCTGTATGAGGAAGGCCTGATCGACGTCGAATGGCCCGTGAACATGGGCGAGAACGTGGACCAGAAGTTCACCACCGCCCAGGCCGCCGCGTTCAACCACGGCTGGGTCATCACCGGCCAGGTCAACGCGCTGAAGGAATCCACCGGCGACAGCGTGGACTACCTCTGGCCCCTCTCCGATGAAAACGGCCTGACCCGCTTCGCCTCCAACAAGGGCGTGACCGCCTTCGGCTGCATCCCCGTGACCTGCAAGCAGGTCGAGGCCGCCATCGACTTCCTCGACTGCCGCGCCGAGCCCGAGACCTTCCTGCACAGCTTCATCGGCTATGAGAACGAGCAGTGGGAGTATCGCGACACCGACGGCGACGGCGAGCTGGAATACTGGCCCATCCTCGACCGCGAGCCCGGCTTCACCCCCTGGAACAACGGCCACTACTTCAACATCGTGAACAGCCCCGCCTCCTTCACCTCCATGTGGCTGGCCCGCGCGCGCAAGGGCGCCGTCCAGTACGAGGCCACTGTGAAGCAGAACGGCTATCCCCAGGACAACTGGGTCGACTCCGCGCTGTGCTACGCGCCGCCGATGGAGGCCATCTCCAAGTACACCCAGGCCCTGAACACCTTCACCAGCGACTACATCCTCGAGTGCATCGCCGGCACCCGCAGCGTCGATGAGTACGACGCGGTCGTCGACGAGTTCCTTGCAGAGGGCGGCCAGGATATGATCGACGAGGTCGCCGAGTATCTGCGCGAGAACGCCGACCTGCTGAACATCAGCGTCGAGAGCATCAAGGACAGCAACATCTACAAGTAATCGCATTCCATCGCGAATCCGCGCGCCGCGACGCCCGGGATCACCCGGCGCTGCGGCGCGCGTCTGTCAGGAGGTTTGTTTCATCGTGGATATCGTATTTTCCAGAACGCTTCCCCTGCGCTACGATGTGGACGTGCTGGTGCTGGGCGGCGGCCCCGCGGGCTGCGCGGCGGCCATCGCGGCGGCGCGCCAGGGCGCGAAGGTGCTGCTGGTCGAGGCCCAGGCGGCCCTGGGCGGCATGGGCACCACGGGCATGATCCCGGCGTTCATGACCTTCGGCGATGGAGAGCATTTCCTCGCCGCCGGCCTCGGCCGCGAATTCCTGGACCGCATGTGGCAGATCGGCGGCGTGACGCCCGGCCAGGGCATGAGCTACTCCATCCGCGCCGAGGCGCTCAAGCGCGCCTACGACGAGATGGTGGCGGAAGCCGGGGTCGAGCTGCTGCTCATGACGCGGCTCACCGCCGTGGAGACCCAGGGCGGGCGCATCGAGTACTGCGTGCTCGCCGCCCAGCGGGGCATGTACGCCGCCCGGGCGAAGGTCTACATCGACTGCACGGGCGACGGCAACCTGGCCGCCTGGGCCGGCGCGCCCTGCGAGATGGGCGACGAAAACGGCCCCTGCATGCCCGCCACGCTGTGCGGCCTCTGGAGCGACATCGACTTCAGCCGCCGCGCCATCCGCGACGACGCCCGCATCCAGGAGGCCTATGACAACGGCGTGTTCGAGAAGCTCGATCTGCACTTCTCCGGTATGTGGCAGATATACGATCACGTGGGCGGCAGCAACACGGGCCACGCCTTCGACGTGGACGCCACCGACGAGACCTCTCTCACCGAGGCCCTGGTCTACAGCCGCCGGCTCTACGCCCAGATCGAGCGCTACTACCACGAGTACATCCCCGGCTTCGAGAAGGCCCAGCTGGTGGCCACGGCCGCGCTGATGGGCATCCGCGAATCCCGCCGGATCGTGGGCGAATACGTGCTGAATATGGACGATTACCTGGCGCGCCGTTCCTTCCCGGATGAGATCGGTCGCTACTGCTACAATGTGGACATCCACCCCAGCGCCCGCAACAGGGAGGCCTTCGAGGCGTTCAAGCGGGTGTTCGAGGGCAAGCGCTACAAGCCGGGCGAGAGCTACGGCGTGCCCTTCCGCGCGCTGCTGCCCAAGGGCGTGGACAACCTGCTCGTCGCCGGGCGCTGCGTCTCCACCGACCGGCCCATGCAGTCCTCCATGCGGGTGATGCCGGGCTGTTACATCACCGGCCAGGCCGCCGGCGTGGCCGCGGGCCTGTGCGTCAAGGGCGGCTTCCTGCCCCACGACACCGCCGTCGCCGACGTGCGCCGGGAACTGCGCGGCATGAAGATGTATCTTCCGGACGTATAAAGGGCAGGATGGGAGAAATGAAACCATGAGAGACGACTATCTGGGGCTCTTTCGGGAAAGGAAGCTGGCGCTCATCATGAGCCTGCCCATGAACCGCCCGGCCTGGTGCAGGGCGGCCTTTGAGGCGGGCGCGGACGCGGTAAAGGTTCATATCAACGTGGATCACCGGGCCAGCGGCACCCATTTCGGCCGCCTGGCCGAAGAACGGGAAGCGCTGGAGGCCATGCTCGCCGGCCGGCAGGGCCCCATGGGGCTGGTGCTGGGCGGAAGCCTGGAGCAGGCGGCGCCGGATGCGGAGGCGGCCCTGGAAATGCCCTTTTCCTTCTATTCCGTCTACGCCCATCACATGCCGGCCTGGGCCATAGGGCGCAGGATCCTGATGGCCGCCTGCGACGCGTCCTATAGCATGGATGAGATCCGGGCGATGCCCGCCGTGGGGGCGGATGTGCTGGAGGCCTCCGTGATCCCGGGCAGGGAATACGGCCAGCCCCTCTCCATGCGGGACCTGGCCCGCTACCGGGCCATCGCCCAGGCCGTGGACGCGCCCGTGGTGGTGCCCACCCAGCGGGCCATCCAGCCCAAGGAGGTTGGGGCGCTGATCCGGGCCGGGGTCCGGGGCCTCATGATCGGGGCCGTGGTGACAGGGCAGGAAGAGGATTCCATCGCCCGGGCCGTGGCCGCTTTCCGCAAAGCCATTGACGAGGTATGACATGCGTATATTGTGTTTGCCCCTGGATTCCCGGCCCTGCAACGTCCGTTTCGTCGAAAGCCTGGTGACCTGGGCCGGAAGCGAAGCGGTCTTCCCCCGGCCGGAGGAAATGGACGATTACCGCCGCCCGGCGCCCCGCGAGGCCAGCCGGGCCTTTCTGCTCAGGGAACTGCCCCGGTGCGACGCGGCGGTCGTCAGCCTGGATCACTGGTGCTACGGCAGCCTGCTGGCCTCCCGGGAGGAGGCGGTCTCCGCGGAGGAGGCCCTGGACAGGGCCGAGGCGCTTCAGCGCATCCTGGAGCGCCATGCCCATATCCCGGTGTATCTGAACAGCGTGATACTGCGCTCCTCCATTTCCACGCTGACCCAGGGGGATCTGCGCTCGTACAACGCCATGACGGATTATTCCTTCTTTTCGGATCGCTTCCGGCAGCTGGGCGACCCGGCGGACGAAGCCCGGGCGGAGGAAGCCCGCCGGCTGATCCCGGACGTGGTGGAGCGGGCGCTGCGGCTGCGGAAGAGAAACCTGCTGGTCAACGCCGCGGCGGTAGACATGGCGGCGGCCGGCTTCGCCCGCTCCCTGTGCCTGCTGCAGGAGGATTGCCAGACATACGGCCTGCCGAAGCGGGATCAGGACGCCCTGCTGGAACGGCTGCGGGCAAAAAAGCCGCGCCGCGTCTTCCTGCGCAACGGCGCGGACGAGGGCAGCGCGTTTCTGGCGGCGGAGGCGCTGTCGCAGTCGCTGCCGCCCCTGGAGGCCGAATTCGTCTGGCTGGGAGACACCGGCTTTACGGCGGCCTACGAGGACCGGCCCTTCCGCGACAATGTGGAAAGCGCCTGTCGTGATATGGGCATCGTTGAAAAAGAGGACGCTGAAACCGTCTTTCTGATCTGCGGCCCGGAAGACGGAAAACAGCGGGAGGCGGCGGAAGCGGCGGAAAGGGCAGGCTACCCGGAGGCCTGCGCCCGCCGCGCGGACGAGCTGACCGCGACCGGAAAGCGGGTGTACCTGCTGGACGTGATCGCCGCCAACGGCGGCTGCGCCGCCCTGATCCGCCGCCTGCGGGGCGCGGACCGGCTGTGGGGCTATTCCGCCTGGAACACGGCCTCCAACGCCCTGGGCGTCCTGCTGGCCCAGGCCGTGACGGACAGCGCCCGGGGCAAAAAGAACGAGGCGTTCTTCCGGGAACGGCTGCTGGACGACGGCCTGTATCAGGCGATCGTCCGGCAGAAGCTGAACGGGCGGCTGTGGGAAAGGGGGCGGGATGTGTTCAGCCTGAGCGACAGGCCGGAGGCGGAAGCGCTGCTCAGGCGGCTGTTTTCTCAGGCCCTGCCCGGTTTCTGGTCCCTTCACCGCCTGCCGGATTACGAAATCACCCTGCCCTGGGCGCGCACGTTTGAAGCGGACGTGCGGGTGAAAGCGGAAGAGCCATAGGACGGCCGCGCCTCACTCGCCCGTCTCCCGGCCGCTCTCATACTGGCTCTTGCGCCGGTACTCGTTGAGCGTGAGGCCGTAATAATCCTTGAATTTGGCGGAAAAATACTGCAGCCGGCTGTAGCCGACGGCCTCGCAGATCTGCTCGTTGGTCAATTCGCCCTGATCGAGCAGGCGCGCGGCGTGCTTCATGCGCACCTCCTGGAGGTAGTCCACCAGCTTCTTGCCCGTTTCCTGGTGGAACACGCGGCTCAGATGCCCCGTGCTGATGCTCAGGGCGTCGGCGATGGCCTGGGTCGACAGCTCCGCCGGCGGCATGCTGCGGATGTGGTGCACGGCGTACTGAACGATGCTGCGGTTGCTCTCGCTGCTCTCACTGAGCAGATAAGCGCTCAATGTCATGCTGTCCCGCTTGAGGCGGCCGGAGAACTCGTCGATGTCTTCGATGTGGTAGTAGACGTTCATCAGGTCGTCGCCGTAAACGGCCTCCGGCGCGCCCTTCATGTCGTAGACCGACTTGCAGAGGAACGCGGCGGTCAGCAGCATGATGCTGCGCATGAGGCTCAGCGAGGGTTCGCTCGCCTTGAGCTGCGAGACGATGCCGTCCACCGTCTTTTCGATCTCCTCCCGCGACTGGCGGCGGATCAGCGCGGTGAGGTTGTAGATCTGGGCGATAAGCTGGGGCAGCGCGTCCTCGCCCTGCACGTGCGACACGCTGGTGTCGAACACGCACACCAGGCTCTTCTGGCCGAAATAGCGGGAGGACAGCGCGCGCCGGGCGCAGCGGAAGCTGGCGGGGATCATGTCCGCCGTGGCGGCCAGTATGCCCACGCCGAAGCTGAGGCCGCGGCCCGCCCCGCCCAGCCTTTCGCCGGCCGTTTGCAGCAGCGCGGGAACCTGGGATTCGTCCCCGGCGTGGTTCACGAGATACACCCGCTCCTTCTCGCGGCTGTCGAAGGCGGCGACCGCGTAGGCCGGGGCGGAAAACGCCTCCAGGATCAGCTTTTCCTCCTCCTCGGAAGGCCGCGCGGACAGCACCACCACTTGGAAGAAGGGATGCGGGAAGTCGAGGCCCAGCTGGGGCATGGGCGAGATGTAGCGCGCCTCCCCGCTGACGAGGCAGTTGAGCCAGGCGGCCCGCAGCGCCGGACGGCTCTGAACGAGGAACCGCTCCCGCTCCTCCCGGTATTTGTTCATGTCCTGAAGGGCCGTTTCGATCTGCATGAAATGCTCGCTGGGCGAGGAGATGATGCCGTCGCCGGCGTTATCCGCAGCGGGTATATGGCGCATCAGGCGGCGCATGGGCCGCGCGTAATTGGTCACAAGCACCCAGAGCACCCCGGCCATGCCCACGCACAGCAGGGCCACGCACAGCGCGACCCACAGGGAGATGGCGCTGTCGTAGCTGCGCAGCCAGCCCCCATCCGGGTGGGCCAGCACATAGGTGAAGCGGCCGGTGGAATCGCCGCTCTCCACCAGCAGGGTCTGCACGCCGTCCTGCAGCCGGACGGCCCGGGGCGCGGCGTCCGGCAGTGGCAGCTGCGCGCCGATGAAGGAGGTGTCCTGGGCGCTCCACACCACGCCCTGGAAATCCGTGAGGAAGATGCGGTCGCCCTCGTCCAGCGTGCGCAGGGATTTGCGCAGGAGGTCGAACAGCTTTTCCTCCTGCACGGAGATCACGGCCATGGGGTTCTCCCCCGCTGGGAACACGCCGGGCCAGGGCCGCACATAGACGATATACGGCACGTCCTCCCCGTTCTCCCGCATCACGCGGCGCAGCCAGGCGGAATCCTCCGGGTTCAGCCCGGTGAGGAAGGCGTAGTTGCTGGCCTGGACGGCGTACTTCTTGTCCTCCAGAAAGCGCACGCCCTCCGAGCCCACCGTCATGGCCTGGGCGGGAAAAAAGATGTCCACCCGGCTGCTCTGGGGAATGGCCGCGTTCACCTCGGCGCACCACCCGGCCAGCGCCCGGATCTCGCGGCTTTCGGCCGTATCCCGGGCGCAGACGGAGGCCAGCGTTTCCAAAAAGCCCTCCTTTGCCGTCAGGCGACGGACGGCCTCGCCGCGGATGGGCTCCATCACCTGCAGGTCGGCGTTGTCCGCCAGCACGGTGATCTGCTCGCGCAGGGTGAAGCGAAGCTCCTGATTGAGTATGGAGCTGTACACCAACTGCAGTATCGCCGCCAGCGTCACCGCGATGACGGAAAAAATCACGACGATCCACATGCTGACCAGGTTCACGCTTCTCCTGCCGCTCACAGCCTCTTCCTCCGATTACGTCTTTTCACCATACATTTTATCATACATTATAACGGCTTGCCGGCTTTTTTTCAAGGGAACGGTTTTCTTTTTCAGGACCCTCCCCTTTGCCGCGCCAACGCTCCTCATAGATTTAATCCGTCCTGCCTTGACAAGCGCGCCCCCTTCCCTTACTATGAAGGGGTCAGAAATCATCATAATATTGTTTGGAGGAGACTGAACGATGAAGATTCTCATGGCGGCATCCGAATGCGTGCCCTTCATAAAGACCGGCGGGCTGGCCGACGTCATCGGCGCGCTGCCCAAGCACTTCGCGGCAGAGGGCGAGGACGTCCGCATCGTCATTCCGAAATACGGCGAGATCGCCGAGACCTACAAGAGCCAGATGACCCATCTGTGCGACTTCACCATCGAGCTGGGCTGGCGCCGCCAGTACTGCGGCGTGGAAACGCTGGAGCTGGACGGCATCACCTGCTATTTCATCGACAACGAATACTACTTCCGGCGCCCCTACATCTACGGCAACGGCGGCGACGAGGTGGAGCGCTTCGCCTTCTTCGACCGCGCCGTGCTGGAAATGCTGCCCCGCGTCGGCTTCTTCCCGGACGTGCTGCACTGCCATGACTGGCAGACCGGCCTCGTTCCGGCCCTGCTCAAAATCCAGTACGCCCACCTGCCCGAGTACGCCGGCATCCGCACGGTGTTCACCATCCACAACCTGCAGTTCCAGGGCGTGTTCCCCATCGGCTACGTGGAGGACCTGCTGCACCTGGGCGACGAAGCCTACCTGGAAGGCGGCGTGGGCTTCTACAACCAGTGCTCCTTCATGAAGGGCGGCCTGAACTTCTCGGACCGCATCACCACCGTCAGCCCCACCTACGCCGAGGAGATCCAGACGCCCTACTACGGCGAGCAGCTGGACGGCCTGCTGCGCTACCGCGCGGCCGACCTGACCGGCATCCTCAACGGCATCGACACGACGGAGTACGATCCGTCAACCGATCCCTTCATCGACCCCAACTACAGCTGGCACTCCATCGCCCGCAAGCAGAAGAACAAGCTGGCGCTGCAGGCCGAGCTGGGCCTGGACGAGGATGAAAACGCGCCGCTCATCGGCATGGTGAGCCGCCTCTCCAGCCAGAAGGGCCTGGACCTGGTCCAGTGCGTGCTGAACGAGATCATCGCCACCGGCGCGCAGCTGGTGGTGCTGGGCAAGGGCGAGGACAACTACGTGAACATGTTCTGCGCCGCGCAGCAGCGCTTCCCCGGCCGCATCGCCGCCCGCATCGAGATGAACGGCGCGCTGGCCCACCGCATCTACGCCGGCTGCGACCTGTTCCTCATGCCCTCGAAATTCGAGCCCTGCGGCCTGAGCCAGATGATCGCCCTGCGCTACGGCACGCTGCCCATCACCCGCGAGACCGGCGGCCTGCGCGACACCGTGCTCTCTTACAACGAGTTCACCGGCGAGGGCAACGGCTTCACCTTCTACAACTACAACGCCCACGACATGCTGCACGTGATCGAGCGCGCCGTGGAACTCTACAAGAACGACCAGAAGACCTTCCTGAAGCTGGCCCGGCGCGCCATGCGCGGCCAGTACGGCTGGGACCAGTCCGCCAAGGTGTACCTGGCCTTCTACAAGGAACTGCTCATCAACAAGTAAAAAAGCCAAAAAGAGAACAGAAAAGAATGAAGAATGAATAATCATTGGTCTTCAAACCAGATTATTCATTCTTCATTTTTCAGTATTCATTAAACTTTCCTTGCGTTTTCCGCCCGCTTCAACACGTTCCACAGGTTCAGCCCCGCGATCTTCTCGATGTCGCCCTGCGTGTAGCCGTGCTTTTCCAGCAGGGCGAGCAGCCCCGGAAACGCCGAGGGGTCCCCCAGGCCCTGGGGCCACTCGTCGATGCCGTCGAAGTCCGACCCGAAGCCCAGCGCGTCGATGCCGCCCAGCTGCGCGATGCCGTCGATGTGGCGCAGCACGTCGTCCAGCGTCGCGCCGCCGCCGTCCCGCAGGAAGCAGCTGTAGAAGTTGACGCCGATGAAGCCGCCCTTCTCGATCACGGCCTTCACCTGGGCGTCGGTGAGGTTCCGGCTGTGGCCGCACAGCGCCTTGAGGTTGGAGTGGCTGGCGATGGGCGGCAGCGCGGCGTGTTCCACCACGTCCCAGAAGCCCGCCTCGTTCAGATGCGAGCAGTCCGGCAAAATGCCCAGGCGATCCATCTCCCGAAGCAGCGCAAGGCCGAAGGGCGTGAGGCCCTCGCTCGACGCGCCTTTCGCCGGGAAGCCGATCTCGTTGTCGAAATTCCAGGTCAGCGCGATCATGCGCACCCGGGCCGCCGCGTCGAACTCGTGAAGCCGCTCCAGGCTCCCCTCCAGCATTTCGCCGCCTTCGATGGAGATCACGCCGTGGGGCGTCTCGGGCGGGGCGTCCGGCAGGGCGTCCTGGAAAAGCGGCACGCCCAGCCTGTCCCGGGCGGCCAGCATGGCCTGTCCGTTCTCATAGGGATGGCCCTTCGGGCCGCCGGCGCCCGCGAACAGCGCGAAGGTCTGAAGGCCCACGCCGCCCTTCTCGAGCCTGTCGGCGGTGATCATACATTCCGCGGGGTCTTTTCCGTGAATGGCGACGGCGTACAGCGTGTCGCAATGGGCGTCGGCAACAAACATGTTTTCTTTCTCCTCAATCGTTCTTTTTTCCGGAGCCGCCTCCGGACACGCCGCTATTATAGCACACGGCGCGGCCCGACGCAACGCCCGATTCACTCGATCCGCTCCAGACGCTGGTTCACGTAATCCGAAATCATTTGAAGCTGCGAGACGATGTACTCGTCCCAGCGCCGGCCCGTCGTCTCGTTCAGCGCCGCGGCGAAGGAGGCGATCGAGGCGTTTTTTCCGCGGTTGTCGTCCACATAGCGGGCCAGCGCGGCAATGAACGCCTCCCGGCCCATCAGGTCGCGGGTCTCATGCAGCACCACCGCGCCCCGGTCGATCACCACCAGCTCGTATTCCCCCCGCGAGGTGAACCGGCTGGCGGCGCTGTCCACGGTCAGCCCCCCCGGCAGCGTGATTTGAAGCGCCTCCAGCGATTGATCGTTCAGCCGCTTCAAATAGCCGGCGTAGCCCTCCTTCTCCTCGAAGTACAGCAGCGCCGCGTAGCCGGCCACCGCGTCGGCAAGCCAGGGCTCCTTCTCCGGATTACAGCCCACCGCGCCGCCGAACCATTGGGCCGCGCACAGCCGCGCCACGGCCGCCTCCAGCGCGGCGCGCTTCGGGAGGCCGCACAGCCCGGTCGAAACCTGAATGATCCCCGGCTTCGACAGGCCCTCCCGCAGGTAGTCCGTCTCGATCAGCTCCAGCTCGTCAAATCCCATTTTGCCGAACCACGCCTCGTAGGTTCCGGCGGCAGAGAGGGCCGCGTCCAGCATGGCCTGCGCCGCCGCGCCGGTGCTGGCCCAGGCGCTCACGGCGAGGCCCCCCGCCGTCCCGCCGCGCCGCCCGTTCATCCGGCGGCTGAAGCACAGGCTGAAATCCCGCGCGTTTTCGGCCCGCACTGTCCAGCGAACCAGACCGTCCCCATCCGGCGCGGAGGCCGACGCCTCGCCCGTAGCCGCCACGATCCAGCCCTCGGGCAGCGTGAGCGCGGCCGTGTAGTCGGCCGGCTCGCTCATGAGGGGATCCGTGGCCGCCGTCCAGCTGTTCAGGACGAAATCGCCCGCCGTTTGGTCGTAGACCGCGGCCACGGGGTAAAAGTTGACCAGCCGCCAGCCGAGGCTCCCCCAGCCCAGCGCCCAGTTGTTTTCCGGCAGGAGCAGGTTAAAGGAAAGCTCGATCAGGGCGCGCTCGCCGGGCTGCGTCTCGCAGGCCACGCGCATGAACTGCTCGCTTGCGCCGCTCATGCCCCAGTCCGCCGCCTCGCCGTTGACGCGCACGCTGATAAAATCAACGCCCCCCGGCGCGTATCCGCCCGGAAAGGCGTTGTTCCATTCATCCTGATCGACCGGCATCGCCGCCGACCGGCGCAGCGTGTTCGCGTACACGTTCAGCCAAACGCTGTCCTGCGGCCGCCCCGTGCCGTTCACGTAGTCCAGCCGCTCGCGGATGGCGATCGCCTGGTTTTCCAGGTCGACCGCCATATCCAGCGAATAGGCGCTGCGCGGCGTCTCCGCCTCGGCCAGCCCGAACACGGGCAGCACCTCGGCCACGATCATGCCGATCAGCAGCGCGGCCAGCACGATCGCCAGCACGCGGATCGTCAGGCTCTGCTTCTCTTTCCTGCTCTTTTTGCTCATTGGTTATCCTTCCATCCCTTTCTCATATGCCCTCAGCAGCCGCTCCATATCCGCCAGCGACTGCGTGCGGTTAATCTGTTCCCTCACGCGGGCGCAGCCCGGCAGGCCCTGGATGTACCAGGCCACGTGCTTGCGCATTTCCCGGACGCCCACCCGCTCGCCGATGTATTCCGACTGCATCCGCGCGTGCCTGAGCGCCAGATCCACCCGCTCGTGGAGCGTGGCGGCCGGGCAGGCTTCGCCCCGCAGCGCCGCCCTGATCTCGCGGAACACCCAGGGATTGCCCTGAGCGCCCCGGCCGATGGCCACGCCGTCGCAGCCAGTCTCCCTGCGCATGGCAATAAAATCCTCCGCGCTGCGCACGTCGCCGTTGCCGATCACCGGAATGGACACCGCCGCCTTCACCCGGGCGATCACGTCCCAGTCCGCCCGGCCGGCGTACATCTGCTCGCGGGTGCGGGCGTGCACGGTCAGGGCGCTGGCCCCGGCCTGCTCGGCCCGCCGGGCGATCTCCACGGCGTTGACGTGCTCCCCGTCCCAGCCCGCGCGGAATTTCACCGTCACCGGCAGGCGCGTTCCCTTCACCGTCTCCGCGATGATTTTTTCCGCCTTCTCCGGCGTCTTCATGAGCGCCGAGCCCTCGCCGTTGGACACGATCTTGTGGGCCGGACAGCCCATGTTGATGTCGATGAACTGAAAGCCGGCGTCCGAGAGCTGGTTCGCCGCCTCGCGCATTTCATCGGGCTCGCGCCCGAAGAGCTGCAGGCCGAGGACGCCCTCTTTTTCCGATTTCCGCATGAGCTCCCGCATGGCGCGGGTGCCCTTGGGCGCGCAGAGGAAGCCCTTCGCGCTCAGCATCTCGCTCACAGCCCAGGCCGCCCCCTGTTCGAAGCACAGAAGCCGCATGGGCATGTCCGTCACGCCCGCCATGGGCGCGAGGCCGGCCCCTTCGGGCAGCTGGATCCCGCCGATCCTCATGGCCGCGCCGGAGCCGTCGACGGCCGGGCGGTCGGCTGCTCCTCCTCGATGATGAGCTGCGTCTGCACGAGCTGGTCGATCTTCCAGCGGCCCTCCTGCCGCACCAGGCGCACGGTGTAGCGCCCGCCGTACCAGCTGGGCGGCGTGGCCGAAAGCGCGCCGCTGGTAACCAGCCGCTTCTTGCCGCTGACCACCTCGCCCACGATCTTCGGCACCCGCTCCACGATGGTGGCGGTGGCACTGTTTTCCCAGGGCCAGGCCCACACCCACTCCAGCGACAGGCGATACTGGAAATCGGTGATGGTGTAGTCGATGTAGGGCGAGGCGCTGCTCAGGCCGATGTTCAGCGTCTCGTCGGAGAGCAGGAAGTCGTTGGTGAAGAAGTTTTTGAGCTCGTCGGCGTTCTCGCGGGTCAGTATGACCGACGTGCGCGCCGTCATGCCGTCGTTCAGCAGGAGATAAATGTTGGCCGTGTTCATGGCCAGATAGAAGGCCAGTATGAGCAGCGCCGCGATGACGGTGAACATCGCCAGCCGCGTGGCCACGAACGAGAAAAAGCGGTGAATATACTTCACGAATCAACCATTTCCTTTCCGCGCGCTTCAGGCCATCCACCGGAAGTCGTAGCGCCCCGATTCGAGCTCGATCAGCGTATCCCCCTCGGACTGCCAGGCGCGCACCACGCCGGGAATGTCGCTGGAGAGCAGGCGCTCGCTTTCCGTCACCTGCCGCAGCGAGGCGTTTTCCAGCACCAGCACGGCCGTCGCCCCGCAGGGCACGGCGCAGCGCACGATGCGCCCGCCGTCGTCGTCCACGCGCCATTCGCAGCGCACGCGGCCGTAGGGCGTCTTCTGCCAGGCCGACACAAACGACAGTCCCTCGATGGGCCGGGGATGAAGCCGGAGCTCCGCGTAGCCGGGCCTGGCGGCGTCGATGCCCGCCAGGGCGCGGAACATCCACTCGCCGATGGCGCCGTAGGCGTAGTGGTTAAAGGAATTCATGTCGCTCGACCAGAAGCCGCCGTCCGGTTTCACGCCGTCCCAGTGCTCCCACATGGTGGTCGCGCCGCGGGTGACGGGATACAGCCAGGAGGGAAAATCCGGCTGCAGGAAGAGTCGGCCCGCCGCGTCGTGCATGCCGCTCTCGCTCAGCGCCAGGCACAGATAGGGCGCGCCCACGAAGCCGGTGGTCAGATGGCCGCCGTTCTGTTCGATGAGATCCACAAGGTCCCGGGCCAGGCGGGGCCTGTCCCGCTCCTCGGCCAGGTCGAAGTGCAGCGTGAGGGCGTAGGCGGTCTGGGTGGGCACGGCCAGGCGGCCCGTGGCGGTGATGAATTCCTGCCGGAAGGCCTTCACGATGCGCCGGTACAGGCTGCGAAGCTCCAGCGCGTCGCGCTCGTAGCCCAGCGCCTCCGCCGCGCGGCAGGTGAGCCGCACGCTGTAGGCGTAGAAGGCGGTGGCGATGAGGGTCTTGTCTGTCGCCCCGGTATAGCTGCCCTCCCGGGCGTCCAGCCCCAGCCAGTCGCCGAAATGGAAGCCCTGGTTCCAGAGGTAGCCTTCGGAATGATCCGCGATGTAGTCGAGCCACCGGCGCATGGAGGGATACTGCGCCTGGAGCACCCGCAAATCGCCGTAGCAGGTATACAGCGTCCAGGGCACCACCGTGGCCGCGTCGCCCCAGGCGGCGGAGCCGTAATCCTCCGCCCCCAGCGCCTGCGGGACCACAAAGGGCACCGCGCCGTCCGCGCGCTGGTCGGCCGCCAGATCCTTCAGCCACTCGGAAAGCATCAGCGCGCAGTCCATGTTGATGCAGGCCGTGCGGGCGAACACCTGGCAGTCGCCCGTCCAGCCCAGGCGCTCGTCGCGCTGCGGGCAGTCGGTGGGCACGTCCACAAAATTGCCCTTCTGGCTCCACTGGATATTGTGGAAAAGCTGGTTGACGCGCTCGTCGGAGCACTCGAAGCCGGCGGTGACCTCGATGTCGGAATGGATGACCACGCCCGCGAAATCCTTCACGTTCACCTCGCAGGGCCAGTTTTCCAGCCGCACATAGCGGAAGCCATAGAACGTGAGCTCGGGCTCGTAGGTCTCCGGGCCGCCGCCCCGCAGGGTGTATATCAGCCGGGCCTTGGCCTGCCGGTAGTTTTCGTTGTAGAAATTGCCGTCCTTGTCCAGGGTCTCGCCGTGGCTCACGGTCACGGTGTGTCCCGCCGGGCCGCGCACGGTGAAGCACATCCAGCCCACCATGTTCTGGCCCATGTCCAGCACCGTCTCGCCCTTCGGCGTGGTGATGACGGCCGCGGGCGTGATGAAGTACTGCCGGCGCACCGGATGGTCCAGCTGGGCCGTCAGGGGCGGCTTTACGCGCCGCAGCACCTGCACCGGCTCCCACGCGCCGTCGTCGAAGCCGGGCGCGTCCCAGCCGGGCGTCTCCATGCGCGCGTCGTAATGGGTGCCCATGTAGAAGTCGGCGAAGCGCACCGGCGTCTCGGCCAGCGCCTTCCAGGAGCCGTCGGTGACGATGTCCTGCCGCGTGCCGTCCGCGAAGATGACCACCAGCCGGACGACCAACGCCAGCCGCTCGCCGAACACGTTGCGCCGGTCCTTCAGCGCCAGGTAGCCGCGATACCAGCCGTCCGCCAGCGTCGCCGCCAGCACGTTTTCGCCCGGCGACAGCAGATTCGTGACGTCCCAGGCCTGGTACTGCAGGCGCTTGTTGTAGCTCGTCCAGCCGGGGCAGAGCACGTCCGGGCTCACCGGCTTTCCGTTCAGGCGCATGGCGTATATGCCCAGTGCGGAGGCGTACAGCCGCGCGCGGCGCACGGGCCGGCCGTCCAGCGCAAAGGACTTCCTCAGCCGCGGCGCGCTCTGCATCTTCCTGATGTCGCCCTTTTTCGGCGTGCTGATCCAGCTGGCGCGGGCGGGCTGATCCAGCATGAGGCCGGTCTCGAAGAAGGCCTCCTCGCTGTACTCGGTGTCGCGGCCCCGCTTATCCCACACGCGCACGCGCCAGCGGTAGCGCGTCAGGGAACGCAGCGCCGGGCCCTCGTAGGGCACCAGCACGGAGTCGGGCCGGTTCACGCGTCCGGTATCCCAGAGAGGTTCTGTCTCGTCCTCGCGGAACACCTGCAGCCTGTACGCGCCCTGCAGCATGCTTTCGCCGGACTGCAGCTGCCAGCTGAAGCGCGGCGAAGCCAGGTCCAGCCCGATGGGGTTGACCTTGTATTCGCAGGTCAGGTTGGACACGCCGGCCATAGAGGCACCTCCGTCGTCAGTTCATGTTTTCCAGGATGCTCAGCATTTCGTTGACCATCTGCTCGTCGTTCATGCGGAATTTGATGACCACCCGGCGGGAGGCCGCCATGTCCACCGAGCCGTTGGCCCGGTAGATCGGGTCGCTGTAGGAGCGGCCGTTGACGGTCACGATCTCCTCCAGGCGGCGCTTGGCGCTGTCGGAAATGCCGGTAAACTCGTCGCTCAGGATATACCGGAGCACGGCGTAGGCGCGCTCCTGGGAGAGCTGCATGTTCTTGAGGAAGGTGCCGTCCGTGTCGGTATGGCCCTCGATGATGATCTGGCTCACGTAGGGGCTGTACTGATCGCTCATCAGCACCCGCAGGTAGCTGGGGATGAAGCTGTTCAGGAACGCCTTGCCCACGTCCTTGAGGGTGGAGCGGTTCACGTCGAACATCATCTCGCTGCTGAACACGATGGCGCCCGAATCGTCGACGCTGGCGCCGCTGATGTTGGAATCGGCCAGCGCGCGCATCAGCTCCTCGATGATGGCGCTCTTCACGCCCACCAGCTTGTCCAGCTGCGCCTGCTGCGCCTCCATCTGGGTCTGCTGCTGGGTGAGCAGGGCCTGCTGGGCCCGCTGGGCGGCCTGAGCTTCGCTGAGCTTGGCTTCCTGCTGGGTGAGCAGCTCCTGCTGCGCCTGCTGGGCGGCCAGCGCGGCCTCCAGCTCCTTTTCCTGATCGTTCAGGCGGCTCTGCAGCGAGTTGAGCGTATCCTCCTGGAGCAGCAGCTTGGCCTGCAAAACCAGCTGGGCCTGCTCGGTTTCGGTGAGCTTCTGGGACTGCTCGTTCATCTCCCGTTCCTTGTTTTCCAGGTCGGTCTGGGCCTTGGCCAGCGCCTGCTCCTTGGACTCCAGCTCCTGCTGCGACAGCGTGAGAGCCTGGGACTGCCTGTCCAGTATGCCGCTCTGTCTGAGCAGCTCGGCGGTCTTGACCTCCAGCATGTCGTAATACTGATACACGGCGTAAAACAGGATCAGCACGAAGATGAGCATCAGCGCGCTCATCAGGTCGGAAAAGCTGATCCAGAGCGTACCGCTCTCGCCGCCGTGTCCGCGGCCGTTTCGCTTCATTGCTGACCACCTCCGCGGCCCATACGATGGGCGGCGTCCTCAAGCAGCCGCGAGGTGTGCTCCATGTAGCGGGTGAGCTGTTCTGTCTGCTCGGCGTACTGCTGCGCCGCGTCGTTCATGATGGCGGGCATCTCCTGCACCGCGCCGCGCACGCCGTTGATCACTTCGGTGAGGTGGCCGATGATGTCCTGCATGTTCTGGTCGAACATGCCGAAGGCGTGCTGCAATTCGCCGTTGACGCCCTTCGAAAAGGCCTTGTGGGCGTTGAGCAGCGTCTCGCCGTTGGCCTTGAGCTCCTCGGCCACCTTGTGAAGCGCCGCCGTGGACATGTTGCTGTTCTCGACGTAGGCCTTGGTGAAGGTGTCCATGCGCGTCTGGAAGGAGTTCACCTCGCGCATGAAATCGGACTGCATCTGGCCGATCTGTGCGATGTAGTTGGCCTGCTGCCGGGCGACCATTTCCATGTCCTTCACGTTGTCCGTCACCGCGCCGTAGCCGTTTTCCACCTGCTGCATGGCCGCGCCCAGGCGCACGATGTAGTTGTCGAACTTCACGATCAGCGATTCCGACATCTGCTGGATCTGGACGATGTCCCGGGAGACGCGGCTGAGGCCGTCCATGGTGGCCTTCACGGTCTCCTGCGTGTCCTTATGCCATTCGCAGGTTTCGGCGATCATGTCGGAGAGCTGCTGGAAGCGGCCGTTCAGCGCGCCGTTCATGTTCTCCACGAACTTGTTCACGATGAGGTCAAGCCCCCGCAGCTGTTCCCGCGACGTGGCGGCGATGAAGTTGTCCAGGCTCTCCTGCAGCGGCTGCAGCGCCATTTCCATGGCCCCGCCCACGCGGTCGGTGAGCGCGCCGGTCACGTCCTGGGCCAGGCTCTGCATCATGGCGGTCTGTTCCTGCTGGTAGATGGCGATCTGGGTGATCGGGTCGACCGTGACCATGTGGGCCTGAGACTGCATGGCGTCGTAGAAGCGCCTGAGGGCTTTGCGGGTGGAGCCCTGGGCCACGCGCAGGATCAGCGAGAACAGCACCGAGCAGATGACGCCCACGATGGAGGTGGCGAAGGCGTAGCGCATGCCGCCCATGAGCACGCGGATGGCGTCCATGGTGGCTTCCGAGCTGTCCATGTTGAAGTCGGCCAGGCCGATCACGATGCCGATGAGCGTGCCGAGAAAGCCCAGGGAGACCAGTATGCCCGGCACGGCCTCGGCGAAGCTGGTGAAGCCGGGGTCGTAGATGGCGGTGTCCTCGTTGATGTAGTCGTCGATGGGGCTGGCGTTGTGGTATTCGTCGTCGGCGAACAGGCGGCTGTTCAGGAACTCCACCCAGGCCACGGCCAGCGGGCCCTTGCCGAGGAAGCGCTTGTCCTGCCACACGTCTTTGTTTTCGCCGCGGCGGATGCGGCGCGTGCCGCGCTTGAGCTGGCGGCGCGCCTTCAGCACGGGCATGATGCACTTGACCAGCGCCACGATGAACAGCACGGCGATGGCCACATACACGAAGCCCGTCGCCATGTTCTTTCCAAGCTGACTCATGATTTGATTCCAAACCTCGCGAAGCGTTTCGCTAAACAACCGCATCATTCCCTTCTGCGCGCGGATTTTTTCTGATAATACGACTTCATTATGACGTTCCGGCCGGCGAATCGGTTCAATTTATGGGTATACAGAGTGATTATAGCATGGGTGTGTTAAGGGTTCAATCAAAAGGCGGCGCGCTTTCCCCCTCATCCCCTCACCAGCGCCACGGCCACGTCGTTCACGTTCGTGCCCGTGGGGCCGGTCACGATGAGCCCGCCCACCGCGTTCAGGGCGTGGTAGGCATCGTTATCCGCGAGTGCGGCGTCGGGGGAGACGCCCGCCGCCGCCAGCGCCGGGGCGGTGTCGCCGTCGGCGTAGCCCCCCGCCGCGTCGGTCGGGCCGTCGGTGCCGTCGCTGCCCACGGAAAACACCGCCGCGCCGGGCAGCCCGCTCAGCGCCGGCGCCGCCGCCAGCGCCAGCTCCTGATTGCGTCCGCCCAGGCCGCGGCCGGTCACGTGAACCACCGTCTCCCCGCCCGCGATGAAGGCCAGCGCCTCGCCGCAGCCCGCGTGCGTCCGCGCGACGGAGCCCAGAAAGCGCCCCGCTTCCCGCGCCTCGCAGGAGAGCAGATCGGTCAGCAGCACCGGCCTGTAGCCCAGCGCTTTACAGGCCGAGGCCGCCGCCGCGCAGAGCAGCCGCACGCTGCCGTTGACCTGGGCGCGCACGTTGTCGAGGCGCTTCGGCGTCTCAACGTCCAGCAGGGCGCGGGCCTTCTCCGACAGGCGCAGCCCGTATTTCTCCGCCACACGCCGGGCGTCCGCCGCGGTGGCCGAGTCGGGGCAGGCGGGACCGGAGGCGATCATGTCCAGCGGGTCGCCCAGCACGTCCGAGAGCACCACGGCCTCTACCCGCGCGGGCGCGCAGAGCTGGGCGAAGCGCCCGCCCTTCACGGCCGAGAGGCGCTTGCGGATGGTGTTGATCTCAACGATGTCCGCGCCGCAGGCCAGCAGCCGGGCGGTGACGTCTTTTAGTTCCTCAGGCGGAACGAGCGGCTTTTCAAACAGCGCGCTGCCGCCGCCGGAAAGCAGGAACAGCACGGTGTCCTCCGCCGTCAGGCCGGAGACCAGCGCCAGCGCCGCCTCCGTGGCGCGGAAGGAATTCCCGTCCGGAACGGGATGCCCGGCCTCGAAGCACCGGCAGCAGGGGATGGGGCCCTGGACGTGGCCGTATTTCGTGATGACCGCGCCGGCCTCGACGCGATCGCCCAGCGCCCGCGTCGCCGCGTCGGCCATGCGCCAGGCCGCCTTGCCCGCGGCCACCAGCCGGACCCGGCCCGTGAGGCGCATGCCGATGAGCGCGCGGCGCACGGCCTCGTCCGGCAGCACGGCGGCGATGGCCTCTTGTGTGATTTTGTCGGCGTGGGCGCGCAGAAACTCATTCATTGGCCTTCTCCTTCCAGCGGCCGGAGAGATAGAACGCGCCGCCCACCACCAGCGGCATGAAGCCGGCCAGCGCGTCGCCCATCCAGAAGCCGAAGCAGTCCATCTTCAGCGCGAAGCCCAGCAGCGCCGCGAAGCCCATGCGGCTGATCACGCCGTCTATGATGGCGATGGCCAGATTCAGCTTGGCCCGGCCGGAGCCGTTGATGAGGGCGAAGGCGGCGCTGCGGGTGGCCGCGCCGAAGAAATTGAGGATGATGGGCAGCGTGAGAACGCCCGCCGCGGCCAGCACGCTGGCGTCGGTGGTGAAGATGTCGTACACCGCCTGGGGGCAGACGCCCATGACGATCGTGGCCGCCGCGGCCAGGCCCAGGCCGATGGCGAGCACGGTGATCAGTATGTAGTTGACGCGCCTGTACTCCCGCGCGCCCAGGTTCTGGCCCACCATGGTGCTGCCGGCGGTGGTGAACGACTGGGAGATCACGCCGCCCATGACGTTCACCTTGTTGAAGATGCCCGCCAGCGCCGAGTAGGTCACGTCGAACAGGTTGATCCAGGACATGAGCACGATCTTGGAGAAGCTGATGGCGGCGGACTGGATGGCCATGGGGATGCCCAGCGCCACCAGGCGCCTGAACGCCGCGCCGTCGATGCGGAAGCTGGCGGGCTTAAAATCAAAGCCGAAGCCTTCGCGGCGGCGGTAGAGGTAGGCGATGGCGGTCACGAAGCTGACCCCCTGGCCGATGACGGTGGCCAGCGCCGCGCCGAACACCTCCATGCCCATGTATTTCACGAAGAGCACGTCCAGCGCCATGTTGAGCACGGCGGCGATGGCGATGAACACGAACGGCCGCTTGCTGTCGCCCATACCGCGCAAGATGGCGCTGACGATATTATAGCCATAGATGAACGGAAGGCCGCAGACGCACGTGATCATGTAGTCCATGGCGAATTTTTCCGAGGCGGCGGGCGTGTTGAGCCAGCGCAGCACGTTGAAGCGCAGCAGGAAGCACGCCAGCGCAATGGCCAGGGAAGCGCCCAGCAGGAATGAAAACATGGTGCCGATGGTCTTCTTGATCTCGTCCCGCCGGCCCGCGCCCACGGCCCGCGCGATGATGACCTGGCCCGCGGAGGAGAAGCCCATGGCGACGAAGGTGATAAGGTGCAGTATGTCGCCGCCGATGGACACGGCGGACATGCCCGCCGCGCCGATGTAGTTGCCCACGATGACCATGTCCACCAGGTTATACACGGCCTGCAGCGCGTTGGACACGAACAGCGGCAGCGCGAACCGGATCAGCAGCGGCACCACAGGCCCCTTGGTGAGGTCCTGTATCATGGATCGGGAAGCCGTCTTTTGCATGGGGAATCACCTTTTCTCTGAAAGTGGAATGACAGAAGTATAGCATGAAATGATTAAAACATGTGGTATTTCTTTGTTGAGAAGGCGGGGATTTTTGCTTGATAAAAGCGGCCGGGTCGTTTATAATAGAATCAGAAATGGCTGCAAGGCCCCGAAGGAGGGATAGAGTATGAGTTCGCTCGAAGCCACATTGTCGATGCTCGAGGTGATGCCCGAGGAGGCGCGGCGCAAGGTATTTGAGTACACGCAGCAGCTGTTCATGGCCAGAAAGCCGGCCAATCCGTTCGTCCCGATGACAGCGGATCAGATCCTTTCCGATCTCGAACAGTCCCGGCGTCAGATTGCGCAGGGGCAGGGCGCAGACATGGAAATAGCGTTAAGCGAAATGGGGAAAGCGCTTCATCAGCTCGGCAGCTACATCGACTATGTGCGAACCACCTTCTCCACGGGCATAGACGAACCCTGACGGCCGCTGCGGATAACCGCGGCGGCCGCCGTGTCTGCATGGGTCTATTTATTCTTCCTTCAGCACCTTCAGCAGCGGGCGGATCTCGTTCGCGGTGATGAACGAGGCCCCGTGGGCGATGGCGTCGCGCACGTCCTGCTCGGTGTCGGCGCAGTAGATGTGCATTTTCATGCCCTTGTCCCGGTAGATGGGAAAGATTTCGCTGCGCATGATCCTCATGTTGATGCCGATCTCGTCATAATAGCTGTAGGAGTCCGGCTCGAACTCGGCCATCTGGAAGTCGGGATACCCCATGGTGCGCGCGCCGTGGGCGGTCTTCAGATACTTGATGACCCGGGCGTTGAAGGCGTAGAAGATGCAGCCGTCGAAGAAGCCGTACTTTTTCAGGAGCGACACGGTCTTGTCGCAGGTTTCCTCGCGCATGTCCTTGATCTCCACCCCGAGCATGATCTCCGGCCGCATGGCCTTGGCCTGGATGAGCAGTTCCTCCAGCGTGGGCACCCGCTCGCCGGCAAAGCGCGGGTCGAATTTCAGGCCCGCGTCGAGCTGTTTGATTTCCTCGAGGGTCATGTCGTTGAGATGGCGGTCGACGCCGCAGGTGCGGTAGGCGTTGCCGTCGTGCATGATGACCGGCGTGCCGTCCTTCGAGAGCCACACGTCGAACTCGAACGCGTCCACGCCCGCCTGCATGGCCGCGCGATAGGAGATCAGCGTGTTCTCGGGGTAGCGGGCGCAGTAGCCGCGATGGCCTTCGGCGATGATATGTGTCATGGTTATTCCCCTCCTTTGTCTTTTCCCTATGTGGTCTTCATTGTCTGTTTTTGGGCTTTTGCGTCTGGCGAGGGGCTGTCTGAACCTTATCAGGTTCAGATTCGCTTGCAAAGCGCGATGGTTTCAGGGGTTAGTCGGCTCACGCCGACAGGTCTGCGCAGCAGACCTCGCGCGCCATGCTGGGTGCTCCCAACGGGGCTGGTGGTCGGCGTGTCCTCGTCCGCCCCCTTATCGCCGCACATGGCGCGCGGGAGACGGCGCATTCCGCCGCGGACTCCGTCGTCCCTCATTCCCCATTCCCCATTCCCAATTCCCCATTGCGGCGCTGAGCGAAGCGAAGCGCCGCGGGCTCTGCCCGCACCCGCCAAAGGGACTGAGCCCCTTTGGAATCCCCGGCCGCTGCGGCGGGGTTTTGGGGTGGTGCGGGGTGGGGTGTTACGTTTCTTGCCAGAAGGCGGCGAGTTTGGCCGCGATGTCGGTTGCGCCGCGCACGGGCGTGACGCGCCAGTGCGGCGGGATGAGCGCGCGGTGATCGGCGTCGGCCCAGCGGGCGTCGATCAGCAGCGCCGCGCCCCGATCCGTCTCCGAGCGGATCACGCGGCCCGCCGCCTGCAGCACCTTCGCCGCGCCGGGATACATATACGCGTAGGCGTATCCGCGGCCGTAGGCCGCCTCGTAGATCGCGCGCAGGGTGTCGCCCTCCAGGCTCAGCTGCGGCACACCCGTGCCCACGATGGCCGCCCCCGCGATGCGGCCGCCCGGCAGGTCCACGCCCTCCGAGAACACGCCGCCCATCACGATGAACGCCGCGGTCGTCTCCGCGGGATCCGGCTTAAGCGCGTCCAGAAACGCGCGGCGCGCCGCCTCGTCCATGTCCGGCGTCTGAATGAGCGTCCGCGCGGGCCACCCGCCGCGCTCCAGCGCCTGCCGCATGAAGGCGTAGGAAGGGAAACACACCAGGTAATTCCCCGTCTTCGCCCCGATAAACGCCCGGAGGCAGGCGCACAGCCTGTCCAGCGACGCCTCCCGCTCCCGGTAGCGCAGCGGCAGCGGACAGCGCAGCGCCAGCAGGTTCTCCGGCGGAAAGGGCGAGGGCAGATCGAGCAGCGCGTCGCTCTCCCCGTCCAGTCCCATCACGTCCCGGTAATACGCCATCGGCGAAAGAGTGGCCGAAAACAGCGCCGCGCCGTGCACGCGCTTCAGACACGCCGCGATGTGCGCGGACGGGTCGGCGCACCACAGCCGCACGCCGCATCCGCTCTTGCCCTCCGGCAGGAGGAGGGTGCGGAAGCGCCCGTCGTAGGACGCGGCGGCGCGCAGGAAGTCCAGCGCCGCGAAAAAGCCGTCGCTCAGCGCGCGGCCGCAGGCCCAGCTTCGCTCGTCAAACGCCGCCCCGGCCGCCTCGACAAATCCCTTCGCCGCCTCGACCAGCGCCTCGGGCAGTCCGTCGCGCGCCTCTCCCGCGCTGTCTCCGGGCAGCGAGTCGCGCAGCGCCTTCATCTCGTTCAGCAGCGCCGTGAGCGCGGCGTAGAGCGGATGCCTGCGGCCGGCCTCCCGGCCGGCGTCGCGGCGAAGCGCCCGCAGCGCGCGGGCGTCGAGGGCGCCGGAGAGCATATCCCGCACGCGGGCGGCCAGGTTGTGCGCCTCGTCGACGAGCAGGGCGGCGTCCGACCGGCCGGTGAAGAAGCGCTGCAGCTTCACCCGCGGGTCGAACACATAGTTGTAGTCGCACAGCACCACGTCGGCGTTCTCGCTCAGGTCGAGGGACAGCTCGAAGGGGCATACGCCGTGCCTGTCCGCCAGGGTCGATATGGCCGCCTCGTCCAGGTTCTCCATGAACAGCGCTTCGTTCAGCGCGGCGCGGCGGCGGTCGCAATAGCCCCGGGCGAGGGGGCAGACCTCCGGCCGGCAGTCGCGCTCCGGCATGGGGCAGGCGGCGTCCTTGGCGGAGATGACCACGCAGCGCGCCTTCAGGCCCCTTTCGCGCATCATCGCCAGCGCCTGCTGCGCCGCCGCGCGGCCCGTTGTGCGCGCCGTGAGGTAAAACACGCGGCCGATCCGCCCTTCTCCCAGCGCTTTGAGCGCCGGGAACAGGGCTGCCGCCGTCTTCCCGATGCCCGTCGGAGCCTGGCAGAGCAGGTTTTTGCCGTCCCGCAGGGCCACGTACACGTTGGCCGCCATCTCCCGCTGGCCGGGCCGGTAGCCGTCGAAGGGAAAGCCGAGGCCCCGCATGCTCGGGCGGCTGATCTCTCGCCAGGCGCAGACGCGCTCCAGCCAGTCCAGCATGGGCGAAAGGCAGTCCTCCAGCTTTTCCGAAAGCCGTTCGCCGGTATAATCCCGCGTGAACAGCGCCTCGCCGCCCGTCAGATTCACATACCGCAGCCGCACGCGCACGCGGCGGAGCCCGTCCCGCGCGGCCAGCATGGCGGCGTACAGCTCGGCCTGGGCCCAGTGGACGGGATATTCCTCCCCCGTCATGGCGATCACGTCGCCCAGGGTGGTCTTGATCTCCTCCACGACGGAATCGTCGCCGTCCGCCAGCAGGCCGTCCATGCGCCCGTGCAGCAAAAGCGGCATGCCCCGCCGTTCCAGCTCCATGCGGATGGGGACCTCGCTCTGCCAGCCCGGTTCGTACCGTTCCTGGGCGCGCCGGTGGCCGCGGGTCCCCTCGAGCATGCGTTGCGCCGCGCCGCGTCCGCTCACCAGGTCGCCGCCCTCGAAGCGGAACTCCGCAAGGGCGCGCACGTTGATCCGGAGGCGATTTTCTTCCATTGCGTGAACCTCACCGGCCTATCCGCCGCGAAAAACATTGACAAACCGCGTTAATCGGGTACAATATAATTGTATCGTATTCCGGCCTGAAACGCAAGCGAACAGGAGTGATTATCATGCTTTACCCGCTGAAAATGCTTCCCTATTTTCGCCACGGCGAGGAAACCCCCTGGGGCGGCCGCGCGCTGGGCGATTATTTCGGCAAGCCCATTCCGGACGACCGCACCGGCGAAAGCCTGGAAATCTCCGCGCTGCCGGGCCGCGAGAGCACGGTTGAAAACGGTCCCCTCGCCGGCATGAACCTGGCGGCGATCCTAGAAAAGTGGGGCAAGGAGCTCACCGGCGACGCGGAAGGCTTCCCGCTGCTTTTGAAGCTGCTGGACGCGCGGGAGATGCTCTCCGTTCAGGTGCATCCGGACGACGCCTACGCAAGCGCCCATGAAAACGGCAAGCTGGGCAAGACCGAGGCGTGGCTGGTCATCGCGGCGGAGCGCGGCGCGAAGCTGGTCTACGGCGTGAACGCCGCCGACAGCGAGGAACTGCGCGCGCTGGTGGAGGCCGGGAAGCTGGAAGAGAGCCTCCGTTGGGTGAACGTGCAGCCGGGCGACGTTTTATACATCCCCCACGGCTGCGTGCACGCGCTGGGCGGCGGCATCGTGATCTATGAGATCCAGCAATCCAGCGACGTGACCTACCGCTTCTGGGACTGGGGCCGCGTGGGCAAGGACGGACAGCCCCGCGCGCTGCACACGCAGGCCGCGCTGGACGTGAGCCGTCCCGAGCTGAAGCTGGACAAGCTGCCCGGCGCGACGCTGATCACCACCGGCGGCAGCAGGACGGCCTACATCTCCGACGCGAACTTCGAGCTGTGGCGGCTGAACGTGGCGGGCGACATGCCGCTGGAATCCGGCCGCATGCTGCTTTTGACCTCGCTGGGCGAGGCCGAGATCAAGTGGTCCGAGGGCTCGTTCCCCCTCGCGCCCGGCGAAAGCTGCCTGGTGCCCGCCGCGCTGGAGGGCGTATGCGTCTGCGGCCGCACCGCCGTGATGTGCGCCACCACACCCGACCGCCCCGCGCTGCGCGAAGCCCTCGGCTACCGCGCCGAACTGGTAGCCGGCCTGACAAAGGACATTTAGCTCCTCCCCCTCCCTCTCCCCCCACCCCCCG
>JAFXQO010000029.1 GCA_017527065.1 Clostridia bacterium
AGGATTCACATTGGGAATGCAGTTCGCCACCGCCCACGCCACGACCGGGCTGCCGGCGGGACATTCGATGGTGACGGCGCTGCCCGCGAAGGCGGTGCCGTCGATGTCGATTTCATCCGAAGTGGGAATGATGACCAGTGCGGGACGCTGCAAGCCAGCGAAGGCGCGGGGGCCGATATAGGTTATGCCAGCGGGAAGGACGTAGACAACGGCACCTGTTCCGGCGAAAGCTTCTTCCTCGATGCGGGTGGCAGAGGCGGGGAGGCGCATCGTAACCGTCTCGTCCGCGGCCTCGACGAGCACCGTGCATTCCGCCGTTATGCCCTTGGCCGAGGTGGCGGTGATGGTTGCCGCGCCCGCGCCGACGGGGGTGACGAGGCCGTACTGATCCACGGTCGCCACGCTCTCGTCGCTGGACGCGAAGGTCACGAGCCGGTTCACGCAGGTCTGCGTGTTCATGGTCACGTTGGCGGTGAGCCGGTAAGGCGCGCCCACAAGCAGCCGCACGGTGTCCTCCGCGAAGGCAATGGCGGAGACGGAATAGCAGGAGTGGACGCGGCAGGTGCGGGAAACGCCCGTCGCATCGGTGGCGGTGATGGTGGCTTCACCGGGAGGGCCGGCTTTGACGAGTCCGTTTTCATCGACCGTGGCGACGGATGTGTCGGAGCTTGTCCAAACGATGTTGGGCTCAGCGCCTTCGGGCGTTACGGACGCGACGGTCAGCCGCGTCTCTGTCCTGTTAATCATCCAGATTTCCGACTCGCTCAATTCAAACGCTTCCAGCCCGATATAGGCCGTTACGGTCACTCTGGCGGATACGCCGCCGACCGTCGCCGTGATGGTCGCCTCTCCCGGCGCGAGGGCGGTCACGACACCATTTTCATCGACGGAAACCGTATCGGGATTGGAACTAGACCAGGTGACAGTCGGGTTATCGTGGTTCGGGAACACATCGGCAACGAGGGCGCGGGATTCGCCGCAGGGGAGCCTGAAAGCGTCGGGAAGGGAGACGGTGCGGATGGCGTCAATGTCGTCGAGGTAAACGGTGGGGTAGCCCTTTTCATAGGCCCAGAAATCGGCGGCGGATTCCTTGTAGCAGTAGATGGTGATGGTGGGGGCGGTGTAGAAGAAGACGTTCGCACCAAAGGTGGGGACGCCATGGGGAATTACGACTTTTCTGAGATTATAGCAGCCGAAGAAAGCATCGTGGCCGATGCTTATCACGCTGTCCGGGATGGTGATGCTCGTGAGACCGGTGCAGCCAGAGAAAGCACCGCCGCCGATGCTTGTCACGCTGTCTGGGATGGTGACGCTCGTGAGGCCGGTGCAGCCTTGGAAAGCGTAGTTGCCGATGCTGGTCACGCCGTCCGGGATGGTGACGCTCGTGAGGCCGGTGCAGCCTTGGAAAGCGTTGTTGCCGATGCTGGTCACGCCGTCCGGGATAGTAACGCTCGTGAGGCCGGTGCAGTAACCGAAAGCACTGTCGCCGATGCTTGTCACGCTGTCCGGAATGGTGACGCTCGTTATATCTTTGTCAGCACCAGATAATTGCAAATACTCATTGGAAGTGCCAGCATTTATATACCTTAGGCTGTAATTACCACCAGAAACGCGGAAAGAGTACCCGGCGACGCTCAATGCTCTGGCACCATTTGAATCAATGTTTGCATAGCATGTTGCAGGGCAGTTGCTGAAAGCACTGCTGCCGATGCTTGTCACGCCGTCCGGGATGGTGACGCTCGTGAGGCCGGTGCAGCCAGAGAAAGCGTAGCTGCCGATGCTTGTCACGCTGTCCGGGATGGTGACGCTTGTGAGGCCGGTGCAGTTATAGAAAGCCCGGCTGCCAATGCTTGTCACGCCCTTATTTATGATAACCTGCCTGACGCCCGCGCCCCAAGGAGCGGAGGTTACAGGATTACCATCAACATAAGTGTAAGAGAACGATTTCATATACCCCGTTCCGTTGATCGTGAGCACACCCTCGTCGTCCAGTGTCCACGTAAGGTTGGTTCCATCGCCTTCCCCGCCGCAATAACCGCTGCTTGCTGCGCACGCCGCTCCCGCAAACACCGCCGCGCACACCGCCAGCACCAGCAGCGCCCCATATACCTTCTTCATATTTCCGCGCTCCCTCTGGTTGATCGTTTCTTTCACTAAGATAATTATACCATATCGCCCTCCGTCCCGCAAGCGTCATTCGCGGTTTCGGGCGTTTTTGCGTTCAAATGCGCCTGATTGGGGGCATCAGATTTTTCGGCGGATTTCGGGAGGGAATCGAATGCCTCAAATCAGGATGAAGCCCATAGACGGAATCGGGCGGAAGAAGGTGTCCGCTGCCGCCGGCGCGTTCCTTCGGCGTTTTTTATAAATCATCAAAGAGATTATCAAGGACGGCCGACAATTCGTCCGCCGAATCCGCGATGGCGTCCGCCCCGGCCGCTTCCAATTCCGCCCGGCTGCGGAAGCCCCAAGTCACGCCGACGGAGCGGCAGTCAGCCGCCTTCGCCGCCAGTATGTCCTGGGGCGAGTCGCCCACCATGGCGCACTCCGCCGGAGAAACGCCCAGCCGGTCCATCACGGCCAGCAGCGTGTCCGGCGCGGGCTTTTTGCGCACGCCCGGTTCCTCCCCCACCACCGCGTCGATGAGGCCGCCGAAATACAGCTCGCACACCGCCCGCGTGGCCGCGGAGAATTTGTTGGACACCACGCCGCGCTTCACGCCCCGCGAGCGCAGCGCCTCCAGCGCCTCCATGACGCCCGGATACGGCGCGGTGGCGTCGTGCAGATGCTCCTTGTAATGCGCCTGGAACAGCGCCTGCAGCCGGTCGACGTCCGCCTCCGCCGCGCCTTCGCCCAGGCATTTTTCGCAGAGCGGCCGCGCGCCGTTGCCCACGAAGGCGCGCACCTCGTCCCGCGTGCGGGGCCGAAGGCCCATGGCGCGCATGGCGTGCGCCACGCTGGCGGTCAGGTCGTCCAGTGTGTCGAGGAGCGTACCGTCCAGATCGAAGAGAACTGCTTTCAGCATCGGCTTTCCCTTTCCCCCATATCGTATTCAAGCGTCCAGTCGTCGGTTTCCGCGCAGCCGGCGCGCGTGAGCGTCAGCCGCCAGAGGGACTTGCGGCCCCAGCCGGCTTCCAGCCTGGCATCCTCCAGCGGCTTCTCCTCCGCGCGGGCGCTGAACCGCGCCGGATCGAACCGCAGCCGCAGCGCGCCGATCCGCGCCTCGCCCCGGCCTATGACCGGCTCAGCGGCGCACAGGAGGGGCAGCGCGACCGGCCGGCGGCAGGCGGAGAGCTTCACCTCGTCGCGCACGGCGACGCGGCCCTGCCCCCGGTCGAAGGTGAACGCGCGCCGGTATGTCTCCACGCCCGCCTCCGGGCCGTAAGCGCCCCCCATGTCCAGCGTGAGGCGCATGACCGCGCCGTCGTCCGAGTAGGTCACGTCGGAGGCGGCGTATTCGCGGCCGCTGAGCTGGTCGCATCCGTTTATGACGGCGGTGTTGTGCCAGCCCGACTGCATGGTCCAGATCTCGTAGCGCCGCTCGCTGAAGGTCTTTTTCGTGTAAACGCCCACCCCCGCGTCCACGACAGCCGGCCGTCCGTCGGCATAGATGATGTAGTTGCCGATGTCGTTGTGATTGTGGCTCTCGGCGTTGCAGCCGCCCTTCGCGGCCAGGAACAGCCCGGAAAAGCTGTCTTCGCGCTGGCGGGCCGCGGCCACCTGGATGCCGCCGAACCAGCTGCCCGGCGAGGCCACGTCCCGCGCCGCGCCCTGATACGCCGCCTCGTCCCAATCGAACAGCGCCGCCAGCGCGCGGAACATGCACTGGTAGGAATGGGTGATGAACCGGTCGGGCCGGCGGCCGCGGTGGCGCGCCAGGCGCATGACGCAGAAGTCCCGCAGGGCTTTGTTGTCCGTCCGGTTGGCCAGCCGCAGGAGCGCCTCCTCCGCCACGCCGGTCAGCCGCGCCGGCGAATCCGCGAAGTTCACGAACCAGTCGTCCGCGATGTGCGCCCGGCGGATGTAGTCGGCCATGTTCTGTATGAGCGGCTCGCCGAACAGGTCGACCTGTCCCTCCGTGGCCAGGTAAAGCTGCTCCAGTATGTCGATCAGCGACGCGCCCGCCACCGTGAAGTAGCTCGGGCCCTCGTCGCAGCCGCCGTCCGGCGCGTAGAAATCGAGGAAGCGCTGGGCGCTCCGGCAGACCTTCTTCACGATCCCGACGCGGCGCGCCTCGTCCCCGACCGCCACCAGCGCGCAGCTGAGCACGTTTTCGTTGATCCAGGGATTCCAGTTGTTCACGGGCCGCTCACTCGCCAGGCCCATCCACCAGTAATCGTCGTATTCGAGGAACGGTCCCGTCACGCGCCGCGCGATTTCATACTCGACGCGCCGGGGGATCGCCTCGCAGGCCCGGTTCAGCTCGTCGCCGATGAGATAGAGTATCCAGGCGAGATTCGCGCCGGTCTCCGCGGCGAACAGGTCCAGCGTCACCCGGTCGCGGGTGATATCCACGAGGCCCTGGTCGTCCCTCTTGTAGGCGGCGCTGTGCGCCGGCATGGCCCAGGTCGTCTCCTCGCATATGGCCCAAACGCCGTCGATGATCGAATCGAGGAAGCGGCCCTGCCGCTCGATGCACTCGGCCACGGTGAGGCAGCGCAGGCGGATCCGGCGCTCGAAGTAGACGGCCTCGAAGCGCGACCGGTCGCCGTTTTTCACGAAGTCCATGTAGCGCACGGCGGGCAGCGCCGGCCAGTCCTTCCCGGCCAGCAGCTCCGCCCGGCCCACGATCACGCGCTTGGCCTCCTCGGGCAGCGCGTCCCAGCCGGCCTCGCCGTATTTGGGAAAGGGGTGAAAGGCCCGGCGGCTCAAAAGCGTGGTTTCGATTTGTTTCATGGCCTGTTCCAGCATGGCGATGCCCTCCCGCTCTTTATTCCGCTGCCATGATACCGCCTCGCGGCGCGTTTGTCAACAAAAACGCGCCCTTCCGGCCCGGCGCGGGAGTCCGCGCGATATTTTGTCCTTGTCATTCGTTTCGCGACCTGATATAATGCAGGCAGGAAATAAACAGCAAGGAGAAACGCATCATGAAGAACGCTTCCATCATTCTGGACAGGGATTACCAGCTGGGCCGCATCGACCCGCGCCTGTACGGCTCCTTCATCGAGCACCTGGGCCGCGCGGTCTACGGCGGCATCTATGAGCCCGGCCATCCCGCCGCGGATAAAAACGGCTTCCGCCGCGACGTCATCGACCTGATCCGCGCCATCGACGTGCCCGTGGTGCGTTATCCGGGCGGCAATTTCGTATCCGGCTTCAACTGGGAGGATTCCGTCGGCCCGGTGTCAAAGCGCCCGAAGCGGCTCGACCTGGCCTGGTCCACCACCGAGACCAACGAATTCGGCATGCACGAGTTCGTGAAGTGGTGCAAGGAGGCGAACACCTCCCCCATGTACGCCATCAACCTGGGCACCCGCGGCGTGGACGCGGCCCGGAACGCCGTGGAGTACGCCAACCACCCCGGCGGGAGCTACTGGTCCGACCTGCGGGCGAAGAACGGCGCGAAAAAGCCCCTGGGCATCAAGCTGTGGTGCCTGGGCAACGAGATGGACGGCCCCTGGCAGATGGGCCACAAGACCGCCACAGAGTACGGCCGCATCGCCAACGAGGCCGGCCGCGTGATGAAGATGATCGATCCCTCCATCGAGCTGGTGGCCTGCGGCTCCTCCTCTTCCCAGATGCCCACCTTCGGCGACTGGGAGATGACCATGCTGAACGAGTGCTACGACACGGTCGACTACGTGTCGCTGCACCGCTACTACGGCAATCCCACCGGCGACACGCCCGGCTTCCTCGCCCGCGCGATGGATCTGGAGGATTTCATCCACACTGTGATCAGCATCTGCGACGCGGTCAAGGGCAAGAAGCACTCGAAAAAGACCCTCAACCTGTCCTTCGACGAGTGGAACGTGTGGTATCATTCCAACAAGCAGGACAGGGAAATCTGGAAGCGCGACCGCTGGGGCCGGGCGCTGCCCATCCTGGAGGACGTTTACAATTTCGAGGACGCGCTGCTGTGCGGCACCATCCTGAACACCTTCCTGCGCAACGCCGGCCGCGTGAAGATCGCCTGCCTGGCGCAGCTGGTCAACGTGATCGCGCCCATCATGACCCGCAACGGCGGCGGCGCCTGGGCGCAGACCACCTACTGGCCCTTCCTGCACGCCTCCCGCTACGGCCGCGGCGTGGCGCTCAACGTGATTTCCAACTCCCCCGCCTATGACTGCAGCGACTACGAGAACGTGCCCCTTCTGGACGCGGCGGCCACGCTGGCCGACGACGGCAGCGTGACCATCTTCGCGGTGAACCGCAGCCTGACCGACGACCTCGCCCTCACCGCCGACCTGCGTTCCTTCGGGAGCCTGCGTCCGGTCGAACACATCCTCCTGCACCACGACGACGTGAACGCCGTCAACACCGAGGAGAACCCGAACAACGTTTCTCCCACCGCGCTGGAGGGCGACGCCCTGGACAGCGGCGCCCTCACCGCCAGGCTGCCCGCGCTGAGCTGGAACGTGATCCGCCTCGCCCCGGCGAGGTAACGGCCATGTTCACAAAGGACAGAGACTTTTACCGCACATTCATACGCCTGTGCGGCACGCTGATGCTGCAGCAGGCGGTCATCCTGAGCGTGAACCTGGTGGACAACCTGATGCTGGGCACCTACTCCGAAGCCGCGCTGTCCGGCGTGGCGGCGGTGAACCAGATCCAGTTCGTGCTGCAGCAGTTCGTCTACGCGGTCAACAACGCCATGATCGTGCTGGGCAGCCAGTACTGGGGGCAGAAGCGGATCGGCGAGGTGCGCCGCCTGTCCGCCATCGGCCTGTGGACGGGGCAGGTGATCGCGGCGACGCTGTTCCTGCTGGTCAGCTTCTTCCCGCAGCAGGCGCTGCACCTGTTCACCACAAGCGAGACCATCTCGGCCGAAGGCGTCAAATACCTCTCGATCATCCGCTTCAGCTACCTGTTCTTCGCCGCCACCACCATCATGCTGGGCACCATGCGCATCGTCGAGTCGGTGCGCATCGCGCTGCGGGTTTCCCTCGTGTCGCTGGTGGTCAACGTGTGCATCAACTTTCTGCTCATCGCGGGCCGTTTCGGCTTCCCGGAGCTGGGCGCCCGGGGCGCGGCCATCGGCACGCTGGCGGCCCGCGTGGTCGAGTTCGCCATTGTCGCCGCGCACCTGTTCACGCGGGAGAAGCGGCTCGACCTGCATCTGTCCGATTACCTGAAGATCGACCGGACGATGCTGCGCGACTTCATCCGCGTGGGCATACCGGTCCTGATCGCCTCGGGAACCTGGGGCGTATGGAACGCGCTGCAGACGGTCATACTGGGCCACATGAACGAGAGCGCCATCGCCGCCCAGTCCATCTCCTCCACCGTGTTCCTGCTGCTCAAGGTCACGTCGGTGGGCGCGTCCTCCGCGGCGGCGATCATCATCGGCCAGGCCGTGGGCTCGGGCGACATGGACAAGGTCCGCTCCTACACGCGCACGCTGCAGGTCCTGTTCCTGTGCATCGGCGCAACGCTGGGCCTCGCCATGGCGCTGATCCGCATCCCGCTGCTGGCGGCCTATCGCGTGTCGGAGGAGACGCGCGCGCTGGCCAACACCTACATGCTCATCCAGAGCGTGGTGCTGCTCACCATGTCCTACGAGATGCCGACAAACACCGGCATCATCGCCGGCGGCGGCGACACGCGCTTCGCCATGATCCTGGATCTTGTGGGCATCTGGGGCATCGTCATGCCCCTGTCCTTCCTCTGCGCTTTCACGTGGAAGCTTTCGCCCGTGATCGTCATCATGTGCCTGAACGCCGACCAGGTGTTCAAGTGCGTCCCCGCCTTCTTCCGCGTGAACGGCTACAAATGGATCAAAAAACTCACCCGTCCCGCGTCGGCATAGCCCGGCGCATCAAGAAAAACAAGCCCCCGATCGGCCGCGTATTGGCCAGTCGGGGGCTTTGCCATGCCGTGTCAAATCAGCCCGTAATGCCTGAGTCCGTATTCTATGCCCTCGTCGCGCACGCGCCGCGTCACGAATTCGCAGGCGGCGTCCAGAGCGACGGCGTGGTTTCCCATGGCGATGGGATGCCCCACGGCGGCCAGCATATCCAGGTCGTTTGCGCCGTCGCCGAAGGCGTAGGCTTGCTCCCGCGCCAGGCCGAAGCGGGCCAGCACCGCCCTGACGCCCGTACCCTTGCTGGCGGTGCGCGCGGTCACGTCCACGCAGGGATAGCCGTTGTGGCAGTCGAAGGAAAACAGATGGCCGAATTCCGCCCGAAGGCGCTCCACCTGATCCATGGTGTGATAGAGCACGCTGAGCTTATAGCCCACCGGCCTTCCGTCGGGGGGGAGGGGGCGGAACACCGCCGGGCTGATGCCGAAGGTCTTGAGCCAGCGGGTGAAGCTGGCCTCGTTCATGTCGCGGGCGTAGCACTTTTCCGGGTTGTCTATGCCGTAGTAGATGCCCATCCCGTCCAGACATGCCATGAGCCGCGCCAGCGGTTCCTGCCCGATGGGCTCGTCCAGCACCACCTGGCCGCGCACCAGGGCGTAGGTGCCGTTGGATGTGATCATCCCGTCGAAATCCACGCCGGACTGATCCGCGTAGCACATGGCCCGCCCGGTGTCCAGCACGGCCAGATAGCCGTTCTCGCGCAGCCGCGCCACGGCCCGCCGGGTGGCCGCCGTGGTCTCGTTCACGCCTGACGGCCCGTCGGTCAGCGTGCCGTCGTAGTCAAAGAAAACAGCGCCGTTCATACGCTCCTCGCTTCGCTCGTCGCTCAATGGGGAATGGAAAAAAATAGGAATTAGGAGTTAGGTAGTCACTGATTAATGTTGCGAAAGAGACAAGGAGTGATATAATCAAGAGAGAAAGCGAGTGAGAGCGATGAAGCAGCAAACCTTTACGGATTTGGAATACGCCGGACGGAAACGGAAGACGAAGCGAGAAGAA
>JAFXQO010000030.1 GCA_017527065.1 Clostridia bacterium
ACTCCGACATGTCGATGCGGATCATGCTGTCGTCGTCGCCGAAGAGCGCTTCGGCCAACGCCTTGCACAGTTCCGTCTTGCCGACGCCCGTGGGGCCAAGAAAGATAAACGAGCCTATGGGGCGACGCGGGTCCTTGAGGCCCGCCCGGGCCCGGCGCACGGCGCGAGCCACAGCCGTCACCGCCTCGTCCTGGCCGATCACGCGGCCGTGCAGTGTGTCCTCCAGGCGCACCAGCTTCGCGGCCTCGTCTTCCGTCATGCGCTTCACGGGGATGCCCGTCCAGGCTGCCACAACGCCGGCCACTTCTTCTTCGCCGACCCGGCCTACCTTGGCGTCCCGCTGGCGCTCCCATTCCTGACGGCGCGCCTCCATGTCGCTCTGCAGGCGCTTTTTCTGATCGCGCAGCTCCGCGGCTTTCTCGAAATTCTCCGCGGCCACGGCCTCCTCGATTTCCTGGCTGAGGCTCTCAAGCCGTTCTTCCTGCTCCTTCATGTCCAGCGGGGCGGTGAAGGCGTGCAGGCGCACGCGGGAGGCCGCCTCGTCGATCAGGTCAAGCGCCTTGTCGGGCAACGCGCGGTCGGAAATATACCTATCGGAAAGCCGCACGGCCGCCTCGATGGCCTCGTCCGTGATGGTGACCTTGTGATGCGCTTCGTAGGCGTCGCGAAGGCCCATCAGGATGGCGACGGACTCGTCCATGCTGGGTTCGTTCACCATGACCGGCTGGAAGCGCCGCGCCAGCGCCGCGTCTTTCTCGATCTTCTTGTGGTATTCCGAGAGCGTCGTCGCGCCGATGCACTGCAGCTCGCCGCGGGCCAGGAGCGGCTTCAGAATGTTCGCCGCGTCCAGCGAGCCTTCGCCCGCGCCCGCGCCGACCAGCGTGTGCAGTTCGTCGATGAAGAGTATGATATTGTGCTCCTTCTGAACTTCCGCCATGGCGTTCTTCAGGCGCTCCTCGAACTCGCCGCGATACTTCGCGCCGGCCAGCATGCCCGACAGGTCGAGCTGGACCAGCCGCTTGCCGCGCAGGATCTCCGGCACCTCGCCCGAAACGATCATCTGCGCCAGTCCCTCGGCCACGGCGCTCTTGCCGACGCCGGGCTCGCCCAGCAGCACGGGATTGTTCTTGCGCCGGCGGCAGAGAATCTGCATGATCCGCTCGATCTCCGTCGTCCGGCCGATGACGGGATCGAGTTCGCCCTGCCGGGCCAGCTTCGTCAGGTCGCGGGCGTACTGGTCTATGGTGGGCGTGGCGCTGTTTTCCTGCGCGTCATCGGCCTTCTCGCCGCCGCAGGCGCGCAGCAGTTCGTTGCGGGCCTCGTTCAGGTTCATTCCCAGCCTCATGAGCGCCTGTGCCGCCACGCCCTCGCGCTCGAACAGCAGCGCCAGCAGCAGGTGCTCCGTGCCCACGTAATTTTGCCCGAGATCGCGCGCCTCCCTGGCGCTCTGCTCCAGCACCTTCTTTGTACGCGGCGCATAGGACATGGTTTTGACGTTTACGGTGTCGTCGCCTTCGCCCACCATCTGCAGCACGACCGCGCGCACCTCGTCGATGGACACGGCGTTCAGCACGGCCCCCGCTTTGCCCGGATCCCGCATGACGCCGAGCAGCAGGTGCTCCGTGCCCACGTAATTCCGGCGCATGGACGCGGCCTCTTTCTGCGCCGCGAGCAGCGCGCGCTGGGCTCTTTCAGTAAATTTCGCAAAAAACGCCATAGATTCCTCCTTGACCTCGTGTCATATGACCCCGGCTTCGTCGAGCAGGGCGTCGAACGCCTCCCGCAGCGCGTCGGCGCGCAGGGCGTCCCGCTGCCGTTCCGTCATTTTCTCCATGGACCGGCACTCGATGGAAGCGTTCTGCATGTCGCATGTCAGCCGGTCGACCGCCTCGCAGCCCACGCGCAGCATGCCCAGCGCCGCGCCCGTGCGCAGTTCCGAAAGGCGCTGCATCATTTCCCGCTCGCACATCAGCTTCGCCGCGTGGATCAGGGCGATGGAACGGCTTACTCTGTCTTCGATGATCAACGCGTCCTGTTCATATATTTTGCGCCGCACGCCGCGTTCACATGCGATGATCGCTTCCGCCGCCTCGCTGAGCGCGCCGAGGGTGTCTTCCTCCGTCTGCCCGATGCGGGCGACGCCCGTCAGTTGGTAGAGATTGCCCGCCACGTCGCCCTTTTCCTCGCGCCAGGGCTTCAGCGTGAGGCCCTTTTGCGAAAGCTGCTGGTGAAAGCGGGGCACCTGACCCGCCGCACGCATGGTTGGCAGGTGCAGTATGATCTCCGCCCGCATGGCCGGGCCGGCGTTCGCCGGATCGGCGGTGAGGAAGCCGAACTGAGAATCGTAGGCATACGCGCCGGTGGCGTCGAGCCAACCGTCGGCCTGGCAGGCCAGGTCGGCCGCGCGCTCGACCTGAGCGCCGGGCAGCATGCCGTAAATGCGCACATGGTCTTCCTCGTTGACCATGACGCTCATGGTTGATCCCTTTGAGAGGAACGCCGCGCCCCGCGAAGGACGCCTGAGAAGGCCCCTGCTGATCAGATAATGATCTGCCAGCCGTCCCTGTTCCGATACGGTCATGTCGGCCAGCCTCGCCAGGGAAAAGGCCTCTTTCTGGCTGGCCGCCTCGATGGCCGCGGCCACGCGGGCGATGTTATGGGCGGCTTCCTCGTCGCTCATGACGCTTTCAAAGGGCACGTCGGCAAAGTTTCTTGCCAGAATGATCCGCGTCAGGACCGCCACATCGGACGCGGGAGCGCCGAACTCATTCATCGCCCGCCGCCTCCATTTCCGCCGACAGCGCGCGAATCTGGTCCCTCAACAGGGCCGCCTGCTCGTATTCTTCCCGCGCGATGGCTTCTTTCTGCATGCGGCGCAGCTTGCCCAGCTGCATCCTGAGGGAGACCGAACACGCCACGCCGCCCGATTCGCGGCCGATGTGCCGCGCCGCGCCGCGTTCGCGCTTCATCCATTCGGTGAGCGGCTGGCGGAACGCCTCGTAACACTGAGCGCATCCGACGCGGCCGCTGGCTCGGAACGCGGCGTATGTGGTTCCGCATTGGGCGCAGCTGATGTCCGGGATGGGCGTCTCGGCCTCGGGTTCAACCGCCTTCTCCTGCTTCTGCCGGATCATCTGGCTCAGGCGGCTGGCGATGGCTCCGAAATCCACGCTCAATTCCTTCTTCCGCGCCAGACATTCGCTGCACAGATTGAAATCGCGCTTTTCCCCGTCCACAATGGTCGTCAGATGGATGTTGGCCGGGCGTTCGCCGCATTCGTCACACATGATCATGCTGTTCACCCCGCTCCACATTCCGGAATACCTGCTGGAGCATATTTCTGAGCACCGCCGCCCGCAGCACGTTTTTTGCGCTGATGGGCAGCGCCAGCGCGTTCTGCGCCACGGCGGAGCGCATCAGAAGCGCCTCGTTCGTCGTGACCAGCTTGCAGTCCAGAAGGTGCTTGATGATGGCCACGGCGCTGTCCTCGTCGATCTCCGCGCCTACGCGCTGGAGAAGCAGGCTCAGGAGGTTGCCCTCGGGATTCTCGCGCATCCTGACGATGCGCACATAGCCGCCGCCCCCGCGCCGGCTCTCGATCACATAGCCGTGATCCACGGAAAAGCGCGTGGCCAGCACGTAGTTGATCTGCGAAGGCGCGCAGCCGAAATGCTGGGCCAGTTCATTGCGCCGCAGCTCGATTTGGGCGTCCTGCTCCATCAGGTCTTTTATGAATTTTTCTATCGTATCGCTCAACTGCGCCATAGATAGTCGCCTCTCTTTTGACTTTCTCTGACTATTCTATCGTATTTTTTTGACCTTCGCAAGAGATGTGCTCATGATTTAACAGATTCTTTGCCCTTGCGCCATATTGGCCTCTTTCGTCCTTTACAGGCCTGTCAACGTTCAAAAAAGAGGCTGCCGCAGACGCGACAGTCTCTCGTTCGCTGTATTCAATCGCCCGGAACCGGTTCCGGGATGGTTTCCGCGCCGCAAAAAAAGCAACGCTATTCCCTGCCGGCGGCCTGAACCTTCGCTTTCCCCCGCTTGCCGCGATTGCTCAAGATCACGCTTTGCAGCATGATGAACAGGCCCAGCATCGCGCCGTTGGCCATTTCCTGCCACCAGGATTCATTCAGCGGGCTCAGCGCGATGATCTTCTGGATCGTCGCCAGGATCATGGCGCCAAAGAAAGTGCCGATCACGTTGCCCACGCCGCCGGTCAGCAGCGTGCCGCCGATGATGGACGCGGCGATGGCGTCCATTTCACTTCGCATGGCCACGCTGGCGTTGCCCGCCGGCTTGTGCATCAGGAATACGAAGCCCGCCAGGCCGCTCAGCAGGCCGCTGATCAGGTAGGTCATGAAGCGGGTGCGCTTCACGTTGATGCCCAGCATCAGCGCGCTCTGCTGGTTGCCGCCGACGGCGTATATGTGGCGGCCCAGCTGCGCGTAACGCAGCATGAGATAGACCAGCAGCACCACGGCCAGCGCCACGATGGCGCCGATCTCCAGCTTGGCGGGGATCAGATTGCCGTTTTTTGCGGTATATCCCAGCCAGGAGATGGTGGCCTTTGTTTTAACCAGCGTCAGGAAGCCTTCGTGGGTCACCTTCACGGGATTCACCGACAGGATCGTGGTGAGGCCCCGGGCGAGGAACATGCCGGCCAGGGTGACGATAAACGGCTGAATATCCAAGTAGCTGATCAGGAAGCCCTGCAGGAGGCCGAAGGCCAGTCCAATGCCCAGGGCCAACAGGAGCGTGAGGAAAATGCAAAGGCCGCTGTTCTGGATGCCGATGTCGTTGAGAAACAGGGCGCAGGCCATGACCGTCAGGCCGATGACGCCGCCCACGCTGATGTTGATGCCGCCGCCGATCATGACGATGGTCAGGCTGCAGGAGACGATGATCAGCGCCGCGTTGTCATTGAGCAGATCGAATAGCTGCTGGGTGCGGAGAAAACCGCCGCCCATGAAAATCATGGCCAGGCCGTACATCGCCACGAAAATCGCGATGGTAATGGTCATCAGCAGCTGGGCGTCCGTCATAGGCTCCCTGACCTTCAGGTTCGGCGCGGTGTTTTTCGATAGCATTTCATTCACCCCCTGCCGGAGGCGGCATGTAAGCCGCCGGAGCGTCTGCGGTTCCACAGCGTCGTGAGCCGGTTCTTCACCACGGGCGAGCCCGCCATCACGATGATGATGATGACGACGGCCTTGTAGGCCTTGATGTTCACCGGATCCACCCGCATGGCCAGGAGCGTCGTGGTGAGCATCTGGATGATATACGCGCCCAGGATGCTGCCGCTGATTTTGAACCGGCCGCCACCCAGGCTGTTGCCGCCGATGGCGACGGCCAGAATGGCGTCCATCTCAATGTCGATCAGCAGGGTCTTGTGGCTCACCTGACCCATGCGGCAGGTGCCGATGACGCCCGCCACCGCCACGCACAGACCCAGAATCACAAAGGAAAGCAGCTTGATGAGGATGGGATTGATGCCGTTCAGCCGGGCCGCGCCTTCATTCACGCCCACGGACTCCGTATACAGCCTCAGGGTCGTGAAGCGGAAAATCAGCGCCAGCAGCGCGCCCACGAGGATGACGCCGAAAATGGGCGTTGGGATGGGAATGCCGGGGATCGTCATGCCCATGGCGCTGATGATGGGGCTGTCGATCTGGGGCGTGGCGCTGCCCACGATCCAATAGGCGATGGAGCGTCCGCAGGAGAACAGGATCAGCGTGGCGATCATGGGCTGTATTCTGAACACGGACACCAGCGTGCCGTTGAACAGCTTGAACAATACGGTAACGAGGCAGCAGGCCAGCAGCGCAAGAAGCACCGTGCCCAAATTGATGGACGAAAAGCCCTTGAGGGCCTTCACGAAAATGCTGCCGGCGATCGTGCCCACGGCGCCCACGCTGATGTCCTGGCCGCCGCAGGCCGCCGTGACCAGCGTCATGCCCATGGCGATGATGGCCAGCTCGCTGGCGCTGTCGATGATGCTGATGATATTGCCGGTGAGCACACGGTTCCCGCTGTTGTTCACGGCGACGCCGATGGCGTAAAAACCGGGATCGCGGAACAGATTGAACAGCAGCAGAATGCCCATCGCCACGAGGGGAATCAGCAGCTGCCCAAGGCCGCCGCTCTTTCGGACTCTCTTTATCATACTCATGCTTCAGCTCCGCCTCCCGCGATGGTCTTCATCACCTGGGCCTGAGTCAGCTCGTCGCCGGTCAATTCGCCCACAATATTGCTGTCCCGCATGACGATCAGGCGGGAGCAGGTGCGCAGCATTTCCTCGATTTCGGAGGAGATGAACGTGATGCTCATATTCTCCTCGGCCAGCTTCAGCACCAGCTTCTGGATCTCCAGCTTGGTGCCCACGTCGATGCCTCGGGTGGGCTCGTCCAGGATCAGGTAATCCGGATGCGTCAAAAGCCAGCGGGCCAGGATGACCTTCTGCTGGTTGCCGCCGGAGAGGCTGCCCACCGGCGTCTCGCTGCTGGCCGTTTTGATGTTCAGGGCGGCTACGTATTCGTCGACGAATTTTGCCATTTCAGCGCGGCTCATGGGATGGAAGAAGCCCTTCATCACCTGCATGGCCAGAATGATGTTGTCCCGCACGCTCAGGTCGGCGATGATGCCGTCCCGCTTGCGATCCTCCGGCAGGTAGCCGATGCCGCTTTTCATGGCGTCGTGAGGGCTGGCGATCTTCTTGTCCTTGCCCTTCACCCGGATCCGGCCGCCCGTCACGCGGTCCGCGCCGAAGATGGCCCGGACGCTTTCGCTTCGGCCGGAGCCCAAGAGGCCCGTAAAGCCGTTTACTTCGCCCTTGCGGATACGGAAATCAAAGGGCTTTGTGTTCACGCTGGCCAGGCGCTCGGCTTCATAGACCACATCCTGGCCGGGCGCTTTTTTCTGGTCGAACTGCTCCAGCTGGGCCATGTCGTCCAGGGCCTTGCCCATCATCTTGGCAACCAGCTCCACCTGGGGCAGATCCTTCACGGCGTATTCCCCCACAAGCTCTCCGTTGCGCAGCACGGTGATGCGGTCGCTCACCGCGTACACCTGCTCCAGGAAGTGCGTCACGAAGATGATGCCGACGCCGCGGCCCCGCAGGTCCCGCATGAGGGTAAACAGCATCTCCACTTCTTTTTCATCCAGCGAGGAGGTGGGCTCGTCCAGGATCAGCACCTTGCAGTTCATATCCACCGCCCGGGCAATGGCCACCATCTGCTGGACGGCCAGCGAACAGCTGGACAGCGCCTGCCTGGGGCGGGCGGGTATGCCAAGGCCGGTCAATATGGAGGCGGCCCGCTTGTCATAATCCTTCCAGTGTACGACGGGGCCCTCCATCCGGCCGATGAACATGTTCTCCGCCACCGTCAGGTTGGGACACAGCGTGATTTCCTGATAGACCGTGCTGATACCTGCGTTTTGCGCGTCCTGGGGAGAATGGATGTGGGTCTCGCCTTCGATGCCGTCCACATGGATGCTGCCGCCGTCCTTTTCATAGACGCCGGTCAGCACCTTGATCAGCGTGGATTTTCCCGCGCCGTTTTCCCCCATCAGGGCGTGGATTTCGCCCCGGCGCAGCGTGAAATCCACATTTTTGAGAGCTTTGGTTCCTGGAAACTCCTTGCAGATGCCGCGCATGCTCAAAACCACGTCGCCTTGCATCCGGTTTCACTCCTTCCCGGTTCTGCCGCAGCGCAAATCGTTCTTCCGGATTTGAAGAAGGCGCGGTATGAACGCGCTTAACCGTTCATGCCGCGCCCTGATTCGCTGCGTTTTTACTCGCCCAGACCGTAGGTCGCGATGTCTTCCTCGGTGATGGTACGGGCGTCGAAGCCCTTCTCATCGTTGATGATCTGCTTCGCCTCGTTCAGGCCTTCGATCTCGCCGCCGGCCTCGAGGGTCTTGATCATCTCGTCGATCAGCGCCGCCTGGAAGGGGCTGCACTGGCCATCGTAGTTCCAGTTGCCGGCCAGCAGCTCGCGCAGGGCCCACTTGTTGCAGTCAAAGCCCATCACGATGACGTCGCCTTCCACGCCGTGGGTGATGCCGTTGGCATCCAGCGCGGCCACGACGCCCTGCGCCATGCCGTCGTTCTCAGCATACACGATGTTGAACTTCTCGCCGGCGTTGATAGCGGCCTCGGCGATCTTGCGGGCCTCGTTGGGATCCCAGCTGTCGCCGCCAGTGCCTTCGCGGACCATGGTCCACTTCTCATCCGCCTCGCACTTCTCCTGCAGGGGCTCGGAGCGGCCGATCTGAGCGGCGCTGCCCAGCTGGCCCTGGATGTGCAGCACGTTGTACTCTTCCAGGCCCAGGCTCTCCAGCCAAGCCACGGCGGTCACGCCTTCATTGCGCATGTCGGAAACCACAGCCGCGGTGTAGAGCTCGGGATCGCACTCGATCATGCGGTCGAACAGGAACACGCCGATGCCCGCGTCCTTGGCGGCCTCGAGGGTCTCGTCCCAGCCGGTGGTCTCAGCGGCGGAAACCAGGATGTAATCGACGCCTTCGGTGATGAAGGTGTTCGCGGCTTCCAGCTGCTTGTCGGCGGTAGGCGCCGTGACGAACTTGGCGTCATAGCCGTTGTCGGCGGTAAACACAGAGTACAGGTCGTTCACGTTGGCCTCGCGATAGCCGGATTCGGCGGGATCCAGGTTGATGATGCCCACCTTGATGCCGTCGGCGTGCGCCACGGTCACAATGCTCATGCACAGAACGAGCGCCAGAACCAGAGTCAACAGTTTCTTCATGGACGTGTCCTCCTTCATATTGTTGAGCCGTTTTCTTCACCAGCTCTTTGCTATAATAATACACCAATTCAATGAAAAAGGAAATGCAATATCCTTTTCGCCAGGTTGAAATTCCCCGCGTCTTTTCACGTCTTCCCGCGCCGCGCGTTCAATTTGATTTTATTTCGGTTTGTTTTGATTCTGCGCGCGGTATTCGCCGGGCGTCATGCCGATGTTTTTCTTGAAGAGATAGCTGAAATAGTGGGCGTCGTTGTAGCCCGCGTCCAGGGCAATCTGGGAGCTGCGCCGGTCCGTCTCCACCAGCAGCTCCCGGGCCCTGTTGAGCCGCAGGCCGGTGAGGTATTCGGTAAAGGTCTTCCCGCTCTCCTGGGAGAACACGGTGGAAAACCGGCTTTCGCTCATGCCCACGGCGTGCGCCACGTCCTGCAGCATCAGGTTGGAGTCGGTGTAGTGCTGCGACATATACAGCTTGGCCCGGGCCACGACGGCGTGAGCGCTGCCGCCGTCGCCCGCCTCGCTGAAATCGCGCACGCCCACCACAAGGGGCGTCTCGCTCTCCTGGTCGCCCAGGACATGGCGGATATGCCTGGCGCTCTTCATGCTCTGCAGGATACGGGCGGGCGAATCCACCGTTTCCCCGATGCCCGCGCGAATCTTCACGCAGCCGTTCCTCTCAAGCTCCGTCACGGCGGAGGCCGCAAAGGCGTAGGCCCGTTCCTCCGCCTCGCTGTCGCTTTCCCCCAGCACCAGAACCCTTCCTCCCGCCCGGCTGCCGGTCACGTGGGCGATGCCGCCGCTGCTCTCTGCCAGTTCCATCAGCGCCTCCAGTCCCGCGGCGGCCGGTTCAAAGGAGGCGTCGATCACCGCGTATCGGTCCGCCGCCGGCAGCAGGTCCATGCCCCGCAGCTGGGTAATCACGTCTACGGCGTCGGATTCGGCGGCGTCCTCGGAATAGAGGGTGCTAAGAAGCTTCTGCTTCACAAACAGGTTACCGCTCTCCATCCGGATGCGCAGGCTTTCGCTGCGTTCCCTGTCAAGGCGCTCCGTCTGCAGGTCGGCGTTGACCTTGTCGAGTACGCGCCGGAGTTCTCTGGCCGTGATGGGCTTGAGCAGATACTCCTTCACGCCGAGCTGGATGGCCTGGCGGGCGTATTCAAATTCATCGTAGCCGCTCAGAATCACGATGCCGATCCAGGGCATGAGCCGGCGCACCGCGCGGCACAGCGCAAGGCCGTCCATAAAGGGCATGCGGATGTCGGTGATCAGTATATCCGGCCGGGTGTCACGGATCATGGGCAGGGCGATCTCCCCGTCGGGCGCCTCCCCCACCAGCTGATATTCCGTCTCATCCCAGGGAAAGGAGTTGCGGATTCCTTCCCGGATCACGATCTCATCGTCAACCAGAAAGACTTTGGTCATTTTCAATCTCCTCTCTCGTCCTTCGCGGCACACAGAAGCTGACGATGGTGCCTTCGGGCCCGCTCTCAATGCTCAGCCCTTCCTTTGAATTGTAATACAGCCGGAGGCGCAGGTTCACGTTGACCAGGCCAAAGCCGCTGCCCCCTGAGGTCGAGGCGCTTTGCTTCTCCGCCAGGCGACGCCGCAGGGCGTCCAGGGTCTCCGGGTCCATGCCGCGGCCCGTGTCCTTAACGGCAAAGACGAGCGCATCGCCCTCCATGCGCCCCGTGACATGGATGAACCCGCCGCCCCGCCTGTACTTGATGCCGTGATACAGCGCGTTTTCAACCAGCGGCTGGAGCAGCAGCTTGAGGATATAGAACTCGCCCATTTCGTCCGGAATGTCGATGGCGTAATTCAGTATGTCCCGGTAGCGGGTCTTCTGGATGCTCAGGTATCCGGCGATGTGCTTTTTCTCCTGGCTGATGGGGATCCAGTCCGCGCCGGAGGAGAGGCTGATGCGGAAGAAATCGCTCAGCGCCTGCGTGAGCTGTATGACTTCCCCCTGATCGCCCGCTTCCGCCTTCCACACGATGGCGTCCAGCGTGTTATAGAGGAAGTGGGGGTTGATCTGGGCCTGCAGGGTGCGCAGCTCAGCTTTTTTCAGGTTCCGCTCATCGCGGATGCGCTGCTGCATCATGTCGTCCAGCTTGTCCGCCATGATGTTCACCTGGCCCGTCAGGTTATACATCTCCTCCACGTTGCTCACCGGCAGCCGCACGCTCAGGTCGCCTTCCGCCAGGCGGGCGGTGGCGCTCTCCAGCTTTTCGATGGGCTCCCGCACGAATTGGGCCGTAGACTTGGCGGTCCGGCTGGCCAGCACCAGCGCCAGCAGCGCCAGCATCAGCTCCACCGCCGCGGTGGACATCACCAGCCGGTTCAGGTGCACGCTCATGGCGGCGGAGGAATTGATTTCGCCGGTAATGTAGTCGTTGAGCATGCTCACCACCAGCTCTGCGACAGCGCGAATCTCCTCCAGCACCTTCTCATTGGTCACGACCGGCTTGCCCTGGGTCAGATTGTCCCGGATCTGGTCTATGTATTGGGTCAGGGTGTCCATGGTGCGCCCGGCGATGACCAGCTCCAGCCGGTCGCTTTCGCCGGTTGTCCTGGTGATGTCGGCAATCGTCTGGTTGACCTGGTCGATCAGCTGGTACACCCGGCTCTCTCCCAGCGTCTCGCGCCCGCTGACCACCTGCCATACCGCGCCGGGGATTTCGTTTGAAACCACGGGCTTAAGGGCGGCGATGGCTCCCATGCGCTCCACGGATCGGGAATACCTGCCGGAGAAGACCAGCATCAGCGTCAGGCTCAGCACGACGGGAATGATCAGCGCCAGCACGATGCGCCAGCCCATGCTCCTGATGCGGCCCACAATGCTCAGATTCCATTTGCGGCTGGCCATGTCAATACCCCCTGGGCGGCAGGTTGCTCAGATCGTCATAGTCGCTGAAGGCGCGCTCCGCGGGATGGATCTCGCGGTCAATGGCCTTTCCGTCCTTCAGCGCCAGGGCGGTTTCCATCAGAATGGAGCCCAGCATGGGCGTGCATTCGACGATGCAGTTGATCCGCCCTTCTTTCAGGATGTCGATGGCCTCCTGGCCGCCGTCGATGGAGATGATGACCATATCCTGGCCGGGCCGGTAGCCCGCCTGCTCGATCTCCGGCAGCGCGCCCACGGTCATCTCGTCGTTATGGCTGAACACCACGTCGATCTCGTCGCCGTATTTGCCCAGAAGATACCGCATGCATTCCGCGCCCCGGCTGCGCAGGAAATCGCCGCTGACGCTTTCCAGGACCCGCAGCCCCTGGCCGGCGATCGTATCCATGAACCCCTCGTGCCGACGCTTCATGGGCGTGGAATTCTCTGTGCCTGTGATTTCCACAATATTCAGCGTGTCCTGCCCCATATCGGCTTTCTTCTTCAGCAGGTATTCGGCGGCCATGACGCCCTCCTGGTAAAAGTCCGCTCCGATCTGGCTCACATACAGATCGTGGTCCTCGGTCTGGATGGTCCTGTCCACCAGGATCACGGGGATGCCCGCCTGCCTGGCTTCCGTCAGAACGTTATCCCATCCCTCTTCCACGATGGGCGAGAAGGCGATCACATCCACCCGATAGGCGATGAAGCGCCGGATCGCCTGAATCTGGTTTTCCTGCTTCTGGTTGGCGTCGTCCATCATCAGGCTCACGCCGTACTGCTTCGCCTTATCCTCGATATCCCGGGTGTTGCCGATGCGGAAGGAGCTCTCGCTTCCCAGCTGGCTGAACCCGAGCACAAGCGACGCCTCCGCCCCCTGCTGGCGCGCTTCGCACCCGCACAGTCCCAGCGCGCACAGCGCGAACAATATGACGATTGCGAGCCGTGTTCTCATGGAGATCCTCCTTCGATGCCGCCCGCCGGCGTCATCTTCTTCTGTCTTTATATCTTCTGTACCAAACCTGTCTTTTCCTGCCTGAAACGCGTCAACCTCAAAACGGCTCTACTCCCGATGTAATACAGGAATAAAGCCGTATCATATGCCGTATGGCCTTTCCGCGAACGCGCCGCTTCACGGGGCGGGCGGAGTGTATGTGTCTGTCCAGAGATAGCCGCAGCCGCCGCACCGGTGCATGGTATAGCCCCAGCGCTGGCCCTCCGGCGGGACGACCGTCTCCTCATAGCTGGGCTCGGCGCACTGCTCCGGCAGCAGCACCACGTCGTACTTCTTGGTCTCGTCGCTCTTGAAAGCGGCGTGGTTGCTGCCCGTCTTGCTGGGCTTGGTCAGGGGTTCGCCGATGGTGGCCTCGCAGTAGGCGCGGCGATCCGGATTGTCTTCAAAGAAGCGGATGCGCCCCTCGATGATGTTGTTGGTCACGGGCTTGCCGGTGTTCTTTGTGCCGCAATGGTAGCTCATGCCCACCAGTCCGCCGTTGTGCACATAGCCATGGCACGAGGCGTAACCGTCGATGTCGATCATACAGGCGTTGATCTCAGCGATGCCGCAGGCCAGCACGCCTCCCATGAATTCCTCGCAGCGGAAATCGAAGTTCTGATCTTCAAAGACGAGCTCTATCTTTGCGTCGCAGCGGTCGAAGGAGCCGAAGCCGAAGCCGGCCAGGCCGCCCACGCCCACCATCACGCCGTGGCTCGTCATGCGCACGCGGCCCTGAACCGATACGGCGCTTACGACGCTCTGGTTAACGTATCCGGCCAGCAGCGCGGCAAAGCAGTGGGTGTCGTTCTCCACGTTCACATACGCGCCGGTCAGGCGCAGATCGTGCACAGAGGCGTTTTCCAGCGCGGAAAACAGCCCGGCCAGCGTCGTGTCGTATTCCTTCTTGTTGCCGTCGCGGGTGACGCGGGTGTCCGGTCCCGGCTTGGTGACGGTCAGGTTGTAGAGGCAGTGTCCCCCGCCGTCCAGCTCGCCGGAAAAGGCGATGGGCGTCCAGTCGACGCCGCCCATGTCGATGTCGTTCATCAGGCGGTAATGCCCGGCGGGATCGTTCGCCATGGCCCTGAGGCCGTCCACATCGTATATCTCCCGAACCGCCGCGTCCGCCCGGGCGCACGTCGCGCCCGCCAGCAGCAGCACGGCCAGGCAAAGAGAAACCAGTCGCTTCATGTTCATCCTTCTCCTGACAGAGTATCGCGGAACAGACAGCTCGCCGCATTCCGCATAAAAGGCGGAACGCGGCGGCTTGTCGATGCATTATTCAGGCTGGTAAGCTACGAGGGTGGCGTCCTGCACGCCCTCAATGGACAGAACGCGGTTGAGCAGGGCGTCCTGCTTGTCCACGCGCAGCTCGATGGTCATCTCCGCGCCGTTGCGGGAGACGGTCTTGCTCTTGACCTGGCTCACGCGCACGCCCTTGAGCGCGCCGTTGATCTGGCTTTCAAGGCCGGGCACGTAATGCACGACCAGCAGGTACGCGTTCATCTGCTTGAACTTCAGCTGGCCGATGACGATGATCAGCGCGCCGATGCCCACAGTGACCATGGCGGTGAGGAAGAACTGGCCCGCGCCCAGCAGGATGCCCATGGTCAGCGCCCAGAACATGTAGGCCGTGTCGAGGGGATCCTTGACGGCGGTGCGGAAGCGCACGATAGAGAGCGCGCCGACCATGCCCATGGAGAGCTGGATGGAATCGCGGATGCACATGACCACAGGCGTGGTGATGAGGGTCATCAGCACCAGCGTGAGGCCGAAGTTGTTGTTGTACATCACGCCGCGGTAGTTGGTGCGATAGATCCAGTAGATGAACAGGCCCACGCCGAAGGCGAGCACCAGGGAGACGAGGATCGTGAGCCAGGAATCGGTTGAAATGGTCTGGTTCGCAAAGAGGGCGGCCAGCGTGGATTTGTTGTAGGCGGAACTGGTGGCGGTGAGCAGGGCGGGCATGAGAATTACCTCCTTATGTTATCGCTTGTTGAATACTGTCATTCGCTGATCGGCTCAAAGCCGCGGCAGAGCGTGTATTTGGAAATCGCGCAGTTGACGGCGGGCGTCGTGGCGAGCAGGGCCTTGACGTAGTCGGGCAGGTAGCGGTTGAACTTGACCTCCAGGATCATCTTGCCCGGCTTCAGCGGCGAAACGCCGTTCAACGCCGGATTGAATAAATCGCGGCTGAACAGACCGGAATGGAGCCGCTTGTCGAAGGTGATGCGCACGTCCTCGGCGGGATGCGTATACGCCTCGCGGTGATAATCCACGATGACGGCGGGCTTCAGGAACTTCGTGCGCATTTCCCGGTAGACGTCCCGCAGCAGCGGATTGTCCGAGCAGTCGAGCCCGGCGGGGTTGCCGTCCATCAGCTGTTCGCACAGGCGGCGCGTGATGCGCACGGAGGATTTCGAGATATACTCGCCCTGCTTGTGCTTGCGCTCGAGGAAGATCGTCTTGTCCGAGCAGTTATAGATTCGGATGCGGTATTTGTCGCGCGTCTCGACGCCGCTCATCTTGGTGTGATAAGCCGTGTCGTAAGCGTCGTCGAAGTAGAGCGAGCGGATGAAGTATTCGTTGTTCTCGTCGCCGTGGACGTCGGGGTGCAGCACGCTTGAAAGGAGCGCGCTGAGCTGCGCGTGGGCGGCGTCGCTGATAAAGTATTTCAGCTCGTGACGCGGATCGGGCATGCCGGCCGCGTTGGCGGCAAATCGGTTCTGCATCGCTTACTCACCTCAATTCGCGCTGCCCGGCGTGGGCGAGGAGGATACCTGCCAGCTGTCGTCCGCCTGGCGCTTGTAGGATTGATCGGTCTTGAGGTTTTCCCAGGACACCGCGTCCAGGATCTGGCGCGAGGGCGTGTAGAGATACACCGACTCGCGCTCGGCGGAAAGAGAGAAGGAGGCGTGCATTTCGCCGTTTTCCATCACGCGGTCCAGCCCGGAGGCGTACACCACGACGCTTTCGCCCGGCTGGAGCGTGACCTCCGGGAAGCGCCAGCGCGCGGGCTTCTCCATTTTGTCGCTCAGGCCGTAGCCGGCGAGGTCGATGGGCTGCGCGCCGCGGTTGGTGATTTCGATCCAGTCGCTCAGCACGCCGGAGGGCGAGCGGTGGCTGGCGTTCGAAGCCATGACCTCGGTCACGATCAGGTCGCTGTCCTTGAGGATTTGCGTGGTGGTGAGCTGCGCGTAGTTGTAGGTGGTGTTTTCCAGCAGCGGTGTGTATTCATTCGTCACCTTCCAGCTGCCGTTCTGGTACGCGTAGGCTTCGTTCTCCCCCATTTCCGGGATATTCATCGATTCCACAACGGTGCCGTGTTCGTCGAAGAGCAGCAGCGTGTCGCCGTAGGCGCTCAGGCGGAAGGGAGCGTGCCAGGTCTCGTCCGGCCCGTCGCGGAGGAATCCGTCCGCGAACACGATGGCGTACTCGCCCGGCTGCATCACATGATCCGGAAAGGTGAAGCGGATGCTGCGCGAGGTCTTGTCGGTCAGCACCCAGCCGGTGATATCCACCGCCTTGTTCGAGGCGTTGTACAGCTCGATCCAGTCGGGGCAGTTGCCGTCCTCGTCGTAGCAGGCGGATTTGTTCGCGGCCATGACCTCGTTGATGCGCACGCCGCGCGTGGAGGCAATTTCGGCCACGGTTTCGGTGGCGCGGGCTTTCTCGGCCATCACCCAGCCGTTTGGCAGCAGCACGAACTCAAGCAGTATGCCCACGGCCAGCACCGCGGCCAGGAAAACGAGCGGCTTGACCAGCGACGGCGCGCGGTTCAGCGATACGGTCCGCGGCTTCGGCGCGGCCTGCTGTCTCGGCGCGGGCTGCGCGGCGGGCCGGACGGGCGCCGCCTGCTGCCTCGGCGCGGCCTGCTGCGCGCCCGGCGCGGCGGTCCGCCTGACAGGCTGGCCGGCTGCGCTGCGCTGAACGGGCCGCGGCGCGTATGCGGAAGGCTGCGCGGGCCGGTTTTGCGCCTCGGGGGCCGTCCGCCTGACAGGCTGGCCGCCGGACGCGCCGCCGGCGCGCGGCGTTTGCGGATTGTTCTGCACGATCTCAGGTTCCTCCTTGCGGGATAATGGAAGCTAAATCAGATACCCATATATAATACACTCATTCCCGACATATTTCAACTGTTTGGAAGTAAATACTTTTCATTTATGCCCAAACAAGCCATAAAAGAAGCGCGAGCCATACGCCCGCGCTTCCCACAATTGGTCTGTTCTTATTATCCGACGACGCGGCGGAGATACTCGTAGCCCGCCTTCAGCGCGATCATGTTGTCCTCCAGGCCCTCGAACTCGAGCGAGAGGAATCCCTCGTAGCCCGCGTTTTTGAACATGGCCACGCACTGGGCGACCGGGATCACGCCGTGGCCCACGATGGTGCCGCGGATGTGGTTCTCGCCGCGGGTCTTGAACCAGCCCGCGCCGGGGTTGGGCTCGCTGCCCGGCTTGAAGAGGAAATCCTTGGCGTGCACATGGAAGGCGTAGGGCGCGGCGATGGCGACGGCCTGCAGGCTGTCGCGGTCGGCGCAGATGAAGTTGCCCATGTCCACCAGCCAGCCGTAGTTGGGATGGCCGACCGCCCGGATCAGCGCCTCGACGCGCTCGGGGTCCTGGATGAAGTGGCCGTGGTTCTCGGTCATTGTCTTGACGCCCTTGGAGGCGGCGTACTCCGTCACCTTGCGGATGTACGGCGCCATGGTCTCGACGGCGTTGCGCCAGGTGTAGCCGTGGCCCTTTACGGCGGGGCCCCAGCAGGCGTCGTGGCGCATGGCGGGCGCGCCAAGCTCGGCGGCCACGTCCACGCAGTGCTTTACGCGCTCAACCTCGGCGTCCGGGTCGTCGCAGAGGAAGTTCGCGCCGATGGTATAGGCGGGAATTTCCAGGCCGATCTTTTCGCAGTGGGCGCGAATCTGGCGCGCGGTCTCAACATCGTCCCTGCAGCCGCTGATTTCAGGCTTCAGGTCGATGAACTCGATGCCGTCGTAGCCGATCTCCTTGGCGATATCGCAGATCTTAATATAGTTGCAGCCGGTTTCCCTCATGTATCTGGCAAAGCTGTAACTGCTCACACCGATTTTCATTGTCTGTTCCCCTCCCCGTGTCAGTCCAGAACGACCTCGTGGCCGGTCTCGGCGGACTTGTAGATGCCGGTCAGAATCTTCATCAGCGTCACGCCGTCCTCCGCGGGATTCCGGCATGGCTGACCGGTCTTGACGCACTCCACGAAGTGGTTGACTTCGTTGGCGAACAGGCCGTCGAAGCTGAGCGCGGTGGAGTTGGCGAGGGTCACGTTGGTCATGTAGTCGTTCATTTCGCTGTAGATGGTCAGCTCGGGATCAAGCTTTGCGCCGGCCTTCGTGCCGAAGAGCTGAATTTTGCCCTCGTCCTTCTCGATGTTCAGGCTGAAGCTGGCTTCGATCTGCAGCACCGCGCCGTTGTCAAAGCGGATCATGGCCGTGGCGAGGTCCTCGACGGTGAAGATGTCCTCGCCCTCCTTCGTATGGGAGATATAGCCGGCCTTGCTCTTGATGTTCTTGCGGTCGCCCAGCTTGTTGAAGGTCGCGCCGTACACCGACACGGGCTTCGGGTTGCCCATCAGGTAGCGGCACAGGTCGATCACGTGCACGCCCAGGTCGATCAGCGGGCCGCCGCCGGAGCGCGATTTATCGCCGAACCAGCCGCCGGGGCAGCCCTTGCGGCGCAGGTAGGTGGCCTTGGCGTAGTAGATGTCGCCGAAATAACCCTTGTCGATGAAGTCCTTCAGGACGGCGCAGTCGTTGCCGAAGCGGCGCACGAAGCCGATCATCAGGAGCTTGCCGCTCTTTTCGGCGGCCTCCTGCATGGCCTTCGCCTCCTCGACGTTCATGGCCATGGGCTTCTCGCAGAGCACGTGCTTACCCGCGTTCAGCGCGGCGATGGCGCAGGGCGCGTGGGCGCTGTTCCAGGTGCACACGCTCACTGCGTCCAGCTCGGGGCAGGCCGCGAGCATGGCGTTGACGTCGGTGAAGCGGCGGGCGGGGTCCACGCCGAACTGGTCGCCGCGCCGGTTGAGGCGCTCCTCGTTGATGTCGCACAGCGCGCGAATCTCCACGTCCGGGTTCTTCGCATAGGCGTTCAGGTGCTCGCCGGAAATGCCGCCGTTGCCCACGACGCCGATCATGATCTTATCAGACATATGCCATTCCTCCTGTCGTATGCGGTGCGTCCGTCAGATGAGTTCTTTCAGGAAATTCACGGCCTTCTCGATATCCGCCATGGGGTTGTCGCCCACCTCGCGCTCGATGGTCAGGAAGCCGTGATAGCCGATGTCGTCCAGCGCCTTCAAATAGGCCGGGAAGGGCACGTCGCCGTCGCCCAGCGCCAGCTCGATAAAGGCGGGATTGGTGACCAGCGGATCGCCGGGGCGCAGGCCGTAGATGACCTCCGGGTCGCGGTCTTCCAGCTTGCGGCCGTCCTTGGCGTGGGTGTGCACGATGTAGTCCTTGAGGTTGTATACCGCCTGGACCGGGTCGTCGCCCGTGACCATGACCAGATTGGCCGGGTCGAGGTTGACCGACACGCCGGTGGAGTGCAGTGAATCGAGGAAGTTCTTCAGCGTGAGCGAGGTTTCCGGGCCGGTCTCGACGGCGAAGTGCGCGCCGACGGAATCGGCGTAGCCCGCCAGCTCGCCGCAGGCGTCCTGCAGGATCTTGTAGCGCGGATGCGCCGGATCGGCCGGCACGACGCCGATGTGGGTGGTCACGATGTTGGTTTCAAACTCCAGCGCCATGTCCACGATGCGCTTGGATTTCTCAATGAGATCGGGATTCAGCTCGGCGTTGCCGAAGCCGTGGCCCAGATCGCCGCACAGCGCGGAGATGACCAGGCCGTTGTCCTTGACCATGCGGAAGAACGCCTTGCGTCCGGCGGGCGTGGTGATGCCGTACATTTCCGCGGCGCGGGGGGTGGCGTAAACCTGCAGGCCCTGCGCGCCCAGCGCTTTCGCCGTGGCCATGGCCTCGGCGGCGGGCTTTTTGAAGGATTCCAGCATGACACCGATCGAGAAATTATACATATCCCCTTACCTCCTGATTCGAGTATAGCGTGCGTTTTCGCCTACGCCTATTATCGCAGAACTTGGCGGTGAAGTCAATATGCGAAAGCGCCCGCGGCACGCAAAAAACGCCGCGAATGAGGGCTTCGCGGCGCAATGACCGCGTTTGTTTTTTCAATGATCGAAGTGAGCGGAGACGTCTTTCATCTTCTCGATAATGGGCAGGTGCTGCGGGCACACGCTCTCGCACTGGCCGCAGGCGATGCAGTCGCCCGCCTTGCCGAAACTCCTCGCGAGGTTGCCGTAATTGGAGAAGTTGACCGTCCAGCCCTTTCGTGACAAATCTTCGCGCATGTCCTCGTTGTAGAGCGAGAAGTACTTTGGGATGGGGATGTTCATCGAGCAGCCCTCAGTGCAGTAGGAGCAGCCGGTGCAGGGCACGGCGATCTGGCCGTTGATGATCTTCGCGGCCTCGCCGGTCAGCATCCGCTCCGCCTCGGTCAGCGGCTCGAACTTCTCCATGTAGCTCAGGTTGTCCCGCATCTGATCGACGGTCGACATGCCAGAGAGCACGACCATCACGTTCTCCAGCGACGCCGCGAAGCGGATTGCCCAGGAAGGGATGGACAGGTCGGGCCGCGCGTCCTTCAAAAGGCGCTCGGCTTCGGCGGGCAGTTTCGCCAGCGTGCCGCCCTTCACAGGTTCCATCACGATCACGGGCTTGCCGTGCTTCACGGCGACTTCATAGACCGCACGGGACTGAATCCACTCGCTCTCCCAATCGAGGTAGTTGATTTGCAGCTGAACGAACTCCATCTCGGGATGCTTTGTCAGGATCTCATCCAGCAGGTCGGGCGTATCGTGAAAAGAAAAGCCCGCATGCTTCACGAGGCCGTCCGCTTTCTTCTTCAAAAGCCAGTTGAAGCAATCGTACTTTTCGTATTTCGGATAGCTGCCCGCTTCGATGCCGTGAAGCAGGTAGTAGTCGAAATATCCCGCGCCGGTCTGCTCAAGCTGGTCGTTAAACACCTTGTCCCGCTCTTCGAAGGAATTGAAGAAGGCGTTGTGCAGCTTGGTCGCGAGGGTGAAGCTGTCGCGCGGATAACGGTCTACGAGCGCCTCCTTCGCCACGCGCTGGCTGGCGAAGCCGTTGTACATGATCGCCGTGTCAAAATAAGTAAAGCCCTTCTCCATGAACAGGTCGACCATCTTCTTGACCTGTTCCACGTCCACCTTCGCGGCGCTGTTCGGGTCAAGCGTAGGCAAGCGCATCAGGCCAAATCCGAGTTTTTTCATATGCAATCCTCCATTCTCCGTCCGCCTGTTTCTTACCAACATATACTATATATCCCGTCTGGCGGATGTTAGTCTATACTAATTTACGCCTTCCTGCCTGCGTAGCCGCTTCACCAGGCGGCTGAGCTTCAAATCGCTCCATTCGACGACCTCGATTTCCAGCTCCGCGGCGCGGCGGCGCATCAGGGCGCGGCCCTTCGTGACGGGAGCCGACGTGACGATGACCGCCCTCGATCCCTTGCCGCCGAACCGGTCACGCAGAATCGCCAGCTCGTTGAGCGCCTCCGTCTTGATCTCGCTGGTCTTGCAGCTGATGAAAACCGGCTGCACGCCCTGAACGGCCATCACGTCGATCTCGTTTGTCACGCCGTCCCGCTGATTGCCGCCGCCCTGCCAGTTGACCACGGCGCTCAGCACCACGTCGTCGAAGCAGTCCGCCGCCAGACACGCCCTGAACACCTGCAGCTCCAGCACCGACCCCATGTCCCTGAGCCAGAAGCGGATCGTCTCGTCCGGGAAGCGGAAGCGGACGGCTTCGTCCGTCAACTGCAATTCCTGGATCATGCCGGCCCTTTCCAGCGCCCGAAGCAGCCCCGCGTCCGCCGTCACGGTGTGGTTGTCGGCCTTTTCCGTGCGCGCGCCCGCCGCCTCGAGCGCGCCCGGCTCGGCGGAGGAGATGCGCTGTATGTAGCTCACCTGCCGGTTCCAGATCGCCCGGTACTGGGCGTAGACGGAAAACAGCCTGTCGATCTCATTCAGCATGCCCTTGAGCCGCTCGTTGTCCTCCCGGCCCGGCAGCAGGGTGCCGCCCGCCATCAGGAAGCACGAGCGCGCGTCCAGGCGCACGGCGCAGGGAAGGTCGCGGGCGAAGGGCGCGTTGCGTATCTCGAAAAAGGCGTTCTTCTTCCGGCTGTAGGTGTACACGCTCGCATCGCCGGAGACCGCGCCCGCGGCGAACAGGGCGGCGTCCGTGCCGCCTGAGATGTCGATGGCGCAGTCCTCGTGCGTTTCAAGGATGCGCCGGAGCGACTTTTCAACCTTGTTCGCGTCCAGCAGGCTCACCGGCACGAAGGTCAGCTTCACCGGGCATTGCCTGTGCTCGAAATACTGGCTCATGGCCTGGCGGAGGGCGCGGTCCGCCTCGATTTCCGGCGGGCAGACGATGATCGTCTCCTCCGGGCGGAACATCTCCGTGCCCAGCACGTTCTCGATGGGCCTCTCGTCGTACAGTTCTATCAGCGTCTTCATTCAGGTTCGCCTCCCGCGCGTTTATTCTTGCCGAACGCGGCGACTCATGGTATAATACCGGTGTAAAACAAAAGAACAGGAGCGTGAAGGATTATGGCAGAGCTTCGCCAGGCTATCGTGGGATTCGGCGGCATGGGCGGCTGGCACATGGAGAACATCAGGGGCAAGGTGCCCGAAATCGAGGCTTACGGCGTCTACGACATCCGGCCCGAGGCCATGGAAGCGGCCCGGGCGAAGGGCTTTCACACCTATGACTCGCTGGAGAGCCTGCTCGCCGACAAGACGGTCGATCTTGTGACCATCGCCGTGCCGAACAACTTCCACAAGGACATCGCCATCGCGGCGCTGCGCGCGGGCAAGCACGTGGTGTGCGAAAAGCCCGTTACGCTGAACGCGGCGGAGCTGGAGGAGATCATCGCCGCGCGCGACGAGGCCGGCAGGGTGTTTTCCATTCACCAGAACCGCCGCTGGGACAGGGACTTCTGCATCGTGAAGGCCGCCAAAGAACAGGGCCTGCTGGGCAAAGTCTACATGGTCGAGAGCAAGGTCCAGGGTTCCCGCGGCTCCATGTACGGCTGGCGCGGCCACAAGGAGAACGGCGGCGGCATGCTGCTGGACTGGGGCGTGCACCTGCTCGACCAGGCCATGCAGTTGTTCGATGAGAAGGTGGTCAGCGTGGACGCGCACCTTCTGAGCATGTACACTCCCGGCGTGGATGACAACATCAAGCTGTTCATCCGCTTCGAGGGCGGCTGCTCCTACATGATGGAAATGAGCACCAACTGCCTCATCAACGCGCCCCGCTGGCACGTTCAGGGCACCGAGGGCACCCTGCAGATCGACGATTGGAGCTGCAAAGGCCGCCTGCTCAAGCTGAAACCCAACGCCGAGATGAAATGGGACAACGACATCGTCTACACCGCGGCCGGCCCCACCCGCACCATGGCGCCCCGCCCCGAATACACCATGAACGAGCTGCCCCTGCCGGACGAGCGGCCCGACTGGTCGGACTACTACCGGAACATCGCGGCGGTCATCGCCGGGCGCGAGGAACTCATTGTGAAGCCCGAGCAGGCGCTGCGCGTCATGAAGGTGATCGACCTCATGTTCAGGGCGGAGGCCGAGGGCGCCGGCCAGAAGTGCGAAATCTGACCGCCCGATTCAGCGGGGCCGCGCTTCCTCCGCGTACAGCCCCAGCTCGCGAAGGATCTCCTCCGCGTCCTTTAAGGGCTTCACGTAGCCTTCAAGCAGCTTTGCCTTTTCAGCCAGCCCGCGGGAACGCGGGCTGATGTATATTCTGCACTTTTCCCGGCCGTTCCGCGCTTCCTGGATCAGGTTCAGGGCGGCGGAGTTGCCGTCGAAAGCCAGCAGCGCCGAAGGCGTCCGCTTGAAAACCTCGTAGGCGAAGCTCTTATACAGGCCCATGCCCGAGCTCTCGATGGACACCATGACGCCCAGGTTCGCCTCGCTCAGCCGGGCTTTTTCCGCGCGGGTGATCAGTTCGGGCACGATGGCGAACACGCGGAAGCGTCCCTTCGCGCGCCGGACCAGATACCCCTCCTGCGCGGCGAGCGTATGCCCCACCACGAAGCATGTCCTGGCCGGGTCGGCGTGCGCCAGCAGCCGGTCGATGAAGGCGCAGTCCTCTTCCCGCAGTGGGGAGCGGCGCGCGCTGCTGTTGAAGCTGCCTCCGCCCACCACGATGGGAAAGAAGCCCGCCGGCAGCGCCGCGATCTGCCGCCTGAGGCCGTCCTCCGCGCGTATCTTATCCGTGCCCCGCCAGAGGGCGCGGGTGACTTTTTCCTCGTTTTCAAGCCGCCGGTTATAAAACAGCTCCACGTCGCCGCTCTGGGCGTACTCCCGGAAGCGCTCGCTCTTTGCGTCGAACACGCGGCGGCTCTCCGCCAGGATACCGTCCTCCGCCTCGCGCATGCGCAGGAGTTCCTCATGCGTCAGGCCCAGCAGCTTCTCCAGGCTCAGCTCCTCGTCGATGGAGTTGGTGCCGTACAGCGCGCCGCCGTCGGTGCCCTGCACGCAGCGGACGCCCGCCTTCAGATACGACCGGAGGGGATGCCTGTTCAGGCGGCTCAGGTTGTTCAGGCGCACGTTCGAGGTGATCTGAAACTCCAGCGCCACGCCGCGGCGCTTCATCTCGTCCAGCAGCGCCCTGCCCCGGGCGCTGCTCAGGTCGCAGGTGTACAGGCCGTGGCCGATGCGCAGCGGGGGCATGGGCTGGCCGGGCGACAGCGCCTCGGTCACGCAGCGGATGCTGTTGGCGACGTTGTCCCGCAGGCTGTCGTTTTCGCCGGCGTGGATGCGGATGACAAAGCCGGTATTCTCCCCGGCGATGGCCGCCATCTCGCGAATGACGCCCCTCAGTTCGAGGATGTCGTTGATCTCCTCGCCGATGATGTCGCCGCCGGCTATGTACGGGTCCCCCGCGATGGCGCGCAGGCAGCGCAGGTTCTCGGCCAGGTAATCGTTCGGCGTCACGCGGTCCCGCACAATGGTCAGCGGGACGCGGCGGATGCCGGCCAGGAAGCGGATGAGCACGCCGGTTTCCCGGGTGACGCCCGGCATGACCTCGTGGATCTGGCGCAGCTTCGCGGGAAACTCCGCCCGGTTCAGGAGCGACGTATCTGTCATTTCCACGTATTCGACGCCGTGTCTGCGGTATTCCCGCGCGATCCAGAGCAGCAGGTCCTGATACAGGGTGTTGCCCCGCCAGCGGCCGTCCTCCCGATCGCGGATCATCCTTTCGGCGTAGGCGCGAACCTCCCTGTCCGGAATGCCGCTGATGTTCACCCCGGCGAACGGCTTCTCCGACGGCCGTCCCTTCGTGAACACGTAGCGGTAAAGATACACCTTCTCGAGATCGGCGAACACCGCCTGCCCGTCTTTGGGGATGGTCAGCGAGTTGCGGATGCGCTCGATGTTTCCGGCCGCGTCCCGCGGGTTGCCGAGGATGAGGTCGGCGAAATTGATGAAGGTATAGTCGTCTATGCGGCGCTCGCGGTGCCGGCCTGTCAGGCCCGCCAGACCGGCCTCGCCGAGGCGCGCTTCCGCCTCGACTCGGGCCGCCTCCAGCCGCGCCGTCTGTTCGGGGGCGCAGCCGAGTCCCAGCTTTTTTATGTAATAGTACGGATAGCGAATCTGATGCACGATGCCCAGCGCGATCAGCGCGTCGGGCGGCAGGTTGCCGTTCATGTGGGTATGCAGGTCGGTGCGGAACTTGCAGTCGCTACGGATATAGGTCTTGACGATGGTCTTTTCAACGCCCAGCCGGTAATCCTTGGTCTGGCTCATGAGCGTCTTGGAAATGGCGGGAATGGAGGCCTTCAGCTCGACCCGGCCGTCCGGGTAGATGTTCGCGATCTTCGTGTTGCCCAGCCGGAGGATATACATCTTCCGATTGTCGCCGTCCACATAGCAGGGGATTTCGCCGCGTATCACCTTCAGGCCGTTTTCGTCCTGCGATGTCTCCAGCTCGCACAGCCGGGCGAGGTTGGTGATGAGGTTGCCCGTGCTGTGGTTCGGCGTGCGGATGACGTGGAAAAGCCGCTGGCCATCCATGTAGAGATCCACCACAATGTCCTTTTCCCTGTCCAAATAAAACTGCTGAAAAAAGATCATGCGTCTCCTCCTTCCGCCGGCATGGCGGGCCGTAACGCCCCGCCTCAATTCTAACACATCGGTCCCGAGAGTTCAACGGCCATTTTCATCCGATGGAACAGTATGGCCTTCGCTCTGCTACCTGCACCAAACACGTCTAAAATATTAACAACCGTCCCCCGCCGCCGGACCCAAAAAGCCGCCTTTCCCGCTTCCCTGCCCCTTGCGGGCTTCGGCCGGATATGATATAATAGCCACATTGATACCGCCATGAAAGGAAGAAATGATAATGGATAATTTCCATGAAGAGGTCGCCTCGAAATATAATAAGACCCCCAACAACATTCTGTACGGCCTGTGCTGGGCGCTGATGATCTTCTTCGCGCTGCTGGCCATGATGGGCCTCTCCAGCCTCATGTCGCTGCAGTTCTCCATCCCCGCGGTGGTGTATTTCGTGCTGTTCGGCGGGTTGGCGGCGCTGATCTGGTTCAAGAAGGACAATCTGCGCATCGAATACGACTATACCTTCACAAACGGGGACCTGGACGTGGGCAAGGTTTTCGGCAACGCCCGCCGCAAGCTCATGACCTCGCTGAGCATGAAGAACGTGGAGATGGCCGGCATGGTCACCCACCAGAGCTTCCAGCGGTTCATGAACGACAATTCCGTGAAGAAGCATAACTGGTTCGTCAACCGCGGCGCCAACCTGAGTTACTTCTATTTCCAGAAGGAAAACGCCAAGACCCACCAGAACCTCAAGCACGTGATCGTGCTCGAACTGTCCGACGAAATGCTCGCCATGCTCAAGCCGTACCTCAAGTTCGGCGTCTGGCAGGGCGAGAACGGCCAGGCCGGCCCGCGGTTCTGAGAGAATTCCCCATTCCCCATTCATAAAGGAGTTTGCCCCTTGGAAGCATATCTGGACAACAGCGCGACCACCCGCCCGACGGACGGCGTGATCGACGCGATGGCGCGCTGCATGAGGGATGGTTTTTACAATCCCTCCTCGCTTTACGCGCCCGCGCTGAACGCTGAAAAAGCCATGCGCGCCTGCCGCGAGGAACTGGCAGGCGCCCTTTCTGTGCCCGCGAAGGGCATCCTGTTCACCTCTGGCGGCACCGAGGCCAACAACCTGGCGATCATCGGCTCGGTTTCGGCCATGCACGGGCCGCAGCATCTGATCGTGTCCGCCGTGGAGCATCCCTCCGTTCTGGAGGCGTTTCACTATCTCGAAGGATTGGGCCACCGGCTGACCGTCCTGCGCGTGGACGGCGCGGGCCAGCCCGATTGGACGCAGCTGGATGAGGCGCTTTCAGACCCGCCCGCGCTGGTCAGCTGCATGCAGGTCAACAACGAGACCGGCGCGCTGCCGGATATCCCCCGCCTGGTCAAAGCGGTGCGGGAGAAGGCCCCGAAGGCCCTCATCCACGTGGACGGCGTGCAGGGCTTTCTGCGGGTGCCCTTCGACGCGCGGCAGGTCGACCTGTATACCATGAGTTCCCATAAAATTCACGGCCCGAAGGGTGTGGGCGCGCTGTACGTGAGAAACGGCGTGCGGCTCATTCCCCGCCAGCTGGGAGGCGGCCAGGAGGGCGCGCTGCGATCCGGCACCGAAAACACCCCCGGCATCGCGGGCTTCCGGGAAGCGGCGGTCGAAATGAAGGCCATCCCCGGGTTGTACGACATGCTGATGGAGAAGAAGCGCCTGCTGTGGCGGGAGATGCGGTCCGCTGTGCCGGACGCGCTGCTCAACGGGCCGGCCCTGGAGGACGGCGCGCCGCATATCGTCAACATCAGCTTCCCGGACGTGCGCGGCGAGGTCATGCTGCACGCGCTGGAGGGCGCGGGCGTATACTGCTCCACCGGCTCGGCCTGCTCCTCGAAGAAGCGGCACGTCAGCCCCGTGCTGCTGGCGATGGGCCTCTCGCCCGACCGCGCCGAATGGGCGCTGCGCTTCAGCCTCTCCCCCCACACCACCGACGACGAAATCCGCTACGCCGCACGGCAGGCCGGAGTCCTGCACGCGACGCTCCGGCGGTTCAAAAGGAGATAATCATCATGAGACAGGTACTTCTCGTCCGCTACGGCGAGGTTCATCTGAAGGGCCAGAACAGGCCGTATTTCCTGAGGCGGCTGACGGAAAACGTGAAAAACGCCGTCGCCCCGCTGGGCGCGGAGGCCTGGCTGTCCGACTCGCGCATCTACGTGGCCGGCATGGCCGATATGGACGAGGCCGTCCGCCGCGTGACGCGCGTTTTCGGCCTGCACTCGGTCAGCCCCGCCTGGGAGCTGGACAAGGATTATAAGGAAATATCCGCCAAGTGCGTCGAGCTGGCGAAGGACCTCAAGGGCACCTTCAAGGTGAACGCCCGCCGTTCGGACAAGCGCTTCCCCATGAACTCCCAGGAGCTCAACGCCGAACTGGGCGGCGACATCCTCGAGAGCAATCCCGGCCTGCGCGTGGACGTGCATAAGCCCGACCACTATATCAGCGTCGAGATTCGCGACCGCGCCTACGTCTATACCGGCGAGATCATGGCCGCGGGCGGCCTGCCCCTCGGCACCGGCGGCCGCGCCATGCTGCTGCTCTCCGGCGGCATCGACAGTCCCGTGGCGGGCTACCAGATGATGCGGCGCGGCGTGAGCGTCAACGCCGTACATTTCTTCTCCTTCCCCTACACCAGCGAGCGCGCGAAGGAAAAGGTGCTGGAGCTGGCGCGGATCGTGGGCGAATACGGCGCGGGCATGAAGGTCTACGTCGTGCCCTTCACCGACATCCAGCTTCAAATCCACGAGAAATGCCCAGACGAGATGGGCACGCTCATCATGCGGCGCTACATGATGCGCATCGCGAATATCATCGCCCGCAAGGACAACGCCAAGGCCCTGGTGACGGGCGAGAGCCTGGGCCAGGTGGCCAGCCAGACCATCGAGGCGCTGGGCTGCACCGACGCCGTGGCCGAGCTGCCCGTGCTGCGGCCCCTCATCAGCTTCGACAAGCAGGAGATCATCGACATCGCCGAACGCATCGGCACCTACGAGACCTCCAGCCTGCCCTACGAGGACTGCTGCACCGTGTTCACCCCCCGCCACCCCATGACCAAGCCCCGCGTCGACGTCGTCGCCCGCGCCGAGGAAGCCCTCGACACCGACGCCCTCGTCCGCGCCGCAGTGGAGGGAACTGAAGAAATACTGATGTGATTGTTTCTATTGTTTTGATTGTGCGGAGCCAAATTAGGAATTAGGAATTTGGAATTAGGAATGATAGTTTGTCTGAAACGCGCCTGCGGCGCGTTGGACGGCTTCACTCCGGTTCCTTTCAACCAAAATACAATTCCTAATTCCTAATTCCCAATTCCTAATTTATTGGAGAGTGATTGTTCAATGGAACCTGGCGGTATAGGCATTATTCTGGCGCTTTTTGTACTGCTCGCGCTGAGCGCGTTCTTTTCGTCCACGGAGACAGCGTTCTCCTCGGTCAGCCACACACGGCTCAAATCCCGCGCGAAGCTGGGCGACAGGCGGGCGCAGCTGGCGCTCGACCAAGCCGAGGACTATGACCGGCTGCTGTCCACCATCCTGATCGGCAATAACATCGTCAACATCCTGGCCTCGTCGCTGGCGACGGTCGAGTTCGTGTTCTTTTACAAGGACGCGGGCGTCACCATCTCGACGGCGGTCATGACCGTGCTGGTGCTGATCTTCGGCGAGATCTCCCCCAAGACGCTGGCGAAGGACCGCGCCGAGCAGATGACCGTGGCGGTCGCGCCGGCAGTCAGGCTGATCGTGAAGCTGTTCACCCCGCTCACGTGGATCTTCATGCAGTGGCGAAAGCTGCTGCTGCGCCTCTTCCCCACCCCGGAAGACAAGGGCATGGCCGAGGAAGAGCTGCTCACCATCGTGGACGAGGCCGAGCAGGAGGGCGAGATCGACGAGCATGAAAGCGACCTGATTCGTTCCGCCATTGAATTCGACGACCTGAGCGCCGAGGACATCCTCACCCACCGGGTGGACATCGTGGCGCTGGACGTCAGCATGACCATGGACGAGGCCGAAGCCGTGTTCCGCGAGAACACGTTCTCCCGCCTGCCCGTCTATGAGGACAATATCGACGACATCGTGGGCATCATCCACGAGAAGGATTTCTTCAACAACCGCAGCGCGAAATCCCTGCGGGAGCTCATGCACCCGCCCATGTTCGTCACCCCCGGCGCTAAGCTGAGCGACCTGTTGCGCATGCTGCAAAAGAACAAGACGCACATGGCCGTCGTTTCGGACGAATACGGCGGCACCATGGGCCTTCTGACACTGGAGGACATTCTGGAAGAGCTGGTGGGCGAAATCTACGACGAACACGACGAGATCGTGGAGGAGTTCAAAAAGCTGCCGGACGGCAGCTACCAGATCGACGCAGGCGCGGAACTTGAGAACATGCAGGAGCTGTTCGGCTTCACCGGCGAGTCGGACGCCGCCACCGTTTCCGGCTGGGTGGTCGAGCAGTTGGGCCGCATCCCCGCCGTGGGCGACAGCTTCACCTATGAAAACCTGGCCGTCACCGTGACGCAGGTGGAGGCCACGAAGGTGCTGGAAATCAACGTGCGAAAGATCGAGCCGGAAAAGGAGGAGGCAAAGTGAAGGGCGTCACCATCCGCGAGGCCGCGCTCACCGGCGACGTGTTGGAAGCGCTCATCGCCCTCTCCGGCGACTGGGCGGCGGAGAACAGCTGCCACGGCTACCGCCCCAACGCGCGGGAAGACATCGAGGGCCGGCGCGTCTTCCTGGCCGAGGACGGCGGGCGTATCGCCGGATACCTTTTCGGCAAGCCGTTCCAATCGGAGAAGGCCAGCTCCATCATGCCGGACGGCACGCCGTGCTTCGAGGTGGAGGAATTGTACGTCGTGCCGGAAATGCGCTCGAAGGGCGTTGGCAAGGCGCTGATGGCCGCCGCGGAGGCGGCCGTGAAGGGCGAGGCGGATTTCGTCATGCTCAGCACGGCCACGAAGAACTGGCGGGCCATACTGCATTTCTACATCGACGAGGTGGGAATGGACTTCTGGAGCGCGAGGCTGTTCAAGAAAATATGATATTCGGAGGGGTACAGATGAAAAAACTCGTCCTTGCTATCCTGCTGGTCGCGCTGCTCACGCCTTGCGCCTTGGCGGAAACAACGCCGGAGGCATCGTTAGATGAAAAGCTGACCGCTATGGCCCAGGATGCGGCTGAAAAGATGACTGAACTGTGCGGCACCGACAGCTATATTCAGATCTATTTCAACGATTCTGAGGTTCTGGAAACTGCAAAGGGGTGGGCCGGCGATTGGGCGAAGCGGGAGAACTGTCGCCGCGCCGCCGTAGCCTTTATCAGGCAGGACGCAGTGGAAGCGCTTATCCCCTCCCTGCTGGCGTCTCAGAATATGGATGAACTCACGCCCTATGGCGATTACATCGCCGCGCGTTTTCTCCAGTCGCTGCCGTCCATGCTGAACGGCTTTTACGGCGCCGCCTGGCTGGCGTCCACCACCGTTATAACTTGGTCCGACATCCAAGTGCTGGACGGTCTTGAGCCCGGCTATGCCTACGTGCTGCTGGACTATTTCGGCTCAGATCATCCGCTGGTGCTGGCCTTCTTCCGCATTCAGGAAAACGGCGCTGTTTCAATGACCGCTTTATTCGTGCACGCTGGCGAATACACGGATATCGCCTTTGCCGCGGCGGACGCTTCGATCAATCTGCACAAATTGGTTTCCGACAAACTGGCTGATCAAGAGCCCGATCTTGCAAAGGCCGTTCTGACTGCGCTGGACGAAATCAGCCTCACGGAAGTCTACTATTGATACGTTCATTTTGCGTTTCCCTGGATGGCGCTCCCCTGGACGGGGAGCTTTTTTATTTGCGAACACCTGTTTGTTAAATGATTGCTCACCGGCCTTTCGGGGGATGAAACGGCGCGGGAACTGTGCTATAATGGATAATAGCTATGAATCGCTTTCTATTCCGGGAGGATGGAATATATGTTTGAACTGAGCAGCAAATACGAGCCCCAGGGCGACCAGCCGCAGGCCATCGAGAAGCTCTCGCAGGGGCTGGCGGACGGGCTGAGCGACCAGGTGCTGCTGGGCGTGACCGGCTCGGGCAAGACCTTCACCATGGCGAACATCATCCGCAACGCGCAGCGCCCGGCGCTGGTCATCGCCCACAACAAGACGCTGGCCGCGCAGCTGGCGGGCGAGTTCCGCGAGTTCTTCCCGGACAGCGCCGTGGGCTATTTCGTGAGTTATTACGACTACTACCAGCCCGAGGCGTATATCCCCTCCACCGACACCTTCATCGAGAAGGACGCCTCCATCAACGACGAGATCGACCGCATGCGCCACAGCGCCACCGCCTGGCTGAAGGAGCGGCGCGACGTGATCATCGTGGCCTCGGTGAGCTGCATCTACGGCCTGGGCGACCCGGCCGAATACGAGGGCCTGTCCATCTCCCTTCGCGAAGGCGAGAGCATGGACCACGACGATCTGCTCAGGCAGCTGGTCGACATCCAGTACGACCGCAACGACTTCGAGTTCAAGAGGTCCACTTTCCGCGTGCGCGGCGACGTGGTGGACATCATCCCCGCGAATTCCGAGGACACCGCCATCCGCGTCGAGTTCTTCGGCGACGAGATCGACCGCATTTCGGAAATCGACGCGGTCACGGGCAACGTGCGGCGCTACCTCAAGCACGTGATGATCTTCCCCGCCTCCCATTACGCCACCTCCCGCGAAAAGCTGGACGCCTGCCTGGAGCGCATCGAAGGCGACCTGGAGACGCAGCTGGAGGAGTTCCGCAACAACGACCGGCTGCTGGAGGCGCAGCGGCTGGAGCAGCGCACGCACTACGACATCGAGATGATGCGCGAAATCGGCTACTGCTCCGGCATCGAAAACTACTCGCGCTACTTCGACGGCCGCGAGCCGGGCGAGCCGCCCTTCACCCTGCTGGACTACTTCCCCAAGGACTTCATCGTGTTCATCGACGAGGCCCACGTGACCGTGCCGCAGATTCGCGCCATGTACAACGGCGATTACGCCCGCAAGCGCGCGCTGGTGGAGTACGGTTTCCGGCTGCCCTCCGCCTTCGACAACCGGCCGCTGCGCTTCCACGAGTTCGAGCAGCGCGTGAGCCAGGTGATCTACGTCTCCGCCACACCCGGCCCCTACGAGCTGGAGCGCGCCGATCAGGTTGTGGAGCAGATCATCCGCCCCACCGGCCTGATCGACCCGGAAATCGTCGTGCGGCCCGCCACCGGCCAGGTGGACGACCTGCTGGGCGAGATCCGAAAGGTGGTCAAGACCGGACAGCGCGTTTTGGTGACGACGCTCACCAAGGTGATGGCGGAGAACCTGACCAGCTACCTGAAAGAAATGGACGTGCGGGTGGAGTATCTTCACTCGGACGTGGAGACGCTGGAGCGCATCCGGCTCATCCGCAGCCTGCGCCTGGGCGAATACGACGTGCTGGTGGGCATCAACCTGCTGCGTGAGGGCCTCGACATTCCCGAGGTGGCGCTGGTGGCCATACTGGACGCGGACAAGGAGGGCTTCCTGCGCTCCGAAACGAGCCTCGTGCAGACCATCGGCCGCGCGGCGCGAAACGTCAACGGCCGCGTCATCATGTACGCCGACGCGCTCACCGAGTCGATGGACAAGGCCATCAAAGAGACCAACCGCCGCCGCTCCATCCAGCAGGCCTTCAACGAGGAGCACCACATCGTGCCCCGTTCCGTGGCCGCCGCCGTGCATGAGCTGCTGGAGGTCAGCCGCCCGGCGGACGCCGAGGCCGCGAACGCGCCTTCCGTGTTCGACGAGGAGGAAAAGCAGGCCACCATCGCCCGCCTGGAGGAGAGCATGCTGGACGCCGCCGAGCATCTCGATTTCGAAAAGGCCGCGAAGCTGCGTGACCAGCTGCTGGCGCTGAAGGGCGAAACCCCCATTGCCAGCGCGGAAAAATCCCGGAAGAAGCGCCGCACGCGCCAGAAAACCACGCACAGGCACGCGCAATAGAATTAGGAATTAGGAATTGTAGTTTGCTGTTGAGGAATGAGCGGGTTATGAAAAAGAATGCGAGGCGAAAGAGGAAAAAGAGGAGCGTTTGGGCGGGGCTTCTGCGGGAGATGAAGGAGGCGCGGCTGTCCAACTTCCTGCTGCTGACCGTCGCGGGCGTCGTGAACGCGTTCGGCGTCACGATTTTCCTCTTTCCGGTGAAGCTGTATGACAGCGGCATCTCAGGCCTGTCCATGCTGCTGGATCAGGTGACGCCGCCGCAGCTCACGCTGTCTATGTTCCTGATTTTGCTGAACGTGCCCGTGTTCCTGTTCGGGCTGAAAAGGCAGGGCGTGTTGTTCACTGTCTATTCTGTCTACACGATTTTCGTGTATTCCCTCATGTCCTTCCTCATTATGAACGTCCTGCCGATCGACGTGGAGTTCGTATCGCCGCTGGCCGGGTCGGACCTGCTGCTGTGCGCCATCTTCGGCGGGGTCATTTCGGGCGTCGGCAGCGGCCTGACCATCCGCCTGGGCGGCGCGATCGACGGCATCGACGTGCTCTCCGTGGCGTTCGCGAAAAAGATCGGCATCTCCCTGGGGTCGTTTGTCATGATATTCAACACCATGCTCTACGTGGTCTGCGGCATGGTCATTCAAAGCTGGATTTTGCCGCTGTATTCCATCGTAACCTACTACGTCGGCTCCAAGACGGTCGACTTCGTTGTGGAGGGCATCGACCGGACGATCTGCGCCATGATCATCACCACGAAGGCCCAAGACATTTCCAAAGCGCTGTCCAGGGATTTCCAGTCGAGCGGCACCATCGTGAACGCCATCGGCGGCTATTCCCGGGAGGAAAAGGAGATCATCTACTTCATCGTGAACCACTTTCAGATCAACAAGCTGAAGCGCATCGTTCACACCATAGACGCCGGGGCTTTTATTGCGCTGCAGGATGTTTCGGATGTCATAAGGAATCACGAGGGATGATCCTGAATTAGGAATTTGGAATTGGGAATTAGGAATTGAAGTTTGCTGAAAGGGAGCGAAGCGGAATGAAGCTGGTCATTATCGCGGGGAGCGGGGCCGTGGGAAAGATGACGGTCGGGCAGGAATTGATGAAGCAGACGGGGCTTCGGCTGTTCCACAACCACATGATGATCGAGCCGGTGCTCGAGATATTCGGCCGGTTTGACAGCAAGGTCATCGGCGACCTGCGGGAGGTCATATTCCGGGCGTTCGCCGAAAGCGACCTGCCGGGCATGATATTCACCTACATGTGGGCCTTCGATCAGCAGAGCGACTGGGACTACATCACCCACGTGGCCGGAATCTTCGAGGCGCAGGGCGCTCAGGTCTATTGGGTGGAGCTGGTGGCCGACAAGGCGGTGCGCCTGGAGCGCAACAAAACGGAAAACCGCCTGGCCCACAAGGCGTCCAAGCGGGACCTGGCCTTCTCGGAGGCGAACATCCTTCATGAGGACAAATACCGCCTCGAGAGCAACGAGGGCGAGATTCCCTTCGAGAACTACATAAAGATCGACAACACGCATCTGTCGCCGGAGGAGGTCGTGAAGATCATCCGAGAGCGGTTCGGGCTGTGAAAGGGAAGGGCTTGCCATGAAGATTGAAGACTGGCTGGACTGCCAGCACACGGTGCGTGTGCTGGGCAAAGCTGGCATTACCGAGATGGAAGAACTGGCCAAGCTGTCCAGAGGCGATTTGCTGAAGCTGCGCGGCATCGGGCCAGTGATCGCAGGAGACGTTGAAAAGCGGATCGAGGAATGGAATTCCCGTAAAAATCAAGGAATCCAGAATTCCTAATTCCTCATTCCTAATTCCTAATTATTCAGCGAGGTACGCATGGACATCGACAAAATCATCGTGCGCGGAGCGCGCGTTCATAATCTCAAAAACATCAATCTCGAACTCCCTCGGAACAAGCTCATCGTCATGACAGGCCTCAGCGGCTCCGGCAAGAGCTCCCTGGCCTTCGACACCCTCTACGCCGAGGGGCAAAGGCGCTATGTGGAGTCGCTTTCGGCCTACGCGCGGCAATTTTTGGGGCAGATGGACAAGCCGGACGTGGACGCCATCGACGGCCTGAGCCCGGCCATCTCCATCGACCAGAAGACCACCTCCCACAACCCCCGTTCCACCGTGGGCACCGTGACCGAAATTCACGACTACCTGCGCCTGCTCTACGCGCGCGTGGGCACCCCCCACTGCCCCCAGTGCGGCCGCGAGATCACGCAGCAGACCGTCGACCAGATCATCGACCAGATCATGAAGCTGCCCGAGCGGACGCGCCTGCAGGTCATGGCTCCGCTCGTCCGCGGGCGCAAGGGCGAATACGTGAAGCTCATCGAGGACATGGGGCGGCAGGGCTTCGTGCGCGTGCGCATCGACGGCATCGTCTACGAGATCGCCGAGCGGCCCGATCTGGACAAGAACAAAAAACACACCATCGAGGTGGTCGTCGACCGGCTGATGGTGCGGCCGGACATCCAGCAGCGCCTGACCGACTCCATCGAGACGGCCATGCGCCTGGCGGGCGGGCTGGTGGTGGTGAACATCGTGGACGGCGAGGACATGCTGTTCTCCCAGAACTACGCCTGCCCGGACTGCGGCGTCTCCATCGAGGAGCTGACGCCGCGCATGTTCTCCTTTAACAACCCCTTCGGCGCCTGCCCCACCTGCACGGGCTTGGGCATGCTGCTGCGCGTCGATCCGAAAAACGTCATACCGGACGATTCGCTCTCCTTCAACCAGGGCGCGCTGAACGTATCCGGCTGGCGCTCCAGCGACGAGGGCGGCAGCATGGCGAACACCTATCTGCAGGCCCTGGCGCGGCACTACGGCTTTTCGCTGGACACGCCCGTGCGGGAGCTCAGCAAGGAAGCGCTGGACGTGGTGCTCTACGGCACCAAGAATATGAAGATGAAAATCGAGTACAAGAGCGAGCGCGGCACCAGTTCCTTCACCGCGCCCTTCGAGGGCGTCATTCCGAACCTGGAGCGGCGCTACCGCGAGACCAACTCCACCATGATGAAGGACGAGCTGGGCAGCTACATGAACGAATCGCCCTGCCCGGACTGCGGCGGACGGCGTCTCAGGCGCGAGTCGCTGGCGGTCACGATCGGCGATAAGTCCATCGCAGAGGCCAGCGAGATGAGCGTCCGCGAGAGCCGCGATTTCTTCTCCTCGCTCACGCTCACCGAAAAGCAGCGCGTCATCGCCCGGCAGATCCTGAAGGAAATCAACGCGCGACTGGAATTCCTCGTGGACGTCGGCCTCGACTACCTCACCCTCTCCCGCAGCGCGGGCACGCTTTCCGGCGGCGAGGCCCAGCGCATCCGCCTGGCGACGCAGATCGGATCGGCGCTCACGGGGGTCCTGTACATCCTGGACGAGCCGTCCATCGGCCTGCACCAGCGCGACAACCAGAAGCTGCTCGCCACGCTCCGCCACCTGCGCGATCAGGGCAACACGCTCATCGTCGTCGAGCACGACGCCGAGACCATGCTCGCGGCGGACTATCTGGTCGACATCGGCCCCGGCGCGGGCAGTCATGGCGGCGAGGTGGTTTCCGCGGGCACGCCGGCCGAGGTCATGGCCGATCCCGCCTCGATCACCGGGCAATACCTTTCCGGCAGGCGCAAGGTGCCCATGCCGGTGATGCGGCGCAGTCCTTCCGGGTGGATCACCGTGCGCGGCGCGCGGGCGCACAACCTCAAAAACATCGACGCCCGCTTCCCGCTGGGCGTGATCACCTGCGTCACGGGCGTTTCCGGCTCGGGCAAGAGCTCGCTGGTCAATGAGATCGTGTACAAGTCGCTCTCGCACACACTGAACCGCTCCAAGGAGCGCGCGGGCGACCACGACCGCATCGAGGGCGTGGAGCAGCTGGACAAGATCATCGCCATCGACCAGTCCCCCATCGGCCGCACGCCGCGCTCCAACCCCGCCACCTATACCGGCGTGTTCGACCTCATCCGCGACGTCTTCGCCGCCACGCCGGACGCCAAAGCCCGCGGCTACCGCAGCAACCGGTTCAGCTTCAACGTGAAGGGCGGCCGTTGCGAGGCCTGCAGCGGCGACGGCATCGTGAAGATCGAGATGCACTTTCTGCCGGACGTGTACGTGCCCTGCGAGGTCTGCAAGGGCAGGCGCTATAACCGCGAAACGCTGGAAGTGCGCTACAAGGGCAAGAACATCTACGAGGTGCTCGAAATGACCTGCGAGGAAGCGCTGGATTTCTTCCGGCCCCTGCCCCGCATCGCGACAAAGCTGCAGACGCTTGTGGACGTGGGACTGGGCTACGTGAAGATCGGCCAGCCTTCGACCACGCTGTCCGGCGGCGAGGCGCAGCGCGTGAAGCTGGCCACGGAGCTCTCGCGAAAGTCGACCGGCCGCACCATCTATGTGCTCGACGAACCTACCACCGGCCTGCACATGGAGGACGTAGCGCGGCTGAACGAGGTGCTCGAAAAGCTGGCCGACGGCGGCAACACGCTCATCATCATCGAGCACAATCTGGACGTGATAAAGATCGCGGACTGGATACTCGACCTCGGCCCCGAGGGCGGCGACCGCGGCGGCACCGTCATCGCCGAAGGCACGCCCGAGCGGCTGGCCGATGTGAGCGAAAGCTACACTGGGCAGTTCCTGAAGCGGGTGCTGGAACAGGAAAAGGCGGATTGACGCGGGAGAAGCGCTGTCCTCAGCGGCAGCGCTTCTCGTGTTTACAGCTTTTTCTTCCAATTCCTTCCGGAATACATGACCCGCCTGACTTCCATCACATCATCCATAACGACATAGAAGACATAATAGTTTTTCACACTGATCCGATAGTATGGCCAGCGCCTTTCCTTCACTGAATGAAACGCTTCAAACGCCGTGGGACGGTCCAGACGCTTCAAGATCGCTTCCTGGATATCGCTGAGCAGTTGGTCGGCCGCGTCGGGATTCTGCAAATCAAAGGCAATGTAGTCAATGATTTCATTCAAGTCCTGCTCGAACAGCGGCAAATAGCGCAATCTGAATTGCTTCTCACCCATGAATCCGGGCCCTGGCTTTCGTGAAGACTTCCTCGTGCGTCAGGCGTTTCCCGTTCGCCTCCGCCGCGCGGTCCGCTTCATCGAGACGCAGTTCCACGTCGTCTGTCAGCGCGGCGTACTGTTCGAGGCTCAAAAGAACCATTGTGCCATAGCCGTTCTTCGTGAGATAGACGGGCTGACCGGATTGCATGACGGTTTCTTCTATTTCTGGAAACTTATTCCGAAGATCAGATACAGGGCGAATGCTTATCATGATTTCATGCCTCCTTTTATCAACATAATATCATAATTTTGCATTAATGGCAAGCGTTTTTTTGCCTTATTTTCGCCCAATCCCCCTCATCAGCGCGTCCCGGCACTCCTCCGCCATCAATCCGCCTTCGGCAATGGCGAAATGGTTGAACGCCGGGTCCTCCGTGACGCGATACAGGCTCCCGCAGCAGCCGGCCTGCTCGTCATACGCGCCGAACACCACCCGCGCCACGCGCGCCTGCATGATCGCACCGGCGCACATGCAGCAGGGCTCCAGCGTGACATACAGCGTGCATCCGGTCAGCCGCCAGGCGTTCAGCCTGCGCGCCACCCCGCGCAGGGCGTTGATCTCGGCATGGCCGGTTGGGTCGCGGTCGGCTTCGCGGGTATTATGGGCCGCAAAGAGCACTTCTTCGCCCTTCGTCACCACCGCGCCGACGGGAATCTCCCCCGCCGCCCGCGCCGCTTCGGCCTCATCCAGTGCCAGGCGCATCATGGCGCAGTCGAATTTCGAAAACACATCCATCCCCCCATCTGGCAGAAAAGCCGCACCATTGGACGAATCCACTGATGCGGCCCGTTTTTTATCCGTAATCGGGTCTTTCTATTCCTTCCTTGCGACGATGAGATAGCGATGAGCCGTGCCCTCGATGCGTCCGCCCGCGTCGATCTCCTTTTGCAGCGCCAATAGCCGCGGGAAGCACTTCTCCACCGAGAATCCGGGAAACTCCCACTCTATGATGCGCGCGAACCACACGAACGCCCCCACATCGTAAAACACGATGGGCCGGAAAGCCTCGTCCGCCTGGAGGATGCGGAAACCGGCCTGCTCAAAGGCGCGGCATTGCACATCCATATACAGGGGCGAATCCGGCGTCCCCGCGCCGGGAAAAACCAGTTCCACCAGGTCCCGGTCGTTCCGCGCGCCCACCTGCTGCGTAACGAACACGCCGCCGGGCCGGAGCAGCCGGTGAATTTCCTGCGGATCGAAGGAGCCGTGGCGGTTGATCATCAGGTCGAAGGAAGCGTCCTCAAAGGGAATGTGCGAGGGATCGGCGCAGGGCCGAAAGTCGACGCCCAGCGGCAGGAGCGTTTCTCGGCACAGCGCCACATTGGGCGGATACCCCTCCGTCGCGGCGGTGAGGCGGCGCTCATGCCCCAGGGAGAGGAGGAACTCGCCGCCCCCGGTGTCATAGTCGAGAAGCCGCGTATCCGGCCGCAGGAGGGAAAGCACGATGGCGCGATAGTCCCACGGGAGATCGTCCTCGCTGGAATACCGTCCTTCGATGTGTGAAAAATCCCAGCCGTGGATGTGGGCTACGGCCTCCTCGGCTTCCCATTCCCGGCGCAGCGATTCTTCCCTCGCCGCTTCGTTTGTCTGCTGGCGCATACGCTTTCCTCTCTCGGCCTGTCAGCGGTTGAAATAAACGAGATTTTCCTTCGGGGCCTTGCCCGCGCTCACCTTGTCCAATACGAGAATGATGGCGTTGCGGTCGTGCAGCATGCTGTAGCCCTTCTGCGCCTTCACAGTGAAATCGAGCCACTGGTCGGGCTCGGGCAGATTGCCCTTGACCGTGCAGATAAACCCGATGCCGCCGATGTCGTTCGCGCAGCAGGTCATGGCCTCGCGGCCCAGCACGAAGCAGTTCGGAGGCAGGTCCTTCACCCGGTACGCCTTGGCCGTCACGCGCAGCTTCTTGCCGTCGTAGCGGTCGGGGTGTTCCAGCGCGTCCAGATACCAGATGCCGAAGTCCTCCTCGCCGATGCGCACCACGTCGGCCTTCACGTCGTAGGGCAGGTCCTCGTCGGCCACGCCGTCGTCGCTGGTGCCGTCCACGTTGTCGAAGATGATGTCGCAGTTGCCGTTCATGGCCTTGACCATGCGGCGGTAGCGGCTCTTCTCGGTGGTCTCGGTGCAGCGGTTGAAGATCACCGCGTCGGCCAGCTGCAGGCCGTCTGTCATGAACTGGCGCATGTTGTTCAGGTACATCTCGAACGTGGTCGAATCCACCATGCACACCAGCTGGGCCAGTTCCCATTCCTCGGGCTTGGGCGCGTTGAACAGGCGCAGCAGTGTCCACGTGCTGTTGTATTCGATAATCACACGCTCGGGCTTGTACTCCCGCGCCAGGCGGCGCATGAGGCCGCCCTCGATGTCCTCGATACTGTCCACATCCACCTTTACGGCGTTGGCCTTTTTGAGGAGTTCGGCGTCGAATTCCTCCTCGCCCTCCTCACACTGGAGCAGCAGCGTGCGCTCGCCGCCGGTGAAGTATTCGTCGGTCAGCATTTCGCGGATCATCGTGGTCTTGCCGCTCTCGAGGAAGCCGGTGATGATGTAAATCGGAATATTATCCATGGAAGAACCCCTTTACAGCCCGAACAGATCCCTGATCTTCGCCTCGTTCAGCTTGCAGCCGATCACGCACAGCCGGCCGGTGTAGTCCGCGCCGCCATGGCGCACTTCCCATTCGCCGGGCGTATAGTCGAAATGCAGCCAGACGCCGTCTTTTGTGGGCACGATGCCCTTCGCGCGCAGCACCGCGCCAAACTCTTCTTCATTGTCCAGTTTGCCGAGCGCGGCCTTGAGGGCCTCTTCCTCGAACTTGTGCGCCGTCTCGATGCCGATGTCGTCGAAGATCTCGTCCGCGTCGTGCTCGCCGTCGTGGTGGTGATGGTGGTGGTGA
>JAFXQO010000031.1 GCA_017527065.1 Clostridia bacterium
CCCCTCCCAGCAGAGCTACGAGATCGAGTCGTTCATCGACGGCTCCATCATGACGCTGGCGGACGCCCCCTGGCCGGGCCTGACCCCGGACCTGCTGAGCGTGCTGCTGGTCGTGGCCACGCAGTGCAAGGGCAGCGTGCTCATCCACCAGAAGATGTTCGAGAGCCGCCTGTTCTTCGTGGACAAGCTCATCGACATGGGCGCGCAGATCATCCTCTGCGACCCGCACCGCGCCGTGGTCATCGGTCACGACCACAAGATCAATCTCCGGGCGAACCGGATGACCTCGCCGGACATCCGCGCCGGCATCGCGATGCTGCTGGCGGCGATGTCCGCCAAAGGCACTTCCACCATCGACAACATCGAGCAGATCGATCGCGGCTACGAAGACATCGAAGGCCGCCTGAACGCGCTCGGAGCCCATATCGAAAGAATCTAGACCGCCTATGCAGGTACTCAAGTTCGGAGGCAGTTCGGTCGCGGACGCGACCCGCATGTCCCGGGTGCTGGACATCGTGCTGGCCGCGGCGGAGAAGGACCGGGTCATCCTGGTCAGTTCCGCCGTGAGCGGATGCACCGACGCGCTGATCGCCCTCGGGGAAGAACGTGATCCCGCTGCGAAAGCGCAGCGGATCGGGGTGCTCCGGGACAGGCACCGGGCCATCGCCCGCCGCCTGTTCACCGGCGCCGAACGCCGGGAAATGCTTGCCGAGCTGGACGGGCTCTTCGAAGAGCTCGCCGCGGCGGAGCCGGCGGCCTGCGTGACTTTCGGGGAACTGTTTTCGACGCGCATCCTCGCGCGGAAAATCGCCTGCGAGGACATCGCCGCGCTGTGGCTGGACTCGCGCCGGCTCGTCCTCGCGCCGGGCGGCACGGTGGATGAAGCGCAGACGTACGCGAACATCCGCTCCGCCGTGGAGGCGGCGCCGGACGTGCGCGTGTTCGTAGCCCCGGGCTTCATCGCCTCGGACGGCGAGGGCCGCGTGACCACGCTCGGCCGCGGCGGCTCGGACTACAGCGCCGCCCTGTTCGCGGCCGGTGCCCGCGCCGCTTCGCTTGAGATCTGGACCGACGTGCCCGGCATGATGACCGCCAACCCCAAGGTAGTCCCCGCCGCCGTCACCATCCCGGACATTTCCTACCAGGCGGCCCTCTCCCTGGCGGAAAACGGCGCCAAGGTGCTCTACGCCCCCACCGTGAAGCCGGCCATGGAGGCGGGCATCGCGTTCAGCATCCGCAACACCTTCGACCCCCGGCATCCCGGCACGCTGGTGAGCGGCCGACCTGCCGTGAAGGAAGGCGAGTGGATGGGCGTGACGAGCCTGACGCACGCCGACCGGGGCGAATCCGTGGTGTGTCTGGTCGGCGAGGGGATTCCGAACCGCGCCGCCGCCGGGCTGCGCATCCGTGCGGCACTCGCCGAGGCGGGCATCCAGCCGCTGGGCGAGGTAAGCGGCGCGGGCGACAGTTTCTTCATCCGCGTCCGTCCCACCATCGAGCGGGCGGCCGTGTGCGCCATCCACCGCGAGTTCTTCGAGTCCCGCGCGGTGACGGTCATCCCGGTCTTCATCGCAGGCTACGGGGCCGTGGGCCACGAACTGGTGCGCCTGGTGGGCCTGAGCGCGGACCGCATCGCCGCCCGGCGCGGCCGCAGCATCCGCATCGTCGGGCTGTCGGACAGCCGGCGCTACGTGGTCGACCTGCGGGGCATCGGCCCCGACGCCGCCGGAAAGCGGCTGGAGTCGGGGGAGAACGCCGCGGGCGGGGCCTTCATCGACGCCGTCCTGGCGTGCGCCCCCCGCGGCGCCGTGTTCGTGGACTGCACCGACGACCATCATCTGCACGAGCGTTACGCCGAGCTTTTCCGCGGCGGCCTGAACATCGTGACTTCGAACCGGCGCAGCCTCGCGCTGCCCTACGTGCAGTATGCCGCCCTGAAGGCGGAGGCCCGCGAGAACGGCGCCTTCTTCCGCTACGACACCACGGTAGGCAACGCCCTGCCCATCCTGGAATCCATCGCCAGCGACGCCAACTGCAGCGACGGCATCGAATCCATCGAGGCGGTGGTGTCCTGCACGCTCAATTACATCATCACCGGCTACGACGGCGTCCGGCGCGACAGTTTCGCCACGCTGCTCCGGCGCGCGCAGGACGAGGGCCTGACCGAGACCGACCCGCGCACCGACCTGTGCGGCCGCGACGTGCTGCGCAAGCTGCTCATCCTCTCGCGCGAGGCGGGCGTGCCCCTCGAGGCGGAAGACGTTGAGATCGTTCCGATGCTCGGGCCGGAGTTCTTCGACTGCCCCCTGGAGGAATTCTACCGCAGGCTGGCGGCGTACGAGCCGCAGTTCATCGCCCGCGAGGACGAACTGGACGCGGCGGGACAGCGCCAGCGTTTCGTGGCGTCCCTGCGCCGCGACCCGTCCGCCCGCCTGGGTTACCGGGCGGAGATCAAAATGCAGCGCGTGGGTCCCGAGAGCCCGTTCTACTGGATCAGCGGCACGGAAAACGTGACCGTGGTACGCAGCGAGTATTCCGCCCCGCTCGTCATCAAGGGCGCGGGTGAAGGCGTCC
>JAFXQO010000032.1 GCA_017527065.1 Clostridia bacterium
CGGCGCAGGTAATATCCCGGGATGTCGATATCGACAAACTGCCCGCTGCACACCGCCACCGGGCCGTCCGTGCGCAGCACCAGGCGGAACGTATCCCGCGCCACCGCGTCGTTGCTTTCGATATGAAAAATGCTTTTCTGCATAGGCTATTCAGCTTCCCAGACGGGTTCGCCGTCTTTCAGGGTCAGGAGGATGCGGCTGCGGACGGGCTTGCCGGCGAAGGGCGTGGCCTTGCCGAGGGAGAGGAAGTCCGCGGGGTCGACGGTCCAGGCAGCGTCGGGGTCGATGACCGTGATGTCGGCGCGCTCGCCGGGACGCAGGCCGCCGGCCAGCCCGAAGGCGGCGCGGGGGCCGGAGGTCAGGGCCTCCACCACGCGCTCCGCGGAGACCTTGCCCGGAAGGACGAGATCGGTGTAGAGCACCGCCCAGGCCGTCTCCAGCCCGACGACGCCCATGGCGCTGCGGGCGAGCCCGCGGGCCTTCTCCTCGGCGCTGTGCGGCGCGTGGTCCGTAGCCACGGCGTCGATGGTGCCGTCGCGCAGGCCTTCGATGAGGGCCTCGCGGTCCCCGGCACTGCGCAGCGGGGGATTCATCTTGAAACGGCCGTCCTCCTGGAGGTCGTCCTCGCAGAGGCTGAGGTAGTGCGGCCCCGTCTCGCAGGTGACGCGCACCCCGCGGGCCTTGGCCTCACGGATGAGCGCCACGCTCTCCGCGCAGGAGATGTGGCAGACGTGGTAGCGGCAGCCGGTCTGTTCCGCAAGCCGGAGGTCGCGCTCGATCTGGCCCCATTCGCTCTCCGAGCAGATGCCCTTGTGGCCGTGGGCGGCGGCATAGCGGCCGTCATGGATGTAGCCGCCGTGCAGGAGTGTGTTGTCCTCGCAGTGCGCGGCGATGATCACGCCCTCGCGGGCGGCGGTCTGCATGGCGCAGCGCATCATGGCCTCGTCCTGCACACCGCTGCCGTCGTCGGAGAAGGCGCAGCAGCGTCCCTTGAGCGCGGCGATGTCCACGGGCTCCAGCCCCCGGCGGCCGCGCGTGATCGCGGCGTAGGGGAGGACTTCGATGCAGGCGTCGCGGTCGATGATCTCCTGCTCCAGGGCCAGGGTCTCGGGGCTGTCGGGCACGGGGTTGAGGTTCGGCATCGCGCAGACGGTGGTGTAGCCTCCGTGCGCGGCGGCCAGCGACCCGGTGCGGATGGTTTCCTTGTAGCTCTGGCCGGGCTCGCGGAAATGGACGTGGACGTCGACGAAGCCGGCGGAAATCCACTTCCCGCTGCAGTCCACGACCTGAGCGTCGGAGGCCTCGACGATGTCGGGCCCGATGGCGGCGATGCGGCCGTCGCTGATGAGTACGTCGCCCCGGCGCTGGCCGGCGGCGTCGATCAGGGTTCCTCCTTTGAGCAGTCTGTCCATTTACTCCATGATTTCCACCCGGATGCCGGGCATCGCCGAAAGGCGTTCCAGCAGCGCGAGCGGGCTTTCTTTCTTGTTGGTACGCAGGTTGATCTCCGCCTTGACGAGCTCGCCCTCGCGGAAGATGGCGAACCACACCACCTGCTTGCCCAGCGACTCGATCGCCGCCCGCAGGACCTTGTCGTCCGCGGCGGAGAGGGTGGCCGTGATCTGGCGGTCGCCCATGCTGGGGATGAGGAAGTGCATGACCTCGAGGCAGAGGATCATCAGGAAGGTGCAGAGAATGCTCATCTCATACATGCCGCCGCCCATGCCCAGGCCCACGGCGCCCGTCACCCAGAGACCGGCCGCGGTGGTCAGGCCGCTGATGTGGCGGTTCTTCATGATGATGCCGGCACAAAGGAAGCCGAGGCCGCCCACGACACCGGCGGCGACGCGTGAAGCGTCGAACCTGTTGGCGTCCGGGAAGCCGTAAATGGAAATGGTCATGAACAGGGCCGAGCCCAGCGCCACGAGCATGTGGGTCCGGAGGCCGGCCCCCTTGCCGCGTATTTCGCGCTCATAGCCGATGGCCGCTCCGAGCAGGGCGGCACCCAGCAGGCGGAGAGGCAATTCCAGGGCGATTGACATACGATTTCGGGTTATGAGATGAATCCAAATGACAAAGATACGGAAAAATCCCGTCGCGCCCGCGCAAAAATGCACGCACGTGCGAGAAAGTTATTAACAATGTGAAATGTAAAATGTCGATAACTTTCCTTGCAAGGAGTTTCAGTTTGTTGTAAATTTGCAGCTTGTTAGTTCGAGTATGAAAGTCAGCATTATCATGGGATCCAAGAGCGACTGGGAGGTGATGTCAGCCGCTTGCGAGACCCTCGAACAGTTCGGGGTCCCCTACGAGAAAAAAGTCATCAGCGCACACCGCACACCGCAGTTCTTCAGTGAGTACATGGCCACCGCCCGCGACCGCGGCGTGGGCATCGTGATTGCCGGCGCCGGCGGCGCCGCCCACCTGCCCGGCATGGCGGCCGCCCTGACTTCGCTCCCCGTGATCGGCATCCCGATCAAGAGCAAGGCGCTGAACGGGCTGGATTCCCTGCTGTCCATTGTACAGATGCCTTCCGGCATTCCCGTCGCGACGATGGCGATCGACGGAGCCAAGAATGCCGCCCTCTACGCCATCGCCATGCTCGCCCTCCAGGACGCCGGCCTTGCGGCCAGGCTGGAGGACTTCCGGAAGAAACAGGCAGAAAAGGTCCTTCAAACCGAGATATAAATTATGAA
>JAFXQO010000033.1 GCA_017527065.1 Clostridia bacterium
AACCCCGCCATCCTCATACTGGACGAAGCCACCAGCGCGCTGGACAACACCACCGAGATCCTCATTCAGCAGGCGCTGGACGAGCTGTGCAAGGGCCGCACCACGCTGGTCGTGGCGCACAGGCTGTCCACCATCAAGAACGCGGATGAAATCGTGGTCATCGCAAACGGCGAAATCGCCGAGCAGGGCTCCCACGAAGCGCTCATGGAAAAGGGCGGCATCTATCACGACCTGTACAGCCTGCAATTCCGCTCGGGCGACACCGACCGGCTGCAATTTCTGATGTAATGGAGGGAACGAATATGACCTTGACGCGGCTTGACGCCATTCCGGATTATCAGTGGCAGAAGACAGCCGTTTTCCCCGACTGGAAGGGCTATGTCGACGACACGCTGGCCATGAACAGCATGCTGAGCTTCCACACCTGGCACGGCCAGGGCGCGATCTATCTGCGCGTCGGCGAACAGGTTGAGCGCTTCTTCCTGTTCGTCAACGGCGTGCGCGTGGACACGCGCGGCGCCGCGCCGGGCGCGTATGCTGTTGACATATCCGCCGCCGCCCTCAACGGAACCAACACGCTGCAAATATCGAACATCCTGCCCGCCTCGCTGAACGGCGCGGTGGAGGTCTATATCCCCTATCCCGTCGTGCTGGACGGCTCCCCCGAGGAGGAGGGCATCGACCCCGCGACCCTCGATCTCATCGGCGACCTGATTGAGACCGACGCCTCTTACGGCTTCCCCAGCGCCCAGCTGGCGGTGGTGCGCAACGGCCGGTTGGTTTATCGGAACGCCTGGGGCCGCGCCTGCGCCTATACGCCGGAGGGCCGCTTCGACGAAGCCGCGCCGCGCGTCACAAACGACACGCTCTACGACCTGGCCTCCGTTACAAAGATGTTTTCCGCCAACTACGCGCTGCAAAAGCTGGCGACCGAAGGCCGCGTGGACCTGGACGCCCGCGTGAAAGACCTGCTGGGCGAGGAATTCGTCAGCGAAACGATCCCCATCGATTACGAGGGCAGCGAACCGGTGGACATGGACACCATGCGCGCGTGGAAGGCGTCCCTCACCCTGCGCGACCTTCTCTGCCACCAGGGCGGTTTCCCCGCCGATCCGCAGTATCCGAACCTGTATTTCGACGCGGCAAAGCGCAAATACGACGCAAATGCCCGCAACGCGCTCTATTCCGGCTGCGACGGCAGCGCCGAGACCCGCGAGGCGACGCTGCGCGCCATCTGCAAAACGCCGCTGATGTACCGCCCCGGCACGAAGACGGTCTACTCTGATGTGGACTACATGCTGCTGGGCCTGATCGTGGAGAAGATCGCCGGTCAGCGCCTGGACGACTACCTCAGGGAAACGTTTTTCGCGCCGATGGGGCTTGAACGCATCACCTACACGCCGCTCAAACGAGGCTTCGCGCCCTCCGACTGCGCGGCCACGGAACTGAACGGCAACTCCCGCGACGGCTTCCTCCTCTGGCCCGGCGTCAGGACACGGACTGTGCGCGGCGAGGTGCATGACGAGAAATCTCACTACGCCATGGGCGGCGTGTCCGGCCATGCCGGGCTGTTCGCCTGCGCGACTGATTTGGCGAAACTCGCCACGGCCATGCTCACCGGCGGCTACGGGCCCTGCCGTTTCTTCTCTCGCGCCGTGATGGACGCCTTCACCGCGCCGAAGAGCATGGACGCCGCCAACTGGGGCCTGGGCTGGTATCGCGAGGGCGACGATCAGCGCGTCTGGTATTTCGGCACGCAGGCCGGCAGCGGCGTCATCGGCCACCAGGGCTGGACGGGTACCCTCGCCATGATCGACCCTGCGCGGCAGCTCGTCGTGATCTATCTGACCAACAAGATCAACTCTCCCGTCGTCGATGGTCGCGTCAATCCGAATCACTTCGCCGGCAGCTGCTACACGGCCAGCACGCTGGGCTTCGTGGCGCAGCTGATCTCCCTCGGCATGGACGGCGCGCCGAACCCCGCCGCGCAGATGCAGGTCCTGCTGTCCGACATGGCCGCGGAGAGCTTCAAGCTGCTGCCTGAATCCTTCGACCCCGCCCACCCCGCGGCGCGAAACGTGCGCAGCAAGCTCGACCTTCTTCGTCGCCGGGCCGGGCAAAGCGGCGATCCGGAGGCGCTTGCCCTGTCGGAGGAGCTGGAAGCGAGATGGAGCGCGCTGAATAAAAAGTAACGGAACGGGTCTGGCGAACGCGGTGTCGCCAGACCCGTTTTTCAGAACCAAGTTTATATGAATTAGTTTTATCTAACCGTATTCTTCTACAAAACCCAGCATTTCTGCTGGGTTTGCAGAATGAGAAATTACTCCTCGGCGGGAGCGCCCACAGGGCAGGTCTCGGCGCACGCGCCGCAGCTCACGCACAGGTCGGGATTGATTTCATACTTGCCGTCGCCTTCGCTGATCGCGTCAACGGGGCAGCCCGCCGCGCAAGCGCCGCAAGCGATGCACTCATCACTGATCTTATATGCCATTCAGAACACACCTCCTCGTGTCGATCTGTGTGTATTATATCATGTGTTACTCTAAATTGCAAGCGTCATTCCGATATTTATCCGCGCGCTCGGTCAGTTTTCCGCGCCCGTGTCCTGGCCGGCGGGCGCGTCGGGCTTCGGCGCGAGGGCGTCCTCATCCGGGCGCGCCTCGTTCTTGCGGCTGAAATACTGTTCGGCCGTCTGTTTCTTGCCCTTTGGGCGCGGATACCGGCGCTTTGACGGCTCGGCGGATTCCTCCACGGTTTCCTCAGGTTTCCCGGCGGGGCGCGGCGGACGGCGGCGCTCGCTGCGGCGGGGCGGCGCGCTTTGCGGCTTGGCGTCCTCATCGAAGAAACGCGCCAGCTCGTCGTCCTCGTCGTCGCTTTCCTCTTTCGCCTCGGACCGCTCGGGCAGGGTCTCGCCCGGCTTGCACACGGCGTCCAGGTCATATTCGCGCACATCGTAGGTATCGTCCGGCTCGTGCAGGCGAACCTTGACCTTCTCGCGGATGACGCCGATCTCCGTCACGACGCCCATGCCGTCCGGCGTCATAATCTCCCGGCCCACGCGCGGCAGCTTTTTGAGGATGGTCTCGTAGTTCTCCTGTTCGTATTTCAGGCAGCACATGAGCCGGCCGCACTGACCGGAGATTTTCGTCGGATTGAGCGACAGGCTCTGGTCCTTCGCCATGCGGATGGAAACCGGCTGGAAGTCGTTCAGGAACGTGCCGCAGCAAATGGGCCGCCCGCAGGCCCCCAGGCCCCCGAGCATCTTCGCTTCGTCGCGCACGCCGATCTGGCGCAGCTCTATGCGCATTTTGAACACCGACGCCAGATCCTTCACAAGATCACGGAAATCCACGCGCCCGTTGGCCGTAAAGTAGAAGATCAGCTTGCCGCCGTCGAAGGTGTATTCGGCGTCGACCAGCTTCATTTCCAGCTTGTGCGCCTCGATCTTGGCGGCGCAGATCTCCAGGGCGTCTCGCTCCTTGGCGGCGCACTCCTCCGCCCGCTTCACGTCCTCCGGCGTCGCCAGGCGAATGATCTTTTTAAGCGGCGCCACGAGGGCCTCGTCCTTGACCTCTCGCGCGCCGGTGACCGTCTCCCCCATCTCGACGCCGCGGATCGTCTCCACGATGACGGGATCGCCCGGGTTCGGCCATACGCCGGTCGGGTCGAAATAATACACCTTGCCCGCCTTCTTAAAGCGGATGCCAGCTACCGTTGCCATGTATTTTTATCCTCCTGCCATATTAAAAAAGAGCATTTCCAGCGCGGATTGCCACGCCACGTTGCTGGCGAGCATCCTGCGCGCCTCCATGACGCCCCTGAGCGCCCGGCTGCCCGTGAATCGCAGCTGCGCGAGCTTTTCCTCGATGTCGGTCTGAACGACACCGCCGCCCGCGTCCTGAATGACCATCAGGTCCCGCGCGCAAAGCTCCAGTATATCCAGAATGTCGCTTGCCTGCTCGCGCTTCTCCGCGAGGGGCAGCGCCGCGACGGCCACATCCTGCTTTTCGTGCAGCGCCGCGAGGGAGGCGATCACTTTCTCCCGAAGCGCCCACCATGCGTCCGACTCGTTCATCGCCAGCGCCCGGCCCACCGAGCCCTGGGACAGCCGCGCCAGCAGCCGCGCCCGATCCTCCGGAAGGCCGTGGGCCTTCAACGCCGTCTCCGCCTCGTCCGGCTCCAGATAGTGAAACCTCACCATGCGGCAGCGGGAGACGATGGTGGGCAGCATCGCGGTCATCTGCCCGGCGATCAGGAAAAACACATCCGGCCCCGGCGGGGTTTCCAGCGTCTTCAGGAGGGCGTTCTGCGCCTGCGGGGTCATTTTGTCGGCCTGCTCGACGACCACCACGTGCCGGTCCGCCTCATAGGGCTTCACGCTCAGCCGCTCGATCACGGCGCGCACATCGTTCACGCCGATGGATTTCTCGGGTCTCAGGCGGATGAAGTCCGGATGGTTGCCGCTCAAAAGCTGCCTGCAGGCGGGGCACGCGTCGCAGGGGCGCTCGCCCGCGCTCTGGCAAAACAGCGCCCGTGCACAAATATCGGCCAGCGTGCGCTTTCCCGTGCCCGCTGGCCCCGTCAGCAAATATGCATGAACAACCCGGGAAGAGAGCATCTCTTCCCGGAGATGATGAGATACCGAACCGACGATTTCAGAAAACGCCATGCTAATTTACAGCTTGATGAACTGCTCGACATTCATGACGAACACCGTCGCGCCGCCCACCATGACCTCGATGGGATAGGGCACGTAAGCGCCCGTGCTCGCGCTGCCCGCCATGGGAGACGGCGAAGGCGCGATTTGCTTGCGGCTCTTGCAGACCTTCTCGATGATCTTCATCGCGCCGTCGAAGCGATCCTCGTCGACGCCCAGGAGCAGAGTGGTGTTGCCGGCGCGCAGGAAGCCGCCGGTCGTCGCCAGTTTCGTCACGCTGTAGCCTTCATTCATCAGATTGCTGACCAGGCGGGAAGCGTCTTCATCCTGCACGATAGCGATGATCAGTTTCATAATATGCCCTCCTTTGAATGATTGCTTTTCACTGTATTTATATTATATGCGAAAACGCAAAAAAAATCAAGAGGAAATAAAAAGAGCAGGCCTGTCGGGCCCGCCCGGATGATCCGAAGGATTGTAAGCGATGTCTGTAAGCCGAGTTCTGTCTTGGATGGCCATCTATCTAGGCCTGAAGTTGCCATCAGGCTCAAGCGATTACCCGAGAGCGTGACGGGCCGCCACATTTGCTCCCCTATCAATCTTGCACCAGGTGGGGTTTACAGAGCGGACAAGTCGCCATGCCGCTGGTGAGCTCTTACCTCGCCTTTCCACCCTTGCGTCCCTTGCGGGATTCGCGGTATATCTCTGTTGCACTTTCCTTAAAGTCGCCTTCACCGGGAGTTACCCGGCACCCTGCCCTGCGGTGCCCGGACTTTCCTCAGACGCGCGAAGCGCCTGCGACCATCTGGCATCCTTACAATCGATGTTCAGTATACGCGCCGTCTCCCGGAAAGTCAAGTTATTTCTCGCGTTTGAAAGCCTTTGATGTGTACCGGCGTCAAACATAGGTAACACAATTAACGGAAGGAAGCTGTCAAGGTAGAGGGTGGAGATTTTCCGGCCATACGGATGCCGGAAAATACGACCCGGCCTTGACAGCGGGGCCAAGTGATATAATGTTGTCAGGT
>JAFXQO010000034.1 GCA_017527065.1 Clostridia bacterium
CCGCCGTCGCGCTGCTGGCCCAGGCGAAGGCGCTGCAGCCCGGCTGGCTGTTTCCCCTGCTGGGCGCGGGGCCTGCCGCCGTCCTCTCCTGCGCGGAGCGGGCCGCCGGCCCCATGGCGCTGGCCGCGCTGGACGTGGCCTTCCTGGGGGACGGGGACCGGGCGGCGCGCGCTCGGGCGCTGCGGACGCTGGGACGGGCCGCGCTGCTCTGCGCGGGGGCGGCCCTGGCCTTCGGCATGGCCGTGCCGGTCATGCCGGGGGAGGCGTCGAACCGGCTGGTCCGGATCGCGATGCTGGCCGGATGCGGGCAGAGCGGTTTCGCGGCGGAGACGATCTACGTGCTGCTCATGGCGGGCGGCATGCTGATGGTGGGCTTCCAGATACTCGCCGCCTCCGCGGCGCTGCGGGTGGCGCTGCCGCGGGCGTCCTTCCGGGCCTGCGCGCTCGTCTGCGGCGCGGCGGCTGCGCTGCTGTGCGCCGGCAGTCTCTCCGGGGAAGAAGCCGCGCTGGCGGCCGGCCCGTATGTCTATCCGGCGGCGCTGCTGGCGGCGGGGCTGGCCGCCCTGCCCGCGCGGCGGAGGGAGGCGGCGGCATGAGGCGATGGCTTTTTCTGGCGGCGGCGCTGCTGCTGACGGCGTGCAGCGCCGCGGGCCAGATCGAGGGGCAGGCCTTCGCGGTGGCGCTGGGCGTCGACGCGGGCGCGGACGGAGGCGTCGTCCTGTCGGCGCGTTATCCCAGCTACGGCGCGAACGGCGAAGACGAGAAGAGCGGATACCTGCTCACATCGGCCGCCGGGCCGGATCTCGCCGCGGCGCTGTTCGCGCTGAACGCCTCAATTCCCCGGGCGCTGAACCTGACGCAGGTCAAGAGCCTGGTTGTGTCCGAAGAAGTGGCCTCGTCGGACGCCTTTTACGGCCTTTTGCGGGAGCTCATGCTCAGCCGGCTGGACGGCGAGACCTACCTGATCGTGAGCCGGGGTGAGGCGCGATCGCTCATGGAGGCGCAGCAGCCTCTCATCGGCCTGCGCCTCAGCGACACGCTGGTGACGGAAATCGAGCGCTACCGCCGCCTGGGGAGCGTTCCGGAAAGCTCGCTGAAGCGGGTTTTTTACGCCGCGGCCTCCGTCTACAGCGACCCCGTGGCGATCATGGCGGCGGCGCGGCCCGAGGGAGCCGGGCTTGAGGGCTCTTTTTCCGCTTGGGAGGCCGGCGCGGGCGAATTGAGCTACGAAGGAGAGGACCGGGATCAGTATTTCGGCGCGGCGCTCTTTCGCGGCGGGGTGATGGTGGCGTCCCTCGGCGGCGGGGAGACGCAGCTTCTGCAGCTCCTTCGCGGCGGCGCGGGCCAGATGCCCATGCCTCTGGGCGAGGGCTGGCTGACGGTGAGCCGGCGCGGCGGGCCCTGGGTCAAGGTGGACTGGGCGGCGGATCGCATGGAGGTGGCGCTGGAGGTGGGCGTCGAAGACCTGAGCGGCGACGCGGACGAAGGGGCAGTCGCCCGGGCGCTGGAAGAGAGCCTCGCCGCGCTGACGCGGAAATGCCAGGCGCTCGACCTGGAGCCGTTCGGCTACGCGCAGGCCGCGGCCGCCGGGTATCTGACGCTTTCAGAATGGACGGCCGCCGATTGGCGGACGTGGTTTTCGCGGGCCGAGGTGACGTACCGGGTGCGCGTTGAAACGATCAACCGGTAAATCCGGCGCGCGGCGCGAATCTTTACGCGCCGCGCTTGTCGTTTTCTCTGCGTTGTGTTATACTGAGTAACGCTCGAATAAGCTGTTTTCAAAAGCATGGCAAGGAAGGTGCTTGTTCTCGTGTCCGGCAAGAAGAAATCTCTCCTGCAGACCACCATGGCGGTCACGCTCGTCATCTTCGTCAGCAAGGCGGGCGGTTTCCTGCGGGAAATTGTCATGACGGCCTACTACGGGGCGAGCGCGGAGATGGACGCCTACAACATGGCCTACAGCCTGTATTATGTGCCCGTGCTGCTGTTCAATTCCTGCATCACCTCGACCCTGGTGCCGCTTTACGTTCAGCTGCGCCATGAAGGACCGGCGCGGCGGCTGAACCGCTTCAGCAGCAACGTGGTGAACCTGTTCGCGTTTTTTTCCATCGTCGTGTCAATTCTCATGTATTTCCTGGCCGGACCGCTGGTGCGGCTGACGGCCCAGGGCTTTTTCCCGGAGCAGCAGCGGCTCACGGCGGAGCTTCTGCGGCGCATGCTGCCCTCGCTGGCGTTCATCGTGGCGAGCATCGTACTCTCCTCGATACTGAACGCGCGGGAGAAATACCTCGCCGCGCAGCTGACCGGCTTCCCGCTTACTTTTTCCCTGCTCATCGCCACGATCGGCTTTTCCCACTCGGCGGGCATCCGCGCGCTGGCCTGGGGCGTGTTCGTGTCGGGCATACTGCAGGTCGCCATACTGCTTCCCGCCATGCGGGGGCTGATGAAGTATGAATTCTCCTTCGACATATCCGACCCGGCCTTCCGTCGGCTGATGCGGCTGGCTGGCCCGGCCGTGCTCAGCATGGCCGTGAACGAGCTTAACCACATGGTGGACAAGATGCTGGCCACGGGCCTGCCGGAGGGGCATCTGTCCTGCATGAGCCTGGCGTACAGGCTGATCACCTTCCTGGTGGGCGTGGTGCTGGTGCCGCTGGAGACGGTGACCTTCTCCCGCATGAGTATCCGCACCGCCAGCCACGACGAGCGCGGCGTGGGCGAGATCGTGACGCAGTGCGCCGAGCTGGTGGCGCTGGTGATCCTCCCGATCATCGCCGTCGGCGCGATCATGTCCAAGGACGTCATCCGCCTGGCCTATATGCACGGCGTCTTCAGCGAGCGGGCTGTGGGCACGGCGGCGTACGCGCTGGTGTTTTACATCATTGGCGTGTTCAGCTTCGGCATGAGGGACATCCTCAACCGCGCCTTCCACGCCTGCCAGGACACCCGCACGCCCATGCTCAATTCCATGGCCACGGTGGCCGTCAACATCGCGCTGAACCTGCTGCTGGTGCGCGTCATGGGCGTGGGCGGCCTGGCGCTGGCGACGTCCCTCTCCGCCACGGCGGGCGCGGCGTCGCTCCTTATGCTGCTCAGGCGGCGCATCGGCCGTTTTATGGGCCGAAGGACGCTGGAGGAACTGCTCAAGACCGGGATCGCGGCGGCGCTGTGCGCCCTCGCCTGCCTGGTGATCGACCGGACGCTGCCTCCGGCGCGGGGGAGCCTCGGCTCCCTCTGGCGGCTGGCCGCGGGAACGGGCGCGTCGCTGGCCGTGTATGTCGCGGCGGCGGCGGCGCTCAGGGTGCGGCAGGTGCGCGTCGCGGCGGACATGGTGCGCGGCCGGCTGAAGCGATAACGGCGGGAGGCGCTGGCATGAAGCTGTGCGGTGTGATCGCGGAATATAACCCCTTCCACAACGGGCACGCACATCATCTCGGGCAGGCGCGCGCGCTGTCCGGCTGCGACTGGCTGATCGTCTGCATGGCGGGCGGCGTCGTCCAGCGGGGCGAGGTCGCGCTGCTGGACAAATGGACCCGCGCCCGCATGGCCCTGGCCCACGGCGCCGACCTGGTCGTTGAGCTGCCGGCGCTCTTCGCCGTGCGTCCGGCGGAGGCCTTTGCCCGGGGCGGCGTCATGACGCTGGCCGCGATGGGCGTGGACGCCCTCTCCTTCGGCTGCGAGACGGACGACCTGGAGCTGCTCCGCCGGGCGGCGCGGCTGCTGGCGGCGGAGGACGAAGCGCTTTCGGGCGAGACGCGCCGGGGCCTCGCGGCGGGTCTTACGCACGCGCGGGCCCGGGGCGAGGCGGTCGAAAGGCGGCTCGGCCTGCCGGAGGGCTTCCTCAACCGGCCGAATACCGCGCTGGCGCTGGAGTATCTCAAGGCGCTTGACGGCGTCGGGCGGGAGACCGGGGTCTGCCTCGTGCCGCGGGAGGGGGATTATCACGGCGAGGCGCTGGGCCGCTTCGCCGGCGCGTCGGCCATTCGCGCGGCCGCGCTGCGGGAGCGCGGGGCGGAGGCGGCGCGGGCCATGCCGCCCGATTGCTTCGAGGCCATGGAAAGCTGCCTCGGCGCGGGCCGTTTCGCGCGGACGGAGGCGCTGGATCAGGCGCTTCTCTTCCTCCTGCGCGGCGCGAAGCCCGATGAGCTGGCGGCGCTCTGCGACGCGGGCGAGGGCCTCGAGCGGCTGTTCATCCGCCGGGCCGGGGAAACGGGCGCGCGGGAGGCGCTCATCCGGGCCGTCAAGTCCAAACGGTATACATACGCCCGGCTCAGCCGCTTCTGCGCCCAGGCGATGCTGAACCTCACCCGCGACGCGGCGCAGGCGCACCCCGTGCCGGAATACCTCCGCGCGCTGGGGTTCAGGCGGGACGCCGCGCCGCTTCTGCGCCATTTGAAGGAGACGGCCGCGCTGCCCTTTGTGACCGACGCCATGCGCCTGAAGGGGAACGGCCTGTTCCGCTTCGATTGCGCGGCCACAGACCTGCAGGCGCTGGCGACGGCTTCCCCCGAGGCGCGCGCGACGGGGCAGGATTTCACGCATCCGATCGTCATCGTATGACTATCCTACCAAAAAATACGAAAAAGAGGACAAGAACGTGGCAAAGCTATACTTCCGATACGGGGCTATGGGCTCCAGCAAGACGGCGAACGCCATCATGGTGCGATACAACTATTACGAACGCGGGCAGAACGCGCTGATGCTCAAGCCGAGGCTTGAGACCCGCGACGGCGAAAAGACGGTGCGCTCCCGCGTGGGGCTGGAAGCGCCCTGCCGCTACGTTGAGGAATTGGATTCCATCGACGTGACGCAATACGACTGCCTGATCGTGGACGAGGCGCAGTTCCTCACCCGCGATCAGGTGCAGAAGCTCGTGGACATTGTGGACAACCAGAACGTGCCGGTGGTGGCCTACGGGCTGCGCGCGGACTTTCAGGGCAACCTGTTCGAGGGCAGCAAATGGCTCATGGCCTGGGCGGACACCATTGAGGAGGTCAAGACGGTGTGCTGGTGCGGCCGCAAGGCCACCTGCAACGCGCGCATCGCGAACGGCAAGGTGATAAAGACCGGCGAGCAGATTATGCTCGGCGGCAACGAGAGCTACGTGGCCCTGTGCCGCAGGCACTGGGCGGAGGGCAAACTGGGCGAATAATCCGCCGATACGAAAGAAGTGGTTCGAGTGAACGCACGGTATACGAAAAACCAGCGCCGGATATGGCTCGGATGCTTTATCAGCTACGCGGCGGCGTATGTGGCGCGGCTCAACATGGGCGCGGCGCTGGGCAGCCTGATCGGGAGCCTCGGCCTCACCGACGCCCAGGGCGGCCTGTTCCAGACGGTGTTCGCGCTGGTGTACGCCGCCGGGCAGATGGTGAACGGCTCCATCGTGGACCGCATCAGCGCGCGGCGCTATGTGGTGGCCGGGCTGCTTCTCTCCGGCGCGTGCAACCTGCTCTTCGGCCTGGCGCACGGCTATTGGGCGCTGGTGGTGATCTGGGGCCTGAACGGCGCGGCGCAGTCCATGCTGTGGACGCCCATCGTGAAGCTGATCGCCGTGTGGTTCAAGGGCGCGCGGCGCAGCCGGGCCTCCTTCGGCATGTCCATGACGCTGGTGCTGGGCAACGTGTCCGCCTGGGCGATTTCCGGGCTGCTGGCCTCCCTCGTGAATTGGCGGCTTTCCTTTATCATTCCCGCGGCGGTGGTGGCCGCCGCGGCGGCGCTGGCCATCGCCCTGCTGCGCGACGAGCCCGAACCCGGCGAAGACCTGGGCGAGGAACGCGTGGTTCAGCGCGCCTCCCGCGAGCGGCGGGCCATGCCCCTCGGCGAGATGCTGAGGACGACCGGCCTTGTCATGATCCTGTTCTGCTGCGTCTTCAACGGCTTCGTGCGGGACGGCATCATCACCTGGGGCCCCACGATCATCGCCAGCCTGAACGGCGGGCAGGGCATGGGCTCCACGCTGTCGTCGCTGCTCATCCCGCTGTTAAACCTGATGGGCGTACTGCTGGCGCGCCGGGTATACAGGCTCTTCGGCGACAACGGACGCCGCAGCGTGGCCTGCCTGATGGGCGCGAGCGCGGCGCTGGCGCTGAGCCTGCACGCGGCCGGCGGCGCGATGGTGAGCTGCGCGCTGGTGCTTGGCCTGTGCTGCTCGGCCACCTACGGCATCAACCCCATGCTGACGCAGCTCATTCCCATGGAATACGAGGCCGCGGGCCGCGTGGGCCTGGTGGCCGGCATGAGCGATTGCTTCATCTATCTGGGCTCGGCGCTGGCGGGTGTCGTGACCGGCGCGATCAGCGACGCGGCGGGCTGGCCGGTGGTGTTTACCATGTGGTGCGCGGTGGCGCTGGGCAGCATGGCCTTCGCGCTCTTGTCGGTGCGCGGCGGCCGGCGGCTGGAGCGGGCGGCGCGTGAGGAGGGAAAGGCATGATCGCGGTTGTCGCGGCGCTGGCCTGGAGGGACGGGAAGCTGCTCATCGCCCGCAGGCCGGACGGACGCCACATGGGCGGCAAATGGGAGTTCCCCGGCGGCAAGCTGGAGAAGGGGGAGACGCCCGAAGAAGCGCTCCGGCGCGAACTCATGGAGGAGCTGGGCGTGGACGCGGCAATCGGACGCATCGCGGCGGCGATCCCCTACAGCTATCCGGAGAAGGACGTGCTGCTGCTTTTTTATGACGCGCGCCTGCTGGGGGATCCGAAACCCATCGACGAAGCGGCGCTCGCATGGGTGCGCCCGGAAGATCTGCCGCGCTGCGACCTGGCGCCGGTCGACGCTCTGATGGCCCGGAGGCTGACAATTCAGACATAAAAATGTATTTTTCAGACGCAAACCCTTTTCAAACGGCCTTTCATTCGATATAATAAAGCCATCAAAAGGGAGCGCGGCCGGACGGCGCGGCGCTCCGCGGAAAGGCGGATTGAGAATGTGAGCGGACTGTTTGACGCTGTGGCCGCGTGGGGCATCGCGCCGTGGATCGCGCTGGTGATCGTCGGCTACGTGCTGGTTGTGGTCGAGATGTACATTCCGGGCTTTGGCCTGCCGGGGCTCAGCGGGCTGGTGTGCCTGATCGTCGGCATCTTTTTCCTCTCCGGAGGGAATGTGCTCACGGGCCTGCTGGTGACGCTGATCGTGGTGGCGCTCCTGTGCGTGGCGCTGTCGATTTCCATGCGCTCCGCGGCGCGCGGGCGACTGGCGAAATCGCGCTTCGTGCTGAAGGAGACCAGCACATCGCCGGACGAGCAGGAGAACGCGCTGGCGTACTACGTGGGCAAGCAAGGCGCGGCCAAGACCATCCTGCGCCCGGCGGGCGTGGCGGAGATCGAGGGCGTGCGGCTGAACGTGCTCACCGACGGCGACTTCATCGACGAGAACGCGCCGGTGGTCGTGGAGCGCGTGGAGGGCAACAGGATCTTTGTGAGAAAGGCGTAAGAGGAACACAATGAAAAAGTACGAATACGAGAGGATCCATGTGGAGATCAAGGCGGGTTTTCTCGAGAACAAGCTGAAGGACGACTATTTCGAAATCATCCAGCGGGAGGCGGCCCTGGGCTGGCGGCTGGTGGATATCTTCTCGCCGGGCGTGGGATGCTACGGCGCGTCATCCTGGGTCGATCTGATTTTTGAAAGAGAATGCTGAGAGCATTATATTTAGGGAAAGAGAAAGGGGCATCGTTATGGGTTTTGAAGCGGTTTCCATGGTGGTCATTCTTGTGCTGGTGGTTATCTTCCTGATCATTTTCCTGAATCTGGTTCCCCTGAGCCTGTGGATCTCGGCCACGGCGTCGGGCGTGCGCGTGTCCATCGCCACGCTGGTGGGCATGCGGTTCCGCCGCATCAACCCCGCGCGCATCGTGCTGCCGCTGATCAAGGCCACCAAGGCTGGCCTGAAGGTGGACATGAACGAGATGGAAGCGCACCTGTTGGCCGGCGGCAACGTCGACCGCGTGATCAACGCGCTGATCGCCGCCGAGTCGGCCCAGATCCCGCTGGATTTCGAGAGCTGCCGCGCCATTGACCTGGCCGGCCGCGACGTGCTGCAGGCCGTGCAGATGAGCGTCAATCCCCGCGTCATTGAGACGCCCGTGGTCGCCGCCATCGCGAAGGACGGCATCGAGATGCGCGCCAAGGCCCGCGTGACCGTGCGCGCGAACATCTCCCGCCTGGTCGGCGGCGCCGGCGAGGAGACCATCACCGCCCGCGTCGGCGAGGGCATCGTCACCACCATCGGCTCGGCCGAAACGCATGAGGAAGTGCTGGAGAACCCCGACCGCATCAGCCAGACCGTGCTGAGCAAGGGCCTGGACGCGGGCACCGCGTTTGAGATCCTCTCCATCGACATCGCGGACGTGGACGTGGGCCGCAACATCGGCGCGCAGCTGCAGATGGACCAGGCGGAAGCCGACCGGCGCATCGCCCAGGCCAAGGCCGAGGAACGCCGCGCCATGGCCGTCGCCCACGAGCAGGAAATGATCGCCGCCGTGCAGGAGATGCGTGCGAAGGTGGTCGAGGCCGAGGCCGAAGTGCCCCATGCCATGGCCCGCGCGCTGGAGAGCGGCAAGCTGGGCGTGATGGACTACTATCAGATGCAGAACGTCATCTCCGACACCAGGATGCGCGAGGCCATTTCCGGCACCGGCGCGAAGACCGAGGAGAAGGACGGAAAGTAAGCGCTTCGCATTGAAAAGGCGGTGTGCACATTGAGCAGCATTATCCCGATTCTCATCATCATATTCATCATCGCGCGGATCAGCGGCGGCGCCAAGAAGGTTCAGAACGCGCGTCCGGGGCAGCAGAACGCTGCCCCCGCGCGCGGCCCCGCCGGCGCTCCCGCCAGACCAGGCCAGCGGACGGTTCCCGCCACGCCGCCCGGCCCCGTGAGAGCCCAGCCGGTTCCGGTGAACGCAAGTCCCGTCGCCCCCGCTCCCGTGATGGAAGCCGCGAGCGACCTGTCCGGCGGCATACTGGACGAGAGCGACCGCGCGCGCAGCGATCTCACTGAAGGCGACAGCCGTGAATGCGACCACGGCAGCGTGGGCGGCTCCATGGACATCACGAGCCACATGGGGCTGGGCGAGGAGTTTGAACACGCCGAGACGCGCGTGAAGGTCAACGTGCGCCCCAGCCAGGCCGCGGCAAAGGAGGAGACCAAAGCCGCTACGCGCCCCGTGGCCGAGATGACGGCTGAGCAGATGCGCCAGGCCGTGATCATGGCCGAGATCCTCAAACGCCCCTCCGAGCGCTTCGCGGGCAGGAGGTGGGCCGCGCGATGAAACCCGTTCGCATAGCTATTGCCGACGACGACGCGGATATGAGAAACGTAGTGCGCAAGATCATCGAGCGCGACGGCGGCTACGAGCTGGTCGGCGAGGCGGAGAACGGCGCGGAGCTCGTGGAGCTGTTCGACCGCGAGCATCCCCAGGCGCTGATCCTGGACGTGGAGATGCCCGTTATGACCGGCATCGAGTGCGCGCGCGCCATACAGGATCGCGATCCGGGCACGGTGATCATCTTTTCCACTGCGCACGATCAGTACATGCAGGACGCCTTCGAGCTGTACGCCTTCGACTACCTGCTCAAGCCATTCAAGCTGGAGCGCGCGCTCAAGACGCTGGAGCTGGTGCGCGAGCGCCTGGCTGAGCGGGAGAAGGCCGTCGAGCGCACCATAGCGGAAGGCCCGGCCAGGGCGGCCGCGGGACGGATCATGCTGCGCCACAAGGAAGGCGTGAGCCTGATCAGCGTGGAGAACATCATCCTGGTGCAGCGCGAGGAGCGCATGACCGTCATCTACACCTCGGACGGCAACCGCTATATGACAGGCGATTCGCTGGCCGAGATCGACGAAAAGCTGCCGGACAGCGCGTTCATCCGCACGCACAAGTCGTACATCGTGAACATCAACTTCATCGACTCGATCACACCCTACGGCCGGTGGACCTACGTCGTAAAGCTGCACGGAACGACGCAGGACGCGCTGATCACTCACGAGAAGTTTGAGGAACTGCAAAAGCTGTTTGAATGAACGAAGCCCGGAGCGCCGGAGAGAAGAGCGGTGCTCCGGGATTTACAAATGGAAGCGGGAGAGCAAGTCATCCGAATGTGTATATGGAGGAATGAATGATGATGTATCCCTTTATGACGCTGGACGATGACACGGAGATCACTCACTCTGAAATGAAATCGGATGGATGCGTCAAGGTTTATATAGAAAAGCCGGATGAAAAGGATTGCTTCCACAGCGCCGTATGCTGGCTGCCCGACTATCGCTGGGCGGACGTTGAAGGCTTTTCCGATGGGGAGATAAAGCGGTATCAGGAAATCATCGAATCCACTGCGCACCTGATTCTTCGGTTCGCGCAGGAGGGAGGCTTTGAGCATGCCGCGAATTTTTAGGATCGGCTCTTACTGGGTTTATTTCTGGTCAAACGAAAACGATCCTTTGGAGCCAGTACACGTTCATGTGTCCCAGGGCACGCCGAGTGGAAGCGCAACGAAAATCTGGATTACCCGCGCTGGGAAATGCTACCTATGCCATAACAACAGCCATATTCCGCAGACGACCCTCAGGAATATCATGGCAATCATTGAAGCCCGCAGCGGGGAAGTCATCTCCAAATGGGAGGAACACTTTGGAGAATTGAGGTTTTTCTGTTGAAACTGCCGCTTTCTCAGATGATTGTTAAATGTTGCCCCGATTTCTTGCAATCGCCCGGGCATGGTGTTATAATATAAAATCGCCAGCAGAAATGAAGGCAGCCGAAGTGAACATATGAGCGCCTGTAGCTCAGCCGGATAGAGCAACGGCCTTCTAAGCCGTGGGTCGGGGGTTCGAATCCCTTCGGGCGCGCCATCATGGTGGGTATGGCTCAGTTGGTTAGAGCGCTAGGTTGTGGCCCTGGAGACCGTGGGTTCGAGTCCCACTACTCACCCCTTTTTATTCTTCATTTCTCAGGACGGCGGTGGGGCGTAGCCAAGTGGCAAGGCACGGGACTTTGACTCCCGCATTCGCTGGTTCGAACCCAGCCGTCCCAGCCAGCAAAGATTAAATCCGAACTGTTTCCCGAAAAGGCAGTTCGGATTTAATCTTTTTCACTTTTTTCACGAATTCCTATTGTTATGGAGATTTCGGAAGGATTGACAATAGCGGCAAAATTGGATATAATAATTAAGTATTCTGCAAAGGCGGCGGTGGGCATGGGAATCATCTGCGTGACGCCCCTGGGCTGGGCTGAGGACGAGCTGACGCTGGGCGCGGTGAAGAAGCTGCGCGCGGCGCACCGGATCATCCTGAGAACAGCGCGATGCGGCGCGGCCGGCTGGCTTGCCGCGCAGGGCATTCCCTTTGATTCCTTCGACGATCTCTACGATCAGGCCGACGACTTCGACGAGCTCAACAGATACGTGGTCTCCGCGCTCCTGAAGGAGGCGGAGGCGGGCGACGTGCTCTACGGCGTCAACGACCCGGGCGACGTCTCCTGCCAGGCGCTCCTCGCGGCGGCGCCGGAACGGGTTGAACTGAGCGCCGGCGTCGTGGAAGGCAGCGCGCTGGGCGCGTTCGCGGGCGGCGGCTACGTTCAGGTGAACGCGGCCGACTGCGGCGAATTCCGCCCCGATGCCTCGCAGGCCACGCTGGTCCGGGAAATCGACGGCGCGATCCTGGCGGGCGAGGTTAAGCTCCGGCTCATGGAGGCCTATCCCGAGGAATGGGAGATCGTGGTGCTCACGGCGGAGGGCAGGCTCCTCAGGCTGCCGCTGTGCGAGCTGGACCGACTGGCGTCTTACGATCACCGCACCTGCGCCATGGTTCCGGCGGTCAACGACTTCACGCGCAAGGAGCGCTTTACCTTCGACGACCTGAACCGCGTCATGCGCCGGCTGCGCGCGTTTGACGGCTGCCCCTGGGATCGGGAGCAGACCCACGCGTCGCTGCGCAACTACCTCATCGAAGAAGCCTACGAGGTGGCCGACGCGGTGGATTCAGGCGACATGGACGCGCTCTGCGAGGAGCTGGGTGACGTACTGCTGGAAGCGGTGTTCCACGCTGAAATCGCCCGCGAGCACGGGGAGTTCGACATGGCGGACGTGACCACGGCCATCTGCCGCAAGATGATCGGCCGCCATCCCCACGTTTTCGGCGGCGCGCGCGTCGAGAGGGCGGAGGATACCCTGGATCTGTGGGAGCAGATCAAGATGCGCGAGAAGGCGCTGGACTTAAAGGCGCAGGCGCTGGAGAAAATTGCCCGCAGCCTGCCGGCGCTGATGCGCGCCGGGAAGGCCCTCCGGAAGGCGGAAACCTTCGGCCTGCCGGTGGATGAGGCCGTCGAAACGCCCGCCGCGTCAAAGGACGCCGAGGAACGCGCGGGCGACGAACTGCTCCGCGCGGCCTGGCGCGCGCAGCGCGGTTGCCCCGAGCCGGAGCTGGCGCTCTCCAAGGCGGTCGACCGCTTCACGGCGCGCTTCGCCCGCATGGAGAAAGCCGTTCTGGCGAGCGGCCGGGCCCTCGAAACCCTTCCGAAGGACGAGCTGTTGCTCCTCTGGAGGGAAGCGGAACAGACATGACAAAAATGAGTTCAAAGCTCAAAAATAAAACGGGAGGATTATCATTATGAACAAGACCGAACTGACCAATAAGGTTGCGCAGATCGCGGAGCTGGACAAGAAGACCGCCGAAAAGGCCGTTAACGCCGTTTTTGAAGCGCTGACCGGCGCGTTCGAGGCGGAGGAGAAGGTTCAGATCATGGGCTTCGGCACGTTTGAAGTGCGCGAGCGCCCCGCCCGCGTTGGCCGCAACCCCGCGACCGGCGAGAGCATTGAAATCGCCGCCAGCAAGACGCCTGTCTTCAAGGCCAGCAAGACGCTCAAGAAGTAAGAGACCGCGCCGAAACTCCTGTGCCGCTTTACGGCGCGGGAGTCTTTTTGTGCGCGGCAAAGGGAGGACATTATGAGACTCGACAAATACCTGAAGGTTTCACGCATCATCAAGCGGCGCACCGTCGCCAACGAAGCCTGCGACGGCGGCCGCGTTTCGGTCAACGGCAGGGTCGCAAAGCCCGGCGCGGAGGTCAAGGAAGGCGACATCATCGAGATCCGCTTCGGCGAGAACGTGACGAAATACCAGGTCGTCACGCTGTCCGAACACGTGCTCAAGGCCGACGCCGCCGGCATGTATAAGATCATCGGCTGAGGACACGGCGATGGAACAGGGAAAGAACAGAGCCTGCTGGGCGGTCGTGGTCGCGGCGGGCAGGGGAGAGCGGTTCGGCCAGCCCTACAACAAGGTGTTTCACCCGCTGAACGGTCGGTCTGTGCTCATGCGCTGCCTGGACGCGCTGGAAGCCTCCGGCGCGTTCGACGGCGCGGTACTGGTGCTGTCAGAACGGGATCTGCCGGGCTACGAGGCTCTCTGCGCGCGGGAAGGAAGGCCCGCGCTCGTCAGGGCGATTGCCCAGGGCGGCGCGACGCGGCAGGAATCGGTCTATAACGGACTGGCGCTCGTACCGGCTGGCGCGCGCATCGTGGCGATCCACGACGCGGCCCGGCCCTTCGTGACGGCGGGCATCATCCGCGCGGTGATCGAGTCGGCCGAGGTATATGGCAGCGGCGTGCCCGGCGCGCCGGTGACGGACACCATTAAGCTGCTGGACGGGCAGGGCATGGCGGTCGAGACGCCGCCCCGGGAGCGGCTGTGCGCCGTGCAGACGCCTCAGACCTTCCAATACGCGCTGATCATGCGGGCCCATGAGCAGGCGCGCGCGGCGAGGTATCAGTCGACCGACGACGCGGCGCTCTATGAGAAATACATCGGAAAGGTGCGGATCGTGTCGATGCCGGAATGCGCGGACAATATCAAAGTGACGACGCAGCGCGACGTGAGCGCGTATGAATGTCCCTACCGCACGGGCACGGGCTACGACGCGCACCGCCTCGTCGAGGGCCGCCGCCTGGTGCTCTGCGGGGAGGAAATTCCCTATGAAAAGGGCCTTTTGGGCCATTCGGACGCGGACGTGGCCGTTCACGCGCTGATGGACGCGCTGCTGGGCGCGGCGGCGCTGGGCGACATCGGCCGCCATTTCCCGGACAGCGACGAGCGCTACAGGGGCATTTCCTCGCTGCTGCTGCTGGACCGCGTGCGGGAGCTGCTGTGCGAGGCCGGTTACAGGCCGGTCAACGTGGACGTGACCATCGTGGCGCAGCGGCCGAAACTCAAGGACTACATGCCGACCATGCGCGAGAACATCGCGAAGCGCCTGCGCCTCGACATATCGTGCGTCAACGTGAAGGCCACGACCACCGAGGGCATGGGTTTCGAGGGCGAGGGCCAGGGCATCTCCGCGCAGGCCGCCGCGCTGATCGCCAGAAAGGAGAGAACATGAAACAGATTGCGAGCTTTTCCGTCGACCATGACCATATCGTGCCGGGCGTGTATCTTTCCCGGATCGACGGCGACATCACCACCTACGACCTGCGCACGCGCAAGCCCAACTGCGGCGATCTGATGGACAACAGCACCATGCACACCTGCGAACACATGCTGGCAACCTTCCTGCGCAACTCGCGCATCGCGGACTCCGTCATCTATTTCGGGCCGATGGGCTGCCAGACGGGTTTCTATCTGCTCGTGAGGGATGGCGATCATCAAGAGGTACTGGACGTGCTGCGCGAGTCGCTTCAGAAGACCATAGATTACGACGGCCCGGTGTTCGGCGCTTCCCGCAAGGAGTGCGGCAACTACATTTCGCTCGATCTTGAAAAAGCGAAGGCCGAATGCGCGCGCTATCTGGATGTTATCAAAGACTGGGAGTCCAAGGATCTGGTTTACCCATAAGACGGAATACGGAGGAATGAATCATATGATCGGCATTCTCGGCGCGATGAGCGTTGAAATCGAAGAAATCAAATCCCGCATCGGGGGGAAGGCCGTCGAAACCGTCGGCGGATTCGAGTTCGTGCGCGGGCTGTTGGGCGGCCGGGCGGTCGTCGCGGCGGAGTGCGGCATCGGCAAGGTGAACGCCGCCGTGTGCGCGCAGACGATGATCCTCACATACAGGCCGGAACTCGTCATCAACGTGGGCGTAGGCGGCAGCCTGAATCCGGCCCTGCGATACGGTGACATGGCCATCGCGGACAGGGTCGTGCAGCATGACTTCGACACGTCGCCCATTGGCGATCCGGTCGGGCTGGTGGCCACCGTCAACCGTGTCTACTTCGACTGCGACCCGGAGACAGTGGCCTGCGTCAAGGCCGTCATGGACGGGATGGAGGGCGTTTCCGGAATGGTTGGCACGATTGCCTCGGGCGACCAGTTCGTGGCCGACGCGGCGGTGAAGGCACGCATCGTGAAGAATTTCGGCGCGATCTGCTGCGAGATGGAGGGCGGCGCGATCAGCCAGGCTTGCCTGCTGGGCGGCGTGAAGTGCGCCGTGATCCGCTCCATCTCCGACAACGCCGACGAGGGCTCAACGACGGACTACGGCCAGTTCGTGAAGCTGGCGGCGGCGCGCTCCACGGAGGTTCTTTACCGGGTGCTGGAAAGGCTGTGACGCAGGGAACAAAACGGCAGGGGCCTTCGTCTTATTGCTGAATAAACGAAAGAGGAGCAATGAACATGAAAAAGTATGGTTGGCTGACGATTCTCACAGCGCTGATTCTCGCGCTTGGAAGCATTGGGGTTGTTCACGCGGAAATAATCCCGCCCTATGGCCCGGGACAGCAAATCGGTTATCCGGCCGTGGTGCTGTGTGAAAAACTCACATTGCGGGAGGAGCCGAGTTCTTCTGCCAAGGCGGTGCAGACCCTGAATTATGGGGATACGCCCATCGTGGTCGGCGCGGATCTGCCGACAGGGGCAAAGAAAGAGAACGGGTTTGTATACTGCACTCTGGGCGATGCCATTGACTCGCCCTGCGGCTGGATCAACGCGGACTACATCGTCGTCAACCCGGCCTGGTATGTGACTGAAAAGAAAACGACGGTGTTCGCCTGGAACGATACCAGCGCGCCCAAGGTCGCTCTGCTCGACAAAGGCACCCGGCTTCCCATCCTGAAGGAAGAGAGCGGCTGGTACCTCGTCAGCCTGCGCGGCGCGGTTGGATGGATTCGCAAGTGATCCGAAAGCAGATCATTTGATGCCGGTTTGTCGGGATCAGGACTTCCCGGGAACTACAGCCGCGGCGCGCGGGCGAAAAAACCCGCGCGCCGCGGTTTTCATACGCTCAGATTATACTTCCTCATCCACGTGTCGATCTGGATGAAGTAGGCGATCAACTGCGGCGCGGCCATCAGCTGGCCGAACCAGGGCAGGCTGGTCTGCATGGGCGCGTCCATGAAGCGGCGCGCCTTTTTTTCGTCGACCAGCGCGCGCACCGGCGCGGCGGGGTCGGAGAGGATGTCGGTCAGCCGCGCCTTCAGCATGCCAGCATAGGCCGGGTCGTAGGTCTTGGGGTAGGGGCTCTTCTTGCGCCAGAGGATGCGCTCGGGCAGGAGGCCCCGCATGGCGTCCCGCAGGAGCGACTTCTCGCAATCGCCCTTGCGCTTCATATAAAACGGCACGTTCCACAGGTATTCCACGATGCGGTGGTCTGCGAAGGGCACGCGCGCCTCGAGGCCGGAATACATGCTGGTCCGGTCCATGCGCGCCAGCAGCGTGGGCATGAACCAGTTCAGGTTCAGCCAGGAGATTTCCCGCTGGCGCGCCGCGAGGGGCGATTCTCCCGGAAGGCGCGGCATAGCGGCGAGGCTCTCCTCACAGCGCCGGCGCGAATACTCGGAAAGACGCAGCTCTGCGATGAGGTCGTCTTTGAGCAGCGTCTCCCGCGGAGCCATGTCCGACGCCCAGGGGAAGCCCTGCGCGCCCATCAGCTCCGGCCGGTAAAACCAGGGATACCCACCGAAGATCTCGTCCGCGCACTCGCCCGTCAGCGCCACCTTGTTTCGCGCGGCCACGACGCGGCAGAAGGCCAGCAGCGAGGCGTCCACGTCCGCCATGCCGGGCAGGTCTTTGGCGTCCACCGCTTCGTCCAGCAGGCCTACCAGGTCGCGCTCGTCGCAGGTGAGGCAGGTGTGGTTCACGCCCAGCAGCGGCGCCAGCACGTCGACATACGGCCGGTCGCGCTCGGGCTGGAAGGCGTTCGAGGCGAAGTGACGGTCGTTGCCGGAGAAATCGAAGGAGAAGGTGCTGAGCGTCTGGCCGGAACCTTCCAGGGCCTCGCAGGCCAGCGCCGTGACGACGCTCGAATCCAGCCCGCCGGAGAGGAAAGAGCACACCGGCACGTCTGAAACCATCTGCCGCCGCACGGCGTCGCGAACGAGGTCACGAACCTTTTCGACCGTCATGACGTAGCTGTCCTCGTGGGGTCGGCTCTCCAGACGCCAGTAGGGCGTTTCGTGAAGGCCGCTTTCGTCCCACACCAGCTTGCAGCCCATGCGCACTTCGCTGACGCCGCGGAACACGCCCTCGCCGTCCGTGCGCGCCGGGCCAATGGCGAGCACCTCCCGCAGCGCATCCAGGCCGATGGACGGCGAGAGCGCGGGATGCTCGAACAGCGCCTTGATTTCCGAGGCGAAGCAGAGTTCGCCGTCTTCGACGGCATAGAATAGCGGCTTCACGCCCGAACGGTCGCGCGCCAGCAAAAGGCGCGCCTTGGCTTCGTCCCATACGGCAAAGGCGAATATGCCGTTCAGCCGCTCGATGATGCCGTCGCCCCAGTGTATGTAACCCTCCAGGATGACCTCGGTGTCGCTGGCCGTTTCAAAAGGCGCGCCCAGCGCCTTGAGTTCCTCGCGCAATTCGTCGGCGTTGTAGATTTCGCCGTTGTAGGCGATGGAGAAGGCCGCGCCGTCCTGCCGGCGGGTCATGGGCTGGCGGCCCAGGGCGATGTCCCGGATGGACAGGCGGGTGTGGGCCAGCCCCGCGTGGTCGAAGAGGACTTCGCCGGTCTGGTCGTGGCCCCGGTGGGCGATGCGCTCGCGCATGGCGGCGAGCGTGTGTAGATGAGCCGCGCTGTGTTCGCCGTAGTTCCTTGAAAGGCTCGAGAAGCCCGCAATGCCGCACATAAAAACCGCCTCCTTGCTTTTCCTCAAAAGGATATGCAGGGAGGCGGCGTTTTGTGTTTTACGGGATGATTACACCTTGAAGTTGACGGACTCGTCGCCCTGGGCGTTCTTGCCGAAGACGTAGTCGTTGCCGGGCAGGACGGCGTTCAGGATGATGCCGACCAGCGCGCCCACGGCCAGGCCGGAGAGGCTGACGGGGCCGAGAACCAGCGCGCCAGCGCTGCTGAAGCTGATGCCCAGCGACAGGCTCATGATGAGCGCGGCGATGATGACGTTGCGATTCTTGGTGAAGTCGACCTGGTTCTCGACCACGTTGCGCACGCCCACGGCGGAGATCATGCCGTACAGGATGAGGGACACGCCGCCGATGGTGGCGGTGGGCATGGCGGAAACCAGCGCCGCGAACTTCGGGCTGAAGGAGAACAGGATGGCCAGCACGGCGGCGATGCGGATGACCTTGGGATCGTAAACCTTGGTCAGCGCAAGCACGCCGGTGTTCTCGCCGTAGGTGGTGTTGGCCGGCGCGCCGAACAGCGCGGCCAGCGAGGTGGCCAGGCCGTCGCCCAGCAGGGTGCGGTGCAGGCCGGGCTCGGCGACGAAGTTCTCGCCGACGGTGGAGGAAATGGCGCACATGTCGCCGATGTGCTCGACCATGGTGGCCAGCGCGATGGGCATCATGGTGATGATGGCGCTCAGCAGGGCGCTGCCGTTGCAGCCGGTGAAGAGGGAGAAGGCGGTATCCTTCCAGTGGAAGGGCAGGCCGATCCAGGCCGCGTCGCTCACGGCGCTGAAGTCAACCTGGCCGAAGATCGCAGCGACCGCGTAGGAGCCGACTACGCCCAGCAGGATGGGGATGATCTTGATCATGCCCTTGCCCCAGATGTTGGCGGCCACGACGATCACGATGGCCAGGATGGCGACCCACCAGTTGGCGGCGCAGTTGTTGATGGCGGAATAGGCCAGTGACAGGCCGATGCAGATGATCACCGGGCCGGTGACGATGGGCGGGAAGAAGCGCATGACTTTCTGCGCGCCGAACGACTTGAACAGCGCGGCGAGCAGCACGTACAGAAGGCCCGCGCACATGACGCCGACGCCGGCGTAGGGCACCCAGTTTGCGATGTCAGCATAGTTTCCGCACAGCGCGTTGACCGCCGCATAGCCGCCGATGAAAGCGAACGAAGAACCGAGGAACGCGGGAACCTTGCCCTTGGACAGGAAATGGAACAGCAGCGTGCCGAGGCCGGCGAACAGCAGCGTGGCGGACACGCTCAGGCCGGTCAGCGCCGGCACGAGCACCGTCGCGCCGAACATGGCGAACATGTGCTGGAAGCCCAGCAGCAGCATCTTCGGGATGCCCAGAGTCCTTGCGTCGCGAATTCCCTTTTCAGACATGTGAAAACCCTCTCCCTTAAATTGGTTGTATGTTCTGCCGCTCCCGCGGCGGGTGACCTTACTGTACGGCGTCCTGCTGGTAGAGCAGCACGCTGTTTTCCCCGTCGAACTCCGTCACGTTGACGGCGACGAGCTCTTCGGAGGAGGTGGGCACGTTCTTGCCCACGAAATCGGGCCGGATGGGCAACTCGCGATGGCCCCGGTCGATGAGCACGGCCAGCTGGATGCGCTGGGCGCGGCCCAGGTCCATCAGCGCGTCCAGCGCAGCGCGGATGGTGCGGCCGGTGTAGATCACGTCGTCCACCAGCACGACCGTCTTGCCCTCCAGCGGGAAGGGGATGTCGGTGCCCAGCACCTCGGGCTGAGGGGCGCGGGTTGACAGATCGTCGCGATAGAAGGAGATATCCAGCGTGCCGACCGGCAGGGGCGCGCAGCCTTCTATTTCGGAAACAGTCCGGCTCAGCAGCCGCGCCAGCGGCACACCGCGGCGGCGCACGCCGATGATCACGAGATTCTCCATGCCCTTATTCCGCTCGACGATCTCGTGAGCAATGCGCGTCATCGCACGGCGCATGGCGGGCTCATCCATCAGCTGGGCCTTCAAGAGCATGAGGTTCTCCTTTCCGGCGCGGGTCCTGCATGAAAAAACTGCGCCCATCATCGCTGATGAGGCGCAGGTGAAAAGCATAAAGACCGTTCTATGCCTATGCCGGATGCCCGGCCACCTTGCCAGCCTCACAGGACTGGATTAAAGGATTGGCGTTTCGTCCTTACCGCCCCAGAGTATAGCATACGCGGGGCGCACGTGTAAAGATGTTGCGGCACAAATTAACAAGAACTTACGCTCAAATAAATCCCGTTTTCCTTACCGCTTCCGGCTGGAATGTTTTCCCGGGCGGACGCGCAGGCGGGGGATCATTTTGTTAAACTACAGTATAGAACTGCCCGCATCATCTTGACAATTATCCGGTAATGAGGTAACATAACAGCGTTATCGGTTATGGAGCGGTATCGAAGTGGTCATAACGGCCCTGACTCGAAATCAGGTGACGGGCAACCGTCCGTGGGTTCGAATCCCACCCGCTCCGCCAGATGATTCCAAATCCGAACCTGTTTCGGGTTTGGAATTTTCTTTATCTTTCGGGCTTTCCAGGGCTTCGTAGAGGTCTTTGCTCGACACCTGTTTGCCTCCCCGGATGTTGTAAAAGACTATGATCCTGTCGTCGTAGACGTACACGGCATTGATGAAGATGTCCACCAGACGGCGGCGGAAATCGGGATCGTCGGGATCGCCGTCGCGGAAGGTCTTTAGCCAGGACACGACTTCCTTTTCCGTCAGGCGGAGGCCCATAGCGACGCGCAGCTTGGCCGCGTCGGTTTCAAACTCCGCTTTCTGCGCTTCCAGCGTTTCCATGCGGGCATAGATTTTCTTGTGCGCGGCCTTGGGCGCGTCAATTAGGGCGTCCACCAGCTTGTCCATTTCCCGGTCTATCTGTGCGATGGCCTTTTCCATATCCTCCACGCGGGAGCCGGAGAACTCCTTGTTATACTCCTGCACGACGGCCTTTGCTATCCTGTTCATACGGGATGGCGTCAAGATATAATCCATCGTCTGGGCGACGATGAAGGTTTCCAGCTTATCGCGGCGCTCGGTTTTCTTCTTGCATCCCTTTTTCCGTTTCCGATTGTAGCAGCAGTAATAGGTGTGAAGCGCGCCGGTGTGCGACGTGCCGCTTTCCCCAAACATGGGCGCGCCGCACAGGCCGCACCAGGCTTTCCCTTGCAGCAGATACGGGACGCGGGCCTTGGCAGCAGCGGGAGCATGAGCGCGCCGGTCAAGGCGGGCCTGCACCTTGTCGAACACTTCCCGCGTCACCAGAGGATCGGCGCAGGGCACGACCTTTCCCTGATATACATACTCCCCTATATAGGTGGTCATGCGTAGGGCGTGCTGGAAGGATGTATATGTCAGCGGGTTTCCCTTCCCGTTGCGCACGCCACGCCGATTCAGCTCGTCGATGATCTCCTTCTTGGACGTGCCCTTGGCGTACTCCTCAAACACATAGCGGATGATGGGCGCGGTTTTCTCGTCCGGGACAAGGCGGTGGTTTTCCGCCTTGTAGCCGTATGGGATGCTGCCGCCGCAGTAATACCCTTTTTCCACGCTCTCGCGCAGTCCGCGCTTGACGTTCTGCGAAAGATTGGCAGAGTAGTATTCCGCCATGCTCTCCAGAAGCCCTTCCAGGATAATTCCTTCCGGGCTGTCGGTGATGTTCTCTTTTACGGACACGACCTTGACGCCGTACTTTTTCAGACGGGCCTTGTAGATGGCGCTGTCGTAGCGATTGCGGGCGAACCTGTCCAGCTTCCAGACGATCACCATTTCAAACTGGCGCTTGGCCGCGTCCTCAATCATTCGCTGGAAGTCCGGGCGGGCGTCCTTTGTGCCGGTCAGGGCGCGGTCTATATATTCGCCTATGACGGTGATCCCTTGCTGTTTCGCCCAGGCGTAGTTATCATGCAACTGGCCCTCTATGGATTGCTCCGTCTGGCCGTGGGACGAATAGCGGGCATAGATTACCGCTTTCGTCGCGCCGCTTTGGGTTTTAACGGTTTTCATGCGTTTTCGCTCCTTGACAAATAACCCTCGCCGCGCTATAATGAAATAGCAAATCGGACAAGTGGTGTTGGCTGATTTTGCGGCCCGTCCTGGGAAACCGGGGCGGGCATTTTTATTGCCGTTCTTCGGCTGTCAGATACACGAAATCACGGTTGCCCATGGTGACATATTCGACAAAATAATCATAGTTCCCGGAGTAAATGAGGACGCGGCCCCCTCCGTCCATTGATTGTGTCAGCGCTTCTTCCAGTCCGTTTCCCATTTCTTCAAATATAGCGGCTGCATCTTCGACGGCGGATTTCCTTGCGAGGGACGGGCCGACTTCATACTGCGCATCAAATTCAAGGGCGGATATGGCAATTACGCAGCTTGTAGCATACAGCTCATTGTCCGCATCATCGTCCGACAACGAATAGAAGGTCATAACCAGATCGTGCAGATCATAGCCGCCGGGATAGACGCCAGCCGTCCCGGCGCTCGTTTCAAACATGAGCAGATCGCCGCTTTTCCACGGAGGAAGCGACGACAACGTGGCTGTGTCAAATTCCAACCCGTTTTCATAGGCATAGACGGCGAAACGCGAGGCGTACAGCTCGATAAACTCCACAAGCCCGCGCCTATCCGTTTTTTCTGCGGAGGCAGCGACGGGCAGCATCAGCAGCACAAGCGCCAGGGCGATTATCTTCTTCACGGAATTTCCCTTCCTTTCCACCATCGTTCCGGGTAGATCACGCCATCTTTGACTTCGTACTTTCTTTTTGCATATCAGGATTGCCCGCAAAAGCGCGGGCTGTACTCATGAGCATATCCTTCCCCTGGCTGTTCAAAGCACGGAACATGCTCAAAAGGTCGGTTTCTTCCTGTGACAACGTAACTTCTGGCGTCAGCGGGGCCACGCCGAAAATCTGATCCAATGAAACGCCGAGGAAAGAGCACAATTCGGCGAGGTTTTCAATATCTATTGAGTTCGTACCCTTGAACCAGTTGGAAACCGTGCCCTGTGACACCTTCATGTGCTCCGATATATCAACCTGTCGTATTCCCTTTAGTTGGCAGACCTTCTTAATATTCTCTCCTACGGTCTTTCTTATTTCTCCCACAAAATCGCCTCCTTGCGTTGTTCTCTTTGATTATATCGTATCGGGAGGCCCTTTGCAATAAAAAACTTCGGAAATTCTGAATTTTTCTGTTGACAATACGGCGACGCCGAATTATAATGTATCTACACTTCGGAGATTCCGAAGAAAAGAGAGGAGGATAACAGCGTGGTTAATGAACGCATCAGCGCGGCAGTCGCAGACAGCGGCTTGAAGCAGAAGTACATCGCTGACCGTATCGGCATGAGCGAGCCTACTTTCAGCGCCATGCTCGCCGGTAAGCGCAAGGTTGACGTGGATGAGTTTTTCGGACTGTGCCAGGTGTTGAAGAAAACCCCGGAGGAGCTATACCACTACAAACCGGCCAAGGAGGCTGTGTAATCATGGCGGCGGAAAAGAAGGATGAATACATCCAGATTGGATATACCGCCCTGCGCGATCCTGCTACCGGGGATTATCTGCCTGCGGTGCCGCTGTACATCAAAGCGAGCGACGGCGCGGCGGAGGCCGAGCAGAAGGTTATTGAGGACATCGGCAATCTGTTTGCCATGCGGATGAAAGCCTACATGGACGGATGCAAGGAAGCGGGGGTTGAGGTATGAAGATCATCGCCGTGGATTTTGACGGCTGCCTGTGCGGCGGGAAATGGCCGGACATCGGCGCGCCGCGCCAACAGGTTATCAATGAGCTTATCCGGCAGCAGGCCGAGGGCGCGAAGCTGATCCTCTGGTCGTGCCGGGAGGGCGAGCAGCTAAAGGCGGCGGTGATGTGGTGCCTCAATCATGGGCTAAAATTCGACGCCGTGAACGACAACCTGGAGGAAAACAAGGCGTATTTCGGAAACAACAGCCGGAAAATCTACGCCACCGAGTATTGGGACGATAAATCCGTGCTTGTTTCCAACTCCGACAACGCGACGACGATTGTACGCAGGGAATACCAAACGGGCGGCCTATCCATCAAGAGCTGGCAAAGGACGAGCGTCAAGGTCGTGGACGTTCCCGACGTTTCCCTGTGCAAGCCGGGTGAGATAGCGGTTATACCGGCTCCCTATCAATCCGCATGGGAGAGGCTGAAAGGCTGGTGGAAGAAATGGCGCTCCGCATGACCGAGGAGGAATACGCCGAGTTTCAGCGGCGACACAAGCAGCGCATCGTCCAGAAGCCGGACTATTCCGGGCGGGCACAGGCCGCGCCGACGTGCTGCCAGCCCGCACGGGCGTCCGGGGTATCTGTGGCCCATCTGACCGGGAACAATTTAGAGGACGTAGGAAAAGAAATCCAGCGCGAGTTGAGTATCATGACGAAATCCGCTGCGTGGCCTTATATGATGCAAGCTGCTGCGATTGCTGACGACGCAGAGAAAAAGGTCAAGCGCTCCAAGTACGGCAATAAGCGGGTAGAGATCGACGGGATCAAGTTTGACAGCCAGCATGAGGCGAACATTTACCAGGAATTGATGCTCCGCGTGTGGGCCGGAGAGCTGAAAACCGTCTGCCGCCAGGTGAAATTTGACCTTCCCGGCGGGATCGTGTACGTCGCGGACTTTGTGACCATCAGGCCGGATTTCTCCATTGAAGGGGTGTACGACGCAAAAAGCCCCGCGACAAAGCAAAACCGGGTGTACATCAACAAGAAAAAGCAGATGAAAGCCTGCTGGGGGATCGAGATACAGGAGGTATAGCATGGCCGCGAAGCGCTTTCACATCGAAAACCCGGATCAACTGCGAGAATTGGCCGCTTTCGTGAAGGAAGGAAAGTTGAGCACGATTGCGAGCGTCTGGACGGCGGCGAAGCGCCGGAACGGGACGACACGCTGGGACGATAAAATCTTTGTCGGTTTTTCCGGGGACAGGAACCGCATCGCCGAGGTTGTGCGGATCGACGCCAACAGCGAATTGGTGTACTGCGCGACGCTTCGGTACAACCTGGCGCTCAACTGGTGCGAGAAGAATCTTCGGGAAGTGTACGATTGACGGAGGCGCGAGCTATGGCGTGGTATTGGTGGGTTTTGATCGTGCTGTTTATCGCATGGATCATTAAGACAAGCTGACGCGCTGCGGCAGGTTTGCAGGCGGGCGTGATGATAAGAACCATTGCAGATGATCTTCTTCGTTGGGATTGACCTCCTTAACTATACCGAAAATCACGCCGAACGCACGCCTGGGCGGTTCGATTCCGCCCCGCAGCTCCAAGACAACATCCAGGGCAAGACCTCCACAATGATAATGGCGGCGGGAAAGACCGCTGGCAGCCCGGAAAGACGGGCAATCATGCGGGCGTGATTGGCTGAAAGATCGCCAATGGCAAACGGCTGAAATACGCCGCTCCCGGTTCAAATCCGGGCGTCCGCACCAGCCCGACACGGGCAAAATACTACAACAGGAGGCCAACACTATGGAAAATCCGATCTATCGCATCAAGGTTGAGGTCGTCGGGGACGAGAAGGGCAGAGAAATCGACGAAACGCTGCGGGGGGGGGGTAGAGTGTGACGGCTTTGCTATCATCGCCAATCAAGGAAAAGGCGGTACGGTTTGCCTGCACGCAATATCCAACATTGATCTCGCCGCACACATCGCCGGAAGCGGCGCGCTGATGGCTTCGTCCCTGATTGCACATGCCATACGCGAGGGCAAAAAGTACATCCGAGAAGATAATAACCCGCTGGCTGATCTTCTCAAAACCATTGCAGAACGATAAGGAGGCCAACACCATGCGAGAAAAGCACCCTCTGGCCGGTCAGACTGTCCGGCTCCAAGAAGGCATTGGAAAATTCGTGCAAGGCAACGACGCCGGAGGCGCTGAATTTGTTGTTGAAGATTGGGCGGATAACGTGCTGGGGCGCTCTGTTTGGGCTGCTGACGGCAACCCTGCGGCGCTGGAATACGCTTTGAGAACAGCTACCAGCGGGAAACCCGTGCCCATTGATAATAACGCCGTGTACGGCAAGGTGGGATGGTTCGGACACATCGTACACGACAGCGAAATCGTCAGAGAATAATCGCTCTGTGACAGCCGGGAAAGACCGGCAACCTGGGAATGTGGCGAAATGGTAAACGCCGGTTGGCGGCGCGTCTAACCAACTGTTTTGCCGGTTCGACCCCGGCCATTCCCTCCAATTCTCCGTGGACGCCCGGAGGTATAGCTGGACGCTATGGCAACGTGAAGCGCAGTCCGATTCTGCAAACCGGTCACGGTTCGATTCCCCGCCGGTGCTGGTGCAATATCGTTGCCCGTCAGGGAATACGTCGGATGGGGTAGGAAGTCCTGAACGATCCCCCTCAAGCGGCACGCTGTAATTGCGGTTGTGACAGCCAACCAAGAGGCCGTTTTCTCTGTCTGGCAGTCGGGAAAGACCGGCCCATTTTGCCGGATAATGGCGGCCTGTGAGCCGCCGTCCGGCAGCCATGACAGCCCGGAAAGACGGGCATTTGCCAACACCACGGGAAAGGAGGTTGCCATGCGTCCATCTGACGGCATGGATGAAATCAGGATCACAGCGCCGGTGCCCGGAACGTGCCCCGTCTGCGCGACGAAGCACGACGAGCGCGACCCCCACGACAGGGACAGCCTGTACTATCAAAACCAGTTCTTCAAGGCGAACAAGCGCTTTCCGAGCTGGTGGGACGCCATGGGCCATTGTACGGACATGACAAAGGCTGTATGGGCGGAGAAGCTGAAAAAGCGCGGGATCATTCTGGAAGCCCCGGCAAAGGGTGGACAGGATGGGCAATAACGGATGGAAGGACATATCCACCTGTCCGATTGCAGAGAACAAGGAGGACGCGCGCTACATCATCGTGTGGCACGTCTTTCAAGGGGCCATGGTGTACAGCACCCTCAAAGCCCGCGAAAACCGCTTCAATGTGTACTGGCAGGAGCCGCCGACGGAGTGGATCGACCCGCACGACAGGCTGCCGACCAAGGAGGACGCAGACCCTCAATCCTGCATCCTCGTCATTGACAGTCACGGCGATCTGCGCGTGCGAGGCTGGCATCTGGTGGAAAAGCCCAGCGACGTGCGGAAGTGGGCACCGCGACCCGCTCCGCCGGACAACTACCAGGAATTGCGTGCAAACGCAGATTAGGAGGAAACATGACGGAATTAGCCAACACCGAAACCCAGGAAATCAGCGTGCTTGACGGTCTTGCGATGCAGGCGCGCACGCTGCGCATGAACATCAACATGAATATGTGGCAGCTCGCCCGCGTGTTCACCGAGGCGAAGGAGATCATACCGCACGGCCAGTTTGGCAAGTGGGTGGAGGAAAACGCCGACGTGAGCGAGCGCACCGCACAGGACATGATGGCGGCCTATAAGCGCTTCGGCGGGAAACCGCAGTTTGAAGGGCTGGGACAGGCCAAGACTTTCAAACTCCTGCCCCTTCCCGCCGGGACGGAAGAAAAATTCATGGAGGAGCACAACGTTTCCGCCATGACGACGCGGGAAGTGCAGGAGGCCGTGAAAAAGGCGCGGGAGGAAGCGCAGGCGGAGATTGACCGGGAGCGTAAGGCCCGCATGGATGCCGAGCGCCGCGCCGAGGAAGCAGAGAGCAGGCCGCCGGAAATCCCCCCGGAGCTGACGGACGAGCTGGCAAAGAGTCGGGAAACCATCGCCCAGCAACGGACGGAGGTTGAGCGGCTGGCCGCCGTGGGCACCGAGGCCCTGGCGGAACAGCGGCGGCTTTCCAAGGAAAACGCCGATTTGCAGCGGGAAATTCGGGAACGGGACGACCTTCTGGCCGAACAGCAGGAGGACATCAACCGCGCCCAGCAGGAGCTTTTGAACGTTCAGAGCGCCATTGCCAAGGGCGATGCAGAGCGCGTGCCTGCGGATCAACTGACGCCGGATGCTTTCGCGTCCGCCGTGCGGGCGTTTATCGGGACGGTTGCCCGCCTGCCGCACATGAGGATGGTATTTGCCTCCATGCCCTACGACCAGAAGCAGGAATACAGCGTATTGCTGGAAACGGTGGAAAAGTGGGCGGAGGATAGCCGCAAGGCGCTGGAAACGACGATGATTGACGGGACGGTGATTTACAGTGAGTAAAGAAATGATTCACGTCGAATCGGATAAGGTCGGCGGTCTTGAACACAGCACGGCGCTGGTGCCCGTGGAAACCCTCGGTGAAGTCATTACAGAACTGTTGCGCCCCGTCATGCAGACCATCGGCAAGATGCTGGAAAACAACACGGCGGCCCTGGAACAGCTTTCCGCCGCGCAATCCGTCCAGAATGACCGGCTGGAAGCGCTGGAAAAGCAAATCCGGCTTCAAACGCCGGTTTCCGGGAAACAGGTTTCCTACCTCAACGACGCCATCCGCGCCCGCGCCCGCGATCTGCTGGACAAGCGGGACGTGGACGACAGCAAGGCGACGGTGAAGCTGGGAAACGCGATACGCAAGGCTGTACTGTCCCGGTATGGAGTTTCCGGCCTGCGGGAAGTCCCGAAGCATGAGTACAACGTCGCCTTGCAGCAGATCGGGATGTGGAGCGATGCGCTGACCGTCCGCGACGTGGTGAAGGAGGCGAGAAAACGTGCTGAACTGGCTGAACAATCTTCGGGTGTGGATGGTGAAGAAGCGCCTGCCCGCCCGTTGGATTAACCGCGTAAGCGCGGTATATCTCCATCTGCTGAAAGGAGCAAGGAAGTATGAAAATCAAACTTGACCCAGGCGCGATCCAGCCGACGCGCGCCCACGACATCGACGCGGGGCTTGACCTGTACGCGCTGGAGGATCGGATCATCGAAGCGAAGGGCGACGCCACCTTCAAGACGGGCGTCCACGTCCAGCTTCCGCACGGCTGCGCGGGCCTCCTGGTGAGCAAAAGCGGGCTAAACGTCAAGCACGGGATCACCAGCACCGGCCTGATTGACGAGGGGTACAGCGGCGAAATCATCGTGAAGCTGTACAACCACGGCGGGCGCGACTACACGATCAGGAAGGGCGATAAGATCAGCCAGCTTGTAATCCTGCCCGTGCTGTACGAGCCGGTGGAAATCGTGGACGAGATCGACGGCGGAGAACGCGGGGACGCCGGTTTCGGAAGTACCGGGAGAACATAACCCGCGCGTGAAGGAGCCAACACCATGAGCCAAGTTAATTTCGTTCAACAAATCAACCTGTTCATGGAATTTGGCAGAAGAAACGGTCTGACAAGCTACGAAAGGATGTTCTGGCTGGGGTTGTTCCATGTTGCGAACACATGGGCACAGAGAAGCCCGAACCATGAGTGGCCCGACGACTTTTTCCCGGTGTCAAATTCGGAAATAGCGGCATGGTCTGGTTTGGAAGAAAGAAATATACGGACAATCAGAAACCGGTTTAAGCAAATCGGCCTGGTGGACTTTAAGAAAGGTGATGGCCGCAAGAGCGATCCAGAGTACCGCATTTTTTATCTCCGTTACATCGGGTACAAAATTGTACCTGATACACAGGGAAACGGGGACAGAATTGCACCCGATTGTGTAGGCGATAGTGTAGGTGATTGTGTACCCGATTGTGTAGGCGATACCGCACCCGGTACTGTTCCCGATCTACCGCCGACCAGGGGCAAAAATGCACCCGATTGTGTAGGCGATCCCTTATCTTCTTCCTCTAACCCTGATGTATTTAATATAAATATAAACCAGGGGACGGTAAAAGCAGGAGCAGAAACAAGGGAAAATGCAGGGGAACCGCTGCGCGGGCGCGCGCAGGCGGCGGCCATCGTCGATCAAATGCGGCAACGACAGCGCGGAGGCTTCGGGCTTGTCGATCTGGACAGCGACTTCACCGGCGCGGAGGGGCTTGTACCGCTCCCCTGGGACGACAGGGGGTGACGCGGCATGACGGCAGACGACGCGAACAAGCTGCTGGCATTGGCAAAGGCCAATTACAGCTACGCCTTTAAGACAATGACGAAGCAGGAGAAGATCATGCTGGTGCAAAGCTGGGCCTTTGCCCTGCAAGACATCCCGGCGGATATTGTCATGCTGGCCTTTATGCAACTGCTGACGACAAGCAAGTGGCTTCCAACGGTAGCGGAGATCAGGGAGAAGGTCAAGGACATGTACTATCAATCTGCGTTCAGTAGCACAAGCCTGTTTCCGGACCCGCCGGAGGTTCAAAAGGCCAAGGAATACATTGCGACAAACGCTTACAGGCTGCGCGGGGACGGCGATTCGCACGAATTGAGTCTTGATACGATCCTGCAAGGGCCGTATATGGCAAACCTGGGCAGCGGTAAAATGGGCTTTTCAGCCATTGAGGACGGGCAGACGATGTATCTGCCGGACACGGAGGACGAGCTATGAACACATTACACATCATCGGGAACCTGACGGCAAACCCGAAAAGCCGGGTGGTGAACACGGCCAACGGCACATCCACCGTCTGCGACTTCACCGTGGCGACAAACCGCTATGTGAAAGGCAAGAAGGTGGCCGAGTATTTCCGGGTGACGCTTTGGGAACGGGCGGCAGACAACGCCATGAAATACCTGACGAAGGGCCGCAAGGTGGCCGTGACCGGCCCTGTGGAGGGCCGCCCCTACATGGGAAACGACGGCCAGCCGAGGGTGAGCATGGAGATTCGCCAGGTGAAGGAGATTGAGTATTTGAGCAGCAGGGCCGAGGACGAGGGCGACCAGGAAGCGCCGCCGCCGGACGATGGATTTGTACCCGTGGACGACGAAGAACTGCCGTTCTGACGAGAGGAGGCCAGCACCATGCTTGAATTTTCCAGAACGGAGCAGCGAAAGGCGCGGAAATACCACAAGTGCGACGTGTGCGGAAAGCCGATCCTCAAAGGCCGCGAATATGTCTTTGCAAGCCAGAAGTACGACGGGGAGATAAACACCTTTCATCAGCACATCCATTGCGACGCGCTGCTGGAAGCCTATCTGGCCTCCGATTGGTACGACGGCGACGAGTACAGCCTTGATGAAGTTTGGGAGTGGCTTTCCGATCTGTGCAACGACCTGTACCACGAAGGAAAGTGCTCGGAGGAGGACTACGAGGAGAATTGCGACAAGGAACGGTGCTTTGAATGCCCGTTGATCTTTGAAAAGGTATTAAAGCCGGAGATCAGACGGGCGGCAGAGCAGGACGTTCGGGACAACACAAGACGAGAAAACTGACAAGGAGGCCAACACCATGAAATGCAGCAAGTGTCCGTGGAATCCTCCACAGAGCGAAGCAGGAGATTACCCGGATTGTCCAGGGACAGGGAAAGAAACGACGTGGAAAGACGGAGAAGATGGATGCACTCTCACCCGTCGGCAGCTTGAAAAAATGGACGAAGAATACTCGGATTATCTCGGCGATATGGGCGACGATATGGGAATCCAGATGGATTTTGATAACAAAGGCTGGAAGCTGGAAAAAGCCTTGGACGACATGCGCCACATGATCGGTTTGGACATGTTCAAGCATAAGCCATACAGGCGTCACGGAAAATTGTTTTACAAGCCGTATCGCAACTATTGGGCGGGCTTCAACAAGTATCTGGACTATTTTAGCGGGGTGTTAGGGCTTGCGGAAAAGCTGGAACCGGAAGCGTCCGGGAAAATGCCGTATTATTACCTGACACGACGTGGACTTGACTTTTTAGGTCGGCACATCAAAGTGACGATCCATAATGTGAGGGATTGAGTATGGGCAGGAAAACAAAGATTGACTGGTGTGATAGCTCCTGGAATCCGATTACGGGCTGCCTGCATGGATGTCCCTACTGCTACGCGGCGGGCATGGCGCGGAGGTTCGGCGGGAAGATCATCACCGGGCACGACCACCTGTATATTCTGGACGCGCCGATTCGGCGGGAGGATGGGACGATCAACCCCTATCCGTACAGGTTCGACCCGACGTATCACAAGTACAGGCTGAAAATCCCGCAGGACTGGAAGAAGCCGCAGACCATTTTCGTGTGCAGCATGGCGGATATGTTCGGCGAGTGGGTGCCGGATGAATGGATCGACCAGATTTTCACGGCCTGCCTTGCGGCTCCGCAGCACCGCTACCTGTTCCTGACCAAGAACCCAAAGAGATACCCGCGCGCCGCGCTGAAAAACATCCTGGTTGCCGAGGATAATTTCTGGTACGGCACATCGACACCGAGGGCCGATGATCCGGCATTTTGGAGCAGGCCGTCACAGGAGGGACGGTATTATCACACCTTCCTGTCCATTGAGCCGATCCTTGAACGGTTTGGCAAAAGCAGCGCACACGGAAGCGTAGCCCTGACGGATTGGGTAATCGTGGGCGCGGAAACGGGCAACAGGAAAGACAAGGTTATCCCGGAAAAAGGCTGGATAATGGAGCTGGCCGAGGAGTGCGACAAGCGCAAGAAGCCCATCTTCATGAAGGAGAGCCTGCGGGCGCTGATGGGCGATGATTTCCGGCAGGAATTTCCGTGGAAGTGAAAGGAGGCCAACACCACACATGGCAAACAGAGCAGAACGCCGCAGGCAGATGCGGGCACACGCCGCGAGCGAGCAACTGAAAACCTTGCAGCCGCAAGTGGAAATGAGCAAGGACGAGCTGAAACGCATCGAGCGGGAATTGAAGAACATTCAAGAGGGACGCGCGGGCTTTTCTGGCATGATGGCGGCGAACCAGGAGAAATTTCGCCGGAAGATGGAAGTGCGGGAACAGGTGCGCAAGATCATTGAGCACAACGGGATCACCGCGCAGGATTTGGACAATGCCCGCGAGGAGGGCCGTCAAGAGGGCTTCCGGCAGGCGGCGGAGCCGATCATCAAGTGCTGTTACGCGGGGATCATCCTTGCGCTGCATGATGAATTTGGTTTCGGAGAAAACCGGGCTTTCCGGGCCATCAAGGCCGTGGACGAGAAGATCATTTGGGCGCTCAATCATTCGGAGCTATGCGACGAAGTGCTGGAAAAGACGGGGCTTGAGCTGATGCTTGATGAACCGTTTGACCGGGTACAGAAGAAAGAAAAATAAGGAGGCCAACACCATGAGCAGAGGATTTGAGCCGGTTTGCACCAACGAGGAAGCAAGGGCCTATTTCAAAAACAAGGGCCTGACCTATGACGACATCAAGGAGGGCGACATCGGGGCGCTTATGATCCTGCTTGGGCAGGAATACAAGAAAAGCAACGCCACAGGGGAAACGTCGGTCAACACCATGTACCTGTCGAAAAAGGTTGACGCGAAGTACAAGAGTGACGGAAGCATTATCAAATGTTTTCTGTACACCAACAGCCATTACTTCACCAGGCGGGAGTGTATCAGTTTCAACGAGGACGGCTTTATCGGATTCGCCGGATGGGCGGACGACGGGAACACCAACCCCATCAAACGAGCTTTCATGCGGTGGTGCGACGCGCTGGCCGAAGGGAAACGCGATGCCGTATGAGCGCGAAGCCAACACCCGACGAATTGCTGGTTGCCATACACCGGCATTGCCTGGAGTGCAGCGGAGGCAGCCGGAAGGAGGTACAGAATTGCAGGATCAAGGGATGCAACCTGTACCCATTCCGGCAGGAGCCGACGCGGCAGCGGGAGAAGCCGCCGAAAGGACAAATAACGCTTTTTGACTTGGTGCAGAAAGGAGAGGTCACAGCTGATGGTTGAGGTAATAACGGGCGATTGCTTGGATGTCCTCAAAGGGCTTAAAGACAAAAGTATCAACTGTTGCGTAACAAGCCCGCCGTATTATGGCCTGCGAGATTATGGTGTTGCTGGGCAACTTGGGCAAGAGAGCACGCCAGAAGAATATATTGAACAGCTGACAAAAGTATTTCGAGAAGTGCGCCGAGTGCTTGCTGATGATGGCACACTATGGGTGAATATTGGAGATAGCTATGCGGGAAGTATGCAAGGAATCGGTGGGGCCGGTACAGTCCCTTCAAAGTGGGATAGTAACCGAGGAGCGCGAGAGCTAAAAAACGTCGCGCAGAAATCCATTACTGCGCAGCTGCCAGGATACAAGCCGAAGGATTTGATAGGTATTCCGTGGATGCTTGCTTTCGCACTTCGCGGCGATGGGTGGTATTTACGACAAGACATTATTTGGTCGAAACCGAACGCGATGCCGGAGAGCGTAAAAGACAGATGCACAAAATCCCATGAGTATGTCTTTTTGTTATCGAAAAGCAAGCACTACTATTTCGACCATGAGGCGATGCAAGAAACAGCTGTCAATGATTATGTTTCTGCGCGGAAAAACCCGCCGAGGTACGGAGGCAAGAAATACACGCAAAACCCGGACGAGTTTTTCAGAACAAAGAGCGGGAACGCATACGCATACACGGGCAGAAGAAACCGGCGTGATGTATGGACTATAAGCACTCAACCATGCAAGGATGCTCATTTTGCCGTTTTCCCGGAAAAACTCGTCGAGCCGTGCATCCTGGCAGCGAGCAAAGAGGGCGATACCGTACTTGATCCGTTCGGAGGGAGCGGAACAACGGGTTTTGTGGCAAACAGGTTAGGCAGACACGCGATCATCATTGAAATCAATCCGAAGTATGCAGATATTGCAAGGAACAGAACAAACCAAATCGGATTTGCGGATATATTCGCAGAGCATGAGGCATGAACATGGAATATGAGCTTATCAATCCGAGCGATCCGTACACCTTTATAGCAGCTGATAGAGAAGTTGCCGCGCTGGTCATTGGGAATTTGAGCCTTGCGTTTGGAGCGGAAACAAAGGACGAGGCCGAGGAGGACAGGGTGCCGATCTTCATGTTCGGCGGCTTCGACGAGTGGTATCAAAAGGAGTTCGGAAGGACGCCGACGGAGGGCATGGCGGCCAGAAAGAAAGAGGTCGGCGACGCGCTGGCGTCCTTCATGCTGGGGCGCTTTGAGGACAGGGAGAGATACAACGCCGCCCTGGAGGCCATCGACGATCCGGCAAAAGCCGAGGCTTTCAAGGAGAAATGGCAGGACGGGCGGACGAGCCTTAACAATATCGGAGGCGTGGCACACAGCATTGGAAAGAAGCTGCTCGCAGCGGGTGATAAATAATGCTAATAGGACTTCACGACAGCGACAACACGGGATTTCCGAATTACGCGCTGATGAAGATTTCGGCATGGCATAAAGCCCAGGGTGACATTGTGGAGTGGTGGAATCCGTTGTATTTCTCCTACGATAAGGTGTACAGCAGTAAGGTATTCACGTTCACCCCGGAAAGCCCATATCTCCCGGAAAACACGGTTAGGGGGGGCACAGGGTACGGGATATATGATCCCCTGCCGAACGAGATCGACGCGATGTACCCAGACTATTCCATCTATCCAAAGGTGAAATACGCCATTGGTTTTCTGACGAGGGGATGTATCAGGCGATGCCCGTGGTGCGTGGTGCCGAAAAAGGAAGGACTAATCAGGCCATACAGGACATGGCGCGAGATCAAGAGGCCGGACAGCAGGGACATCGTTTTCATGGATAATAACGTGCTGGCCTGCCAACATGGAATTGAACAAATGCGGGACATGGTGGGCCAGGACGTGCGCGTGGATTTCAACCAAGGGCTTGACGCGCGTTTGATTACGCCGGAGGTTGCGGAAATCCTGGGTGGCCTTAAATGGATCAGGTTTATCCGTACAGCCTGCGACACGGACGACATGACGGAAATTGTGCTTGAAAAGGCGAAACTGCTTGAACAGTACGGAGTGAAGCCCTGGCGGCTGTTCGTGTATGTGCTTGTCAAAGATATTCCATCTGCGGAGCGCCGCGTGCTGGCCCTGCGGGATGCCGGAATGAATATGTTTGCCCAGCCGTACAGGGACTTTGAAACCAATGCGGAACCGCCGGAGGAGCTGAAAGCCTTTGCACGGTGGGTGGACAACAAGGCCGTTTTCAAGTCAGCAAAGACCTTTTCGGAGTACAGAAAGGGCGTGCATGGGCACAACAAGGACAGGAGGGATCAGAAATGAAAAAGCTGGTAACTGACGCCCCGGCGGATAACGGGGAAATGATGCTGAACCTTATCTTTGTGAAGGATAAGGAAGTATGGGTACGCTACGGGAGCGAAGCGGGCGAAGATTGTACGCTGGTTGAGTTTTGCAGACGGCTTTGTGCGGCCTGCGGCACATGCAGCTACGAGGAAGTGCCCTATCAGACCGGCGACGACCTGGACGACATCGGCGATATTCTGATGGATTGCTCCAGCGACGGGTGTCCCGTTGGGACGATGTATTTTGCCATGATCCAGGCGGCAGAGTTGCGGGAACGCCTGCGGATGTACGAGGATCGAGGCGTAATGCCTGACGAGCTGGAGCGGCTTTTGCTGTGCCGCCATAACTGCAAGATCGACTGTCTGCTGAAAAAATACAATGAGTTGAAGGAGCGGTACGACAATGAGCACGGAAGCGTGGAAGGATAACGGGAACTGTAAGGATTGCAGGCGGGCGAAGTATTGTCGGAAGCCCTGCACGGCCAACAAGAGGCGGATGCAGAAGATTTTGGAGCTTTCCATGAGAACGGCCATCGGAAAAGTGATGATCCAGAATGGGGCCAGATACGCCGAGGAGGCCAGGAATCAGCTTGAATCCTTGCGGAGGGCTAACAATGAGGACGCTTCCGCCGAGGCCGTAGACGCCGCGTTTGAGCGCTGCAAGGTTCTGGCGGCCCATAGTAAGTACACGGTGGCGCAGATCGTCGGCGGAGTGGGCGGCATGGTCAGATCAACCGGGGACAGCACGGACGAAGTGCTGGAAAAGATGGAGGCCGAATACAAAGTTGCGGCGCAGAAAGGAAATTAAAAACCGCGAGCGCTCGCGGATTTGGGGGCTGGATTATGGGACGTATTCTGGCAGAGATTCAAGAGATGATCGGGCGCGATATGGCGGAGGTAGGGCTTCATGCGGACGCCGTAGCTATGAACGGCGAAACATACGAAGCCTTGAAGAAAGAGATCGGGGAACCGCAACCGTACTCCGCGATGTACGCGCTGTCAGGTATTCGGATTTTCATTGACGATGAAATAGAAGCTGGGAAAATCCACATCGGCAGGGCGGATCATTTCAGAGAACGGCTTGCCTACAAAAAGAGCATGAAAAAGCGCCAGTTGGAGGGATGAACCATGAGCAACGAGAAAGCGCCTGCCCAGGGCGGGGCCGTGGAGAAGGAGCAAAGGCCGGTTGAGGTACGCAACAGGGACATCCCTTTGCTGTCCGAAATTCTGTACATCATGCAGATGGTACGCCAGATCGAGGAGCGGCGGGACTGGCAGCGCGACAGAATGACGAACATCACCCAGCACTTGACGGGGATGCCTGGAGGCGGCGGCCTGCCCAAGGGGCTTGACAGCGCCTTTGCCATGCTGTCCGAGCTGGACGAGGAACAGGAAACGCAATGCAAGGAGTACGCGCGGCAGCTCCGCAAGGCTCAAAAGATACTGAACGGCATCGAGAGCCAGACCATGCGAACCTTTGTCATGATGAAGTACGTCATGGACGTGCCGGACGTGAAAATCAGGCAGGAGCTTAACATGACGTGGCGCGGGTTTGACCGGGCGCGGCGTGCCGTGGAGGACGCGCCGAGCATGGCGGCGGTGAAGTGGCAGGAGCGCTATATCGTTGTGCAGAAGGAATAAAAACAGGCCCCAAAAATTTTTCCAAAAGCGGGTTGAAATAAAAAGCTGAATGTGCTATTATGATAACGTCGCCAGAAGTGGAAAGCGGACAACACATCGTTGCCCGCTTATTTTTATGCCCGTGAGGGGGTGGAAACGTGGCAAATCCGAGCATATACCTGGAAATCGACGCCAGCGAATTGCAGGATAAGGTGAACGCGCTGAAAGCGGTGGTTACGCCGGAACGGTTCAACCAGATCATGTATTCCATCTTCCAGCGGACGGGCGGCCATGTGAAGATGATCCTGCGGAAAGACCTTCCACATGAATACCACGTTAAGGCGGGGCAGATCAGCAGCGCCGTGGGAAACGCGAAAATGACATCCAGCGCGGGCGGCCTGGGATGCACTATCCCCATCCGGGACAGCCGGGGCAGCATCGGCGGACGGTACAGCGCCAGCGGCGGCGCGCACGGCTGGAACAGCCTGCGGAGAAAATACCGCGTCAAGGGCCGCGTCGTCAAGGCGGGCGTGAGCACGCTTCCGGCCACCATGAGCAGCTACGGCGGCCAGCCTCCTTTCCGTAACCTGGGAAGCAAGCTGGGCGGCCTGACCTTCACCCGCGCCGGGAAACGGCGCTTCCCCATCAAAAAGGTTGTCGGTATCGCCATTCCGCAGATGCCCATGAACCGAAGCGAGGCGGAAGTGCAGAAGGACATCCTGGAGTACATGAAGCAGCGCATCGAACATGAGTTTATGCGGGCTATGAGGGTGTAAGCATGGCGATTCCTGGCATGACAAAAAAAGAGCTTGCGCAGATCGCAGGCTATACATACCGGCGGCTGTACGACATAGACCGGGATCAACCGCAGGAAAAGAAACTGTTTGTAGAGAGCGAGGGCGGCAAGTACGACCTCGCTATTTTTGTGCAGCGGTGGGTTGATTACAACGTCAACAATGAAGCCTCCGAAGTGGACGACCTGGACACGGTAAAGGCGCGGCATGAAGTGGTCAAGACGCAGAAAACCGAGCTGGAAGTAGCACGGATGCGCGGCCAGTTGATCGACGTGCAGGACGTGAAGCGGCTTTGGGGCGACATCGCAAACACCGTCATGCAGAACATGATCCACCTTCCGAGTAAACTTGCCCCCATGCTGCTGATGCAGGATAACGCGGAAGTGATCGCGGACATGATCGGCAAGGAAATCCGCGCAGCGCTGGAGGAAATCGCCAATACTCCCCTGCCAACCTACGCGGCGGAGGAGAGCGGCGAAGAAAGCGAGGAGGGCGACGAGGAGGTATAACGCATGAGCGCCATAGCCGAACTCGCCCGATACACCTATTCGATGTTCCGGCCCCCGGCACAGCAAACGGTGTCGGAATGGGCGGACGCAAACCGCGTGCTCGTTTCGGAGAGCAGCGCGGAACCCGGCGCGTGGCGGACTGACCGCGCCCCCTATCAGCGGGAGATTATGGACGCCTTCACCCAGCCGGGAATATGGCAGATCGTGATTATGGCGAGCGCCCAGGTGGGCAAATCCGAAATCGAGCTGAACATGATGGGGTGCGCCATCGACAACGACCCCGGCCCGATGCTCTACATCCAGCCGACGGATAAGGTGGCGGAGGACTATTCCAAGCGGCGTATCGCCCCCATGATCCAGGCGTGCCCGACGCTGCGGGAAAAAGTGTTCAAGGCGCGGAGCCGCGACGCGGCAAACACCATCAGCATGAAAACCTTTCCCGGCGGAAGCCTTGCCATCATCGGGGCCAACAGCCCCGCCGACCTATCCAGTAAGCCGGTGAGGTACATCTTCATGGACGAAACAGACCGCTTCCCGGCCAGCGCCGGAACAGAGGGCGACCCGCAGGAATTGGCCGAGCGCCGAACCGAAACTTTCCGGCATAACCGCAAGATAGTCAAGACCAGCACGCCGACGATAAAGGGGAAATCCAAGATTGAAACGGATTACATGAACGGCACACAGGAGGAATGGCATACAGAGTGCCCGCATTGTCACACCTACAACTACATCCGCTTCGCTGACATCCACTTCGAGAAAGAGGACTATGTGAACGAGGGCGGCGACGAGGATTATCACGTCAAGGTTGTAACGTGGCGGTGCCCGACGTGCAAGCGCGACATCGGCGAATACGAGTGCAAGCGCCTGCCTGCCAAATGGGTGCAGAAAAACCCGAAAGCCATTCAGAACGGCATCCGCTCCTTTCGCCTCAACGCCTTTATGTCGCCCTGGAGCGACTGGAAGGATATTGTCTGGAAATTCCTCAAAGCCCATAAAGACCCGGAGAAGCTAAAGACCTTCTACAACACGATTTTGGGCGAAAGCTGGGAGGTACACACCAACAGCGGACTTGACGAAACGCTGTACAAGCGCCGCGAGCACTACGACGCGGAGGTGCCGACGGGCGTTCTGCTGCTGACAATGGGCATGGACACGCAGGATAACCGCCTGGAATACGAGGTTGTGGGCTGGGATCGGAACGGGCAAAGCTGGGGCATCAGCCGGGGCGTGATCCCTGGACGGGCCGACGCTCCCGGCGTTTGGGAGGAAGTGGACGCGCTGCTGGATCGTGAATGGCGGCTTGCCAACGGCATGAAAATGAAAATCCTTGCGACGTTCATTGACTCCGGCGGCCACTTCACGACGGCCATATACAAAGCCTGCGCGAAGCGGGCAAGCAAGCGCATCTGGCCTATCAAGGGCGAGAAGGGCGAAGGAAAGCCGGAGTGCCGCCCCATGAAGCGCGGCCAGGGCGAAGGTGCCAAATTCATGCTGGGCGTTGACGCTGGCAAGGAGGGCATCATGTACGAGGCCGCCGTGGAGGAACCCGGCCCCAACTACATGCACTTCCCCATCGACTACCGGGCAGGCTATGACATGGAGTATTTCAAGGGTTTGATTTCGGAGCGGATGGAGATACACCGGCGCGGCGGCCAGGGCGTGATCGTATGGGAACAATTCTACGAGCGCAACGAACCGCTGGACTGCCGCAATTACGCGCGCATGGCCTACCGCTACTTCCATTGGCGGTTTGACGAGCTGGAGCGCATCGTGAACGGCATCGAGGAGCCGAAGAAGATCATCACCAAGACAGAGGAAACCAAGCGGAAACAGCGCCGCGTGGTGAGCCGGGGAATCCAAGTATAAAAGGAGCGTGAAAGCATGGCGGCAATCTCCGCATACACGCTGGCGGAAGCCAGGGAAATGCTGGAACTGTGGAAAAGCGCCGAAAAGGCTTTGGCGAGCGGACAGGTGACAAGCTACCGTGTGGGCACGCGGGAATGTACGCTTGTTGACATGGAGGACATCAGGGCCGCGATCAACTATTTCGGCAATCTGGTGGAAGCCCTGTCCGGCGAAGTGAGAACCAAGCGCGTGACCCGCGTGGTGCCGCGCGATCTGTGAGGAGGGCGTGACGGATGAACGAAAGACCGAAATTCAGCGAGCGCGCCCTTTACCTGTTCAGCCCAAAGCGCGGGAATGACGCCTATAACAAGCGCCTGCGAGAGGAAAGGGCCAAGGAGCAGGGCGCGGCGGAAAGCCGCGAGAGGGGCCACAGCGGCCCGCGTATGAGTTACGCGAGCCACGGGGCCAGCCAGACGCTCAACAGCCTGGTCGGCTGGATCGTGGACGCGGGCAACGCGGAGGACGATATTGACCTCCAAAGCTCCACCCTGCGGCAGCGGGCGCGCGACCTTTACGAGGGCGGCGGCCTTGCCAGAAGCGGGCCGGAAACCCTGACAACTTCCGTTGTGGGATGGGGCATCCAGCCAAAGCCCAAGATTGACGGCACTTTCCTGGGCATGACGGACGAGGCGCGGGAGGAAGCGGAGCAGGCCATCCTTCGGGAGTGGAAGCTGTGGGCCGACAATACCATGTGCGACGCGCAGCGGCAGCAAAACTTTTACGGATTGCAGCAGCTCGCTTTTCTGTCCATGCTCATGTCCGGGGACGTGTTCGCCCTGTTCGGGATGAAGCCGAACAAGCGTACACCCTACCAGACCACCATCCGCCTTTTGGAGGCAGACCGCATCTGCAACCCGAACAGCTCCGGCGGCAGCGAGAGCGCGGAAACCGAGAGCGGGGGCCGGATCATCGACGGCGTGGAGATCGACAAGGAAGGGGCCGTAATCAAGTATCACATCGCCAGCCGCAGCCCGAACGCGGGCAACGACAGCAGCGAATTGACGTGGACGCCCATTGACGCCTACGGCAAGGACACGGGCTACCCGAACATCCTGCAAGTCATGACCTACGAGAGGCCGGAGCAGCGGCGCGGCATCCCCTTCGTTTCGGCGGAGATCGAGCTTATCAAGCAATTCACGCGGTACATGAACGCGGAGCTTGCGGGCAAGGTCGTTTCCGCCATGCTGACGCTGTTTATCACATCCAAGGAGGACGACGGCAAGGCGGGCATGGAGGACGCGGTAAACGAGGACGAGAAGGTTACGGACGACGAGTTGAAATTGGAGCTTGCCCCCGGCGCGATCTATGATCTGCCGCCCGGAAAGGACGTAACCACCGTTGACCCGAAGCGCAGCGACACGCAGTTTGAGAGCTTCGTCAACACCTGTATTACCGTGATTGCCTCCTCTATGGGCATCCCCAAGGAAGTGCTTATCAAGAAGTACGAGAGCAATTACACGGCTGCCCGCGCCGCGCTGCTGGATTTCTGGCGGACGGTGAGGGTGTACAGGACGCGGTTCAATACCGCTTTCAACCAACCGATCTACGAGCAATGGCTTTCCGAGGCCGTGGCAACCGGACGCATTGACGCGCCCGGTTTTTTTGACGATCCCGCCGTGCGGCTCGCCTGGTGCGGGTGCAGTTGGATGGGCGCGAGCATGGGCCATGTTGACCCGCTGAAAGAGGTCAACGCGGCGGAGGTTCGCATCCGCAACAATATCACCACCGAGGAGCAGGAAGCTATGGAATACAACGGCAACGACAGATCGGCCATCGTGCGGCAGCGCAAGAAGGAAATCGCCGAAAGGGCCGAAATGGGCGGAGCCGCGCAGGAGAGCGACGACGGCCAGCAGGCCGACGACGAGGAGAAAGAGGAGGACGAGGAGTAATGCCGAGGGATATTTTCAGACTGGCATACAACGTCCACATGGAGGCCGAGAACAGCGACACGGCGGAAGTGATGCTGTACGGCGAAATCGTGGAGGATGGGCCGAAATGGTGGAAGTGGAGCGAGGAGGACAAGAGCGCCGCCGACTTCGACAAAGCCATCAAGGACGTGCTGAAAGCCGGAGCCAAGAAGCTGCTGCTTCGGATCAACAGCCCCGGCGGCGTTTGCACGGAGAGCGTCGCCATGCGGAGCATCCTTGCCAATGCCGGATTTGAGGAAATCAACATCCGCATTGAAGGGATGTGCGCCAGTGCGGCGACGGATATTGCCACCCTGCCGGGGGCACACGTCGCCATTGCCGAGGGAAGCGAATACATGATTCACAACCCCTGGTGCTACGCGCTGGGCAATGCCAACGAGCTTGAACACACCATTGACCGGCTCCGCAACATCGAAAAGATGTCGCGGGGCTTTTACATGAAACGCACGGGGCAGGCCGAGGAGCAGATCAAGGACTGGATGGACGCGGAAACGTGGTTCACGGCGGATCAGGCCGTGGAATACGGCTTCGCGGACGAGGTTCTGGAAGCCGAGGTCAAGGGCGAAACGCCCGCCGCCGCGTGCGTGACGAGCCGCGTCATGGCGACCATGCGCAACCTGTACAAGGCCGTGCCGGAACAGATTGCCGAGAAGGACACCGAACCGGCGGCCCCCACCCCTACCGTCAGTCACGAAGCTCCAGTTGCCGGGGCCTCGACTGAAATAAATCAACACGAGGAGGAACATGACACCATGGACATCAAGGACATCAACGTGGATCAGCTTCGTGCGGAAAACCCGGCGCTGCTTGAGCAGATTCAGCAGAGCGCGGTTGCCGCCGAGCGCGCGCGCCAGGACGAGATCGACGCCCTGACCGATCCGGGCTATGAGGAGCTGGCCGCCCAGGCCAAGGCCAACGGCACCAGCCCCGCCGACTTCGTGAAGCAGCTCGTCCAGGCCAAGAAAGCCAAGGGCGCGGGCTTCATGGCCGCGCGGCAGCAGGAAACCGCCCCCGCGCAGAACGTCCCCGGCGGCGAACCCGCCAGCAACCACAAGACCGAGGAACAGGAAATCCAGGACAACGCAAAGGCCGTTGCCGAGTATGCCAAGCAGTACGCGGGCAGCGGCAACGAAACCATGTTCTGATTTCCGGCCAGAAGAACGTAAAGGAGGACATTAACAATGGCTGAAATCTATGGAGTGATCGGCACCAGCACCCCCGTCAATCTGCTGGCCGACCCGCAGGGCGCGGACAAGATCGCCATTCCCTGCGAACCCGGCAACGGCGACATTCCCGCCGGTACGCTGATGTACCGCAAGGCTTCCGGCCTGTGGGCACCCGCCGCCGCCGCCCAGGTTGTGAACACCAACCAGCTCGCGGTGCTGAAAGAGGCCGTCGCCTCCGGCAGCGCCCCGGCTTCCGGCGTAACTGCCGTTGCCGAGGACGGCCTTGCCTATCGCGCGGGCTGCTTCATCGACGGCGTTGTGAAGCTGGCTGCCGGTGCGGCCCTGACCGACGCCCACAAGGTAATCCTGCGGCAGCAGGGCATCGTGTTCGACAAGAAGGAGAGCACGACCACCTTCACCAACACCGTGACCGGCTCCTGATAAGGGCCGAAACAAAGCGAAAGGAGATTAACCGACTATGGATATTTATTCCACCCGTGCGCAGCTCGCGGCTATCGAGCTTCTGCCCCGCGAGTATTCCGCGCTGTTTGACTTCTTCTGCCGTGACGCTGGCACCGTCGAGGACGAAAAGGCCATCTGGGACTTCCGCAAGGGCAGCCGCCGCATGGCTCCTACCGTGCGCCCCGGCGCTGGCGGCGTCCTGATGGATCGCGACGGCTACGAAACCCGCGAAATCGGCTTCTGCTGCGTGGCCCCGGAGCGCATTATCGAGGACAGCAACCTCAAAGGCCGGATGTTCGGTGAGCGCGTGCTGGGCGCTATGACGCCCCAGGAACGCGAGCGCAAGATGATGGCGAAAGACCTTGTGGACATGCGCAAGGCCATTCAGCGCCGGTATGAGTGGATGGTGCGCCAGGTGATCCTCACCGGCAGGCTGTCCGTGTTCAACTACACCAACGAGGGCCGGGGCATCGAGGCGAGCATGATTGCCGACTATGGCTTCACCAACAACTATGTGCCCCAGACCAAATGGGATCAGGCCGGTGCGAAGATCGACGCCGATATGCGCAGCATCTTCGATCTGGTGTACGACGGCCTGGGCTATGTGGATCGCATCTTCATGGCTCCCGACGTGGCAGACGCCATGATCGACAACAGCAAGTATATCAAGCAGTTCGACGGGCGCAACATCGACATGGGCAAGATCAACACCCAGTATCGCGGAAGCGGCATCCGCTTCATCGGCTGGAACAGCGACGGCGTGGAGATGTACAGCATGAGCGGCACCTTCATCGACGACGACGGCACCGCCAAGGCCGTGATCCCGTCCGGCACCCTGATTGCGGGCAGCGCCGACATGCTGAAAATGTACTTCGGCCCCGTGACCCAGGTCGAGGAAACGGGCATGAACGCCCAGCACAAGACCTACATCAAGAAGCAGGTGCCCCTGCGCTACGGCAGCATCGACGGCAATTCCATCAAGAACCGCCTGACTTCCTGCCCGACTGTCGTCCCGGAGAACGTGGACGGCTGGTGCGTGGCGACGGTGCTGTAAGGCAGAAAGGAGAAAGCCAGAATGTATATCGCCATCAAGTATATCGGCAAGAAATATACACCCGGCGAAATCCTGCCTGACAATCTGCCCGCCGATGAGGTGAAATGGCTGCTGGAGGCAGGCGCGATCCGCAAGGCCGCGCCTGCTCCCGGACGGCCCGTCGCTCCGGAGGAAACCGAGGAGGAGCCGGAGGGCACCGACGAGCCGGAAACCCCCGCCGCGCCTGACGACGAGCAGGAGCCGGAAACCGCCGAGGAGGAAAAGCAGGACGAGGAGCCGGAGGACGAGATCGACGAGGAGGCGGAGGCCCCCGAAATCGACGTGATGGACGGCCTGGTAACTGCCCCCGCCGAGGAGAAAAAGCCTGCCCGGACGGCGGCCCGCAAGAGCGCCGGAAAGGCGGCGAAAGGAGGTAAAACCAAGTGAAGGTTTTGGAACTCCGCAGCAAAAAAGTCATTGAAGTCAATGACAGCTACGGCGCGCGCATGATCGAACAGGGCAAGGCCGTGATCCCGTCCAAGAACGAGCCGCAGGAAGCCCAGGAAATGCCCGCCGAGGAAGCCGCCGAGGAGGCGGAAGCGCCTGCCAGGGAAACCAAGGGCGCGAAGAAGAAGTAAACCGTGGCGCTGAAAGATCGAATCGCCGAGGACATCAACCGCGTGTTCCTGCAAATGGATCACTTTGCGGAAACGCACTACTGGAACGGCGAGGAAATCACCTGTGTACCCGATGAAGAAGAAGCGCTGAAACGCAAAAACAACAACGTGAATGATATTTCCTGGGATTCAAACACCCGGAAAATCCTTATTCACGTCAACGAAAGCGAGTTCCCAGGCGGCGAAGCGCCGGAGCCGAACACCCATGTTTTCTTTGACAGAAAGCCCATGCGCGTGCTGGATGTCAATATCAACATGGGGATGCTGGATATTCTGCTGGAGGCGCGCGATCCGAGGGAGGTCATGTAGCAATGCGGTTTTCCGAAAGGCTTACCGGCCTTAAAAAATGGACGTACAAGGAGCTGTGCAAGGGCCGCATGATGAAAGCCCCCGCCGAGAACATGGACATTGGCACCATCAACCGGCAGGAGCCGCCCGTGTACCTTGCATGGGCACCGGCGCGGGTGGACAAGGCGGGCAATCTGAAAGAGATTCCGCTTTCCACCGTTCCCGGCATCCTGATTATGCCCAACCAGACCTACGCGAAGTACATGGAGGAAAAGCGGTTTGACCGCTACAACAACGTGCACAGACCGCAGGAAATGGGCCAGCACCTTGCCGTCAGCATCCTTTTCAGCGTATATGAACCCGGCGTCCGGCTTCCTGGTTTCGTGGACAGCGTGGGCGAAAAGGGCGCTGGCCTTGATACGTCCCTCATTCTGGAGGGTACGGAGCAGGGCCTTTTTACGCTGATGAACTGGATGGACGACTGTATGGAAAAGCTGCTGGGACAGAAGATGATCCCGAAAACAGACCTTTTCGTGCAGGAGGACACCGTAACGTACAGCCTGTACACGGATCAAAGCTACGTCGTGGACAGGCGGCCCATCTATTACGGGTTTGTGAACGTCGTCTTTGGCTGCCATGTCAACGAGGGCTACAACCCGGACATCGAAAAACTTTTGTAAGTGAAGGAGGAATTAACCCATGGCTGATTACAAGCATGGCGCGTATGGCGTTATCCAGGCTGTCGGTTCCCGCGTGGCGGACGAAAGCCAGGGCGCTATCGTTTACGTTGGCACGGCCCCCGTGCATAACGTGGAGGGTGGCGCGAACAACGTCAACAAGCCTATCGTCGTGAACAACATCGCCGAGGCGCGGAAGTATTTCGGCTACTCTGACGAGTGGGACAAGTACACGCTCTGCGAGGCGATGCACGTCCATCTGGAAAACAAGGGCGTCGGCCCCCTGGTTTTCATCAACGTGCTGAATCCCGCGACCCACAAGGCCAGCGAGGCGGGCAACGTGAGCAAGACCCCGGAAAATGGCCGCGTCACCATCCCCGCCGCCCAGGACATCATTCTGGACAGCGTGGTTGTCAAGAGCGGCAACACCGCCAAGATCAAGGGCACCGATTACGCGATTGCGTACAACGTCGAGAAGAAAACCATCACCATTTCCGAGCTGACCGCCGGGGCGCTGGGGACTTCTGCCCTGACCATCACCTACAACACCATCGACGCGAGCGCCGTCACCACGGCGGACGTGATCGGTGCGTCCGACGGGCTGGGCCTCAACACGGGCATCTTCGCCATCAAGAACGTGTACCAGCTCACCGGCTACATCCCCGCCTATCTGGCGGCCCCCGGCTTCTCCTCTGTTCCCGCTGTCCATGCGGCGATGTATCAGAACAGCGTGAAGGTCAACGGGCATTGGGACGTGTACATGTTCGTCGATCTGCCCATCGTGAACGGCGAAACCCCGCTGACCCTGGACACGGCCAAGACCTACAAGAACGGCAACGGCTACACCAAGGAGAACGAAACGGTATTCTTCCCGCTGGCGCAGGGCACCGACGGCAAGATTTACCATCTGTCCGTGCTGGCCGCCGCCAACTTCCAGGAGCTGCTGCTTGCCCAGGACGGCATCCCCTACAAGACCGCGAGCAATACCGATTGTTCCCTCATCGAAAACCTGTATCTGGGCGCTTCCAACACCGGGCGCGTCTATGACGACAGCATTATCAATGAGAAGCTGAACAAGAACGGCATCGCTTCCGCCGCGTATGTGGGCGGACGCTGGGCCATCTGGGGCTGCCACAGCGCCGACTACGACCAGGACAACGGCGACCAGATCAACGTCGCGGAAACTAACCGCATGATGCTGTACTACATCAGCAATGATTTCCAGCATCGCCGGACGCCCGACGTTGACAAGCCCATGACGGCGAATGATCTTCAGACCATCATCGCCGAGGAGCAGACCCGCGTTGACGCGCTGCTGAACATCGGCGCGCTGACCCGTGGCGTCGTGACGCTGAACGCGGACGCGCAGGCCAAGAGCGACATCATGAACGGCGACTACTCCTTCCTGTTCGACATCACCACGACCCCGCTCGCAAAGAGCCTGACGGCTATCGTCAACTGGACTGACGAGGGCTTTGTCACCTACTTTGAGAGCGTGGGCGACTAAGGAAAGGAGGGACTGAACAATGCCGCAGAAGGTTTATTGCAACATCGAGAAGCACCGCATCCTGGACAATAAGCGCGAGATCGAGGACGTGACCAAGTTCGGCCTGCCCACGATCCAGCACCCAACGACCACCGTCAAGAGCGCCGGAATGGCTATGGACGTGGATATGCCGGATGTGACCCATCTGAACGCGATGGACTTCACCATCTACCACAACAACGGCGTCAACTGCCAGTACCTCGCGGAACCCGGCAAGCACTTCATCGAGGCCCGCACGGCGCGCCAGCGCTATGACGTGCCCAAGGGCGAAATCGCCCATGAGAGTGTGAAGTTCCGCATCACCTGTGTACACGTCGAAACCCAGAAGGGCGACGTGGAAACCGGCAACCCCTACGGAAGCACCGAGAAATACTCCGTGCTCCGCTATGAGGAGGAAGTCAACGGCAAGGTGACGATCATCGCCGACGCGATGGCGGGCCTTATCAAGTTCAACGGTAAGGATTGCACCAGCACCGTTGACAATCTGCTGAAATAAGCAGGAAGCCAACACGACAGGCGGGGAAAAGCGAAAAGCGCGAGCGCTCGCGCTTTTCCCCGTCTGATTTTTCAGAAAGGAATTGTCCGATATGGAAAACGAGAAGCATTTGACGCCGATGCAGGCGGCAGCCACCCCGGCGGAGAAGCCCCAGGAGGCCCCGGCGGAGCAGACGGCGAAGAACCCCACGGAGCAGGCGACGGAACAGCCCCAGCCCACGCGGGAGGAGCTGCAAAAAATCATGAAGGAAAAGATGGAGGAGGTACGGCGCAGGACGGAAGAAGCCCAGGTTGCCATGAGCCAGGGCAAGGGCAGGCTGACGCTGGAAACCCCAATCAAGAGCGGTGACGAGGAAATCACTGAATTGATCTACGACTTTACGGCCCTCAACGGCATGGAATATACCGACGCGATGGACAGCGATCCCAACGCGACGGGCAATTACCGCATCACCTACCGGCAGGCGCTTTCCCTGTTCGCCAAGGCGGCGGCGAAGCAGACTGACCGGCTGGATATGCAGGACATCGTATCGCAAATCGGCGTGACCGACGCGGTGGAGGGCGTGCAGCTTGCAACCCTTTTTTTCAACGCATCGACGCGGGCGGGCCGTCTGCGTATCTCGAAAAGGTGATCCTTGCCGGGATGGTAACGCACACGTCGATTGTAGATCTGATGCAGATGGAAATACGGCGCTTTTACCGGGTGCTCGTCGCGGTGTGCGACGTGCTGGACAAGCGCAAGAACAATCATTAAGCGGCGGCGGGGCATCCTCGCCGCCCTTTCTTTGCAGAAGGGAGGCGGCAGCGTGGAGATTTACTACCAGGGCGCGGACATCACGGGCATGGTACAGGTTCGGAAGTGCATCGCACGGGACACCAGCGGCGGGCGCTGCGACAGCCTGGAAATCGAATTTGACAACGCCGCCGGATGGTACAACTGGGGGCCGGAGGAGGACGACCAGATCATTGTTTCCCACAACGGGTATGATACGGGAATTATGTATCTGAATACGGTGTTGCCGGAGGACGGGCATTTCCGCATCCTGGCGACGGCGCTTCCCTGCGCGGCCCGAAAGAAGCAATACAGGAGCTTCACGGGAAAGACCATCGAGGAGATCATGCGGGCCTGCGGCATGGCGTCGGGGATGGATTTTGCCATCTTCGGCATCGACGGGCAGGCGGTGATCCCCTACATCCAGCAGGAGAACGAGAGCGCGGCGGCGCTCCTTTATAGGCTGCTGAAATTTGAGGGCGCGGCGCTGAAATGCGTAAACGGGCGCTATACCGCCATCGGCATTTCCTACGCGCAGACGCGGCCCGCATACCAGACCATTGAAATAGGCGCGAAGCAGGCAGGGATGGAATACCGGCGAGGCGGAGCGACCTACAAGAGCGTGACCGTCAAGACGCCGTTTGCCAAGGCGACGGCGGAGGACTTGCTTGTGGCGAGCACGCACCAGCAAATCACGATCAATCTACCGGCCAGAAACGACATCCAGGCCGGACGATGGGCGCGGGGCGTGCTGATGCACCACAACCGGCAGGCGGAAACGCTGACCATCGAGAGCGAATTTAACCCCGGCTTTTCCTCCATGACGCGCATCGACATCGTGGGCGGCACGGACGCAACCGGGGACTGGATCATCGAGGAAGCGGAGCACGACTTTTACAACCGAAAATCCAGGGCGAAGCTGTACAGGTGTATCTACACCATCCAATAGCAGGAGGCGGAGCATGGACAAAGGCGTGAGCATAGAGCGCGGCTACATTCTGGATGTGGCGGCGGACGGGGCCTATTATGTGGCCTCCTATGACCGGGACGGCATCGAAACGCCCCCGATCAAACCCATAGACAGCAGCACCTACGCCAAGGGCGACATGGTGTATTTCTTTCTGTTCCCGGATGGCACGGGAAAAATACTCTGCGGGGAATGACCGCAGGATAAAAGGGCGGTGAGATTGTGGCGAGCCAAACGCTTGAAACCGTTATTGCGATAAACGCGCGAGTAGGTAACGGTTTTTCCCAGGTAGGCGCGACGTTGACCGAACTCGGAAGCATGGTAAACGGCGTCAGCCAGCAGCTTATCAACTTCGGCAAGGACAGCGTAAACGTCTATCGTGAATACGAAAAGAGCATGGCGGACGCCCAGGTGGCCCTTTCCACCACCTACGGACGGGGCACACAGCAGCTTAACACCGTCATGAGCCAGCTTGACGTTGCGGCGACGGAGTGGGCCGCGACGACGATCTTCCACACAAACGACGTAGCAAACGCCATATCCGAGGCGGCACATGCAGGCTGGGATTTCGACCAGATCATGAGCGGCATCCCGGCGGCGATGCAGCTTGCCCAGGCGGGCGGGCTTGACCTGTCCGAGGCGGTAAACTACATCGTCAAGAGCACCAACGCGGCGGGCATCGGATTTGAGGACATGGGCCACTTTATCGACCTGTGGGCTTTCGCGGCGAACAGCAGCGCAAGCACCATCGGCGAATTTGGCGACGCCATGCTGCGCATGGGCAGCACGATGCGCTTTGCGGGCAACACCGAGGAGCTTATGACGCTTATCGCCGTGACGGCGAACGCCGGTTCCGTCGGCAGCGAAGCGGGCACCATGATCCGCAACTCCATGATGCGCCTGATTGCCCCGACGGACAAGGCCGGAAAGGCCATGGCGCAGCTCGGCGCGACCAGCACGGAAACGGCGTCCATCCTGGGCGACGAGGCGCTGGCGGCAGCCAACGCAGAGCTGGCAGCCCACGGATTCAGCGCGTTTTATCAGGACGGGCCGCAAAAGGGCCAGATGAAGAACGTGCTGGACATCTACCGGGAGCTGTACGTCGCCCTGGGCGACATTGCGGGCGGCTATGAGAACATAGACCGCAACGGCGATGCGCTGGGCGTGCTTTCCGCCATCTTCCCGACCAGAACCATCACCGAGGCATTGACCCTGCTGCGAGGCGCGGCGGAGGGCTACGACGGCCTGTACGAAGCCATGCGCGGCGGCGACGCCGAGGGCTACGGCCAGTATGCCGCAGAAACCATGATGGACACGCTGGACGGCAAGATTGAAACCTTTGAAAGCAAGGTGGAGCGCCTAAAGCAGCTCGTCGGCGAGGAGCTTTCCGGCCAGGTAGAAACCGCAACGGGATTTATCGGCAGTATGGTGGACAAGATTGCCGAACTGCCCGAAGAACAGCTTTCCGCGCTGGTGACGGGCCTTGAAGTGATCGCGGCGGCTGGCCCCGGCCTGATGCTGGCGGGCGGCGCTTTCCGCATGATCGGCTATCTGCTGACGCCTGCGGGCGGCATCGGAATGGGCCTTATCGCCCTGACGGCGGCGGCGGCGGCCATCCAGCAGTTGGAAGAAGCGGATTTCGCAAAGAACTTCGGCAACATGGAGCTGGACACGCAGGGCATCCAGAGCTACGTCAAGAGCTTGGGCGAAGATTTCAAGGCCGCCTATACAGAGGTTGACGGCTTCAAAACCGCCCTTGATAACGCGGTTACGAGCTACCAGACGGCCAGCAGCACGTTCAGCGCGACCCTGTTCCAGGACATGCTTACCAACACGAAGCTGACGGAAGCGGACAAACAGCAGCTTCAACAGCTCGGTATCGACATGTACACCGCCGTACAGGAGGCCATCACCCAAAGCACGGCGGCCAGCATGAGCTACTGGCAGACGCTTTTCGGCGGCGACGGCACGGCGGAATACGATCCGGCCTACGCACAGATTATCGAGCTGACAAACCAGGCATACGAGGACGCATTGGCCGAGGCATCCAGCATCAGCGAGGGCCTGCGAGCGGCCATGACGAGCGCCTTTGCAGACGGACAGATCAGCAACGACGAATATCAAAACATTCTGTCCTATATGCGATCCTACAATGACGCCATTGCCCGCGCGGCAGCCGAGGCCCAGAGCGAAGAAGATTATATCAAAATGGGCAAGTGGCTGAAACAGGCCCAGGGCGCGAGCCTGGAGGACATTCAGACGCTTGCCACAACGGCGACCAGCGAACGCGACCAGATTCTTGCAGATCAGGAAGAACGATTCCAAACCGAGTATTTCCGGGCGCAGTATCGAGGCGCGGACGCCGAAACCCTGGCGCGGGCCGAGGCCCTGCATCGGCAGGAGCAGATGCGCGTAAACAGCGCGTATGACGATTTCCTGTTTACTCTTTGGGACAGTCAAATCCAGCAGAGCGGGCAGAGCGAAAACTATGCCAAACTTGCTACCTGGGCGCAACAGTACCTAAACGGAACGGTTGACGCGCAAACGGCGCTTGATACCATCTATGGCATCATGGGCGGCTCCCGCTATTCAGATACGGGCGGAAGCAACGACACAGACCGTGGACATCTTGGCCGAATGATGGGCTATATGATTGCCAGCATGGGCGGTGAGCAGGGTGTAGCGGACAGGATCGACTACTACGAAAGCATCGGCAATAGCGAAATGGCGCAGCGCATGAGAAACGCGCTGGCCATGGAGCAGCTTGTCAATGGCTTTTCGACAGTACAGATAAAAGACGATTGGCTGACATCGTTCCTTAACGGCAGCGATTTTACAACAACCGGCCAGATCAATGAGAACACCGGCGCTGGCATCATGAAATATGGTGAGTATCAAAGAAACCTTGCCATGATGGAGGGGATGCGCAACCAAGATTACGACGTAAGCATTGCAAGGGCGACTGTCGCAGCCTTTGGCAAAGGAAGCAGCCTGCAAGGTTACTTTGACGCTATCGGGCAAAGCGTCAACGAAGGAACTGTAAGGGCGATTAGCGGGGCAAGCCTCAAAGGCAACGCCGCAAGAGAATACGACAACATTATTGAACGGCTCATGCAGAATTACGACTTTGATCGGATTCTTGCGGACAGCAGTTCTTTCCTCGCGCAAAAAGGAAACGCATATAATTATGATTTTGCGGCCTGGGATTTGCTCTTTGGAGAAGCCAGCCAACACGCAGAGGACTACAAGATCACCGTTCCTGTTGAGCCGGATTTCCAGGAGGGCGAAATGCCAGACATGGAGCCTATCGCGGTGCCTATTCAGCCGAGGGTTGAGGGCGAGGACGCCATGACCAGCCTGCAAGATCAGGGTGTAACGGTGGACGTTGGCGCAGACGCAACGGAGCTGACGGCCACCATCGACGGCGCGGACGGACAAACCCTGATGGAGTACGTCAGCGGCGACGCGACCGACCTCACAATGACCATCACGGATCAGGACGGGCGCGTGCTGACCGAGAATGTGACGGGCAACGCTTCCTCCCTGGCGGCCATCATCAGCAGCTATAACGGGCGGACGATCACAGTCAACATCACGGGACGAAAGTTGTTTGCCGAGGGCGGACGCGCGACCAGCGCTTCCATATTCGGCGAGGCTGGGCCGGAATGGGCCATCCCGGAGGAACACAGCGAACGGACGGCGGCCCTGCTGAACGCGGCGAGGGAGGCCAGCGGCTTCACCTGGCCGGACATCCTGGCCCGGTTCGGCGGACTGAACAGCAACCCGGACAACCAGCCGACGACGATCATTTACAGCCCGACCATCCACGCGGCGGACGCAACGGGCGTCGATCAGGTGCTCCAGGAGGACAAGAAGCGGCTGGATAAATGGTACGAGGAAAAGAAGATGCGGGATCAAGTGGAGGTGTATTCATGACGCTTAGCGGAAAGGGCTACCCTTGCAGCGCCGGGGAAACCTTCGACAGCGTGGCGCTGCTGCTTTACGGCGATGAAAAATACGCCGCCGAGCTTCTGAACGCCAACCCTCACCTTTGCACGATCCCGGTATTCACGGGCGGCGAAATGCTCCTGCTCCCGGTGATCGAAATGCCGGAGGACGAGGACGAGGAGGCCAAAATGCCGGACGTGCCCCCGTGGAAGGAGGCGTAGCACATGGCAGAGATCGGAAGATGGAACGGGCATAAATTTGAAGTGTCCAGCAGCCTGATACGGAGCTTTACCGGTCTGCAAATCAAGGGATCGAGTGAAACCGAGGACAAGGAGGACGGGAGCCAGAAATACGTTTCCCGGAAGAAGGGAAAGCCGGTTGAAGTGAGCTTTACCATCCACCTTAACGCCCGCCTGGGGTGCGACGTGCGAAGCGAAGCGCTCAAATTCGTGTCCGAGGCGCGAGCCGGGAGCAAGGATTACTTCTACGTCGGCAACAAAAAGCTGGTGACGTGCCAGCTTATGCTGACGGACGCGACGGTGAAGGAAATCGGCCTGATAAACAAGGGCACCTGGACGCAGGCTGACGTACAGGTGACGATGAAGCAATGCAGCAAGAACGACGGCGCGTCCGGCGGCGGCTCCAGTTCCGGCGGGGGTGGCGGAGGAGGTTCCAGCTCCGGCGGGAGCAAAAAGGTTTCCGTGAAAAAAACCTCTACGACGACCACGAAGAACACGAACGTCGTTCAGAAGATCGCCGACGGCATCAAGAACGTGGCGACGAAGGTTGTCAATGGCGTAAAAAAGGCCGTGGCCACCGTCAAGAACGTGCTGACCGGCAAGACCAGCCTTGCCAGCGCCGTGACGAGCGCCGTCAAGGCGGGCGTTTCCGCCGTGAAGAAGGTGGCGACAGCGGCCAAGGCGGTGAGCACCGTCAAGAAAGCAACCACCACCAGCTCGGCGGTGAGCAAGATCAAGAGCGTTGTGAGTAAGGTTACAAGCCTGTTTAAGAAAAAGTAAGGAGGGGCGGGCATGGCACAATATCAGATTGACAATATCGCCTCTCCCATCGACTGGCAGGAGGACGACATCGTACAGCGGACGCTTCAAAACGCGAAAAACCTTCTCATGTGCAGGATGGGCGAAGTGCCCTATGACCGATACATTGGGTTTGATCCGGCGCTGTATGATCTGCCCATTGAAGAATTGCGGGCGGAGCTGCTGCCGGAACTTGACCGCGTGATGATGTGGGAGCCGGACGTGGAAGTGGTGGACGCGGAGGCGACCATCCTTGACGACGGAAGCGTTTACATCAAAGTGATTATCGAAGTGACCTTTGAAGAAGGGGCATAGAAAGGACGGTGAAAACATGGACAATACCGAGCTTCATTATCTGACCTATGACCCTGACGCGATATGGGAGCAGATGATGATTAACTACGTCGAGGCGGGCGGCGACATCCTCTATCCGGGCGACGAAAAGTACATGCTGCTGCGGAGCGTGCAGGAGGACATCGTACAGGTTTTCGCGGGCGTGGACAACGCCCTGCGCATGGCGACCCTGCGCTACGCCGTGGGCGACTATCTGGACGTGCTGGGCGAGCAAAGGAGCTGTCCGCGCATCCAGGCGACGGCGGCGACGGCCACCGTGACCATCACCACCAACGCGACGGGCAAATCCGACGTGCTGGAGGCGGGCACGGCCATGACGGCGGACGGCGAAATCTTCTATCTGCTGGTGGAGGATTTGACCCTGACGGGCTACGCACAGACGGTGACGGTGGAGGTTGTCGCAGACCGCACGGGCAGCGTCGGAAACGGCCTGCTGGCCGGATCGGAAATGGGCCTTGCCATTACCAACAGCGGCGTAAACAGCATCATCGTGGCGACGGACGCAAGCGGCGGAAACGAGGAGGAGGACGACGAAACCTACCGCGCCCGCATCCGGGAATACGGCCTTGCGAGCGTTTCCACCGGCCCCGAACAGCAGTACGAAGCCGTAGCAAAGGCCGTAAGCTCCGAAATTCTGGACGCCAAGGCGCTGAACATGGGCGCGGGCAACGTGGGCGTATATCTGCTTCTGGCAAGCGACACGGGCGCGGCGGCCATCATGCAAAGTGTTCTGGACGCGCTTTCGGCGGAGGACGTGCGGCCCCTGACCGACAACGTGAGCGTTTACCGCGCGGAGGACGTGGCCTATACGCTGAACGTGCGCTATGCGAGCGACAACAGCAGCGCCACCAGCGCGGCGATTGCGGCGGCGGTGAGCGACTACCAGACGTGGCAGGATCAGGTAATCGGGCGGGCTTTCAATCCTGACCGGCTGATGGCGGCCATCTACCAGGCGGGCGCGACGCGCGTTACCTGGGGCGACGGCAGCAACTTCAACGGCGGGGCCGTCACCTATACCGAGATCGGGGCCAGCCAGCGATGCAAGGGCACTATCACCTTGACGGCCCTTTCCTAAAGGCGGTGACGAAGAATGTTCACGTTTGACGTAACAAGGCACGTCCCGCGCTTTATTCTGCAAGACAAGAACGGGTACGCCGTGGCAAAGGCCATCGAGGCCGCTGTGCAGATCATGAACGACACGATCCAGCAGGGCGTCGATTGCGTGCTGAACTACGACACGATGCCAGAATGGCGGCTTGATGAACTGGCCTGGGAAACCAACTGCCTGTACGACTACAACGCCGACCTGGAAACAAAGCGCCGATGGATCAAGAACGCGATCCCTCTGTACCGCCTGTTCGGCACTCCGCAGGCGGTTTATCAGTACATCGGCAGCTATTTCGGGGCCGTTGACCTGGAAGAAAACTGGCAGTACGGCGGCGACCCGTATCACTTCCGCGTTACCGTGGAAGGAGAATGGACGCCGGAAAACGAGGCGTGGGCCAGAAAGGCCATCGGCACGGCAAAGAACGTGCGCAGCGTGCTTGACAGCCTGCGCATCGGCAGCAAGTGCAAGATCGGGATCATCGCCACGGGCGAGGTTCTGGCGCGCTTCGGCTACCCGCTGACCGGCACGGAGAATTGGGCCGGACGCTGGCCGCAGGAGAACACCATCGGCATCATCGACGAGAGCATGAAAGCGGGCATCGGGGCGGAGGCCGAGGGCCACCGCTTCCCGTACCCCATGACCGGCACGCGCCCGGAGATCAACACCCTGGGCGCTGTGGGCGAAGCAAAGGCCGGTATGCGCGGCGACGCGGCGGCCTATCCTTTCGGCTACCCCATGACGAGCGAGGGCGTGCAGGCGGGCACCATCCCGCAGGAAAACACCCTGGGCATCGTCGGAGAAAACGACATCCAGGCCGCACAAGCGGAGGACACATACGCCCGAATCCTTTACAAGATGTGCGGCGCGGATGAAATCTGACGAAAAGGAGGATTAAGACAATGGCGGATGTATTCACGCTGGACAGCACCTACCTTGCGGCGAAGCGGAAGGAGATCAAGAACGATCCTTCCTACGCGCGGTACAAGGTGGGGAGCACTTGGTATCAGGCAAAGATCGAAAAGGCCGAAGTGCTGAACAGCGGCGTTGTGGAAGTGACATTCCTGATTGACCACACCGTAAGCGGCAACATTACGGTGACGGGCGTCGAGCTGTACGACCACAACGGCGTGAGGATCGGCAGCAAGACGGTGAGCATTGCGAGGGCGGACGCCACCGAGGGCATTTTGTATGTTTGCCGGTTCCAACTGTTCCAGGTCACGGAGAACACCAGCAGGACGGGCGCGTATGACGCGCTGTAAAGGGAGAAGGTGAAAACAGTATGAGCTACAACAAGCGGATCGGATGGAAAGACCATGTGGTGCAGCGCCCCAGGACGTACACCGAAGCGACCAACAGCGACGGGAGCAAGACCTTTACGCCCGCGCCCGGAACGGTGATCCAGCAGGGCACGGCACAGAGCGCGACCAACTTCAACACCATGGATGAAGCCTTGCAGCATATCAGCATCGCCTACGATATGCTCATGACGATTCACCAGGCGGAGGTTCGGGACGCACAGAAACGGATCGAAACCCTGGAAGCCCAGGTTGCGACCCTGACAAGCTGATTGAGAGGAGGACACCCCGATGGATGAAAACGAAATCCTGACCCCGGAGGAGGAAATCACGGCGGAGGAAGTTATGCCCGACGTGCCGGAGGACGACCCGGAGGAATGGGATCGCAAGCGCAAGGAAGCACGGGAAGCGGAGCTGGCCCATTTCAAGGCCCTGCGCGCCCAGATCAACGAACACGACGAGCTGATGGCCGAAACCTTGTATGAGGTTACGATGCTGGAACTCGGAGAAAAGGAGGGATAAAAGATGGCCTATAACCTGATGAAGCGGATCATTCTGAACGCGAAGAAGGACGGCACGCTGGAGGAAAAGCGGGCCGGGATCATGGACAAGCTGGACGCCTTTCTGGCCGCTGACCGGCTGACCGCCGACCAGTACAGGGAGCTTGTGGGGCTGATGGACGAATGAGCCTGACGGCCTGGATCGCCGGGAAGATCATTGACCGGCAGTATAACAAAATTCTGAAAGGAATGGAGGTAAACACCATGACTTACAAGCTGATGAAGCGGATCATCGAGAACGGCATCAAGAAGGGCAATCTTGACCGCGAATCCACCTTGCAGAAGCTCGACGTTTTCCTGATGGCTGACCGCATCACCGTGGAGGAGTACCAGGAACTCGTCGAAATGATGGAGGAGGGCGGCACGGATGAATAACAGCCCTCTTGAATTTCTGGCGAAGAAGTACGGTAACGTCGTGAAGTACGACGCGGACGGCAACGTGGCCGGTATCTTCGTCAAATTCCCCAAAATGAAAAGCTCCGACCTGGTGGCGGGGTTGCCGGAGCACACGCACCCGGCCTTTATCATCAATGGCGTGGAGCAGGATTACATTCTGCTTGGCAAGTACAAGGGCGGCGAGAACGGCGTTTCCGGCGGCGCACTGGTGAGCCTGCCGAACATCAACCCGGCCCGGAGCCTGGGCGCGGATCAGTGCCTTTCCCGCATGAAGCTGGCTGGCCCCGGCATTACCGGCATGACCTGTGCGGACTACGGCTTTATCAAGCTGCTGGCGCAGAAGAACGGCTGGAAGCCGCACGGAAATACCGCCTGGGGGCAGGCGCACCAGGACGCGAGCGCCTGGGAAACCGGCAAGGCGCTGTCTGTGAACACGGAAAGAGCCTACAACGGGTACATTTACAAGTGCCTGATTGCCCACACCACGGCGGCGGAGCTGCGGCCCGACCTGGCCCCGACCTATTGGGAGAAGGGCAAGTTTGTGGGCGGCATCAGCAACGACGGCACGCCCGACGCGGCCCATCAGACAGGCTATCGGACGCTGAACGGCACCGGCCCGCTTGACTGGTATCTGGGCAGCGACCCGGCCCTGCTGGCGGACATCATCGGCTCCAGCCTGGAACAGCAGTACGGCTACCGTATCGTGGACTGTGAGCTGCAAATCCTGGAGAACAACAACGCCGCCGACCCGGACGCCGACCTGTCCGCTTCTTCCGCCGCGTGGCGCGCGATCCTGCCGAACACCAGCGACAACGGTTACACCCTCGTCGCCCCCGGCACGGCTGGCACGCTTCATTGGAACTGGCTGAACGGGCATATCACCCTGGACACGCAATGCGACGACCTGACCGTGGGCAGCAAGGGCGAGAGTTTCAGCACGGTTGCGGTGAACACCACGCGCCTGCCTTATGTGCCGAGCATCGTTTACGAGCTGGGCCTTATCAAGACAGGCGCGGGCGACGATACCCCCGGCTATTACTACGTCAACTTCGTGGCAGGCGAGCGCTTCCCCCGTCGCGGCGGCTCCTGCACCCACGGCAGCAGCGCGGGGCTTGGCTTTGTCAATGCCTACAACGAGCGCGGCCTCGCCTCCGACATCTTTGGGTGCCGCCCCCGCTCCCTCTGAACCCCTGGAAACTGAATACTGAACCCCTGACCGGGGCCGCCCGATAGGGCGTGCCCCATCAACCCATTTCCCCGTTATCACGCGCGCGTTAATAGTTTCCATGACGCGCGCGTGATGGGGAAAATAATATCCGCCGGACGGAGAGAATGATATGCCGGAATTTAAGTACGACAGGAGCAATCCGGGGCCATGCTGCCAGAAGATCGACGACATGATCCAATACGCGCGCCCCATCGTGGAGCGCTGGCCGAGCTTCCATAAGCGGAGCCTTGGCGTGGACATCATGCAGGAAATGTACACGATGCTGCGGCTGGCAACAAAGGCCCGCCTGCGGTACATGAACAAAAGCACGCTGACCGACCTGGACACCAGCAAGGCCGTGCTGGACATCTTCATCCAGCAGGCGAACAAGATCATTTTCACGGACAAGAGCGGAAAAACAAGGCGATTGCTCACGGATCAGAGCTACGGCGAATGGTCAAAGAAGATTGACGAGATCGGGGCTTTGATCGGCGGCTGGATGAATAGCGTATCTGGCCGCAAGAGTGGCGATAGCAGAGGGAACGCTCCGTGATTTGGACGGTCTGAATCCATGCGTTCTTTAGCGCTTCCCCCGTCGCGGCGGCAACTACAACAACGGCAGCAACGCGGGGCTTGGCTATGTCAATGCCAACAACGAGCGCGGCAACGCCAACAACAACTATGGGTGCCGCCCCCGCTCCCAGCATATATTACGCGCCGCGAGATTACGAATCAGCGGCCATCCGCTGATGGGAGGGGTGCGTTTCCTCGGCCCGAAGGGGCTAAACAATAATCCTGACGCGCGGCGGCAAGAACGCTCCGCAGGAAACGCGCGGCAGGAATCACCGCGAAGCGCCCGGAAGGGCAACGGGCTATGGCTGTCCGCAGCATACCCTAAAGCGATTTTGGGGCATTACAGTCTATGCCTGACGGAACACGTCACGCGCGGCAGTTCACAGGGCGGGGTGAATGTTTTGGAAGGGCTGCACAATCTGAAAGACCGCATCTGTGATTTTGAAAACCTGATGGGCGCTTACCGGGACGCCGCAAAGGGGAAACGGTATCGCAATGAGGTTTTGGACTTCTCTTTCAACCTGGGCGCGAATCTGCACCAGATACAGAAAGAGCTACTGGATATGACCTACAAGGTGGGGCCATATCGGGAATTTTATGTACGCTACCCGAAGCCGAGGCTCGTCATGGCGCTGGGCTTTCGGGATCGCGTTGTGCAATGGGCCATTTACCGGCAAATCAACCCATATCTGGACAAGCGATATATCACGCACAGCTACGGGTGCCGGAAGGGCAAAGGAACGCTGCCAGCGGCGGAGTGCCTGCAAAACTGGCAGCAGAAGATCAGCCGGAAGCCGGACGCGGACGAATGGTATCTTATCAAGGGCGACATCAGCAAATACTTTTACCGGGTTGAACACGGGAAGGTGCTGAATACATACGACGAGGTATCAGACGACGCCTGGTTTCGCTGGCTTATGCGGACGATCATCAATAACCCGGACGTGCCTTTCGGCCTGCCTCCGGGGATGAAGCCGGATGATTGCCCACGATGGCGGCGGCTCTATGATGTGGGTATGCCCATCGGCAACCTGACGAGCCAGGAAACGGCCAACCTGTTTCTGGACAAGCTGGATCAATTCATCAAGCGCACGCTGAAAGTACACTACTATGTGCGCTATATGGACGATTTCTGCATCCTCGTCAAGGGCAAAGAGAACGCAAAGCGAATATTCGCCGCCATCGAAACCTTCCTTCGGGACGAGCTGCTGCTTGACATCAGCCCGAAAAGCCGAATCCAAAAGGCGACGGCCCCGGTTGAGTTCGTGGGCTATCTGCTGACGCCACACGGCATCCGCATGAGGCGAAAGACCACGACGCACATCAAGCGGAGCCTGCGCTTCATCATGGCGGCCTTTGCCGCATGGCAAATCAGCTATGACGCGGCGATGGAAAGCGTGATCTGCTATATCGGGATGTGCAAGCATTGTAACGGTCACAACATGATCCGCTGGATCGAGGAACACTTTGTACTTCAAAGGTGCGACAATATGAATATTGAGAGCGATCAGCCGCCGGGGAGGCGGCATTTTTATACCATCCAGGAGCAGGAGGACGGCACGGTGGACGTGTATCTGCGGCCCCATGTGCTGCCCCTGACGACGGAGGACGGCGCGACAGACTACGACGTGGAAATGCTCGTTGTGCGAGGCGTGGAGCCGTTCGACGGGATGGAGGAGGACATCAGGGCGCGCTATGACGACTGGTGCGCCAGCGCGGAGGTGGTCTATTTATGAAATTGCCGCGTGAACTGCTGGAAGCAGCGATCTTTATAGGAGCGCTGGCCCTTTTATTTATTCTTTTCAGCGTGGTTTGCATTGTCGGCATCGCATGGACGCACTATCCGCACGGAATACGACGAAAGCGCAAAAAGGAGGATAAGGCGTGAAAAAGATTGCAGACATCAGCCATTATCAGGGGGCTATCGACTGGAACAAAGCAAGGGACGATCTGGAGATGGCGATTTTCCGCGCCAGCGTCGGCAGCAACGCGGACAAGTGCTATCTTGAATACACGGAAGCCTGCGGGATTCCATACGGCGCGTATCACTACGTCAAGGCCGGAACCGCCGAGGCGGCCAGAACGGAAGCCCGGTTCTTCGTGGAGTGCGCGAACAAGGCGAAGCGCAGGCCGCTTTTCTACATCGCGGACATCGAATACAGCGCGCAAACGGCGACGACCACCGAGGCCGTATGCGTCGCTTTCCTGGAGGAGCTGCGGAAGCTGGGCTGTGAGAAAATCGGCCTGTACATCAACACCCGCTACAAATGGGCGGGAAAGGCAATCTCCCTTTGCGACATCATGTGGATTCCGCATTGGGGGAAGAACGACGGCAGCGTGCCCGCGAAATCCTACGCGCCAAAATACTACTGCGACCTTTGGCAATACACCAGCAAGGGCCGCGTAAACGGGATCAGCGGCAACGTGGATTTGGATATGCTCTACGGCGACAAGCCGTTGGAATGGTTCACCCAGGAGGCGGAGGACACCGAGGAAACCGAGGACAACACAGACGAAAACGAGGAGGCGGGAAACATGGGATTTGACCGGCAGAAGGTAATCGACATCGCTTTGGCCGAGGAGGGCTATCTGGAAAAGGCCAGCAACAAAGACCTGGACAGCAAGACGGGGAACGCGGGCAAGAAGAACTACACCAAGTACGCCCGCGACATGGATGCCATTCCCGGATTCTACAACGGCAGGAAGCAGGGCGTCGCCTGGTGCGACGTGTTTGTGGACTGGTGCTTCGTGCAGGCTTACGGCGTGGACGACGGGCGCGCGCTGCTGTGCCAGCCGACGAAAAGCTGCGGGGCCGGATGCAAATACAGCCGCAAGTATTACAAGGCCAAGGGCAGGCTGTTTGAAAGCCCGGAACCCGGCGACCAGATTTTCTTCTATCCGGCGGACGGAATCGGCGGCAGCGCCATTTCCCACACCGGCCTTGTGTACAAGGTGGATAACTCCTATGTGTACACCGTAGAGGGCAACACCAGCACCGCGAGCGGCGTTGTCGCCAACGGCGGAGGCGTTGCCAAGAAGAAATACAAGCTCAACTACAACCGTATCGCAGGGTACGGACGCCCCAACTATTCCGCAGGCACCACCATCCAGCCGACACCCACCCAGCCCGAACCCGACAAGCCGGAAACCGGCGAGGAACCGAAGGGAAAGACGGTTGTCGTGACCGCGAGCAGCGTCAATGTGCGCGTAGGCAATGGCACGAACTTTAGCCGGATTACCGCCGTTTCCAGGGGAACGATGCTGGAATGGGTGGCGACCGCAGAAAACGGCTGGCACGCGGTGGTGTACAAGAAGCAAGTCGCCTGGATCAGCGGCAAGTATGCGGAAGTTAGGGGGTGAAAGGGTTGATGAATGAAGAACAGTATGCTCAAATCAAGGCAGACCTGGCATCGAACGACACCGAGCACAAGTCTTTCAAGCGCCGTCTTGACGAGCACGACGAAGCCTTGAAGAAACAAGGCGAAATCCTGCTTATCATGGAAAGACAAAGCAATGCCATCGAAAAGATGAGCGGTGCCGTGGGCCGCGTGGAAAAGAAGGTGGACAGCATCGACAACCGCGTGGCTGTACTCGAAAAGGAACCCGCCGACAAGTGGAAAAAGGTTTCCTTTGAGATCATCAAGTACATTGTCATAGCCGCCGTTGGATTTGCGGCGAGCTTCTTCTTCCATGGAACCCCGTAAAACCGCGAGCGCTCGCGGTTTTCATCACCTACGGCACGTCCGGCGACGGAGGCAACCGTGCCGCAGAACAATAACAGGAGGAAAGAATCATGCAGTACATCACTATTATTCTGATTGCGATGTTCATTGAGGCCATCGTGACCGCCATCAAGCCCATTTGGAGCAAGGACGGCGGCGAGAGAATGAGCGTCGCGGAGATCGTCAGCATCGTTATCGGCATTGTGCTGGCGGTTTCCTGCAAGCTGAATATGCTTGCCTACTTTGCCGAAGAAGGATTCCTGGCGGACGTGCCGGTTTGGGTGCATTACATCTTTTACGCTATGACCGGCGTCGCGCTGGGACGCGGCCCGTCCTTTGTGTGGGATTTGTGGCAGCGGATCAAGAAGGCAGCGGAGGGCGGCGAGCCTGTGGCCTTGCTCCATGACGCGGAGGCATACGACGACGGTTATACCCTGGCCCCGCTGGAGGATTGGCCCCTGGAAATGATCGTGCAGTTTTGCATAGACAACGGAATCCCGCACGATAAGTGCCACACGAAGGATGAATACATTACCGCTATTACCCAGGGAGGCACGAACGAACCGCCCGACACGGCGGAGGAGCCTATCAAGGAATGACAGACGCGCCCCGGCAGGAACGGCCCTTGCCGGGGCTTTCTCTTTTTGACCGTTTATATTTGTCATAATTGAAGGGAGTGAAAACACATGAAGGTTGTACAGCCCATCCGCGATCTGGATGTATTGCAAAAGTGTTACGACATTGCGCGGGAGCACGACAAGCACAGAAAAACGGGGGAAGTGTGCTGGGAATTGATCTTGCTGATTGGCTTTAATACCAGCCTGCGCGTGAGTGATTTCCGGCGGTTCAAGGTGCAGGATTTGAGGGGCAAGGACTACGCGCAGATACAGGCCAAGAAAACCGGGAAGGAAGCCCGCATACTGATAAACCCCCAGGCGCGGCGGGAGATCAACCGTCTGCTGGCCGGAAGAAAGGCAGACGAGTATATCTTCCAGAGCCGCCAGAAGGACAGCGCTACCCACAAATACCGGCCCATATCGCGGCAGCGGTGCTATCAGATCATCAATCACATAGCCCGCGAGGCGGGCGTAGAGGAGCGGATCGGGTGCCATACGCTGCGAAAGACCTTCGGCTATCACTATTATAAAATGACCGGCGACGTGGTGAGCTTGCAAAGGATATTGTGCCACAGCTACCAGCGGGAAACGCTCGTTTACATCGGCGTAATCCAGGAGAATATCGACGAAAGCCTTATGAAGCTGAACATGCTGACGGGAAAGCGGGCGCGGGCATGAGCAGGGGCGACGTGGTGGAAAATCCATGCGTAAAGGATTGCCCGGAAAGATCGGCAACGTGTCACGCAGATTGCGAGAAATACGCCCGGTTTGCCGCCTGGTGCGAGAGGCGGAGGAAGGAACGGGCGGAGGAAAGGGCGCTGAAAGAGGCCGCCACACACGGCATGAAGCGCGCTATGGCGATCAAACAGTACAGGCAGAAGCAAGGCAGGAAGTAAAGAACAGCCCTCGGAGCGATCCGGGGGCGCTCTTTTTATGCCCATTTGGCAGGCCGTGGGGGCTTGTGTTTGTCATATCGGGGCATGGTAAAACACAACACCCAAAACCGGCCTATTTTTTAGCGCATAAAATAGGAAGCGATTTCCTCCGTATGCGTTTAACACAACCTCCTATTATGACAAAGCCGGGAGTGAGCGCGCGGGGGTCTCCTGGGGGGGCATAAAAAAACGTGCACCTTTTCGGGAAAGATGCACGTTAGAATGGTTTGGTCGGATTAGTCGCGGCCTTGCGTCGCGTGGTTGAAGAAAGCCCCTATGTCCTCTTTGCCTTTCGCAATCCGAAACCGTTCCGCTGGGTGTTTCTCCTTGAAATACTTGTATTGCCTTAACACCTTGCTTATCGGTGAAAAGAAGTAATGGCAAGAATAATCCACCCACTTTTCTCCATCGAAACGCTGGATGATATAAAATCCTTTCAGCACGGTAACGTCGCCCCTTTCAAGCTGATTTCTTACGGCTCCGCCGGATGGTACGTCAGGAGCGGCATTTCATCAACGGGATAAACGGCGCTTTGCTTGATCGTCATGGTGTCTATCGGGCGATTGCTCTTTATCATTTCCGCAACTGCCACATCGGCGGCGTGCTTCTCGGCGTCTGCTCGAACGCGGTACGCTGCGACGACTGTCTGCTGATAGGGGCTATCCCCAGGAATGACATCGGCGATCACGTTTACAAAATACTCTCTCATGGTGTTGGCCTCCTGCTTGTTATCCTTTGCTGCTGCGGGCGATGTCGTCCCGGATCAGGCGCTTCACATAGCCCTGGATGTTCTGCTGGGCTTCCAGATGGGCGATAATGTCCGCATCGGTGCGGATGTTGAACTTGAACTTGACTTGACGGGTGTTTTCCTTGTCCCACTTCTCGCCAAGAATATTCTTTGCGCGTCGCTGTTCGGGTGTGTTTCCTCTCGGCATGGTGTCGGCCTCCTTTCGATGCCTATATTATAAATTAGTGTACCCCGTTTGTCAACGCGCGGCCTGACGGGATCAGGCGGCCAGCTCGCAGGACAGGACAAAACCGGGATCGGCCATCGCTTCCGCTTCCTGCATGGCGCGCTGCCGGTTCGGGGCCTTGATGGTACAGGTGAACGTGCCGTAACCGGGCAGGCACGCGGCGACGGTGTACGCTTCGCCGACAAAGAAGCGGCGGATGGAATGGACAATCTTCGCAATGGTGGTGTTGGCTTTCATGGTGTTGGCTCCTTTCAAAATGATTTCGCGGCGTTACATGGTTTCGGATTCCGGCTCATGAATGGCGACGTAGAAATAATCATCGTGCGGGTCGGAAACGGGTTCATAGTTGACACGCCACACAGCATATTGCAGGGCTTCCTGGTGCTCGTCTTGCGGGCAAGTGTACGGGCACGGCTCCAAGGACAGGACGCGGGCGGCGATATACGGGCCGCAGCAGAACGGTTTGCCGATTTCCGGCAATTCATCGACGACAAGGGCAGTTTCACAGATGTTCGGCGTAATGTGAAAAATCATGGTGTACCTCCTTCTGCCCGCGTATATGCCCACGGGCGGGCTAATTATTGATTACAGCGCTTCGCGGGAAATGATGGCAGCCCTGGCCTCCTCGATGGTCGCCCAATGCGGCTCGCGGACTTTGTTTCCGCCGTCGTCGTAAATACACCAGCAATCATATCTGTCAAGCCAGACAATGAGATACGGGCCATATTTGACAGGGCGCGGCTGTTCTTCATCTTCCGGCGGGAACTGCTCAAGAACGGTAAAAAACGACTTGATGGATTCCAGGTCATGGCAGCAATCCCCGCCGGGATAACGGTAAATCGCTTCGTAGTCATGATCGACAAGGGGCTGAATGCCTACCAGATAGGCGGTATATCCTCCGTTGCCCTTAATCTTCCAGGGGTAGCCGTCTTGCAGCAGGCGGCGGATATTATCATAAGCCATTGTCAAAGCTCCTTTCAAAATGATTTCGCGGCGTTATTCGGTGACAGCTTCGGCAAACTGTTCCGGGGTGACTTCGTTTTCCGCGGCCTGCTCCGGCTTGAAGCCTTGATCCAGAATGTTGGTGATCCAGTCTTTCAAGAAGCGGTCAAGCTGGGCGCGCAGGCTGGGCCGCCAATGTCCTTCATCCTCCCAAACCTCCTGATACAGGGTGCCATACTTCGTGAAGGGGCAATTATCCTGCTGGAAGGTATGCGGGATGATATTGCCGGTTGAGAAGTCCACAAGGAAGGTCATGTCCGGGTCGCGCATGGTATCGCCGTTCATGTCGTAGGTGTGCATCATGCCCCAAACGGGATAACCCTTGAAGGTGTATTCCAGGTTCTCAATGGAAAGCGGCTCGTAGCCATCGCGGGTGAAGGTGAAGGACTGTTCCGGCAGCTCGCGCACGGCCTCCAGGAAGGGCGCAAGGCGCTTGTAGTTATAGCTGGAATAGCGGGTTTTGTTGACTGTCATGGTGTTGGCCTCCTTGAAAATAATCTTGCGGCGTTGGTTTTCCGCGACGATCCCGGCGGGATCGTTTCGGCCCGTAACCGGCGGGCCATCATCGGGCGGAAGTGGTGCGCAGGCTGCAATACTCGACAACCCATTGCGCGGTGTTCTCTCCGTCGTCTGTTCCCCAGCCTATGACAGCTCCAACTTCCAGCGGGGAGAAAACTTTCAGCGTGGCGATGTCGCCGGTCTTGATATTCTTTATACTGACGATGTAGAACATGGTTCAAACCTCCTTGAAATGATTTCGCGGCGTTATTGCTCCGGCATCATGTAACCATGCTGGGCCATGAACTCGGTATAGATTTCATACAGCGCCGGGACGGTCTCTTTGCTTATGTCGTTCCGGATCGTGTTCATGGGGAAAGTATCATACACGGCGCGCAGGGCTTCCAGCGGGGTGAGCTTCAAAAACTTTTCCTTGAACTCCGCCATATCCCGCAGCGCGGCGGCGTTTACGTCCTCCAGGACGTAGGGCGGGAGCTTCTTTGCATCGACGTACCAGCGAACCGCGCCGCAATCGTCAATGTGGGCGATGGTGGGATAGTCGCCGTGCTCCTCGCGGGCCATGTTGCAAACCGTTGTCCCGTTGCCCAGGCGGCCAAACATGAGATCGTAGGACAGGTTTTTGCGCTGCTGCTTCCGCCACGCTTCCGCCTCGTAGAAGTCCTTGAAGAAGCGGCCATAACCTGCATACCAGAATGTTTTGCCGCCGTCGTAGCTATGCCACAACTGGACGTTGTAGCGGGCCTCCTCCGGCGCGTCCGGCTGATAAATCAGCTTCGGCTTGCAGATCGTCTTGTCGGCATCGGTGCGCTGCTTGTAAATACAGCCCGTCCAGGTCTGGCAGCTCGTCCCCTGGCAATCCTTCCCGAACCGGGTGCAATCGGGGCACATGGCGTTGATGGTGGTTTTCATGGTGTTGGCCTCCTTCAAAATGTTTTTGCGGCGTTGTGTTCGGTGTACCCCGTCCACGTTTGGGATTGTAACACGGTGTACCCCGTTTGTCAACCCCTTTTCGCAAATTTTTTCAGCAAAATTTTTTCGCAAATTCTTCCGGGGTGCAGGGCGGCTCCATCTTGTCAACATTCGGGAAAATGCTTGTGCGCTGGATCGTCATAATCTGGACGGTGGGCGGCTCCTCCCGGACGGGGGCGGGCGCTTCCTCGTGCAAAATGATTTCGGGGCGTTGCTCCGGCAGGGGATTCTTGCGCGGGCGTCCGCGCTTGCGCTTCGGCTCCTGGGCCGGATCGGCAGCAGCGGCGCGGGCCTCCTGGCGGGCTTTCTTCTCTTGTTCGGCGGCCTCCTTCGCGGCGGCAGCGGCGGCGCGCTTCGCTTCCTTCTCGCGGGCGGCAGCGCGGGCCGCGACGGAAGCACGCAGGCCGTTGAGCAGGGGCAGCAGGAAGAAAACCAAAGCGGGGATATATAAATAATAATACTTCATTGGGGCGGCCTCCTTGCCCGCGTACAATGCCCACGGGCGGGCGGATGGAATAATCAAGCGGCGATCCTTGCGGCGAACATTTCCGGCGTAACCGTCGGGACGGCGGTATATACAACCCTTTTCCCGTCCAGCTTGCGGAGCTGGAAAACCGCGCCGGGGTTTTCAGCGGCGGCAAGGTCAAGCATTTCCTTGATTTGCTCCAGGTGCTTTTCCTTGTACATCGGGGCGTAAAACTTTTTCATGCCCACGGTGCCCTCGCGGAGATTTGTCAACAGGAAACGCTTTTCGCCGGCGGGGCGGGAGTACACAAAATAGTCACACTTCCAGGGGTTTTCATCGGCGGGAATGTTTTCGGGGCGTTCATCGGCGGCGGGCTTTTCGACAGGGGCCGGGGCGGGCGCTTCCGGGGCTTTCCAGGGCTTGTTATCCTGCCGGATCGGCAGCAGGCAGGCGCGGCCCTCGTCGGCGACGATGAAAACGGGGCTAACCATGCGGGCGTAAGGATCGGCCAGAACATACCATTTCGCAACCGGGAAAAGCCTGATTATATCCCACAAATACTTGACGTTCACGGCGGGAAAGTCTTTTCCAAGGTCATACACCCCGCGCCCGCCCTGCTCCTTGTCTGCGGCCATGAATGATTTCACGACGTCCGCGTCCGGGGCGGGCATTTCAACCGTTTTTCCGGCGTCCAGGGCGTTGAAAACGTGGGCCAGGATTTTATTATTTTCAGCGGCGCGGGCGGCAGCGCGGGCCGGATCGGGGCGGCTCGTCCAGGTTGCTTTCATCCCGGCGGGGGCGGCGTTCAGACAATAGGCGCGGTATCCATCCATTGCGCAAGTCCGGCCTTGTTCATCCGTCCAGGCGTCGTGCAGGCTTTCGCGGGGCGTTTTCCGCGCGGCGCGGAGCAGGGAATTGAGCACGGCGGCGGCGGTTTTCTCGGTGTATTTCATGGTGTTGGCCTCCTTCAAAATGATTTCTGGGCGTTGCGGTTTTCCGCGACGATCCCGGCGGGATCGTTTCGGCCCGTAACCGGCGGGCCATCGTCGGGCGGAATGTTCCCGCGCCGTCAAGCGGCGGCGGGGTACAGGGCGGACAATTCACCGGCAATGGCTTGCGCGGCGCGGTATGCCTTGAAGGTCAATTTCTTATTCCAGCTATTCATAGCGGCGGAGAAGAAGAAACCGGCCTTGTCCAGGGCAGCACGGGCGGCGTCCGTGGGCTTGCTTTCAAAGATAATCCGTGTGCGGCTCGTTTCGCCGTCAAAAAGGATTTTCCAGCCGTTGCCGGTGATGCTTTCGCCGATGAAAGTCTTTTCCGGGACGGGGCCGCGCGTCGCTTTTCCGTCGGCGACGGGGGCAGGATCGGCAGCGGGGGCGGCAGGCGTTTCTTCCACGGCAGCGGGGGCCGGATCGGCGGCGGGAATGATTTCGGGGCGTTCATCGGCAGCGGGGGCGGGCTGCTCGTTGCGGGCGGCGGCCAGGGCGGCGGCGTATTCGGCATGATCGGGGTTGAAGCGAATACGGGTTTTTTCCTGCTTGCCGTCCTCCTGGACGAACACGAACACGGAGCCGGACGGGGTAACGGAGTATTCAGCGGGGAAAGTCTTGCCCTTGACGGTGATGCTGTCGGCGGTAAAGGTGAAAACGGTTTTCATGGTGTTGGCCTCCTTCAAAATGATTTCGATGCGTTGCGGTTTTCCGCGACGATCCCGGCGGGATCGTTTCGGCCCGTAACCGGCGGGCCATCGTCGGGCGGAATGATTTCGGGGCGTTCATCCCTGATACATGCCGTGCTCGTATATTTCCCCGTCCAGCTCGATATAGATTGTTTGATCGGTGCCGTCGGGGCGGGCGTTTTCGTCGGGGTTGTCGGGATCGTAACATTCAACCGTGTATATTTCGGCGTCCTCTATCGCGTGCCGAATACCGGCGGCCCGTCCGGCGGCGAATGATGCAGCGGCGACAAGGGCCAGGGCGGCGACGATTGCAAGCAGCTTTTTCATGGTGTTGGCCTCCTTCAAAATGATTTCGGGGCGTTGCAGGGGGCGGGGATTATTCCCCGTCCGCCTGCTTGCTGTCGGTGATGTTGAAAATCAGCTTGACGGCCTTTTCGGCACGGGCGGCGGCGCTGATAATCATTCGCTTGTCGTCCTTCAAAACGCGGAGCCAGGACTGAATATACGCGGCGGAGTTTTTGAAGCTGGACGGCGTTTCAAGGCCCAATTCATGCAGGCAGCAGGCGGAGCCGATTTCCGCGACAAGCTCCTCTTTACTGTACGATTCGGAGCCGAAAGCGGCGGCGGCAGCGTCCCCGGTGAAACGGTTTAGCCGCGTTGCGTGGCCGGTGCTATGGGTTGCTTCATGGTACGCGGTGCCGTAATATTCGGCGGTGCTGTCGAATTGCTCCATGATCGGCAGCCGGATAAGGTCACGGGAGGGGGAATAATACGCCCTGTCGCCTATCACGTTTTCAAGCCGAATGTTTTCCCGGCGTACATAATCCATCAAAACGTTTTCGGCGCGTTCGTCGGGGCTTGCGACGGCGGGCAGCTTGTTTTCCCATTTCGGGGCGATCCCTTCGCAATCGTCGATATGGAACACCTGGAAGTAACGGAGCACGGGCAGCCCTTCAATGATCGGCTTGCCGTCGGCGTTGGTGATAATGTTTCCGTCGGCGTCCTTCTTTTCACGGGGCAGCACCTTCCAGAACACGACAATTTTAGATTTCGCGCCCTTCTTGACCTTGCCGCCCTCCTGCTTGCACTGATTGAAGGTGATATATTCACCGGGGCGGGCAAGCAACATCTGATTCAGCAGGCTATACGCGCGGCCCGTCGCGTGACTGATAGCGCCGGAATTGACGCCCGTCCAGGGCTTTTTCCACGGGATAACGCCCTGCTCCAGCTGTTCAATGATACCGTTGGTGATTTCAGAATACAGATCCTTCATGGTGTTGGCCTCCTTAAAAATTCGGTGTTGTGTTCGCCTGCCATCATCAGCGCCGGGAGGCGATCCCCGGCGGACGCGGCCCCGCCGCGTTTCGGCTTGTCAAGCTACAATTTGCAGGAATACGCAATAGGCGGAGCCGCTTTTCTGGTAAAAATCCGTCTTGCGCACGGCGTCCCATGCGTGCCGCGTCCAGATACCATTATCGCAATAGCTGTCGTCGATCCCCTTTTCCGCGTTGCGCTTGTTTTCTTCCAGGGCGGCGGTGTACGTCGCAAGAAATGATTTCGTGAAATAGCGGAGTGAATCGCTTGTTTCCCGGCGGAGCGCTTGCTTGATTTCGGTGTAGCTTTTCATGTGGTGTTGGCCTCCTGTCGTTTGTCGTTTGTGTTCGGTGTACCCCGTCCACGTTTCGGATTGTAGCACGGTGTACCCCGTTTGTCAAGCCCTTTTCAAAAATTTTTTTCGGGAAATTTTTTCGGGGCTTTTCCGCCGTCCCCGGCGGGCCGCTTGCCTTGCGACGTGAAAAGCATAGCACAAAAAATCGGCCCGTGCGGAAACACCCCTGTTTTTCGGGCCAGGTATTCCCCTACGGGGAATAAAAAAATTTTTTTGAGGGGCAACGGGCGCACGCGCGTTTTATGTTCCCGCGTATATGCGTGAGCGCGATCCCGCCCGCGCTGCCCCGGCGCGCTGCGCCCCTGCCGCCCGTCGAAATGGACACGGCCCCGGCGGCCCGCTGCCCCGCTGAAATAATCCGGCCCCCCCTGGACGCGGGCGGCCCCTGCTGCCTGCCGCGA
>JAFXQO010000035.1 GCA_017527065.1 Clostridia bacterium
CAGACGAACGCGCCGGCGCCCAAGCGGATGTTCAGGTGGAACTTGAAGCCGGTGCCCAGGATGTTGTCGCCCAGCAGGCCGTATTCCTCAGCCTGGCCGATGGCAACCTGCAGGCGCTTCACGGCGATGGGGTACTCGGCGCGGACGTAGATGTAGCCCTCGCTGGCGCCGATGGCGTAGCCGGCGATGGCCATGGCCTCGATGACGGCGTGCGGGTCGCCTTCCAGGATGGAACGGTCCATGAACGCGCCGGGGTCGCCTTCGTCGGCGTTGCAGGCGACGTACTTCTGTTCGTTCACGCTGTTATAGGCGAACTTCCACTTCATGCCGGTGGGGAAGCCCGCGCCGCCGCGGCCGCGCAGGCCGGACTTCAGCACTTCGTCGATGACCTCTTCGCGGGTCATAGAGGTGAGCACCTTTTCCAGGGCGCGATAGCCGTCCATGGCGAGGTATTCGTCGATGTTCTCGGGGTCGATCACGCCGCAGTTGCGCAGCGCGATGCGCATCTGATGCTTGTAGAAGTTGATGTCTTCCAGGGCCTTCTCGGCGTTCTGTTCCTTGGTGGCGTGATCGGTGTAGACCAGGTGCTCGACCTTGCGGCCCTTGAGCAGGTGTTCGCTGACGATCTCATCCACGTTTTCGAGCTTCACGCGGCTGTAGAAGGTGCCGTCCGGATAGACGATGACGATGGGGCCGGCTTCGCAGAGGCCGAAGCAGCCCGTGCGGATAACCTTGACTTCCTTCTCGAGGCCAGTCTCCGCGATTTTCTGCTCAAAGCGCTCGATCAGCTTCGCGGAACCGGAAGAAGAACAGCCAGTACCACCGCAGACCAGTACGTGTGCGCGATAAATATCCATGCTTATTTACTCCTCCGATCAAGCGTTCTCGGCAGCGCCAATGGTGAATTCATCGACGGGGCGGCCATTGACAATATGCTCGGCGACGATGCGCGGCACCATCTCGGGCTTTACGTGGACGTAGGTGACCTTCTCCTTGCCGGGCAGATAGACATCCACCATGGGCTCCAGGCGGCACATGCCCACGCAGCCGGTCTGGGACACGGTCACATGGTTCAACTGACGGGTCTGGATCTCATTCATGAAAGCGAGCATAACGGGACGCGCGCCGGCAGCGATGCCGCAGGTCGCCATTCCGATCACAACGCGGGTGGTATCGCCCTTTTCCTCGGTGCGGACGTTGATCTTGGAAAGCGTCGCCTTGCGGATTGCCTCCAGCTCAGCCAAAGATTTCATCGCATGATCCCTCCTAAAATAGGTTCAATTTCTTCCTGTAACGATTGCTGGATCCATTGCACCACTTCTGGCTCGGCCAGCGAAACGCCCTCCAGCGCGGGGCGGATCTCTTCGGTGGAAAATGACATTTCGCCTGCGGGCGAAGAACAAATGATGGAGAATTCCGGCCGATCCGGGCTTCCCATGATGATGGTCGCCATGGTGGACGCCAGATCGCCCAGCGGCAGGCAGTCGATGGAAGCGGTGTGGAAGGTGGCCGAAATGACCGTGCCCTTGCCAACCTCGCTCTCGATCTCCACGTTCCCGCCGGACTGCATGGCGTTCTGCATCAGCAGCGGAATCCCCAGCCCGACTTTCCGCGTGGTGCGGGTGGTCACGAAGGGGCTGCGCACCCGCGCGACGAATTCCGGCGACATGCCGCAGCCGTCGTCCTCGACGGTCATGGTCAGAACGCCCTGATCGTCAAGCCGGAAGCCGATGTCCACGTGAGAGGCGCCGGCCTTCACGCTGTTCTGAACGATGTCCAGCAGGTGCAGCGCTATTTCTTTCACTCTTCGTCGTCGGCCTTGTTCTTGTACTCATCGATGATGGCAGGAACGGCATCCGGCGTCAGGCGGCCATAAACTCTGCCGTTGATCATCATGACGGGGGCCAGACCGCAGGCGCCCAGGCAGCGGGTCGCTTCCAGCGTAAACTTGCCGTCAGGGGTGGTGCCGCCGACAGGGATCTCCAGAATCTTGCTCAGCTTGTCCAGCACGCTCTGGCTGCCCTTCACGTAGCAGGCCGTGCCCAGGCAGACGCTGATCAGGTACTTTCCCTTCGGATAGAGGGAAAACTGAGCATAGAACGTGGCGACGCCGTAGACCTCAGCCAGGGTGACGCCAAGGCCCTCGGCGATGACCTTCTGCACGTCCTCAGGCACGTAGCCGAAGATGCCCTGCGCGCCCTGCAGAACGGGCATCAGCGCGCCGGGCTGATCCTTGTGCTCTGCGATGAGCTTTTCAAGCTCCGCAAACTTCGCTCTCTCGTCATCCATGTTTGAATCAATGCCTCCTTCTTATCATCATGAGCTTCGCTCATAGGGTCCGAGAGTATTGCTCATGGGTACCAAAACATTATACCATGAGTCAAATTGCTTGTAAATGATTTTACAAACATTTTAGCCAATGGGAGAAAAAGCCGGTTTTCCGTCGGTTTTTGCCGCGCCGGGTGTTGGCCGGCCCGCGCGCAGGTAATCGAGGAACGCCTCGGGCGAGCGCTCGGGCAGCTCGATGGAGACCTCCGCCTCCAGGATGTCGCCCAGGTAGTGGGCGTCGGAGGAATGGAGCACCACGCGGCCCTCCTGGGGCGTGTGCGCGCAGGGAAGCGCGCGCCAGACCTCCACGGCGGTCAGGTTCAGGTCTTCCGGGACGAAGCCCAGGTTGATGAGCAGGCCGTTCGAGCCGCGGTTGATGTGGGCCGGAACGGGCACGCCCCCGGCCCCGCGGATCAGCCCGACCAGCTCGCTCAGCGACAGGTCGCAGGCGCCGATGAGCAGCGCGTCCTCCTCGGCGACGACGTTGTCGTCCTCGTCCATGACGAACTGGTTGCCGAACAGCGAGGGCTTGTTTTTCTTCTTCGGCAGGTGGCCGCGCAGGAATTCGCTGAATTCGAGCGCCGCGTCCACCGTGGGGAAATAGCCCAGCAGGTGAACCTCCTCGCGGGTGGTGATCTCCATACCGGGGATCAGCAGCAGCCCGTAGGCGTCGGCGCAGGCCTTCGCCGCGGGGAGATTGCGCGCGCTGTTGTGATCCGTCAGGGCGATCATATTGAGCCCCTTGAGCATCGCCATGCCGCACAGGTTGGAGGGCGTCATGTCGTCGCTTCCGCAGGGAGAAAGACAGGAGTGCATGTGCAGGTCGCAGAACAGCTTTTCCATATCTCACGCGTGCGCGGGAATGCCCTGGGCGGCGATGCGGCCGCAGATCTCATACGCCGTGAGGGCGGAGGAAAGCACGCACAGGCCCTCGGCCGTCGCCTTTTCCAGGCTTTCCTGCTCCATGACGATGCCCTCGGGCAGTATCACGCAGGCCATTTCCGCCAGCGCGGCCACCGCCACCACGTTCAGGTGCGTCTGAACCGTCACCCAGGCCATGCCTTCCTCGCCGTGGGCCATGACCCAGCTGAGCAGGTCGCAGACGTAGCCGCAGGTCACGTCCCTGTCCGTGGCGACATCCGGCGTCAGGTTCTTGGCCCCAATCAGGCTCATCACTTCGGATACCTTCATCATACCGATTCCTTCTTTCTTGACAGAACTTTCGTCATTCCCGCCTGGACTGGGCCAGCTCGACCATCTCCTCGGCCATCACCTTCAGCTTTTCGCGCAGCAGGTGGACGCAGTCCATCTCCGTGCAGTAGCCGCGCACGATGTCCTCCGCGAAGGCTGCGCAGGTGGGGGAGCCGCAGGAGCCACAGTCGTAGCCGGGCAGGCGGGAGATGATCTCGTTCATGCGGTTCATCTTCCGCATGGCTTCCACCATGTTGTCGTCCAGCTTTTCGGCCGTGTTGGGTTCGATGGGGAGATCGTTCTTCGTGGGGTATTTGTTCAGGAGCGAGCCGGGCACGGCGGTGTCCGGGTGCTCGGGAGACATGTGCTGCACCATCTTGCGGATGGTGTTCTTGGCCACGTAGCTGTTCTCGAAGGTCAGCGGGCCGCCCACGCAGCCGCCCATGCAGGCGTTTCCCTCCAGGTAGATGAGGTCGGAGAGCTTGTCGTTCTCCACCTCCTCCAGCACGCGGATGACGTTGGATATGCCGTCCACGGAGAGGCTGTTGTCCGGGCAGACGGCGTTGGCCTCGCCGTTCGAGGTGCACCAGGCCACGCCGTATCCCGTGGCGGGCACAAAGTCGGGGTCCCTGAGCATTTCGTTGATGTGGGGCAGCAGCTGTCCGTAAAGCTCCATCATGGAGATGGCGCCGTCCAGCTCGGATTTCTCCTGCCCGATGGGCGTGCGGATGGCGGTCATCTTGGCGGGGCAGGGCGTGATGAAGAAGCAGCCCACGTCCGAGGGGTCGCACTGGTGCTTCTTACAGAATTCCGCGCGGGCCACCGACGCCGCCACTTCCATCGGCTGGCGGATGTTGACGATGTGGTCGATCAGTTCCGGAAAGCGGACCTGTATCAGCCGCACCACGGTGGGGCAGGCGGAGGAGATCATGGGCTTGGGCTGGTTGGGCTCGCGCAGCTGCTCGCGGATCGCGCGGGTGACGATGTCCGCGCCGCGGGCCACCTCGAACACGTCGTCAAAGCCCACGCGCTTGAGGGCCTCCAGCACGTATTCCGGCCTTGCCAGGCCGCGGAACTGGCCGTACAGCGAAGGCGCGGGCAGGGCGATACAGTATTTGTAGGCCTTGGTATTGGCCATGACGTCGGTGAAAGCGACCTTGGCGTGATAATCGCAGATGCGAATGCACTCTCCGCAGTCGATGCACAGGTTATCCAGGATATGCGCCCGGCCGCCGCGGACTCGAATGGCCGCGGTGGGGCAGTGGGTGAGGCAGTTGGTACACCCTTTGCAGCGATCCTTGTCCAAACGCACGGAGTGATAGCGTTTCTTTTCCTGCATGTCGTTGTCAGCCGCCTTTCCTTTGCGGCCTGCCGCTTAGGTCGGCAGTTTGAACCGCATGGTGATAGTCGTCCCTTTGCCGAGCTCGCTCTGGATGTCGAATTCATCGGCGTTGCGCTTCATGTTGGGCAGGCCCATGCCCGCGCCGAAGCCCAGCGAGCGGGCCTCGTCGTTGGCGGTGGAATAGCCCTCGCGCATGGCCATGTCGAGATCGGGGATACCGGGGCCGACGTCGGTCGAGACCAGCTGCACCGCATCGGGGAAGACCGTGAGGCAAAGCTCGCCGCCCATGGAGTGGATAACGAGGTTCAGCTCGACCTCATAGGAAGCCACGGCGACCCGCCGGAGCACATCGCCGCCGATGCCCAGCTGCTTCAGACGGCGCTTGATGTCGGTGCTGGCTTGCCCGGCGCTGGTGTAATCCGCGGAGGCGACGGGATAGGTGATGCGAAACAGCTCCTCCATCATTTGTCCTCCGCGCCCCAGCCGAGGGGAACCGGCACGCCCCGCAGGCCCAGGTCGTACAAAAGGCCGCAGGCGCTGAACGCCGTCATCTTCGTGGTGATGACCACGAGGCCCTGCTCCTCGGCGCTGTCGAGGATGTCCTCGGTGGGCACCTTGCCGCGCACGAACACCAGGCACTTCAAGTCCAGCATTTCGCTCGTGCGGATGACGTGCGGGTTGGTCAGGCCCGTGATCAGCACGGTCTTCTCGTCGACAAAGGCCAGCACGTCGCTCATCAGGTCGGAGCAGCAGGCGGTATAAACGGGGGTGTCCAGCTTGTCGCCGCCCCGGAGAACCCTGGCGCTCAGCACGCGCACCATATCCTCTATGGTCACGAATATCACCTCAATCATTTCGTTTTTGAAAGCAGCGCCCGCGCGGACGGCCGCGCCGGCCACGGGCACATTCTATGACAACGATATTATACTATGAATACGGGCAGATAGTAAAGTCTAACTGCATGGCCGCGCGAAAATTAGGAATAAACGCTGAAAAATGAAGCATACTGGCTTGTACAAGGCAATGAAAAGAGGTCGTTTCTGGTGGCGAAGCCGAACGAAGCGCTCCTGCGCAGCGGGCTGGAAGGAAATATTGATAAGAACCTGGCGGCGCTTAAAAAGGTCTTGAACGCGCCGCTCAACCGGGATGTAACGCTGCGGCCCTTTGATGCGGCGGGCGCGGCCGCCTGCCTGGTGTTTATGGAGGGGATGGCCGGACGGGAGACGATCGAGCAGCACATACTGCGGCCCTGCCTCTCGCGGAAGAAAGCCCTGCCGGAAGAGGGCCGCGCGGCATTCCTGCGGACGCGCGTGCTGGAATCGGTGAGCGCGCGGGAAGCGGAGCTGGTATCGGAAGTGGTGGAGGCGGTGCTCTCCGGCGAAACGGCGCTGCTTGTGGACGGCGACGCGACGGCGCTGATCCTGGACACCCGCGCCTATGAGAAGCGCGCCGTGGGCTCGACGCAGTCCGAATCGGTGGTGCAGGGCCCCCAGGAGGCGTTCGTGGAAAACCTGCGCACAAACATCACCCAGGTGCGCCGCATACTGCGCAGCGAGATGCTGATCACCGAGTTCACGAAGGTGGGCCGGGGCCTGCCGACGCAGGTGGCCATGATGTATCTGAAGGGCGTGGCGAAGGAGGAAACCGTTGCGCTGGCGCGGCGGCGGCTGGCTTCGCTGGACGTGCCGAAGTGCCCGGGCAGCGGCCAGCTCCAGCAGCTGATCGAGGATCATCCCTGCTCGGTGTTTCCGCAGATGCTGCAAACGGAGCGGCCGGACCGCACGGCTTCCTGCCTGTCGGACGGGCAGATCGCGCTGCTGGTGGAGGGCTCGCCCTACGCGCTGATCGCGCCGGTGACGCTGTTCCACCTCATCCACGCCTCGGACGACACCTTCATGCGCTGGCAGTACGGCACGTTCCTGCGGGCCGTGCGCCTGATCGGCGCGGCCGTTTCGCTGTTCCTTCCGGCGCTGTACGTGGCCGTCACATCGTATCACACGCACATGCTGCCTCTGAACCTGCTCACCTCCATCGCGGAGGCGCGCGCCCGCGTGCCCCTGCCAGTGATTGCGGAAGTGCTGTTCATGGAGGCTTCGTTCTACCTGCTCAACGAGGCGGGCACGCGCATACCGAACCAGCTTGGCTCGGCGCTGGGCATTGTCGGCGCGCTGATACTGGGCCAGGCGGCTGTTGAGGCCTCGCTCATCAGCCCGATCCTCATCATCGTGGTCTCGCTGACGGGGCTGGGGAACTATTCCATTCCGGATTACGGCGTGAGCGTGGGCATGCAGATGCTGCGCCTGGGCTTCGTGGCGCTCTCGGCGGTGTGGGGACTGTACGGCCTCTGCCTCGGCGCGTGGGCGCTGTGCGCCTATCTGGGTTTCATGCGCTCCTTCGGCGAGCCGTATCTCGCGCCGGTCGCGCCCTACTTTCCGCACAACGCGGATATCCTCGCGCGCGGGCCGATTCGCGGGCAGTTCGGGCGGCTGTTCCTGGCGTCGCGCGGGTCGTGGCTGGCGCGGAGCGGAGAAAGGGGCGGGGAGCGATGAAAGAGCGCGCGCAGATGCGTTCCGTCGCGGCGCTGGGAGGCTCGGCGCTGGTGTTCCGCGTGTTCGCGCTGGAGGCGGCGGACGTGCCCGGCGCCCGGCCGGCGCTCTGGCTGAGCGCCCTGCTCGGCGCGCTGATGGCGCTGCCCGCGGCCCTGCCGCTGGCGCGGGGCGGCGATTCGCTGCGCGCCGGCGCGTGGAACAGCCGCGCGGCCTGCGGGATATTGTGCGCGGCCTCGCTCTGGGACGCGGCCGTGGCGGCGCGCCTGTTTTCCGCGCTGGCGGCTTACGCGGCGCTGCCGGATCACGCGGTGTCCGCCTTGAGCCTGCCTGCGATCGCCGTAGCGACCCTCGTTTGCCTGATGGGCGCGGGCGCGATGAGCGCGGCGGGGGTGGTCTGGCGGC
>JAFXQO010000036.1 GCA_017527065.1 Clostridia bacterium
CACCTGTTCCCATACCGAACACAGAAGTTAAGCCTCTTAGCGCTGATGGTACTTGGCTGGCAACGGCCCGGGAGAGTAGGACGTCGCCGGGATCCAGAGAAGGGAAGTTGGAGGAGCGGGAGCTTCTCCAACTGCCTTATAAGATGGGTAGAGGGAAGAGAAGGGCGAAGCGAAGCAAGGGCAGGGATTGAAAACAACGCCTGCAAGCAATGCCTGAAAACCCGCGAACGACACGCGGAAACCCAAAAGCAACACCCGGAGACCCGCAAACAACGCCCGGAAATCCGCGAACAAAGTCCTGGAACCGAAAACGATCCTCAGTAGCTCAATGGCAGAGCACTCGGCTGTTAACCGAGTTGTTGTAGGTTCGAGCCCTACCTGGGGAGTGCAGACTCCGCACAGCATTGTGTGGAGTTTTTTGTTACAATAAAACAAAAACGAGAGCCAAGTACGTTAATATTTCGAGACAACTTCTATGAACATAACTGAAAATCCCTTTTCTGCACAAACCCCTGCACAAGTTCGGAAACTTGCGAGAGGATACAATAATACCCCGCTTTTCTTTCATTAGAAAAACGGGGTTGTTCGACAGACTGCGGCGTGATCTTTCAGTCACACCGCTCTCTGCGGGTACATAGGATAAATAATTCCTTACCCCTATGAACCCTGGGATTTCGGGGTTATTTCATGCTCAAAACGGCAGTTTACCCACACCAGCTTTCTTCATCCAATTAATGCCGTTCCGACGCAATACATGAGCCGCAGCGCTTCCGCCTTGCAGGCCTCCGGCATCTTGTGAACAAAATTGTGCGCCTCAAATGTCAGATCGCCATCATATCCCGTTTCGCGCAGCGCATCGATTAAAGGGGGCCAGTCGATTGAGCCAACAAATGGCATGGTGTGCTCGTCTCTCTCACCTTGATTGTCGGCGACATGTAACGCGTGCAGTCGGTGATTGAGCAAGTGGATGGCCGCAGGCTGATCCTGGTGGGCCAAATGAGCGTGGCCGGTGTCCCAGCATGCGCCGACATTGGGCCTGTCGATCCAATCGATCAGATCGCATAATTGCTCGGCTGTCGTAAGGCCAGAGGCAGGCTGCCGCATGTTTTCGAGCGCCAGACCGGTCTTCCATTTTGCCGCCAGCTCTGCGTACATTCGATAATAGCTGACATTGTCCGCCAGCATCTTGTCCATTGAGCCGGGTTCCGCCCAGTCGGTGCGCTGCGAAGGATGCATGACGATCCATGGCACACCCAGCATCCCCGCGCCGATGATGGAGCGCTCGATCTGCCGTTCATGAATATCCTTTGCCTGTTCGTCATAGAAATTGTGAACATGCGCATGAGCTTGTGTGAACTTGGCGCCGGCTCGTTGCGCAGCCTCGGCAATGCGTTCAACCCAATTCTGCCAGTCGTCCTGCATGAAAGGCGAGCGCGGATCATGGCTCCAATCCCAGAAATTCATGTCAAGGCAATGGAAGCCGGCGTCCACGACGCGCTGTAGCTGTATGGTTACATCGACGCGAAATTCAGGATCAAAGAAAACATTCAACGATTTGCAGGGACGCATGTGATAACCCTCCCGTCATGCTTTGGATGGTCTTCAACTAAGTATAGCGCGGGGTCATGGATTTGACAACAAGAAAAGAAAAAATGTGAAAAGTTTACAGAATCTTCAAAAGTTTACATAATTTTCAAAAACTTATTGACAGGCAGGCGGCGCTCAGCTATAATAATAATAAAAATAAGCGCATAACTATGAGAGGAGTGGAGTCATGCAAAAAGCATCGAAAACTCCCGTTAAGCGTTATGGCTTCCGGCACGATTTGCGCCGATCCCTGCGCAGAAACTGGGCGCTGTATCTGCTCGTCATTCCGGGGCTTTTGTATTTCATCCTGTTCCTGTATTGGCCGATGTATGGCGTTATCATCGCGTTCAAGGATTTTTCTCCCAATAAAGGAATTCTCGGCAGCCCCTGGGCGACATACAGGGGAACGGTGGATATTTTCAAGCATTTCAAGAACTTTTTCACGTCGATCCATTTCTACAGGACCCTGCGCAATACCGTCCAGATCAGCCTTTATACCCTGGCCGTCGGCTTTCCCATTCCGCTCATACTGGCCATACTGATGAACGAGCTGCAGAACCAGCGCTTCAAGCAGATCGTTCAGACGGTGACATACCTTCCCCACTTCATATCCACCATCGTGCTCTGCGGCATGCTGTGGATATTTATGAGAAGCGACACCGGGCTGTTCAACATCCTGCGCGGAAAACTCGGGCTTCCGTCCATAAGCTTTCTGAACGACGGCCGGTATTTCAAGAGCATCTATGTATGGAGCGGCGTTTGGCAGAACGCCGGCTGGGGCACCATCATATACATGGCTACCCTCTCGAGTCTGGACACGCAGATGTATGAGGCGGCCATGATCGACGGCGCCTCGCGACTGCAGACCGTGTGGTATATCACGCTGCCATGCCTGCTGCCGACGGCGATCATGCTGCTGATCCTCGACTGCGGCTCCTTCATGTCGGTCGGTTTTGAGAAGGTCTTCGCGCTCCAGACGGACCTGACGCTGGAGGCCAGCGATGTGATATCAACGCTCGTCTACCGCAAAGGCATACTGGAAACCAGCTATTCCTTCTCCTCCGCGGTCGGCCTGTTTAACTCTCTGATCAACTGCTTCCTGCTGGTGACCGTCAACTTCATCAGCCGGAAGGCCGCGAACATCAGCCTGTTCTGATAAAGGAGGCTGCAGCATGCAAGACGTAACGAGGAAGGCCGCGGGACATTCCAACAGGATACGCGCCACGCGCTCGGACAGGATATTCGATACGGTCAATATCCTTATCATGGTAGCCATACTGATCATCATCATCTATCCCCTCTGGTTCGTGATCATCGCGTCGTTTTCCAATTCCCAGCTTGTCACGACGGGTAAGGTCCTCATTCTGCCAAAGGAGTTTCACCTGCAGGCGTACCGCAAGGTCTTTTCCGACAACCGGATCATGACGGGATACCGGAATACCATCTTCTATACCTTCGCGGGGACGTTCCTCAATGTGATCTTCACGCTGTCGCTGGCCTATCCGCTCTCGCGGAAGGACTTCATGGGCCGGAATCTCATCATGGGTATCATGAGCGTCACGATGTTTTTCGGCGGAGGTCTGATCCCGACTTACCTGGTGTACAAGCAGCTGGGCATCGTCAACACGTTCTGGGTGATGATTCTGCCGGGGCTGATCAGCGTCTACAACTGCATCCTGATGCGGACGTTTATACAGGGACTGCCCTACGACCTGCAGGAAGCCGCCATGATCGACGGCTGCGGCAATATCGGAATCCTTATAAAGGTCGTTCTGCCGCTGTGCAAGCCGATCATCGCCGTTATGGTCATCTACTACGGCGTGGCGCACTGGAACAGTTATTTTAACGCCCTGGTTTATCTCAGCAAAAAGGAATTGAAACCACTGGCGCTGATCCTGCGCGAGATCCTCGTGACCAATACCACGACCGCCTCCGAGATGGAATCCGCCGGCGGCGCGGAAAGCCAGATGGAGATGCAGCGCATCGCCGAATCCATCAAATACTCGGTGATCATCGTCTCCACATTCCCCATGCTGTGCCTGTATCCCTTCGTGCAGAAGTATTTCGCCAAGGGCGTCATGCTGGGCGCGATCAAGGGGTAAGCGTATCCTGCGCGGCTATAGCCGCGACAATATAAGGAGGTAGTACCATGAAAAAGATCCTTTCCCTGCTCCTGGTTCTCTGCGTCGCGCTCTTCGGCGTGATGGCGATGGCCGATGGGGGAACGACTCTGACCAGCGGCGGCATCGAATATGAGCTGACGCCCGAAGGCTACCCGGTCATGAGCGAGCCCATCGTCATCAAGACGTTTGCCTACACGACGCGGCCCGAAGGCGCCGGCGCCTGGGAGACGCCCAATGACATCGCGTTCTTCAAGATTTTCAACGAGAAGACGAACATCTCCTTCGACTGGGAGATCGTCGTCAAGTCCGCCTGGGCCGAGCGCGCCAAGGTGCTCATCGCCTCGGACGACCTGCCGGAGCTCTTCTTCAAGGGCCGCTTCAGCAACGCTGAGCTGAGCAAGTATGGCGCCGACGGCCTGTTCGTGAATCTGGAGGACAAGCTGGAGACTTACGCGCCGAACTTCTACGATTACCTGACCGAGCGCGACCTGACCAAGTATCTGCGCCTGGGCGAGGGCATCTGGGGATTCCCCTACATCTTCGAGACGGAAGGCGTGCGCATTACCAAGATCTTCTTCAACATCAAGTGGCTCGAGAACGTCGGCAAGGAAATGCCGACCAACTGGGATGAGATTCACGACGTGCTGGTCGCTTTCCGCGACAATGACGCCAACGGCAACGGAGATCCCACGGACGAAGTGCCCGCCGGCTTCACCGATCGCGACAGCATAATCACCGCGTTCGCCGGCGACTTCGGACTGCAGAACAGAGGCACCTCGAACGCCTATCTGGACGCCGATCCCGCGGATGAAACCGGAAACACCCTGCGCTTCTGGTACAGCGCGGACGAAATGAAGGATGTGCTGTCCAGGGCCAAGACCTATTACGACGAAGGCCTCATTCCCAAGATCTTCTTCGACGCCGACTACACCGACGGCCCGTTCTCCACTTATATCAAGGAGAATCAGATCGGCATGCACATGGCGTATGCCACCATCACCGGCACTTATGTCGATGATTACATCGCCATGCCCAAGGCGCCCTCCGACATGTGGGGCCGCTGCTCCGGTTACCTCAACTCCTACGGCAGCATGGTCATTACCAAGGAATGCCGCTATCCCGAGGCGATGATGTCCTGGGCGAACTACATGTACACCATCCAGGGCGCCTATGACTACTGCCTGGGCATCGAGGGCGAATCCTACACCTTCAACGACGCGGGCCACACCGAACTGACCGACCTGATCCTGCACAATCCGGACGGCCTCAGCAGCGAGCAGGCCCTGCTGCGTTTCAGCATCTATTCCGGCGGCAACAACCCCGTCCTGCTCACCGACGACACCTTCAAGGGCGGCGAGTGCTATTGGACCAGCCTGGAAGGCAGCGCGAACTTCAAGCCCTATATGCCCAGCCCCATTTGGGAGGCTTTGCCGCTGTCCGGTGAAGGCACGGAGATCGTGTCCTCCGTCAAGGGCGACATCGACGCCGTCATCGCGGAGTATTGCGCCGCGTTCATCACCGGCAAGCTCGACATCGAGGGCGGCTGGAGCGAGTATCTCGACAAGCTGCAGCAGGCTGGCGTTGATGATTACCTCTGGGCTTATCAGGAAGCCTACAACAACGTCAACGGCCTCTGATAGGGAATTGAAACCATGAGTGATAGACTTCATGCCGCGGTCATCGGTCTCGGTGGCCGCGGCCGCGGCCTGCTTCCGACGATCAGCGCCATCCGCGATCTGGAAATCACGGCGATCTGCGATATATCTCCCGCCCGCCTGCAAGAAGGAAAGAGGATCATGGCCGATCTGGGCAAGGAGCCCCGATGCTATGAGGATTATCGCCGGATCATCGATGACGGCGGCATCGACCTGGTCTATGTCGTCACCAACTGGATCACACATTGGGAAATCTGCAAAGATTTCATGGAAGCGGGCGTTTACACTGCATGCGAGGTCAATGGCGCTGCGAGCCTTGACGAGTGCTGGGAGCTGGTGCGCGTCTATGAGCGCACGGGCACACCCATGATGATGTTGGAAAACTGTTGCTACGGCCGCAATGAGCTGGCCGTCATGAATATGGTGCGCCAGGGGCTCTTCGGCAGAGTCGTTTACGCGGAGTGCGGCTACTGCCATGACCTCCGCGCCCATATTGCGATGCTGACACATCAGCGCATGAACAACAACCTGCTGCGCAACGGCGATCTGTATCCCACCCACGGTGTCGGCCCGATGGCCAAGCTTTTGAACATCAACAGGGGCAATCGCTTTGTGAGTCTCGTGTCCATGTCCACGCCGGCGCTGGGCGAACAGGACTATCTCCAACGTAACGATCCGGATCATCCGCTGGCAGACCCGCGCCGCGTGCGCTACGCCTGCGGCGACGTGACGACCAGCCTCGTGAAATGCGCCGGCGGTGAAGTGCTCATGATCCGTCACAGCGTCAGCTTGCCGCAGCCGTACAGTCGCGCGGGATTCGTGCAGGGCACGCGCGCCATCTACAGCGAGGCCGCCAAGGGCGTGCACATCGATGGCGTTCATAAAGAAGGCCATTGGGAATCCATGGAAGAAATTTTCAAGCAATATGAGCATCCGATCTGGAAGGAATACCAAGCCAGCCCGGACGACGCGCATGGCGGTATGGATTTCCTGGTGATGGACGCCTTCGCGCAGGCCGCGCGCACGCGCACGCCGCCTCCGATCGATGTCTACGACGCCGCCACATACATGGCGGTCACGGCCCTTTCCGAAGCGTCGGTGGCCATGGGCGGAACGCCACAGATGTTCCCGGATTTCACGCGCGGCAAATGGACGAGCGGACGCACGATCTGCGGCGGCAAGTATTGCCTTGATACCGAAGAGATTTTCTGAAGACCTGAACGAGACTGTGAAAAGGCTCCGGCATTCGAGCGCCTGCCATGCGGTTAGAGGGTGGCAGGCGCGTTTGTTTTACGTTTTATGAGGACAGTTTATTGATCGTTATCTTACGAATTGAATCTGACTGACGCATTGATGCCCTGCTCTTCCATGTGAAGGAAAGGGCATATTAAGACACATAAAGAGAAAGGGCGCATGATCCACGAGAAAATGGGCTGCTTTATGGCCCCTTACGGCATCGAGATTGCTTACGACGGCATGATCGCGGAAGTATAACAGGCGCGGTCACAGTGGAGGCAGATTCTGGCCGAGACCGAGGCGAAAATTGTGGTATAAAACATAGTTTATACCTCCAAGTATCAGGCAGTATGTGCATTGGTGGAGCAGAAGCTGACGAACAGAAGGCGGGGAAACGAAAAGGTTTTTTCCAAAACGAGAATCAATGCAGAAGAGAAACTGCATTGTTAATCCCGCTGGCCTCCTGATTTGCATAAGTTTTTGCACAAACAAGCCCAAGAACCTGCGAGTCCTATACTAGTAGGAACTGCTCCGCTGCATAGAACGACACTAGCGCTGTTAACCTAGTTGTTGTAGGTTCGAGCCCTACCTGGGGAGCCACATCATCCTTATAAGAACACCGGCCAGCCTCAGAATGGTTGGCCGTGTGTTCGTATTGTCATTCTATTTCGAATATCAGTAATGCAAAAGGCATCTGCGTGGGGCAGGTGCCTTTTTTCATATCATGATACGTTATTCTCTATCAATTTCCTGCGTGAATCACTTTGTTTTGCTATCATAGCAATAAAGGGGCATAGCTATGATCAGGGTACGAATCCATTTGTCCACACTTCTTGGCGAGAAGAAGTGGACACAGGCAAAGCTTGCACGCAGGACGCACATCAGACCGAACACGATCAGCGAATTGTATTGGGAGATGGCCGAGAGGATCAGCCTGGACCATCTCGCAAGGATCTGTGAAGCATTGGGCTGTTCCTTAGATGAAATTCTCACACTCGAGTATGTTGATGGTGAGATGATCGACGACGGCAGCAGCGGCAAGCCGGTGCGATCATACAAACGCTGACGAAGGAAAGGCCCGAGCGCTACACGGCGTTCGGGCCCTTCTTTTTTTCGGCGAGACTGAAACAGTATCGTGTGTAGTCAATGGCAGCCTGTGGATATGTAGCGATCATTGAATAGGCGGTGATCTGTGCGCGAAGTGAAAGATCGGTATCATATGCACCCGGCGTAATGGTCAGGTTCTCATTCTCGAATCGCAAGGTACAGTTCTGCTCTTTGCATTTCTGGATGAGAGATGACACATCGAAGTAATTACGTTCAAGTTCGAACAACGACCCGATGACCAATGTGCCGTCCTGCTGGATGCTGTACTCAGATATACTCACGGTTCCTCTTCCTCCTTCTTCTCAGGTGGATCAAGATAAATCGTTGTCCCGTCCGGCAGGATAAAGCCCACCTTACAGCCGAGGAAATCAGCTACGATAGCCAAATCCTGCGCCGACCACCGATCCTGCGAAAACTTGTTGTTGAGGCTCTGTTTGCTTCCCATGCCCAGGCACTCAATGAGATCGATCTGCTTTCGGCCGTAATAACCCAGAAGCATCTTAACCTTGCTGGTAGTCGTTGCCATTTGCTCACCTCCATTCCATGCAAATCGGTTTATACTATAGTACACCATAATCGTGTATTTGTCAACGTTAAAGATTTATTAAATAATCACTTGGATTATTGACAAGTCCACGTTTTTCGTGTACTATATCACCAGAAACCAACCGAACAGCAACGACAACGAAAGCGAGGAAAGAGACCATGATGATGAGCGAATTTACCGAGCGCACCGGCATCGAGCCGACCATGGAAGAGTACCACGTGATCGAGGAAATGTACTACGAGTTCGACGGTGACAAGAACGCCTTCTGCAAAGACTTCCTGAAAAATAACCGGATGGTCGAAGCGCTCCGCAGGCTCAACAACCAAACAGCAGAAACCTTCTACCGGGCGAACGAGCACCGGCGTGATGCGGAGGAAAAAGTCGCCGAACTGGAAGCCAGGGTGAAAAAGCTGGAAGCTCAGCTCGAGAAAGAGCAGGAATGGAAGCCCTGGACGAACGAGAAGGCCGTCAAGCAGGAACGATACGATCATCTCCGCAGCAGTGGCCATGAGATGACTGACGACGAAGCGAAGGACTGGATCGCTCAGGAGTGGGGTTTCGACAGGGCGAAGATCAGGATCAACCGCAGAATGAAGACATTCGAGGTCAGCCGGCACAACTACCTGAGGCAGAACGGAGAAATCGACCGCAGCCCCTACTACGATGCGACGGATTGGTATTACGTGTTCTTCACCGTCTGCGGGATGGAATACGAGGCCTACAGTGGGAGCCTCACGCAGCTGTAATCAAACGACGCCGAGCCGGGGCGGCAAATCCCCGGCAGAAAGGAATTCACAATGACCATTGATGAGATCAAGAGTGCCTACGAGTTCGCGTACAGCATGATCCAGGAGCTCAACCAGAAATGCGAGCCGGTACCGATCAGCTTTGTCGATCGGATGATGAATCTCTGGAAGGAAACAATCGATCTCTACAGAAGCGATGAGGCCCAGACATTCTACGTATACGAGTTCGACGGGGAACAAACTACCGTAAACAAGGAAGGCACTGAGGTCTGGCCATTCTTCCGGGAAGTCGCCGAAGTTATCGCCATGAGCGATTGCAGCGAACAGAAGGTCGTCAAGATCGTCTTCCAGGGCAAGGAATTCCACTACGCCGGCTGGGCGCCTGGCATGGAGTTCACCTTCATAGACAATGATGATTCCGAAAACACCTATACGGTGTGGATGGAGCACCTCGACCACTGACCGACATCCCGCCCCGGAGGTTACGAGGGCAGAAAGGAAATATCATGGATCAGGATCGATGGATGAAACGCGAAGCCGAGATGAAGGAGCTGGCCGAGTATGGCAAGAGCCTCATCCGGGAGTTTGGGCGCCGCAAGGACATCACTGTCACCTATGATCGCCCGAACGAGGAGACGATCAGCCGGTACACTGAGTATCAGCGGGAATGCCACCGCATCATGACCGGCAGCGAGTATTTCCTGTTCTGGGAAGAAGAGACGATGCACCTGCTCTATGTCAAAGACGTCACCGCCGACAGCGCTCTCACCGCAATGGCTGAACTGATGTGGCTGGCTGCCCGCAAGTTCTGATAACGACTGCCCTCCCGGCCGGGCGAAAGACCGGGAGAAAGGATTTACCATGACTAAGAATGATGAACGGCTGAATGCCCTTTCTGATGAGCTGGTTCCGGCCAGCGGCAAGTGTGATTCCCTGGCGGGCGAGCTGGTACGGGCCACCGAACGCATCGGCTACCGCTTCTTCAATGACGGCGATCAGATCGGCATCGGCTATGGTAAGGAAACCTGCAATCCTGCCGCCAGATTCCTGATCAGGAAGGCCACGAAGGAAATCGCTGATCTGGTTGCCGGCCTGTGGGGCATGGCCAGCGAGGCGGGCTATGAGGCCGTCCTTGATATACTGGTCGGAAAGGTTGCCGATCACATTGAAGCTCATCCTGAGCTGCGGGAGCAGCCCACTCCTGATATGTGGGATTTCTACGATGAGCACGAAGATGTGGATGATTCCTGGGAAGAGGATGAGGAAGAAGACAATTACAACGAAGAAGATGAAGAGGAGGAAGACTGGGATGAATAAGATTGAGCGCATGACGATGGTCAAGACGATGGAATTCATTACCCGGAACCTGAACGATGAGGAGGTTTTCTCCGACTGGCTGACGGTTGGCGTGGCTGACGGTGATATCGAATATGGCGATGTTGCCGTCAACCTCAATGACGAGGATGCCCTGGAATACTACATCGAAGACGAGAACTTTGCAGATCTGATGGATACCTTCCTCAAGCTGATGAAGGCCGCCTGTAAGACTGGCGGCTTGTACTGTGATGGCGTGGTCAGCAAACCGTCAGGGGGTGATTAAGAATGACGCGCGACGAATACTTCACTCTCCTGAAGGAACGATGGGAACAGGTGGACAAGACCAGCCGCGAGGCGATCCATGAATACAACGAATGGAAAAGGGAACTCAGACACATGATCGACGCAGATCAGCGGATAGCCTCTAAAATGGCCTGTACAGCCGTTCCCGGGAAACCCTATCGCCAATAGGTGTGGCGCAGTAAAACCGCAGGACGGGCCGTTGCAACAGCCAGTAGACGCATAAACGACAAAAAGCCCCTGACACCAGCGTAATGCCGATGTCAGGGGCTCATTTTTTACTCTTCCTCAGTGCCAGCAGTTGCGGCAGGTTCCGTTTCATCGGTACCAGGATCGCCGTCAATCTCAATGTAGCCGAGCGCCGTGAGCATGCGTTCCTCAGCTTCGTCGTTCATCTGTTTGACGGCAGCCTCAATCATGTCAAGATCAACGTCGAATCCTTTTTCGCGGAGAGCCTGTCTCACATACGCCAGTTTGTCGGAGCCCCTGCCGCTGCCGATTGTCTGTTCTGCGGCGTTGACGAGCTCATAGACCACCTGATACATGAGGGAGCGCTGCTCCGCGGTCGTCTTTGCGTCCAGCCACCGACGCACGGGAGGTATGACTGCTTTGACCAGCCAGGCCAGCAGCGCATAAAACAGCAGCCGCACGACAGAGAGGACGATGCCGGTCAGATCGATCAGGGGCGCAGGCTCAGGCGTGGCGGCTCCTTCGGCGTAGACCAGGGCGGGGCAGAGCAGAGCGAACATAACGATGAAAGCCAGAACCAGAGCAAAGATCTTCTTCATGGGGATTCTCCTTTCTTTTCTCACAGGAAATCGTTCTTTTCCTGTCGTTCACGATACAGGTCAAGGATGTAGGCGTATTCGGCGTCGAATACACCGTTCACGTCGTGTGTCTTTTCCAGCAGCTTCTTATACTTCCCATCCAGAGCGATGATGTGGTGGAACTCGTCTTTCGTGTGGCGAACCCCGTTGCGGCAGGCATTTGCAAAATCCAGCACTTCCCAACGGATGCGGTCCTTCTCATTCTCGTCGATCTCCCGCCGTATCTCCTGGACCAGCGTTTTCAGATCGGTGATGTCATGCCGCGTCTCTGCGGTGATGACGCTGCCGATCCACTTGCACAGCGCGGTGAATGGATTCCATTTGATGGCCGGCGTGATCTGGATGAAGATAGCCAGAACGAAAGCGACGAATGACCAATGGGCGAGGCACCAGCTCAAAAACTGGTTCATTCCACCGTCACCTCCGCGCCGGGATACTTCGTCTGCAGATCATCTTTCTCGGCTTCGGAAAGGCCATGGATGGTCATGGTATACGTCGGCTGCGCATCATCCGCAATCGGCGCCGCGTCCTTGCGCTCGAGGGCTTCCTTCAGGGCCGCCAGGGACGCTTTGCCGAATTGCCCGTCGATCTCGATGTCGGCGGCCGTCTGGAAGGCAATCACGGCGGCCTCCGTGGCCCGACCGAAGTCACCGTCCGCGCCGGCGTTGCCACAGTTGAAGCCGAGTGAGATCAGCTGCCGCTGCAGCTCACGCACGTCTTCACCCTGGCATCCTCTTTTCAGCAGGCGCGTGCCCAGCGCGTTATCTGGGATCTCAATATCCCCGATGTCCGCGTCAGTGTCACCGTAGCTCACGTAGGGCAGCTTCCCGTGCTTCGTCCACTTTCGCCCATTAAAGCCCTGCTGCTTTCGGATGTTGTGGACGGCGGTGATCTGCACACCATTGGACCATTTCGGCGTGCACTCCACGGCCAGGCCGTCGCCGATATAGATTCCGATGTGGCCGCTCATCCATACGGCTTCTCCAACGGCGATGTTGGAGAAATCATCGGACACGTTGTGGCAGCGGGCGATCATGCCGTCCGCATTGGTATCTGGGACGCCATTCGATCCGTAGACCGCGCCGCCTTTTTCCTTGGTTTCGTCGCCGGTCCAGCCCCACAGGATCCCCTTGATCAGGTTCACACAGTCGAAGCCCCACGTGGGCGGCTTCTGGTTGGCAACGGCCTTCAGCATGGCGATCTTCGTGGATGTGTACCACCCGTTCAGGTTCTGGGCCGCTTTGCCCTGAATGGTCTTGTCGGTGATCTGGAATCCATACATGGCATAGCCATAGATCGTCTTGACCCGCTGTGCGATGTCAACTGCCTTTGCGGCCAGGGCATTTCCAGTCATGATATAGCTCATTTCATAGCGCCTCTCTTTCGCTTTTTCCGTACCACAGCCCATATTATGATGGACAAAAGAAAAACCGCCGCCAGGGAAATGGCGACGATTTTCAGGATGTAAATGATCCAGCAGATGATGATATCCGCCTGCGCGATTCGGAGTTGCAACAGCTTCTCCGGGGGCAGATTATCCCACATTGGTCAACACACCTCCTTGTATTCAATTATCAGTCTTGGGGCGGCGCGTTGGCTCTGTTCACGAGCTACACCTCCTCATGCCATTCGTACATTACGTCTGTGCAGTATGGGTGATACACTCCTTATAATCTTCCACACAGTCAAGATTCTCATCAACAATCTTGACGGTTGCAGAGATTACATCAGGAGCGTTCCACAGAGTTTGGCAAAGACCATGAAACTGTGTCTTTGCATTCGTCAGTACGGTGATTCCCTCTGCATGAATGGAATAGTTTCCGTTGATAACTTTGATAATTGCGTATTTCATGCTCCGTCATCCTCCTTTTACTGGTTGAGTAATGAAAGTTCATTCTCAATCGTCGTGATTTGGTAGTTCGTATTAAGCGTGAAAATAGCACCGTTCGCAATGGACGTTTTTGCCTTGCACAATTTCTTGTTCAGATAGAAAAATTCGCCCTTTGCTATGTATCTTGTTGCGCGTTGAACTACTTCTGGTTCAGGCTCCGGTTCTGGTTCGGGCTCTGGCTCAGGGTCCGGTACATCAGGGATTTCCTCGCCTCCGTCCAGCGCGTCGATGATCTCTTCATACTCAGCAGCGTCAATGATCCGCACGTCGGCCTCAAGGGATTCCGTGGCTCCTGACGGCGCGTCCCGCAGCCAGTCAGCGTGATACATCGTTTCGGTCAGGAAATCCTGTACGCGCTCTGCGCTGTCGATGTCGCAGTAGAAGAACTGACGCTTGCTCGGATACCACTTCAGGAAAGTCGTTCCAGCACCGACAATCGTCCCGTTCCGGATGATCTTGTAGTATTCCATAGCTATCCTCCCTCCCTTCAAAGGCACAAGAAAACAGCGCCGGGGAATCATCCTCAGCGCCGTTTCGTTGTTCTGTATTATGTCGGTGACAACCATCCCTGTACGAACAATTGGTCAAACAGATTTCCCATATTCTGGATCGTGTGCCATGCGTCGAACCGCCGCGCGTAGCTTCGCCAGCTCTGCCACGTCGTCCAGATGTCCGCGAAGGTCATCCTCCCTGCAATCAGTTTCCGGTTGAGCTTTTTCAGCTTCTGACGCATCTTGGTCACGCTCCGCTTGTATATCTTCCGCACCACGTAGCCGGTAGGCGTGAGGAACACTCGGATTTTCAGCCATGAGAAGCCATGACTGAGCTTCACGATCTGTGTCTTCTTCTCGTTCAGCGTGATGCCAAGCTCACGGCAGATCACCTTGATATGCTCCAAGCACTTTTGCAGGTATTCCTTCGACGGATGGATGAGATAACCATCGTCCATGTACCGACCATAGCCTTTGATTCTCAGAACCTCTTTGACGTAGTGGTCGAGGCGGTTCGCAGAGGCAAGGGCAAGCACCTGACTGATTTGGCTTCCGAGGCCGACGCCTATGTCGCCGAACGCGTCAATGAAATGCTCCGTCAGCGCGATCACTTTCCTGTCGGCGAACTGCCTGTGCAGGCAGGCTTTGACAAGCTCATGGCTCACGTTGTCGAAGAACTTACTGAAGTCGTACAGCAGGATGTAGCCATTGTCACCATACTGCCGGTAATGCTTTTGCAGATGGCATGTAAGCCGACGAACGGCGAAGTCGTAGCCTTTGTTCGTCATGGACGCGCCGTTGTCATAGATGAACGTGCGCTCAAGCATGGGAACCAGGGCGTTGTCACAGAGGCAGCGCTGCACGACGCGCTCCATGATGCCGGTGCTGCGGATGTGGCGGTGTTTGCCGCGCTCGAACAGGTCGAACTCGTAGAAACCGGGGCTCTTGAACTTCCCACTCTCCAATTCCCTGAAGGTCTGGTACACGTTGAGCGGAGCGTTGGCGATGTACTTCTGCACACTGGCTTTCCATGCTACTCCACGACGGCAGCGTTTATAGGAACGGTACAGGTTCTCATAGCTGAAAACAGTGGCGAAATCGTCAAAGACGGCGCATTTCGCCGCCTTTTTCGCTTTTCGCGCTTCAACTCTGCGCTTGTACCGCGCTTCGCGCCGTTCTTCGCTCGTCATACGTCATACCTCAAAAATCAAAACCCCGTACTCCTGCTGGATGGTTACAATAGGAGCGTAGCGTTACCGGCCATGAAATGCCGCATCACCATCAAGCGGCACCATGCAAGCAGCGTCCGACCGAACGCATCAGGGTCTATATTTACCTGCGTTCCCGCAGGAAGGTCAAGCTCTCCTTCTCTCTCCTTACCCGGACGGGGTTCGCCTTTCGGTTACTACGTCTGCCGTGAGAGGAGCCGCACACCAGCCCGTAGGCGTTGTTCGCGTTGTTGTTGTTGTTGCTACCGTTGTTGTTGACATTCCAGAAGTTGTTGGTATTGGTTAGGTTAGGAGACCGCAACCACCAGTACGCCGCACGCAACCAACGGGGTATTACAGAGCTTAACCTATGGGAGTTCTATGGGAGTTCTTTGTACCGTGCTCTGTCGTTCTTCAGCACAGCCTTTAAGAGGCGCATTTCGGTATCGATGATCTCCATCCAGTATTTCATCGTGTCCATCTCAATACCGAACAGCTCCTGCGCCACTTCGATCTGAGAGACCATGTTCTGAAGCTCCGCGTATGCCCTCAGGAAGTAATCGCGCCGCATCTGCACCTCGTGCTGGTTCAGCGGATAGATGCTGTTGCCGCGCTTCACGTTCGCGTAGATATACGTTGCGGAGTTCGCCAACGGCTGGGACACGTAGAAGGTGTACCGCTTTGGAAAGCCTACGCACTTTTGCAGCGTGTACACTTCCAGCTTCCGCGCATTGGCGAGAAACTCCATTTCGGAGGTGCTTCTCTTCGACTTGATGACAGACAATGGACACCACCTCGCCTTCAGGAGCCATTATACCATAAACCCGGATTTTTGGCAAAAATTTTCGCCGCTTCGCGGCGACTGGATTGGCTTGGTGCTATCCGCTGGCAATCCGGCCCCACAAAGGGGGCCGGATTATAGGATACCGGATTAAATCGAGAAGCCGCACACCAGCCCGTAGGCGTTGCTCGCGTTGGAGTTGTTGACGCTACCGGTGCCGGCGACATTCCAGAAGTAGTTGGTATTGGTGAGGGTAGGAGACCGCAACCACCAGCACGCCGCACGCAACCATTTGCCCCCGGTGTTACCGGCGCTGTCTGCACCCTGGGCGGCTACGTTATCGGATGAGGTATTCAGCCTGCCGCAGGCGTGCTTGTGCTTCGCCAAAAAGTCCGCGTTGACGTAAATGAAGCCGATGTTCGAGTTGCTGGTATTGATCCAGACCGTCTTCTCGCTGATGACCGTATACGTGCCTGCGTACAGCGTCGGGTCGGCGCTGTCCACGATGATGTTCACATCGTCGGGCAGGATGAAGCCGGGGAATCTGACGCGCACGTTGTTCGCCGTCAGGCCAGCCGCCGAATTTGCGACGAACCACGGGATGGTATGCCGCAGGTCGTCCAATTCGTCCAGATACGTCGTGTCGGTCTGGCCGGGGAACGCTTCGGCGTATGCGGCCAGATATACCTTGTCCATCGTGCTCTGGACTTCGGTCGATTTGTTGCCGGCGCTTGATCTGACTCTGGCTTCCTTGATGATGCTCTGCAGCGAAATCGGGAAAGCGTCGTAGAGCTGGCCGTTCATCCACGCTCTCCGCATACTGTCTTTCCAGCCGCCGAGGTTCGTGGACGTACTGTTCATCACACCCAGAAGCGGGAGCGGATTTTCAGCGATGAAGCCTGCCGCGACAACCGACGTGACGTCGAGGCCGTTGCGGTACTGGATCGGGTCGTAGTTGAAGCGCATCGGGATATGCGGGAAATTGGCAATCGCCTTCGCGTCATACGTGCCAAGGTCGCCGTACCAGATTTTGCACCAGTGAATCCAGCCGGTGGCGCGGAGCGACGTGATGTCGCTGCCGTTTATGATGCCGATGCCGCCGAGCGTCAGGGGCGCGGTCGTCGAGGTGGCTGTCGCGCGCGCACGGGCCGCTTCCACGCAGTTGGTGGCAAGGTTGTTCGTGTTGACGGGATAGACGTTGGCTGACGTATTTCCGTCATAGCCGATGTACAGCACCTGAGCGGCGGTTCCCTTGTTGTAGCGGATCGTCATGATGCCACGCTGATACTGATACCCGACGTTGATGTTCACGTCGCCCCACAGCAGGTTCACATAGTTGCCTGTACGCCTGAGCTGGAAGCCTTGGTTCCCGTTGTCGTCGAAGCAGGCCAGCAGAGCGCCTGCGTCGCTCGTGAACTCGAAGTCAATGGCAATCGTGAAGGTGTCAATCGTCCCGTTGAAGAGCTGGAGCAGTGCGCGGTCATTCTCGCCGTTGAAGATGACAGGCGTCGATGAGCCGTCGAAGTACGTGGGCGTCGACACCAGCGTCAGATCTTCGATGTTGTTGAAGTGGAAATCACGGCCCAGCACAACGTCGAAATGATCTTTCGGAGACCAGTACGACGCCGCCACGTTGTTCTTGGCGATGGCGGCGATCTGCGCCATGCTCATGTCTTCGAGGCCGACGTTGGAGTTCGGGTCGGGCAGCGTGCCGACAATCCATGTGGCTTTGACCACCGTGTCGCCGGTGATGAAGCCAGTGCTGGCGTCCCAGCCGTTGAACACGTAGAACACGTTGTTCCCTTCGAGGGCCGTGTAGGTCGGGTGGTTATCGAGAGGCTGCACGCAGGAGCCGTAACTGACGCCTGTTCGCTGTTCAAGCTGAGTGCCGTTGCCGGAGCCTACGCCGTCGTACCATGTGACGGTGTACGTCCTCACCGTGGACGTGTAGGTCGCCGTCACGGTCACGTTGGAGATGACAGCCTGCGGCAGGTTGTCCCAGTCGTCGAAGGTGTACGTATAATGCGGGTCGCTGGCCTTGGTCGGGGTCGGCACTTCGCCGCTCTGGATGGGGTCGTGGGCCGCGTCGCCGCTGTCCACATACTGGATATAGGCGTTGCCGTTGACGTCCAGTATTGGCGTGCCGTCCGCGTTCAGGAAGGTCACCGTGTACTGCGTGATGGTCTGCGCAGCCGTGATCGTCAGGTTCGGGTAGTAGGTGTTCATCAGGGTCAGCGTCCTCGCGCCGATGGCGTCCACGCTGATCTGGCCGGTAATCACGGGCCAGGCGTTGGGATCGTTATCGAGGTTGCCGTTCGCGTCCAGGCGCTTGCCCTGCGCCGCCGCCGATGTCAGGGCCTTGAACAGGCTGTAATCGGGGCCGCTCACGCTCTCGTCAATGCCGATCAGTCGGATGCCGAGGCGAAGGTTGGCAAGACGTGCGGCGAGGATGTCGAGCACGCCGACGTTCGGCGTGTTCTCTACGCGCAGCATGACCAGTTCGGACAGGCTGTCGTAGCTGAAGTCTTCGAGATACGGCTGGTTCAGCAGCACGATACGCTTCGGCGTGCCAAGCTCAAGCGTCTCCAAAACGCCGCCATTGGCGAAGGTGAAGTACGGGACGGTAGAGCCGCCTGCGTACACTTCCCGGATGAGCGTGTTGGCGCTCAGGTTGATGGGCGTATCCGTGAAGCCTGTGCAGCCCTGCACGTTCAGCGTGTCCAGCAGAGCGCAGGCGCTGGTGTCGAGGCTCGACAGGTCGCCGTTGGCGTAGCCCGTTTCATTCGAGCCGATGAGCAGCGTCTTCAGCTTACCGGCGTTGGTGAGGCCGATCTCATACGGATGGAAAGCGGCCAGCGAGGAAACGCTGGTCAGATTGCTTGCCCCGTGGATATGCACGTTGTCGCTTCGGCCAAGGCTGTTCGGAGAGATGATCGTCGCCGTTTCGCCTGCGGCCTTCTTCGCGCTCATGACGGCAGAACCGCTGTCGCCATAGCTCACGCCCATCCACATTGCCTGAATCGCGGACAGGACAATCGTCGTGTCGGCCTGCGCAACGGCAGAGCCGCAGCGGAAGGCAAGCTGGTCGTTCAGGAACTGGTCGCACTGGTACTTCGAGTACAGCATCATGGAGCGCCGGTAGATGAAGGATTCCTTCTGCTCCGTGCGGGAGCCGCGCTGCAAATACTTGTAGGCGCTGGTCTGCGTCCATGTCGGGTTCTCCGGGTCTACGCTGTAGTCCCAGTAGCCTTTCGTCCATGCGTCCTCGTACTTGTACTCCATGTCGTCGTTCACGACGGCGGGACACACAAGTTCCGCATTGTCGGTGATATGCACCTGCTTCAGCACGGCGTAGTTCAGCGTGCCGCTGCCGGTGTTGCTCCGGGTGATGAGCTGCGCCCTCGCCTTGATCTCATCGGCAAACGCTTCCTCGAACATGCACCACATGCGGCTGTCGTGGCCGTTGAACTGGTACGTGTCCGTCCTGCCGAGCTTATAGTTCCAGTCGGCATAATACGGGATTCGGATGTAGCCTGAGTTCTCTGCGCCGAAACACGAGTCGAGGTCATACAGGTCGGTGTACCATATGCCGAAAGTGGAATTCGCCCAGTCGATCTTGCTGGCGTCCACAGCGCCGGTCTCCATGTTCACGCAGTCCCAGATCGATGTAGAGGAATCGGTGAATACAATCGATTCAGTCCGCACGTTCTTGCAGCTCAGGAACATGTTCTTCGCCCGGTTATCGCACAGGGCAACCCATTCGATGAAGATGTAATACACAAGGGCGTGTTCCATGTTGAAGTGCCATGTGAACTCGCGCTTGAACCGGGCTTTCTTCAAATCGCGTTCTGTGCTGTAGCTCGTGCCGTTGTACGTGCCGCCTGTGCCGCTCGTTGTCGAGGCGTCCCAGAAGTTCGCCCACTGGTACAGCCATGTGTACAGCACCTGGATGTGGCTGTAATCAGGCTCAATACCGGCGTCGTCCAGATCGCCTTCGTCAGGGTAGCAGGATTCGAGGCCGTTCCGGGCCTGACGCTTCCAGGACAGATCTTCCGCATAGATTTTCTCCATGAGGCGATCCGTCTTGAACGAGCAGAGCGGGTTCGAGTTGTCCTTGAATTCCCACTTCTGCTGCGTGGTGTCAGCGCCGTCGTCGCCTTCCGTTTCGAGGCCGAAGGATTTTGAATTGCCCTTGTCGTTGTTCAGACAGCCGTCACCGGCGAAGACGATTGTGCCTTCCGGGTAGTCCTCGAACGCGGTGCCAGCCACGTAATCCTCCTGCGCCATATTGAACAGCAGGCAGCGGAAGCCCCAGATGGTATTCTGGACGAGGGAACCGGCAGGCTTGTCGTTGAACAGCGTGTCCGCGATGTTGGCGTTGAAGGTGTTGGCGTGGTCGGTAGACATGTAGTCGGCCTTATAGCACAGCGTGCTTTCACCGATGGATAAGGGCTGGTCGTTCTCATCGTAGCCTTTCAGCACATACTTGACTTTCTTTGTGCTGGCCCCGTCGTTCTTGACGAGGTACACCTTGAAATTCTTCCGCATGAAGCGCTGCGAAGACGTGCCCTGCACCTTGATCGACGAGACGAACTTATTGGCCGAATCCTGATCGAGCAGGCTGAATTCGGTGCCGTAGCCGCCCAATCCGTCAGGCTTCGTCAGCACGACGCCTATGTACTGCCGGTCGTTCTTGAAGTTCGACAGCTTGCCGATGAACAACAGGCACGGGTATTTCAGCCGGGCCTTCACGTAATCGACAGCGCCGTCGCTGTTCAGGATGTCGTTGTACTCGTTCTGGCTGATGCGCTCACGGATGTCGATGGAGCTGTTCATGTGGTTGCGCAGCACTTCGGAATCGCTCAGGTCGCGGTTGTACATGCGCACGTCGTACAGCTTGGTCACGCAGTCGTCAGAACCGATGGTGATCGTGGCCGTGCCGTTGTAGATCGCGTCCTCGCTGTACAGGTAGCTGTTGGCGTACTCGCCGTTGATGAAGATGTTGGCGTAGGACGTGAAGCGGTTGTCTTCCGTCCAGCGCTTCCGCTGGATGACGAAGGTCACGCGGATGTGCTTCTCATCCTTGATGTACGCGCATGGGATCGATTCTTCGTTCTCGATGAATCCGGTGCTGTCCAGAACGGGGGACTGGCCGTCAGCCAGCAGGTAGCACACCTGCGGCGTGATGACGAAGCCGACGCCGTTGCTGTCAAGGCATGAGAACACGACGCTGTTCTGGTTCGTCACGTTGTCCAGCTCGAACTCAAATTCGATGGTTCGACCTGACGTGGTGACGGTCGCGCCGGTGGCCGCGTCCAGAACAACCGTCTCATCCGCGTCGTTCAGGAAGCTGGTGGTCAGGATCGGAAGATGGATGCTCATCCTCGCCGCGCCTGCGATGGTCAGACTTTTGCCGTCAAGGTAGCCGTCAGTGACCCAGTTGAAATCGTTCATCTTGGCGGTGATGTCGCGTTCATGACCGACAGCGTCTGTCAGTTTGTGCACGTAGGTTTCACGGCCAGCGGTGTTGTTGGTGTAGCCGGTGGGCTTATAGCTGAACACAAGGCCGCTGGTTACGGGCGTGATGTCGTAATCGGTCTGCACCTCTGTCACGGTGAACGTCAGCATGAAGGTCGCATCACCGCTGGTCAGCTCGATATAGCCTGTGCCAAGTTCCGGGTACAGGCTGATCGGCAGGGTGAAGGTGGTGTTGTTGGCGATACTCTCAAACTCGGCGGTGTAATAGTCCGTCTCTGTCCCATCGGATTCGGAATACACCCGAATGCCAAGCTCGTCCGTGGTTTCCTGTCCGGGCGTGTAGCAGACATAGCGGAGCATCAGGGTCTCGCCGTTCTCAATGGTGTACTCATCGAGGGACGCGCCGACAATCGGGTTTTGGCTGCTGCCGTTGTCATACAGGATGGGGAACGTCAGGATGTTTGATTCAGCGCCGTCCGATGTTTCAAACCACAGCTTTGCCAGATGAGCGCCGTAGGCGTAGTTGCCGACCAGCGTGACCGGGAGCTGGAGCGCCTGATTATGGCTCGTGCCGACGTTGACATGGGTATACTCAGTGCCGTCGATGTACAGGTACACAGTCTTGCTCAGGCCGCGCCCGGTGCAGATATACGGGATGCTCATGTTGCCGGTGTACGTCGCAGCGGAATTGAACGTGGTCGAGATGCTCATGGCGACGCTCGTGATGTTGTACTGAAGCGTCTTCGTCTGGGCGTCTTCATTCGACCGGCCATTGGAGCAGATCACGCGGATATTGGTCACAAGGCCCTCGCTCAGGAGCGATGTCACGTTTACGGACTGGTCGGCGTTGGACGCCACCTGCTGGTTCGTGATGAACGTGCGCCAGACGCTTTCGGTGCTCAGCTTGTACTGGACGGTCATCAGGCCATTGGAATACTCAATCTCCGAACCGTAATACTCCACGTACTTGAAGCTCAGGATGGTCTGCTGTGTGGATGCGACGGTCAGCGTCGTGGATACCATGTTGTTGATGATTCTCACGCTGTAGCCTGCCGCTCCACCGCCGCCCCCCTGGATGAAGAACGGGCCGTCGAACAGCTCTTCGCCGTTGCTGTCGTAGAAGTGCAGGTAGTAGCTGGAATCGTACTCGACCGCCGCGAGGTCGGAACCGCCGCTGATGGAGATTGTGTCCGTCTCGCCGTTCGTCCACGTGATCTTGATGCCGCCTTCCACGGCTTCCACGTTGGACACAAGGCCGGTGGTCACAAGCCCCTGCAGCGTGTTCACGGCTGTGCTGAGTTCGTTGACGGCGCTGGCGCTGGCCGCGCCGATATTGGTACGGGCTTGCGCCTTCTGCGAATCTGTCAGGCTTTGCGCCGCGTCGTACTTCACCATGCCGCCGATCTCATCCACGCCGATGTTCTGCCGGGCCTGCTGTTTCTGCGCCGGTGTGAGGGCCTGGGCCTCATCATACCGCACAGCGCCTTCGGCTACCTGCGAGGCGGCTTCCAGCGCTGCCTTGAGTTCAGCGCCGATGGTCTTGGCCTCACAGTTATAGCCGGTCGCCGGCTTGGGCGTGATCGTATCGCCGATGGCGATGTCATCCGTGGCCCGGTACAACGCGCCGCTGTAGAAGAAATACGACCCCGCGTCATGCGCGTAGGTCGTGGTCGAGCTCGCCTCGGTGACGGCGATGGCTCCGGTGATGCCTGCCGCAGTCGCTGCTGCTGCGGCGGCTGTCGCGGCTGCAGCCTGAGCCTGCGCTGTGGCCGCTTGGATGTTCGCCAGGTTGATGATGTCTTCCGGGTCGATGATCTCATCCGTCTGCGTCGGGATGACGTTCGTGCTGCAGGAATACACAGCAAGGGTATTCTCGTTCGTCACAAAAATCGTGATCGTCGCCCGGCCTGGGTGCGCGTAACAGGAGGCGGGCAGCGTCACGACGGCTTTCCCGTCCGCTATCGTCCCTTCGAGCGGCTGCGTCCGGCCGGTTGACCAATTGATGAGCGTGCCGGTCACGGTGCCGCTCAGGACGTAGGGCTGTCGGTTACGCGTGGCGCCGATGATAAACATGTGAGCCTGATCCTCGCCGCCATACAACGCGCCGGGCAGCGCCTCAGGCGTGACCAGCCTGTCAAGTGGCGTGATTCGCTCAATCGGGATGATGTGGGTTTCGGGCACGTTTATCCCTCCTCGAAAATGACGATTCCCTCCAAAACATCCATGTCATCAAGCGTGATGCGCATGGATTCGTCCATGACCACAGTCACAGGCAAAATCTCAATATCGCTTTCGATTTTGCTGACCTGCGACATAGTCTCATTCCATTCCTGCAGATCCTCCGGGCTATTGAAGCGAACCTGCTCGTCGCTGAGCAATTCAGGCTTCAACTTGTCCAGCAGTATGTTTTCCTGCTCGCACTGGAATTCCCACGCGGGCTTGAGGGTCCGGCGCAGCTTATGCAGCGCATAGGCTGTTTTGATGGGCATGGGCTGTGTGGAGAGCTTGTTCAGAGCCTTGTAAGCGTCGATAACCTGTTTCTGTGTCATGGTATTGCCTCCTTAATACGTCAGATAGAAATCCGTGTCGCCGTCGATCCTGACGGTGATTCGATAGCTGTTCGGCCCGCTCTGTGAGACATTGGTCACGCCGATGGAGCATGTTCTCGAAATGACATTGTTGCCCAAGTAAAGCAGCACATTCCCACCGCTCTTCGAGATATGCAAATCACTGCTTGAGTACGACGAACTGCTCTGCCCGTCAGCGTACCCCTCGCTGTAGCCGGCGCTGTAGCCGCTGCTGTATCCGGCGCTGCTGCCAGCACTATAGACGCTACTGGCATCGATTGTATCAGTATCGACGTAACCGATGCCTGAAGCATAGGCTCGCGCGGTGCATTGATAGTTTGCGTTCCAGCTCGTATGTGACACGGTTATGGTCGGCAGGGAAATCGTCGAAGAGGCGTATGTCGTGCCGTTGTATTTTGCAGCCACGGTCCGGTTACCACTGCTATTCCAACTGCCGGTGTTAATCGTCATGTTGTTGGTTACTTCGGTGATGCCTGCATTATATTCGCTGGTGGCATCGACCGTCAGGCTCACGCTGATGCCCGTGTAATCCGTTGACGTGACATATGCCGTACATTTATGGTTGCTGGCCCAGCTAGTCACATGCAGGCCAACGTTTGGAAATGCTACCGTTCCACTGTTGCCATTTGACAAGGCAATGGAACAAACCCCCGTTGCCGGATTCCAGCTGCTACCAGTCATAGTGACGCCGTTTCTTGCTGCCGCCACGCCGTCGATATAAGCCTGCGTGGCGGCTATACTAAAAGACCCCGTACCATTCCCATTGATTGCCTTGCTGACGGTGGCAACAATCGACCCACTGCTCTCTGTGAAGGTGATGTCGTGCGAGTGATCCAGATCAAGATCAGCCGTTGTGTATGACATCACTGAGCCGCCAGGATTTGCCCCGCATTTAACGGTTCGGCTTTTAATCTGGCCTGTGCCGTCTGCCAGGGTGTTAGCCGTCAAACCGCCCGTCAATGTGGCAGAGCCGAGGACAGTCAGCCCGGCAGTTGTTATGCTGCCGACGGAAACACTCTGGCCTACCAACTTGTCGATGATCGTTGTTGCGGAGACTGTGAATGTCTTTGTGTCGACGGTGATGCCGTCCGCCGCGATCGTGACGGAGCTTTTATCGACCTTGTTCGATACTTCTGCACGGATCGAAGTCGCCGTCTGGGAAATCGTGCTCGACAGGGTATTGTCCGCATTGGTACGGTCTGTAACCTCTTGCGTGATCGCATCCGCTGTGATGGTGAGGCGGCTGCTTAAATCCCCTTCTGCGCCTGTGGCTCTCGTCACCTCGGCGGTGATCGCCTGCGCGTTGACGTTGATGCTGGCCAGCAGCTCCGTCTTATCTGCGACACGGTATCCCGCTTCAAGCGTGATGTCCGTCGCGTTCTGGGCGATTTTCGTGTACAGCGTTTCCGTCTGGCCCAGGGAATTGATCCCGGTCTTTTCGACGATGCTGTTGATGCCCTGCTGCATCGAGCCTTCGGACGACCGCGCTCGGCGGCTTTCCGATTCGGCGGCGTCAGCGGCTGCGCCGGCCGCGCTGTAGCCTTCACTGGCTGTCCTGTCGATCTGAGCGAGTGAGGACGAAACGGTCTCGAGGTTGTTCGCCAGCTCAACCGTGATGCGACGCGGGTCATTGATGACATCGGCATATTTCACGGTGAGTAGTCGCTCGCTCACGGTGACGCCGTAGTCGGGCAGCGCCACACGAGCTTTTTTCCCTCGCGTCGCCTCATCCCACCACAGGCCAGTCAGTTTGTAGATATTCTCACCGTCGATGCTGATCTGGACGGACGGGTCGGCGTGATCGGCCAGAAAAGTCGCGGCCCATGCGTCCGGGCTGGGCTCGTTGGTTTCCTTCACGTCGACCGTCTTCTCGATGACGCCGTGCCTGTTCTGGCTGACTGAATTCTCATACGTCCGAATGGTCTTTGTGATTCCGTCTGTGCCCTCAACGCTCCACGTCATGTAGAGCTTGTTGCACATGGGCTCATCATCATACGTGATCTTGCAGCCGGAAACATTGCGCGTCAGCCGGAACTCCACTGCATCCGCGCTCGAAAGAGCCACGAAATTGAGCGTCCACGGGCTGGTCGAGAAGTCATACGTGAACATAAAGTCCTTGCGCTTCTTCTCCAACTCGTCCAACAGGTCTGAAAGGCGGGTGAAATAGATGCCGCTCTTTTTCCACGTCGATGTGTCCGCGCAGGTGCCGAGCTGCCAGTAAGCGCGTTTCTGATGGGTCATGATCGCGGCCAGAAAAGCCGGGACCGTGCCGCTGTAATCCAGTTTCGTGCCGTCTGGCCGCGTCCATACGCTGTCCGCAAAGGTATCGCGGGCATGCCGCAATGTAACGACGCGGGAGCGTCGAACCGTCCATGCCAGATTGGTGGCCCGGAACAGCCCTACGCTCCCATTCTCAGTATACAGCTCAAACCAGTCATGCAGCTTGACGTCCGCATCATCCTCGCCCAAGGTCATCTGCGCTGTGCTCGTTCCAAACGTTTGAATGGTCAGTGGCATTTTGGACGGATGAACGCGCGTTTTCTCCGAGTAATCCGCTTTGAGCAGGCGGGGGAAACGTACCGTTGGAATCACAGCCACCGCCCCCTTGCCTTGATTATGGCCTCAACCTCAGTATTCGCCGTAAACGACACCGCAACGGTGCCAGGCGAAACGAACAGGTCATCGCTGCTGGCGGCGCTGCGTTTATCAAGCAGGCTCACACCGCCAGCCGAAATCGTCAGGAACCCATGCGCGTCATGGCCGATGGTCAGCGCTGTCCCAGACGCCACACTCAATCCGCTCAGGGAAATGGTGCTTGTGCCGAGGGCGCTGGTGGCCGTCACGACGAGGCTCGTCAACGTCGATGAGGTGGGTGTCACGGCAATCTCGATGAAGGTCGGCGCGGTGCCGGGTATGGAAATCTCTCCGGACGCCTCATCATCGGTGATGGGAGGCAAAACAGTCTGGTCGGCTTTCTCCCAATACGGGCAGACATTCGCCTCGAATTCCATCTCGTAGACATCTGACAGCTTCATCTGCTCGTCGGGCACGGCGTATTTGATGCAGGTAACATTGATCTGCTGGCCGAGCCTCTGGCTGATCTGCATCACGCCGCCAGCCGAAGCCCAGCCATTTACATCATTCACCACGCGGGTGCGCTCTTCGAGGTTGTAGAGCCCCTTGATGGAGAAGCGCACCCGGATGATTTTGCTCTCACGGAGCATACTCGTGAGGCGTCGCCCGCTCTTGCCAGCGTTGGAGATATAGGTGATATTGTTCTTCACGTCTGGCTCAACAGCCGGCCGGACAACGATGCTCGCATCCACAGAGCCCAGCGCCACACCATTGAGCCATACGTTTTCACGATATGGATTCCGCATCAATATCACCTCCTGTTGCTCGTTTTCATGTCGGCCATCATCGTGTCGTCGACGATGGGCACGATGGTCTCTGCCACAGTCTCGCCGTCCAGTTCGAGGATAACGTGCATCATGCGCTGTTCGCCGCCATTAGCATTGCTGCGGAAAGCCTTACTGCTGGCTGCACGCACGATGGCCTGTTCGGTCTCTAGGGCGCTTTGACGGGCTGTGTAGACGGTGTTTCGCGATGGCTCAGCGACATACTGCTGGCCCATCAGAACGTCCGAGACACGGCTCGCAGCATCTTCCAGCATGCCGAGATTCTTGTCAATGCCGACAGCGATACCGGCGTCGAACATTTTGCCGATGCCCTTCTCAGCCAGCCTGGATGGGCTATGCTCATCCAGTTCGCGTCTGGCTGCATTGTAAGCTTCGCGAGCTACAACTCTTGCCGCTCTCGTTATAATACTCTCGTTGTTTTCTATACCAATCGCGATTCCTCTCGCAAAATGCTCCCCGATGGTCGTGCCCGCACTGGCAGAAAGCACCGAAGACGCAGCATTCTTCGCGGCTGTTGAAACTGTGTCGGCGGGTGTTGCAAGGTCGCCTGCCCCGATGGCGGCAGCCATAGCAGCAACCCAGTCTGTGCCGATCTTTTCGCCGTTCTCAGCGCTCATAGTGGCAAGCGCCTGCTGAACGGCGGCGTCCTGAAGATCCAGCGTTGCAGCTTCGATCTCACTTTTCCCGTTTGCAATGGCGGTGGTCATTGCAGATATTGCTTCCTGCGAAGACTGATTCATCGTATCAAGGGCAGTAGAGAATTCAGAAGTGGCGTTCTCGGTTTCAGAACTGATGGCTTGCATGCTCTCTGTTGCCGTGGTTTGAACCTGTGTCATTGATTCTGACGCCTTGGTTTCCAACTCTGCATACTTCGCCATCAGCGCATCAAGTTCACCCTGTTTACCGGTGAAATCGGTCTTTGTCGCACTGTCGACAATCTCTTGGGCTGTCTTCTGCACTTCGCTTTCCAGATTGCTGTCATTTTTCGATGGATCATAATCAAGGCCGAATGATACTGTCATGTCCTGTTTACCATTCTCTGAGAACATACTGGCAAGAACATCATTCATTTTATTGTCAAATGCTTCATCGTCAGCTGGTACAATAAAATTCGGATTAAACACAATATTGGGATTATATGTCATATTCCCATTCATCTGTGCTTGCATCTGATCCCACATGCCGTTTGGGTCTTTGAGGAAAGCGATCGCTGTCTTAGTGGCCTCGGCTAGGTCTTTAAAGAAACCTGTGATTCCTTCAATGCTGTCCTTTATGCCTGATTTAATGCCTTCCCATATTGCGATAATCGCATCTCGAAACTCTTCACTCGTATTCCAGAAATACAGTATTGTTGATGCAACAAGTGAAATAGCGAGGCCAACAGGGTTTATTGCTCCAAGCAGTCCACCAAACGACGTTCCGATTCCAGAAATAATCGAGGCTATATTGGACACCATGGCTGCACCTTTCAGCACGAGAAGAGACACGCCGATGCCCTCAATAGCCGCCTTGATGATTTCAGCATTTTCACCAAAGCCGGGGATGACGTCTGCAATACCCTTGGCAAATCCAGACAACACCTTGTCAGCCGCATCGCCTATGCTTTTCAGATTCTCTTCATTGGTGAGGTATTCAACCAACTTGGTTATAAGAGAGCCTGCGGCCGTGGCCAGCCCGGTCGCTGCCGCAATTAGTGCGTCACCCAGGCCGGTAATGATGCCGGCAACGTCGAAGTCTTCAGAATTGATCGTTTTGACAAGCTCATCCACAAGCGATGTCGCGATTTCACCAACAGCTGTTCCGGCTTCTGACCACGGAATATCTTTGATCAGATCACCCAACGAGGTGATGATCTTCCCGGCTGTTCTGACCAGTTTCGGTATCTGATCGGCGATGCCCTGAATGACACTGATCGCAATCTTTGTTGCAGCCGGAATGAATGACGTTCCAAAATTACCTGTCAGGATATTCCCGATTGCCTCAATAATCGTTCTGGCATTATCTCCGGCTGTTGTTATGCCATTCCCGATGGCGGTAATGAGGTCAGTCGCTATTTTCTTCCCATTATCAGCAACCTCATTCCAGTCGAAATCTGCGATTTTCTGAGCCAAACCACCGATAAAGGTTCTGATTCCCTGAAAGTTTTTCGTATTCATGCCTGCACTGATAGCATCGACGATATCCGTCGCCAGTCCTTCCAGCGCTGGAAGATCAACTCCCCCGGCTGCCTCAACAATGGCGTTTCCGAGATCGACCGCCAGCTGTCCCCAGTTGGTGTTCTTGATTCCGCGAATGATCGCAGAACCGAGGCGAATGCCGGCGTTGAAGATTTTCGGCGTGTTTTTGATGAACGCTATGGAAAGATTGGTCAGCATCGTCGCAGTCTCAGCGATCATGTCGTGCTTTTCAATCTCAGTTGCGATGCTGTTTACCAGCCCTGTGACCAGCGTCACACCGATCTGGGAAACATCGTTCGCATTATCGGACACAACCTTGATGAAACTGGACACGATACTCCCAGCCACACCAACAACGGCCGGAACCAATTTCCCAAAGCCGCTCGTGATGGAAGCGGCCAGGGCCGGGATGCGGTCGGAAACGGTGCTGATGTAGCTCTCAATATCGGCCTGAGAGCTTTCAAGGCTCGCGGCGGCCTTTTCGGCGAAGCCCTCAAACGCCTGCCCGACCTTGTTGTCAGCATCCACGGCGGCGATGGCGAACAAGGCTAAGGAACCAGCCGCAATACCAGCCGGGGAAATAATGGCTTTCAGCGCGGGGGCAACCTTCGGCAGGCCAGCAATCAAACCGCCCACGGCGGCCATAGCAGGGCCAGCGGCCGCGGCAAGGCCAGCCATTTTCATGGTCAGGAGCTTCGTGCTCTCATCCATGTCATTGAAGGCGTTTACATAATCTGTCGCCTGCCTAACGATTGGCCTGAGGCCATCACTGAGCAGATCGGACAATCCAACCTTTGTCACGTCCAGCGCGGAATCGAATCTGACCATGTCGCCGTAGAGGTTATCCAGCATCATGTCCGCCATGCTCTGGGCCGCACCTTCCGAATTGCGGATATTCTCAACCAGCTTATCGAAATCTTCATCGGAGGCGTTCATGATCGCCAGCATGCCGGACAGACCACGCGCGCCTGCCAGCTCGGAAACGGCCTTCATGAAGCCTTCGCTGCCCTCGGTCAATTCACTCAGTTTGGCGTCGTATTCATCTTGTGTGAGCGTGCCAGCCGCGAGCTGCTTGTCATATTCCTTAACAGTGTCGTGTAGCTTGGTCGTGTCGATGCCGGCCTTACGTGCGGCCTGGCGCATCTCCTTCATGATCTTCGAGAAGCTCTTTGCGCCGCCTTTCGCGTCATACAGCGAAAGCCCCAGCGTCTTCATAGCCTCTGCCTGATCCTTGGTCGGCTTCTGCATGTTCTGAATGATGTTGCGCAGAGATGTACCGGCCATGGTTCCCTTGATTCCGGCATTTGCCATGAGGCCCAGCGCCACGGCCATATCGTCGATGGAGTACCCCATTGATCCAGCCAGTGGCGCGATGTACTTGAACGATTCGCCCATCATGCTCACGTTGGTGTTCGCGCTGGTGGACGTGGCTGCCAGGATGTCGGCAAACCGGCTCGCATCCTCTGCTTTCAGACCGAACGCGGTTAAGGCGTCCGTTACGATGTCAGATACAGTACCCAGGTCTTCGCCGGAAGCCGCAGCCAGGTCGAGGATGGCGGGCAAGCCAGCGATCATCTTATCTGCTTCCCAACCAGCCATGCCCATGTATTCCAGCGCCTCGCCGGTCTGCTGGGCAGTGAAGGACGTTCCAGCCGCCATCCTGAGCGCTTCCGCACGTAGTTCTTTGAATTCATCCTCTGTCGCGCCGGATATGGACTTGACTCGTGACATTTGATAGCCGAAATTGGAGCCGGTCTTGATGATGTCCTTAGCAGCGCTGACGACCGGCTTTGTCACAGATGCAGTAAGGGCCGCGCCGGTGATGGCGAGGCCCTTGCCAATGCTTGTGCACTGCTTTTCAATGCTCGATATATCCTTGCTGATACCCTTGGAATCAATTCCAAACGAGGCATACAGCTCGCCGACTTTGAGTGCCATGCCGCACCTCCATTCACACAGAAGCGACGGATGCAAAGAAGGCGTTGGCCGCCGCTTCGTCGTCCATCGCGGTATTATGTTCGCCGCTTTCAAGCTCCGCGCGTATTCTCACCGCTACAGCTCCTTGCGGGGACAGGTTGTTAAGCAGCGCGAGGAAGTGCCGCCATGTCATATGGTCAAGCTGCTCGATCAGGTCAATGCGATAATCCCGCAGGAAGTCGGCTTCTATCGCGTCCCAGATGAGCAGCATGCTCACTTTTTTTCGCGCTTACCGCCGACAACGACGCGGCTGTCCTCGTCGGACATATCCTGCGCCTCGTTTTCTTCCTCCATGTTGAACTCATGGAACAACTTCTGTACGAGCTGAGACAGGTCATAGGCGCTCATGCCATGGCGGCAAAGTTTATCCACCGTCTCCGCACCGAGCATGGCGTCGGCGGCTTTCATGATCATCATTGTACTCTGAGCAGGATCAGGGCTCATCTCGGCACGCGCCATCGTCACCGGCACAATGGCAGGGGTTTGCATGGGGATTTCATAATCCTCGCCGTAAATCTTGACCGTGATGGTCTCGCGATTTTTCTCGCGCATGAAAAGGTCGAAGTCAAGAACTTTGTGTTCCATGTTCATCCTCCTTGATATAATCGCTTATAGTACAAAAAAGCCTTGCACCTGCACGGGATTCGCACAGGCACAAGGCGTGGTCAGCTTGATCAGGCGCCGGCCGAGACAGTCACGGACAGCGTGGCGACCTTCGCTCCCTCAACCGTGGTCACGGTGATGGTGCTGGTGCCGGCCGCAATGGGCGTGACGGTGAAGCCCGTCTCGGTGATGTTGCCCACGGAGCAGATCGAGCGCTTGGTGTTGGTCACACGGAAGCGCTTGTTGCTCGATGTGTCGGGCGTAAAGTCCACAGTGACGATCTTGGCAGCGCCGCCCACAGTCAGGCTCAGCGCACCGGACAGAGAGGTCGAGCCATCCTTCAGGTCGATGCTGGAAATGTGGACATAGGGCAGATTCTCGGCCTCGCCGACCTGCTCCAGATCCCAGGAGACTTCGTCACCATCTGCATCGCTGCTCTCCTCATTGCTGGTGACGATGTAATCAGCCAGCCTTGCATGACCGTAAGGGTCGGTAATCCGGATGGTCGCATCGCCATCACAACCGGAGCGAGTAGCATAGTCGTTCAGCAACTCCTGGCCTGGATCAACTTCGCCAGTTGATTCGACCACGACAGGCTTGCCTTCCAGCGTCAGCTTGCCGCTGCGCTTGGTAACGAACGGCTCCTCATAGACGTCAGTCTCATTGGAGCCGTCCTCGGTATCACTGTCATTGGAGCGCTCCATGCTGGTCAGGCCATAGATGCGCACATACTCATTATTGGCATGGTCGAGAATCTCGATGAGCCAGTTGCGGATGTTTACCGGGCATCCGCGCTTGCGTCCTTTCGCCATTGGTCATTCCTCCAATCAGATTGTCAGTAGTCACAATATTTCACGCGGATATTGGTGCTGTACAGTTCGCGTCGCACGCCGTCTGCGCCGAGACCTTGTGATGCATTCATGATCTTGATACTCGCTCCAGCGCCATCACCTGCCAGAAATCCTTCGAAATCGGCCAATTCTTCTGCGATTGCCTGAGAAAGCTCATAGGGATATTTGGTGCTATTACCGCGTGTGATGATCTGTACGCGCGCTCCATCCGTGCTTCCGGCATATGAGCTGTCGGTGGACAACACGCACACGCACTCGTCGGGCTTGTCCGGCATGTGGCCCCAGAAGATGTCACCTTCCGTCTCTGAGTCGGCAACCGTGCCGAAACCGCAAAATTCGAGGTGGCGAGCCACCTGCTCAATGAGATTCATGCCGCGTCACCTCACATAGTGCCTTCGAAACCCTTCTTCGACAAGTCGGCCATTTCATGTTGGACCGTGGGGTCGTTGCAAGGGTCTTCAAGGTATTTTGCCTTGCGGCCGCGCTGATGCTGAAACCAAGTCTTCTCGTGCTGCGGAATAGCATACGGAGTGTCATAGCTGACTGTTCCCTGGCTGCCGTCATCGTTGACGTCAACATAGCAAGAGTTTTTCAGTGGCCCTTGGTCAAGAGGAACCTGCTGCTTGCTCACCGTCGCCAGGTGATCCAGCCCCATCCATGTGGCCCGTTTGCTTCCGCGCTTTACGGTGTTCTTGATGAGCGCTTTGTCCAGGTTGACCTTGATTTTCATCCCCTTGCTCACATCAGATACACCTCCAGATGAGAGAAGCCAAAGCCACGCATGACTTTGCAGTCGAGCACAGTGTAGTCCTCGCCGTCATAGGTCACGATGCTGTCCGCAGGGATTTTCTCACCGACACAGAACATCTTCGCTCTGGCCTCTACATGGTCGATCTGGCCGTCTGGATGTTTGTAGGTAGTCATCATATGGGCGCCCATTTCAATGCGGCAGGAGCGTGTTGCAATAGGCCCATAGACGGCTTCGCCGGCTCCCTGTCGCACGAACGGTTTGATGTCAGCTGTCTGCGTGAAAAACGCCTCGATCAGGCTCATTACCGGAGCCTCCCTTCCACGCCCTTGTAGAGCAGCCCGGCTTCCAGCAGGATGCCGTAAGCCGTTGGGCAGATCGTGCGCCGGTTGAGCTTACCTGAAAAAGACCCATCCTCAAACGTCATGGAGAAATCTCCAATCTCAAAGGACTTCGTGCCGTCCGGCAATGGCTGATCGCCCGTTGAGGCCGCGATTGTCTTTTCGTGGTTGATCTGGAAGATCACGGCTCGATTGAACGCCTCGATTTCGTAGTCCATGCGGGGGATGGATGGGAAGATGTAGGCTTTGACCCTCGGTTCCATGGCGGCGATTTCGTCAGCGGTTGGAGCATCAAATGTTCTGTGGATATCAGGCATGTCAAATCACGCTCCAATCAGAAAAACAGGGCTGCCCCGGAATGGAGCAGCCCATATGGTCATCAGGCGCCGGTCGCAACGTACTTGACCGTGATAACCACGGTGTCGCCGTTGTTGACCACGTTCACGGTCTGCGCGGTGTGGCCGTCGCCGGTGGTCGCGGGCAGGCCGACGATGTCAGCCGCCGAGAAATTGTTGGCGAAGGCGTAGCCGTCCGCGGCGGTCAGGGTGACGGTGGCGGTGTAGACCTTGCTCGCGCCGAAGGTACCGTCCGCGGGGCTCCACGCGATGGCCGCGGTGTAGCCGGTGCCGCCGTCGTGGGTCGCCTGAGGCGTGCCATTCTTCGCCGGAGCGGTCACGCTGTACTGCGCCGATTCAATGGCCGTCAGAGACGAGGGCCGCAGCACGGCGAACGGGTAGCGGGTTTCCGCGGTGGGGTTGACGCGGTTGATGGGGTTGGGGAGAGCCCAACCGGCGCGGAAGGTCACGCGGAGCGCAACCATGTCCTGCTGCGCCAGGTTGTATACGATCTCCTTGGTGGAGGGGTCCTGAATGACCGCTTCGGTCAGGAGCTTGGTGGAGATGTCGGTGCGGATCGCCCACACGGCCTGATTCCATTCGCCGCCCAGAAGCAGCACTTCTTCGGGATCCATGATCTCGCTCTTGGGGAACATGGCCTCGGCGCCGTCCAGCTCGTAGGAGCCCTTGCCCTGGACGCCGTCGCGGTAGGCGGCGCGGCCGAAGATCGGCAGACCGTTGTTGTCGACAGCGCCGCGCAGCATGGAGCGCATCTTGATCGCGCCGACATATGCGCTGGGCACATAGCCGTCTTCCTCGATAAGGGCTGCCAGACCGTTCTCGCCCAGCAGTTCCTGATAGAGGCTTGCGCCGTTGACGTGCAGCAGGTAGTTGCCAGCGGCGATAGCGCCGTTGACGATGCCAGCGGGGAAGTTGGCCGGCTTGTTCTCGCCGAAGAACACGGCCTTGTCCCACGCGGCGCCGATGCCTTCGTCAATGCGAGGCTTCACGTTGGCCCAGATGTCGTACTCGCTGTCATCGAGCACGTTCTCGGGGATCGGCACGATGCAGGCGATTTCCTCGGCGTACAGGCGGACATTCTCCCAGGCCATGCTGGTGGTCTTCTTGAAGCCGGTGTCGCCGTCAACGAAGTAGGCCATGGGCAGGGAGCCGAGAACAGGGATAGACCGGGTCTTGGAGCTCATGTTCGGGAGCCTGCGCATCAGCCGCATGGCGATGGAGCTTTCCGGCACAGACTGCAGGATTTCCCTGGACTTCTCCTCGGGGATGAGGACTTCAGCGCCGGTACGATCGATGATTGCCATATAGAATCACTTTCCTTTCCGCAGTTGGGTCGAATGGGTTTTACACGCTTCTGCCGGCAGCAGCGCGAATGGCCGCGTTGACGGCGCTGTTGCCGCTGCCACCGGAGCCGCCGATGTTCTGAGATCCGTCAAAGCCGCCGTTTCCGCCCTGATCGTCATCAGCGAGGTATGGATACGATTTCTTAATCGCTTCAGCTTGCTCAGACAGGCCGATGAGTTTACCATCCTGTTCGGTGATCTTGTCCTGCTGCAGCAGAGGCACGATCACGTTCACATCCTTGAAGTGCATCCCGCGCAGATCTTCCTTGATGCGGTAATCTTTGTGAATGGCCGCGATCTTGTTGTCACGCTCGGTGATGTCGGCCTGCAGCTGCGTGATCTGAGCATTCAGGGCATCCACATTTCCACCGGCAGCTTTCGCCGCGGCAAGCTGTGTGGTCAGGTCATTGACCTGGGTGGTGAGGGCTTTCACGGTGTTGCGCTCGGTGTCGAACTTGTTCTTGGGAATGTAGGAGCCGTCCGCGATATTCGCCAGCGTCAGGCCGGTTGCATTCTGGAGTTTGGCTTCCACCTGGGAATAGAGATCGTCACCGAGAAAGGGCTTCAAAAACGTAAGGTCCATGAGTTTTCCTCCTTGTAATCGTTGTTTCTGCTTTGAGTTGTTGGCGGGCTCTCTCCCGCTTGGCAGACCCCTGAGAACCTCAGAGGCAGGCAAAACAAGAAGGGCTGCCGCATGATGCGACAACCCTTGATGTGCGTATGGTGGTTTGTTACTTCGCCTTTGCCTCAGAGAGGATCATCGGCAGAGAAGCGTCGGAGAGGGCCAGGTTCAGGTCATGAAGGAATTCCACCATGGCCTCCTGAACGTCTGCGGCGTTCGCCATGTAGCCCTCCTGGTCGATCACGTCCACCATCAAATTGACATTGCGCTGGGTGAAGGTGGCGTTGAAGGCCACGACTTCGCGGCCATTTCCATCGCAGAGCACGGTCCTAGTGGAGCGGCTGCTATTCTGCTTAGCGTACATTGGTTTCTCCTTCCTGCGCTGCCTCAATCTGCTGCCGCAGCGTGGCATATGCGCTTTCGATGTCCTTGGCTTTGATTGTGTCCCTGGTGAAGTTGCGGAACAGATCGGCCTGACAGGTTTTGAAATGTGCGTCGGCCGCCTCGATGTTGGTATACACCGTCAGCAGGTCTTCGGCCTGTTTGACCGTCAGCTCGATCTTTTTTGCCGCCTTTGCCGCCATAGCGATCACCCCCTTTCGCGGGTCGTTTGTGAATATCTCGACAGAATGGGTTGACATAAAAGTGGCTATGTGGTAATATAATAAATAAAGATGAGTTTGCACCTGATTACCCATTGGTTTGAAGATGTGAACTTCATCTTTTTTTATATCCCAACGCTTTCACATATTCGCCATTGTGGAATATGACGACATCACAGTCTTCTTTTGCCGATCTTTCAATTCGCCTCAGAACGATATCCTGATAGCGGTCAAAATCTGTTCCTGTGTTGTCAATGATCAAATTCCCATGATAAGTGGCGATTTGTTCAAGCCCTTTTCTGGTCTGGGTATCGATCGATGTTGACGATGATGAACTCTTTATTTCCCAGTTCTTCTCATGCCACACAATATCTGGTTTCGTAACCATCCCAACATTGTTGACATGCCTAATATCCCCACCTATCGCACGCACAAGCTGATCAGCAATTCTTGTTTCATGCCCTTTGGAAGGATCAGAATAGCCTGGGTCGCTTGATATGGAACCAACTCCAGGCGTGGATTCTTTGGCATATAGAGCAGATATGTCTGTGAAGTGCCTTCCGAATTCGCTTTTCTCTCTGGCACGATGCCGGTACATGTAATTGGTCTTCGGCTGGCTGTCGATCAGATCATCAAGGGCTTGCGTCCACTCTTTGACCTTGTTTTGCGCCATCATCTTCTGCTGCGCTGTCTGAGCCACGATGGCCCGATCCTTGTACTTCCTGATCTGCCGCTCCATGTACCGTTGCTGACTCCGCGCGGTATACTCTTGACTGGGCGGTTGAATTTCCCGCGGGGAATCACGGAAGCCACCGGCCGGCGCATGGGATATGCCAGGGTAATACGTGGTAATGCCGTGAACACATCTCGGATGGAAAACACCTTCATCTTCGGCTTCAGTCAACGAGGGATAGTCGCTGTTCTCGCCGGATACGGAAACGATCACGCCTTCCCATGCCGTGCATATGGGGCATGAGCCGGCGTGACCGTCAATGACTGCCAGATCGAATCCGTAGGACTGCATTGTGTCGACATAGCTGGACAGCGTGGCCCGCTCGATGGCCGTCAGCGTCGCCATCTCCGCGTAATTCTCCAGTGTCCAGTGGTGCCCACCTCGGTCGATGAATCCGGTGATGCCCTGGTCGGCGAACATCCGAAGCGCTTCGCCGACCGCCTGCCGCGCCGTCATGACGCCCGTCGCCATTTCAGACGACACCGCGCCGATCACGTCCGCGTATCGATCCTCGAATTGACGGAGGATGCGGCGCTCTGCCGCGTTCAGGCTGTTGTTCAAATCAGCCAGGATGTAGGCTGCCTTCTGGCTGTTCGGGCTGATGTGCGCGGTACTGCCCAGCATGGCCTGCATGTCGCTGTGGAATTTCTGACTGCCAGTCATCGCCGCTCTGTCGGCCAATCCATCAAGGAGACTCTGCCGTTCTTTTCTGGCATCGGCCAGATCGCGCTCAATCTGAGCCTTCGCTGCGCTCACTTCGCTGGCTTTCTTTTCCGCCCAGCCATATCGGGTGATACCTCTGCTCACCTTGTTCGCTACAGTTTCCAGCATGCGCGTCTGAGCGCGGTCGTATATGGTGGCAAGTCCTTCGGCGATATCCTGGATTTCCTGTTCGGTCAGCGGTGATACCCGATGGCCGTCGAGCCCTGTATTGTAGCCATAACCAGCCACCGTTCACGCCTCCCGTTATTCGATTTCTTTCTGGTCCTTTCCCTTATTCGGAGGATTACCATCATCGTGATAATCGCCATCGAGCGTATTGGCAGCGCCGGTAGAAATGCCGTTTTCCCTCATGATCTTGGCAACTTCTTCTGCCACCTGCTTCTTGGACCAGTCCGGATGCAGCATGGCAACCTTGACCTCCGTTGAAGCAGCCACGGCGCTGTGCAGCAGGTTTACCGCAGAAGACGTGGTTGAGAGATCATTGGCCATGTTGTCAGCGAAATGCACCTTGACATCATGCTTCGCATCGCTACCGGCTCTAGGGTAGAGGGCGGCGTCCAGATGGATCATGGAGGTCATGATTTTTTCGAGGCCTGCCCGCCAATAGGCGATCTTCTTCCCCCGCGTGTTGTAGGACTTTTTCTCCCGGATGCGCAGCGCTGTTCCGCTCTGCGCCAGCCCCTCGATGTTCAGGCCGAAGGTCTGCGGGGCATATCCTGCTTCGGATACGATATTGCGAATGAGATCGGCAGCCGTGGCCGCGTGTTCCGCGGATCGAATCTCGAACTGGCTGGGCGTGATGGGATTGCCGTTATCATGCTGAGGATCAATATCCAGGGCGACGAGTGTCTCCACATCTTCATCGAATTCGTAGGTGTACGAATTGCCATCGAACATGTCCTTGTTCTTGCGCCGCAGGTATTCGCCGGGGACGATCAAACGGGCCTTTGCGAGGCGAATGTCTCTCATCCAGCTCGAATATGTCTCATCCAGAGAATCCATCATGCCGCGCAGGCCGTCGAAGTCGCTTCGACCATGCTGCGACGAGCGATCGAGGCGATTGGGCCTGATGTTTGGAATATGGACGGAGAGCATGTCCTGCACCGGCGCTTTGATTTCCGGAGAGAATCCGAGTCCTTTGAGTGCGCTTGCCGGAGCCAGATTCCCCAGGGAATCACCGTTGCCTGTAAAGACGGCCATTTGGATTTTGCCGCGTTCATACCGCTCGTAGATGCGAATGACGGCACTGCCTCCCGTCACTGTGTCGTCGCGCAGGACGGAAAAGAAATGGATACACATGAGTTGTCCCAGTCTGTATTCCGGCCATGCGGCGTCACCCTGCGTAATGGTGAGGATGGGATGATCCAGATCGCGGCGCCAGTTCAGCTTCAGGTATACATCGCCCAGCACCGCACAGGATTCCGCCGCCTCGTTGAGCAGGCTGTGCACGTTGTTTTCGGTGATGAGCTTTTCCAACCGCTGTTGGTGTTTATCGCAGTCGCTTTCCGTTTTCTCATCATAGCAGGTCAGGCGAGGCGCCTCCGAGAACAGCAGGTCCGCGCTGGTGGCGGCGATGTCCGCGGCAATCGGCACATGAATCCGGCATTTTCCGTTTCGGTTCCAGAAGGAGCCAGTGGATGCCGTATTCACCAGGGAAAAGAAATCGCCGCTATAGAGTGCGGCGTATTGTCTGTAATACTTTTCACGATAATCAAGAAGCGCTTTCCACGCCTGATGAGGCGAGAGAAACGCCGAAATAGCCTTCGCCATTGGTGTTCACCTTTCTTTCTTCCTTCGCCTCGTCGCGGCGTTGTAAAACCCTTTCTCAATTCTCTTGGCCTTGCTCGCACGCTCATTCGATTCGCTGCGCCACTTCGCGTAAGCGATGTACTCCTCACACTTCGCGTGGCAGCCAACTACCAGTCGCATACATCCATAACATGGTGGATTCACAGAACATCCCTGCCTCAGATCAAATATCTCATCAGCGGGTAGAACGAATACTCCGCGCTGTCCAGGCAGTCGATAGGGTAACTGCCGTCGTCCAGCCGCACCCACTCGCCCTTGGCGTATTCCTCCGGCACCCATGTCGCCATCTGGTACGCCTCATGCCATTTCGTCATGTTCTCGCAGATTTTGTATCGCCCCTGGACAAACAGCGTCTCGGCCAGTTCGATGCGAGGCAGGATTCCGTCCGATTTGTCGGTGCTGCGCACGGCGAACTTGCTCAGGCGCGCGGCGTCCAGAGCGTTCTTCAGCGCCCGGACGAACAGCTTTGCCGCGCTGTCCACGTAGATCGTGCCGATGAACGGATAGACCGTTGTCCACGGCATCAGCCAGCGCACGATTTCCAGCGCGTAGGTAGCCTCGTCCATCTTGTCGTTCATGCCCTGCTTGTGATAATATCCGTCGATATGACAGAGCGTCTTGTATCCGCGCGTGAGGCCAGTCAGTGTGGCAGCCGTCGCGTCTGTGCCGCCGACGTCAACGCCTACGGTCAGCTCGACAAACTGCTGCTGTCTCAACCATTCCCGCGTGACGGCCACGTCGTCGTAGTGGTATGCGCCGTATATGCGGCCGCTGGCGGAGGTGCGCAGGCCGAGGATGTCCCGCGAGTACCAGATGCTCCCCTTGTCATAGGTCTTCAGCAGCGTTTGCAGCTTCTCCGTAGAGATGGACAGATTGTCGAGCACCGTGAAGTGCTCGTAATTGTAGCCGGTGACGGTTCCCGCGGCCGCTTCCCGGTCATAGAAGTCCAGTATTTCCTGATAGAACCAGTGGCTCGGCGGCATAGGGTTCAGGTCGAAGAAGATCTTCCGGTTATGGCTGGACAGTGTTCTGGTGAACACTTCCTTGATGAAGTCCGGGTGACACTCGTTCGCTTCGGTTACGTAGACACTACCGTACGTCTGCCCTTTGATCTTCGCCGCTGACAGCTTGTCGCCGCCGCCACTGATGAGGACGATCTTCTCGCCTGTCCGCGTGCGGATGAAAAGCGCGTCGCGGTCTTCGTACTGGCCTTCGCGGCACCGGCCCTTGAAGATCCATTTGAGGCCGAAGCCGTCGCTGTCGATGATGTTCAGTTTTGCGGCTGAAATGGAAACGCCTGCGGCCAGGTGCAGTTTGTCAGGATGATCCTCTAAGCAGGCGGCCCAGGCGATGAGGTTGATGACGTTTTTGCCGGCGCGCTTTCCACCTTCCGCCACGTTCAGCCAGCAGCGGTCGGAGCGTTCTATGTACTGGCACTGTTTCGCCGTAAGCGGCGCGTACTCAGCCATTGGAATCACCTGCCGTCTGTTCGGTGGACGCTGCGGTCTCCACGTCCTCCATGGTTCTGTCGGGGAGCGGATGCCGGATCAGCTCAGCCAAAGACACCATGCGGTCGTTGAAGGTGTCGATGTCCTCGTCTCCGCCGCCCTGCTTCTTCTGGAAGTCAAAGCGTTCCTGGGCGTGCTTCGACGCGGCGTCGATGCCGAGCATCCTTGCCAAGGCGGCCATGGATCGCGCGATAGATTCCAGGTCATTGGTGAATGTGGAATGCAGTGGAACGTCGCGTTCCACGCCGTTCACTTTGATCTTCTTGACTTCTACTGTTTCGCGCACGGTCTTTGTGCCGACGCCATCGGGATAATTCTGTATGTTTTGAAGAAGCTTCTCGTATACCGCCAGTGCGGCCCGACTTTGCATCTGCAGTAGGCGGGCTGCTGTGTCGGCTTGAATATCGGCGGTTTTTTCCACCAGCTTTTCAGCTGCTTTCCCTTCACGCGCCTTGCGGAGTTCCGTCCACTTTTCCAATTGTGCCCGGCGCTCGATGGTTGACAGGGAAACGCCATACTTATCAGCGAGTTTCTGCTGGGAGATGCCGCCTCGGATATACTCTGCTTTTATCTTCTTCCAATTCGGGCCGTCGCGTGTCTGCGCCACATCACCACCTCATTCGTTATTGATTGGCCATCAGGCCAGTTGCAACGGGTCTCACGCTAGATGCACCGGCAAAGACTGTTTCCCCATAGGGTTTAATGGAAAGCGCCGGGAGAGCCGTTTCGGGCTCGCCCAGCGCATAGACGTTAAACATGACGGTATATGACAGCTCTGCTGTAGCCGGTTACGCCGTCCGTCATCAGGTTCAGGAATTCCTCGCGCGTGAAGCCGGAGAGGCGGAATATCTCTTCCGGGCGCATGCCGAGCTGCCTTCCGATCTCCGGGATTGATTTGCCCTCGTCCAGCAGGCGCTTCACGATGGCTTTCATCGGTTCCAGCAGGTGAGTGCCGCGGGCCCGGTTGTGCGTGATCGTACCGTAGACGTCCGCGCTGTCGTCGCCGTGATGGTCGACGATCACCACGGGCACCTTGCCTCCGAGCTTTGATTTCAGCGGTTCGCGCCCGGCGACCGTCCAGCGGTGAAATCCGTCGATGATGGTGTAATCCGGCCGGCAGACGATCGGCAGCGTCCAGCCGTTCGACAGGATGGACTGCGTCAGCAATTCCAGGTTGTCTTCACTCACGCGGTTTGGGTTGTAATCGTTTGCGTGCAGCTTATCCCGGTCAACCCACTGCAGCGTGGAAAGCGGCGCGAACAGATCAATATCAGCCATGCGCGGCACCTTCCTTCGCGGCAGCCTCTTCGATGCTGATCCTGTAATCGCGGAAGATGTTGTTCCACATGATCCTGAGCACGCGCTTTTTGGGATCGCCGTACAGAAGGGCTTCGTACATGCGCCGGTAATGCTCGTTGGTCGCAATGCCGAAGGTCTTCTTGTACAGCGTGCGCCAGTGTTTGAGCCCCTGCCGCGTGTCAGGAGGAATCAGATCGTTGGGCGTGAAAAGCAGCTGCTCCAGAAGACGGCGGTAGTCCTTCTGGTTCGCGTCCGCTTCGAGCTCCTGCCGCTTCTCGGTGGAGCGCCTGAACATCTCGCTGTCCCAGTACAGCAGGGCCAGGTATGCGTTCGGTTCCCTGCGCTCGATGCGCTTCCACAGATCGTGATCCGTTTCCGCGACCCAGCGCAAGCCTTGCGTGCTCATGTCCCCGAAGAAGCAGCACAGGCGAAGCTGGTTCTTTTTCACGCCCGCCTCGTACAGCCTCATGTAGATGTCAGGGAATTCGAGATGACGCTCCTTGATGTACAGCCAGACGTCGTTATCCTTCCAGTCGTAGATCGGATAGAAGCAGTTGCCGAGCTTGCTGGTGTCCATATGCGCGACGCAGGAAAGGCGTGTGATCGATTCCGACGTTCTGAGCCCGACCATCTGGATCCCGTCCGCGAAGGCGATCTGGCAGAAGGTCTGGTAATTCATCTGGCCCGGGTATTCGAGGTACGGGCTGTGCATCACCGCGAAGGGCGGAGGCTGCCGCATCCAGATATCCTCTTTGCCAGGCTCCCAGGTGATCCAGCTTTCCGTGCTTGACAGGTGATCGATCACTGACACCTGTTTGAACGGCAGGCAGAACCAGATAAAAGCGGCGCCAGCGGAAATGAATTTCTTCCGCCAGCGCATGGCCGCGTCTACCATGGATGGATACAGGCCCTCTTCGTCGATGAAGATCACCGTGAGCTGTTTCGGGTCGATCTCGCCGGCCTTGATCAGGTCGTAGGTGATCGACGACATGCACAGGCTGTCCTTGCCGCACGAGAAGCTCAGGTAGATTTTGCATCCGTTGGCAAAGGCGTTTCGGATGCGCTGCTTTGCCGCGGCCAGCACGTCGATTGATCCTTCAATCCGTCTGAAAGGCATGTCACACACCTCCCAGCAGGATCTTCTCTCCGCACTTCGGGCAGATAATGAATCGCTGTTGCTGCTGTGCTTCGTCTTGCACCGGTGCCGCGCTCTGAGGCGTCGCAGGAGGCGTTGCAACAGGGCTGTAGGCCGCGTCCGGTGCAGCGGCAGGGGAAGCATAGTCGCTCCGTTCCCTGCGGGCCAGAGCGTCGATATCCTGCGGTTCGAATACGCCGTAGTTCGATATTATATCATCGGCCTCCGTCATGGAAGCCGTAAGTGTTTTCAGCAGCGCCTCGTCCCATCCGGGGATGTCGGTGTCTCCGGCCAGTTCCTGCAGGATGGCGTCGAAGGCGTCCATGTCGGTCAGGCCCAGATCGTATACGCGGTTGTCGGCCAGCATCAGCTTTTTCTTCCGCGCTTCGGTAAGCCCCTCGTAGACGTAGCACTCGGCTTCTTTCCAGCCGAGTTCCTCCATGGCCGTCAGCATGCCGTTGCCGACCAGGACGGTGTATTCATCGTCCAGCACCATGGGACGCGTCTGCCCGAACATGGTCAGGCTGCGCATCATCTCGTCGATCTGCTTCTTCGGATGATGCCGGATATTGATCTTCGGCCGCTTCAGCTGATCGATGGGAATGATTGTGATTCTCATGCGCGCACCTCCCTCAGGAAGGCGGCGGCGCTGGGAATCTTCCGGGCCGCGTCGACGATGATCGAGGGATCGATCTCGTAGACTTCCCGGTATCCCTGTTCCAGGCTGTCGCAGTAATCGCGTTCCGGCCATGCGTGCGTGCCCTGGATGAAACCGTCCTTCCAGCCATAGATCGGCGGAAGGGCGAGACGGTGATAGTGGATGTAGCCCAGCAGAATTTCATGCGGCCAGTCCGCGATCGGCGCGAAGCGCGTCTCGCCGGTGTTCTTCTTGATGGTGAACTCATCGCCGCAGACGTTCCCGTCGATTGTGCGGTGTCCCACCAGCAGCACATCCAGATTGTTGTCGAAGAACATGCGGGCGAATGGGCGGCGCTGGCTGATCTGGTGCCACCGCTGGCCGATCATGCCGCGGGCGAAGATCAGCTCAGGGTGCTCAACCAGCAGATCGAGGCCGTAGCCGGTGTGCATCATCTTCACGCCTTCCGGTTTGTTGGCCTCGCACCAGCGAATGAACGCCGGGTAGTCCAGGTCGCAGTAGGCGAAGTAGCCTTCGTGGACGCCGGCCTTTTCGCACAGATCTGCGAGGACGATGCTGTCCTTGCCTCCAGACCACGCGTAAGCGGCATGCCGGCCGCGCGCAGCGCTGCGGATTCGCTCTGTCGCCGTCTCCGCGAAGGCTCCAACCTCTTCCGGCGTCACCAGAGATTCTATATTGGCCAGGGCGTCGAGCCACTCTCCATTGGCTGTACGGTGCTTTGAGCCGATGACCTTTTTCACGAGGCCACCTTCTTCCGTTTCTCCCACAGGTTCCAGCCGATGGCGAACAGGATGCCCGCGCCGACGAAGTAGATGCGCACCGAGGCCATCAGCGTCCACATGCCCATGACGCCCAGCGGAATCAGCACGGCCCAGAAAAGAATCAGACCGGCGTTGATTGCCAGCCCGACCTTTTTCCCGAAGGCGATATAGATGCTGTACATGGAGGAGGACAGGGTAGAGGCGCCGATGATCGTGATCAGAAACGCCTTGATGATGTTTAGCGCCGGCGTGAATTGCGCCCAAGCCAGAAGGAAGATGATCGCCATATAGACGCCGAAGAACACGCCGCCCAGTGTGAACGCCCTTTTGACGTTCACGGTGCGGGTGCCGTCTTCGTTCGCGTCATTGTAGTTGAGTATCTCGAAAAAGTACGGATATGTGAACGGTCCCGGAAGCAGCAGGATCGCTTTCCAGATGCCGGTCTTCATGCTGTCCGCGTCGGCTACCATTGGGATGGCGTTGTAGCTGCTGCGTGAATGAATCATGGCTGCTATGGTGACGGCCAGTGCCAGCAGATAGACGATGATCCAGCCGAAGCCGTCTGTCAGTACGTTTCGGATCATGCCGTACTTCAGCAGGATCAGCAGGAAAACGGCCGCCATGACGTAGGCGATGATCATTCCGAAGTTTTCGCCCATCGGCGTGTCGGCGAATATGGTCTGTGTGCCGTTCATACTCAGCCATGCTTGGAAGACGCACATCAGGCCGCAGATCCATTTCATGATCTTCGAGCCGAACACTTCCCGAACCTTCGGGATCTTCAGGGCCACAGCGCCGAACAGGATGCAGGCCACGACGTTTCCGAACACCCAGATTAGGGACGGGATGATGCCGTACGTCTGCGTCATGGTGACGCCGTTCATCAATGAGCCGATGCCGGCCCAGGTCGCGCAGATGGAGAGCGCGTAATACAGCGTGGGGTTTGATTTGAACCGTTGTGTTATTGTGGATAACATGTGAATCCTCCTTAAGATCGGTCATGCGAACCTGGCGATGTTCGCGTTGATAACCTCCGCGTAAGGAGCGCCGCGGAGCCGATATAACCTCCTTCCCCGGTTATTTGCTATGATCGGATTCAGGCAGGACATACAGAAAACGCGCGCCCTCTTTCAGGCGCGCGAATTCACTGTAGAAATCATACCATAGGTTTCCGGAACTGTCAAGGAAGCCAAACGGAAGCCATTCGGAAGTATTTGTCAAGCCTTTTTGCCGTGCATGTACGGCCGAGCCCGGTTGATCTCCATCTTCCGGATGATCTCATTGCCCAATTCGATGCCCAGCCAGCCGCACATATCAAACACGCGGATGCAGATGTCGGCCAGTTCCTCAGCCAGTCCCGCGTTGTCGCCGTGTTGCACGGCGCGAACCGCCTCGCCGACCTCGCTGCCGATCAACGCCAGCTTCGACAGCTTCATTTGCGTGCTGTGTGCTTCGAGTTCAAGCCCCATGGAAATGAGGGCTTGCTCTGTGGTCTTGCTGTTGTCATAGAAGCCGTGTTCAAAGGCGTTCCTGTATGCCTCCCGGCACAGGCCATTGATGCCGAGTTTGGCACAGCACACCAGGGATTGATCAAGGTTTAAGCTCATGGCCGGCATGTCCTCACTCATTTGTCTTTCCTCCATTCTGGCTGGCCGCGGCGCGGCTCAGCTTGTATATCGTCTTCTTGAGTTCATCGTTTTCCCTCTGGAGCTGCTTGATACGCCTGGCGTATCGGTCACGATCATGACACGCCTTGTTCAGCCGGCGCTGATCGGCGCGATGGGCGATACGCTCCGCATCCAGCAGAGCGGATATGTTGGTCATCATGTATTCCTCCCGCATTTTCTCTAGCTTGTAAATGAGTTGCTCCTCAAATGGCACATCTTCCAATCCACCCACAATTGGAACAACGTGGAATATGACTTGATCTTCCTCCGGCATGTCGTCACGGCCTTTCTGGTAAGGGCATCCACCAGCGAATGCTGTCCTTCACGCTGCCGTTCCAATGACCGGGTGACATATCGTCGGTGGCGTAATACTTCGCGGTGCACACGGTGCCCGTATTTGTGCAGACAATGTAGGAGCCAGTTCGCCCCGGCCTGTATTGGCTGACGTTGATCCACTGGCCGAATTGCGGCGAGGCGGAGGTTTCTTCCTGTGCTGTCACGCGGCAGGTCGGGAGCGGTTGCCCATCATAGGACATAGGTCTGTCGAAATTGACCGTAATGCCGCCTTCGGGGAAATCATGCCATGAACGCGTGTAGCGGAGCACTTCATACACGTTCCATGCCCTGTACCAATACTCGTCTTTCATGACATCGGGCATATTGTAACCGTTTCGTCCATAGATCAGGCACGCGGCCAGGTTCAGCGCATCGTTCGCATCGTCTCTGCGTCGGCAGAAGTCGCCGGTGTCCATAGCAGACAGAGGCAGCAGCATCTCCGTGATGCGGAAGAACTGCCCGAGTTTCAGCCGGGCGAACAGCTCACACGCCATTTCGATAATGTACTCCTGGTCTGGCGTCAGGCTGAGGATGTATCGTTCGTCCTGTACGTCACTCATCTTTCATCCTCCTGTTCCAGTTGTTCGCCCGTTTCAATGACAAACGATGTCATGCCGCAACATGGGCACTCGAGTTGTTTCAGCAAGGTCGTCGCAGGTCGAACACATATCCAGCGTTTCAGACACTTCAAGCAAATGACCTCAGATACTCGATGGGGAAGATTTGTCTCGATGGGGATGATGTCTCCAATACTGTCATCCTGGCGTTTTCCCATTCCCTCACATATGGGGCAGACCTGCCGCCCCTCCGGGATGTCGCGGCCACAGCACACGCAGCGCTCACTCAATCGGCGTCACCTCCCATCAAGCTTTGCCCCGCATCGCTGGCAGTAATTCCAATCGGTGCTGACGTAGGCCATGCAATTTGAGCATAGTTCATCTGCTCGCCAGATAACTATTTTTGCGCCTGGCTTAAAAGGATTCACATGGATGCTTTTTGCGTGAACCACCGGCGCAGCATCGACGGCCGGAGCTTCCTGCATGAGTTTTCGCGCCCCTCCGGGCGGGCCATTATGGGCGGCGTCGTAGGCGGCAAGTAATGCGGACCGTGAAATCATGTCATCATTCTGAATCATAGTTCTCGCCTCCATCTGGTTTTCATTTCGTCCAACTGCATTTCTGTCTGCTCGTATCGCTGACCCGTCCAATGCGTTCCTCCAGCCGGCCCGTCACAAATCCAGTTTGATGCCCTGAGGCTTGTTCCTGGCTCACTCTCTCGTGTGTAGGTAATAATGCGCTTATATCCCAGTGCTTTCGCGGCGCGACAGGCTGCTCCATACAACATCGTGCAGGCATTACGCGTTCCGTCCGTGCAACAGCGGTTGACCTCCAATGTTAGGCCGTCGTCCAAATACCGCGATATCGGCCTCCCAACTATGCACACGCCACACAATCTGTCACCATCAAAACAGGCAATAGAATACTTGTGTCCGACAGGAGGCTTGTTATGACGGTGATTGAGTTTCACGAAATCACAGGCTGTTGCAAAGTTGCAGGGACGCAATTCGAGCATGTGTTCTTACCTCCGTCTGAAATCGCCGCTTCTGGGGCAGGTAGCAAAGTGTGATATATACCCGACGCCTGTAGCCTCATTCAAATCTCCGCTCAGCTCCGCGCTGACCACTTCGCCGTTCGGCGTGACGATCTTCTGCTGACCGCCCGGCTTTTTCCAGTAGGTGACCTGCTCCGGATCACAGGGCATTGACTTACCGGCAGGTGTTGGAATCCAAATGATTGGTGCGCCGCAGCCTCGGCAGGAAACGATTTTCACTTCTGATGCACCTCCTCATACTTTTGTAACCTCAGCCTGCGGCGAATGGCCTCATTTCGCAGTGCCTTGTTGTGCGCGTTCTTCCCGGAAAACCTATACCCATCCGTGAAAGGGATGCCGCAGGTGAGCAAGGTTGTTTCTGCATGATCGATAGCGGAAAGGATCTCTTTTGCGTCATCCCGTCCCAGAAAATCTCTGGATGTATATATCGACACGTCGCACTCAATCCACGCGACGCCCCAGTCACCGCAGGCACTGTAGCCCTTGTCATTTGTGGAAACGCGCGCCCAGCATTGTACGTAATAACCGCTTCCCAGTATTTGTGCTCCATAAAATGAGTAATCTTCATCGATGGATTTTTCTGAATCCCACACCCAGCCGTTACGACCCAAGAGACAAAGCCAGCTGAGACTGCCGTGATTATTCATCATGATTACCACCCTTTTTTCTTTTGCTGTCATACTTTTCAGTACATATCCCGCAGAGCAGACCGACGTGCCGCCGATGAAACCCGGCTGCACGAATTGCTGTCGCTGCACCATGGATCCGGATATTCCGATCTTCATCGCCAGTGTGGTATACTTCCATATATCCGCATTGGTCGCATTCTACGACATATTCATATACCTTCATTGTCTTTACGGCCATGGTGTCGCCTTCCTTTGCTCATCTGTCGGTCGTTTAGTCCAGCACCTCCACGTCCGGTTGTATTCTTCGCATTCAAACTTTTTGCAACCATGATATGTGATGAAGAACAAGTAATTCGTGCCGGTGTCTGGATGTATTGAGCTAACATCGATTTCCAAAGGGAACAGATTCCATGTCACACCCTGATGTTCTTCAACCCAGAGGACGGTGCCGGCTTCAAGGGCTGTAACCTCGGCGACATTCATTACCCTCGGTTCCTGCGCCTTCAGCACTTCATACGCCTCCTTGGCATCGGCCTCCACCTCCCCGAAATTCCTGCAGTCCCGCATTAGACGCTCATACAGCGCGGAATCCAATCCTTCCAATGCATCAAAGGCATAGAGCGTTTTACCCCAGTAAAGATGGGCCACGTCGCCCCGAATATCGTAGGCTCTGCCGTTGATGATCGTGACGAAGTGTCCCTCGCAAGGTTCATAGGCGATGACCGCGTCATAATCGCCAAACCGCTCCCAGAGGATCCGTGCGAACCAGTAGCAGCACCCGTTCAGAAACACGTCCTCGCTGCCGCGGAATTTGGCGATGAACCTCAGCACTTCTTCATGCAGGGCTATGCACTTCCGCTCTTCTTCACTCATACCACTTCACCGCCTGACCGCAATATCCGCAAAAGTGCTCATGATCTTTTTTCACAAGCATTTGTTTACAATTCGGGCAACGCCCAAACCAGATTCCGAACCATTTACCGTTCTTTGGTTTTTCATCAACAACAATCGTTTTGGGCTCCTGCGTTTTCAGCACTTCATACGCTGCCTTGATGAGATTCAGTATGCATGTGCTGGCTTCATCGCACTCTGTGCCTCCCTTTATGTCAAACGGGCAATCTGTGCAGTTCCCTGCGTGAGTGCAGCTCCACAGACCCTTGACAACATCCTCCTTGGCCGACATTATTCTTCCTCCTTCCTTGCAGCGCCGATGATCTCACCCTTTCCATCGGCCTTTCTACGGTAGAGCCGGTTCTTTTGTTTTTCCTCGACCTTGCGCATCTCACCCAGCGTTCGCTGCAAGGCGTTGATGGCAGCCTGGTTCTTGCTGATCCAATCGCAGAGAGGAGCGAGAAGCTCCAGGGTATTCTTTGCAACCCGGCGCTGGCGCCTTACCTGTGTCAATTCCTTGCCCAGGTGACCGCGCTCATTGTGGGAATGCTCGACGAGCTCAAAATCATGTAGGATGTCATTCTGCTTGTCTTCACATGCTTTCTGTTCCTCATAAGCCTGGAACGATTCTTCGTCCGCCTCACGGAATACCCGCAGCACGTCCTCTATTCCCTTGGAATCAATCATGTGAGATCACCCCTTTGTCGAAATTCTGAAAACATGCCGTCCTTCACAGGGGGATGAGTACTCGGGTGACAGTCTCGCTTCTCAGGCCGGTGCTGTGTGCCGTGATGGCCGTAATAGTCGGATATTCAGGCTTTTCTCGAACTGACTCAATCTCTTTGACAAAGTCCTCAAATTCATCAGATGTGCCAATGCCAAATGCTTCCCTGAGCCGCTCAATGAGGGCGCCTATGGCTTCGGCCAATTCTTGGAAGTTGGAACTTTCGCTCACCATTATGTCAGGATTCCCCATTTTCACATCCCCTTTCCGCTCATACAGGGGCGCCGATAAGCAGTGGACCTGCGTCGGTGTCCAGGAAATAGTCGGCTTTCGCCATAATCTCCTCGTACTTCTCGCGGCCCTGGAAACTGTCCACGACATGCTGTTCCTCTGCGCTCATGTCGCGGTATCGCTTTTTGCCGTAGTTGGGCGGCAGCCAGCCCTTTTTCTGGCCGGCGAACAGGTTGAACTTCTCCAGGAGGTCCATGTCCTTGAACACCAGGTGGGCCGTGCCCTTCTTGAAGAACGTGGCGGTGAAATACTTGGTGTCGATGTTCTTTGTGTTGCCTGTAGCTTCGGCCAGTTTGAGGGCGTTTTCCAGAGTTCCCTCCCATTCGGTGCGGCCGCTGTCCAGAAAGTCAAACACCTTCTCGATGTCGGCAAATTTGCTTATGACGTTGTATGAACGGAACTTTTGATCCCAACTGTCATAGGAACCGTAGAAGGGGAGGATGACCTTCTTTCCGATGCGGAAGCAGTCGTTCGTCTTCCAGCCGTTGTAGTAGTGGCGGTTCGGCGAATCCTCATGCCATGACCGGGCTGTCCAGTTGTCGAACAGGCCGATGATCGTGTCCTCAATACCCGTGAGCACTTTCTGGTTCATTTTGATGATGAGGGAGAGGATATTGAACGCGGAAAACTCGTAGTCCTGGAGCTTGGACACGCTGTCGTGGAGCTCGTTCTGCAGGTTGCTCGTCAGCTTGTTCGTAATGACCGGCTGCTGGAAAATCGTGCGCCAGTATTTGCCGCGCACCTGCTTGAGATAAGCATTGACGGTCGCATCGACGCCCCGGCCCTCCTGTCCCCTGACTGTCATCTCAATCGGGGACCAGGAGTATTTCTCATCGGGATTGACCGACAGCATGTCGCGCATGGCCTGATATTCTTCGATCAGGCGAATGCCGCACGCGGCCTCGAAGTTGTGCCGGTTGACCCACTTTTCGATCTCGTCATACTGAACGATGCCGGCGTATTCGCTGGAAACGGTCTGCGTCTTGTACGTGGGCGCCTTCCGCATTTCTTCAACGATTGTGCTGTCTATTTTCACCCTTGGAATTTCAACCTTCACCAGCGCCACTTCCACATCTGTTTTGCGCTCGGCGTCACGGAAGGCGTCTTTGACATACTGGATGGTCGCCCCGTACTGATTGAGCTTCTTCATCAGCTCGTCGCGGCGTAGGCTGTAGGGATTGCGGATGGTCTCAGCGTTCAGGATGCAGAGGATGATGCCGCCCCGCTCACAGATTTCCATGGCTTTCAGTAGATGCTCCGCGCCTTCGTCGAAGGGCGGGTTCATGGCGATGAGGTCATAGCGCTTCTGCGTCTCGAAGGTGAGAAAATCGTCATGCACCACGCGAAAGCCCCGATCCTCCAGCACTGCCCTCAAAGTGGGGTCGATCTCGATGCAGTCGATATCCGCGCGCTCTATGGCCTCGCGCCATGAATAATCATCATGCGGCGGATATGAGTGCGTTCTGCCAAAGCGCTTTCTAGCACAGTACTGCGCCAGATTGCCCTTGCCTGCGCTGGGCTCAAGAATGCTTCCGATCTCACGCCAGTCAATGCCAGCGAACAGCTTGTCTGCCAATGCATCAGGAGTAGGGTAGAAGGTCTTCTGTGCCCGGCTGCTTCCGGCGATTCCCAGGTAACTTCGGTTCACCATCTCTTCTCGCGTCTCCCTTCATCGATTGCGGCGTCCAGCACAGCCGGCATGATGTCGAAGTACCGGCACAGCGCCCGCCGCGTCCTCTGCTTGATGTCCATGCGCTGCACGGTGATGATCCGCTCGATCTCGTTATTGGCGAGCCCGCAGGCGAGGCTCGCACTCCGCATGGACTCGTTGTAGTCATTCAGCTTGCGCGTCAGCAGTTCTCTCACCGTCATGCTGGCTTTCCTCCTGCGGTGTTTTCTCTTGCACATGAGGCCGCTTTTCTCTCGATTCCACTGACAAAGCGCCGGCCGTTCCAAAGAGCGCGACGGTCATGTCCTGAACAAGATTGGTTCGCCATGTCCGCAGCGTCCTTTCGCTTCGCTCCAGGCCAATGGCGGCCAGTTCCGTAGCGATCTCATCGAAGGTGTAGGGCTTGGCGTCATCGGGCCTGTCGTTTCCATTGGCATCCTCGTTGAAGTAATACATGCGGATAACGATGAACTCCGGCTTATCCTCAAATACCTTCACGACAGCGCCGATTTTGAAAAGCTCCTCCGCGGTGGTCCCATAGGCGCGCAACCGGGCAGCGGTCAGAGTGTCAAGCAGGTCATCCTTGCTCACCACGCCGCTCCCTGGAGGGGGAGCGGTCGTGATGTCATGGGAGCGATTGACCGGCATGAAGCCGTAGTCATCAGGGCTCGCGGTCAGGCGCATGATTTTCTTGTAGGACCTGAGACACCGTTCTGTGGCGCGATAGTAGTTGATCGGCAGCACATGCCTGATCTTCTCCGCCGTAACCTGGGCAGTTCGGTCTATGTACTCAGTAATTTTCTTGTCTTTCATATGGCGTCACCTCAAACGGCCTCATATGTCACACCGCCTCGGATGGGAATGCCCGCGCTGTCGATGTGGCGATTGCAGAGGTCATAGACTGTCAGCCGGTCAAAAACATGATCGTAGTAAACACGCACAGGCTGGGGTGCGGCGGTGATGTCGTTGTTCAGGGCATACACCGCAAGATGGTAGCTTTGCTTTATCCGGAACATATCGCCCATGAGGCGTCGGATACCTTCGGCGGCGAAAATGGCCTCATGCGGTTTCCCGTCATTCCAGCGTGTCAGATACCGCGTAATCATGCTTCATCTCTCCCTTCATCGCTCGGGAATATGTCGGGCCAGCCGACCTGGAACAGATACAACAGCGGCAGCGCGACTTCTTTCGCCTGTGGGTGAGGGGCGCCCGTCGTGCCCAGCGCCCGCAGGTTGAAGAAGTGGTGCCATTCCCGCAGCGTGCCGGTTACGATGAGCTCCGTCTTGGTGCTGTTGGGGAGGACAGCCCGCGCTTCCTGCGGGGTGAGCCCTTCGTTCAGCAGCCGTAAGTATTGCTTCTCGGCCACGTAGCACGCCTTCTTCCATTCGAGATACGCCTCAGAATCACGCTTGAGATAAAACGGTTCGATGAAGGTGATCTCGTTGCCGAACTTGTTCTGGGAGTAGTTGCAGTACCGGGTGGATTCCTGGGCAAAACTGAACAGCCGATGGCGCACGAACTCATGGGACACGCCACGGTCGATGACGAACTTCACTGTCGCCCGGATGTGGGTTTCCCTGTCGAATATGTCCGTCAGATCGCCGTAGTGGATTCGCTTCACCGCCGCATTCGGTATGGTGTCCCTGGCTTCGCAGTCCTGTGTGTAGATCGGGTCGAAGAAGCCGATGAAGCACGGGCCGGATGCGGTGTCGTGGTGGAACAGTTCGCGCCATGCCCTGATGTTGCCGGAGACAATCGGCCGGCCGGCGTTGCAACTCATTTCCAGCATCGGCGCGGCAAAGCCCATGTTCCGGATGCACTGGAGAGACCGGCACAGTTCTTCATAGATGAATGGCTGAACCTGGAACATGTAATCCCCGTGCTCCAGCATAGCCTCATGGTGATTCAGAATCAGATTGTTCACGATGGCGACGGCGCTTGATCCATCCGGCTTGATCTTGTCCTCGCTCTTGTAGCAGGTGCGGGCGGCCTGTTCGATGACCGCCAGATTCCCGCGCCGTTCGGGGCGCTCCAGGATGCTGAAACCGGCTTTGACAATCTTCATTCCAGCGGCACCTCCTTCAGGTCTTTTACGAACTCACGCGCCTTTGCCAGATACATCTCTCCGACAATCACCGGGCTTTTCTGTGACAATCGGAACACGAAAGCATTGCGGCCGAGGTTGATGTAAACGGTGAATGCGTCCGGCTGTCCGCGGCGTGCCGCTGCGCTCCAGGCGACGGCCAGGTTATTGGCCGCCCACACGCCGTCGCGGTTTTTCATGAGCGGAACGGCGGCTTTCAGTTTTTCAGGGCTGTCAATCGAGTAGCGTTTCATGCTGCACCTCCTCGATGGTAATGTCCACGCGCGGCGCCTCAGCGTACATCTTCTCGATGTTGGCCGAAACGATCTGGCTGTCGTCGTTGTAGGCGAGGCCGTTCAGCGCGTCTGCAATGATCTTGTACACGTTGTCGATATCCGGCTTCTTCGTGGGGCGAATCAGCCCGGCCAGCTTCGCGGTGCGCTTGCTCCGGCTATCGGATTTTGGCACCCCGTAATAGGCCCTGATGTTCATGCGCACCTGCTTGTCGGCAAAGGTGTGTCCCTCGCTCTGCGCCTGGTATTCCAGCTTTACAAGGTTTTCGTAGCTCACGGTCTTGTGAGGGGTGAAGGCCATGCGACGGTTTCCCACGTTCACGATGCGTGGACGGCCCTTGCCGGTGGGCTCTCCTGGGACACTGAATCTCATTGGCCGTCACCCTCCTCGAAACGCTCCTTGAAGAACTCATGGGATTTGTCCTGCAAACTCTTCTCGAAGTCGCTCATCTCATAGCCCAGCGTGGAGAGCAGCCGGTATTGATCGTCCAGATCCTCGCAGGGCTTCCATGTGCCGTTGTAATCGTTGCACCAGCCATCATCAGACCTGACGTTGCCCGTGATGCCGCCGCACAGCGCCCAGGCCAGCAGGAACGAGGCTCGGTGAACGCCGCGGCGTTCCAGTTCGTGGACCATGGATTCTTCCTTGTCGCGGTCTTCTTCATACGGAATCGCCAGCATCTTCCGGATCGTCAGGCTATCCCATCCGCTCCGGTAGTAACCGACGCCTTTGGCGAATGCGTGCCAGGCCAGCATTGCGCTCATGCACTGATCGTAGAAATCCATGAAAGCGGCCTTGGTGCTGACCCTGAAACCGCGGACAAACGTGGCGCGGAGATCGAAGGCCTCCAGATTCAGCGCTTTCGCCGTTTCTTTGCGATCCTTCATCCAGGCGTTGTAATCCTTCTCTTGGTTTTTTCGCCGAACCCACGCCTTGTTCTCTTTGTAGATCGCGATGCCGAAGCCCCATTCGCTCATGCGGTACTTCGCGTCGTCTTCCGGCTCGGGAAGCGGTTTCCGTTCTTCGTCCCTGTGACCGCAGCGCCAGATTTCATCCCAGCGGCCGCTGTACTTTTCAGATTCGCTGGAAAGCTCGATGATCTTCGGGAATCGCGCATGAATCTGCGGCATCATCTCAGCCCTGAATTTCTTCCGGAGCTCGTCATCCTTTGCGTTGCGCACTGCATAGGTGAAGTTGTTGGTCCCGAAGCTTTCAAGCACTTTCGCCTGCGCCTCGGGATCCTCCAGCTTGGTTACTTCCAGCAGGTCGAGCAGCGTTGCGCCTTTGTCTGCGGCAATGCTCATCTGTTTGCGGGGCAGAGCGGCGATGGAAACGCGCTTTCGGACGCTGGTCTCGCTCATGCCTGTTTTGTCAGCGATGGCCTTAACGCTTTCGCCCAGGTCGAGCATGGTCTGCACGCCGCCCACCTGATCGGAGATCGTCAGGTCGTTCCGCTGCATGTTCTCGGCGAGCATCGTGGCGATCTGTGTCGGCATGTCCATATCCTCGATGGAGCAGGGCAGCTCGTCCAGTCCGGCGATTTCCGAAGCGGCAAGGCGGCGGTGCCCGATGATGACGCGGTAGAAGCCTTCCCGCCCCGGAGCGGGCACCACGGTGAGATTCTGGAGGATGCCGCTTCGTTTAATTGAAGCGGCAAGCTCCGTCAGATCACCGAGATTCTTCCGCGGGTTATCCGGATGCGGTTCCAATTTGGTTCGCGGAATCATCGTGATCATGCGGTCATACCTCCTGCCATGCCGGATACTTGGTGGCAAGCGGCCGATAATCGGCCCCGGCCTTTTTGCCGCACTTCGGGCAAACCATTTCTGGTATCACGTTCCTGTGGAAATTATCGTCATCGTAGCCATAATCCTGATAGGTGTGGCCGCAGTGCTCGCACTCGTATTCGGCCTGAAAATCCCGGCGATGCTGTGAAATGATGTGTTTAATCTTCATTGTCATGACTTCTTTCTGGCCGCCTTTTCGATGGCCCATTCTTTTTCCATGCATTCTTCGCAGACGTAATAGCCAAATCCACCGATGGTATGGATAAAGTGGCTTGTATAGCCTTCTCCGAATGTTATCTCTTTGCCGCAGGATACGCAGTTAATCAGCGTGTTCATATCCTGACAGATCAAGGGACAATGCCAGTCTGCAGGGATTTCATAAGGGGTATACTCATGTTTCACGCAATCCCATATTTGAGCTTTTGCCATTACTCACCCTCCTGTCCCTCGTCCTCGTCGGCTTCTTCTGCGGTTTCATCTGTTGTCTGGGTATCTTCCGGTTCATCCGGCAGAGTGGCCTGGTCCTCGTCGAACAGGGAGATCTGATCCACTTCTTTTGTGGCGACCATGTAATAGGATTTGGTGTCGCGGTCCCAGATCAGTTCGTAACCGACGCCGCCTGTCTTGCCCTTGATCTCGTCCTTTACGGGAATGGAACTCGTCACCTTGTGCTGGAAGGTCGGAATGACGACGTCGCGCTCCGCGTTATACTGCGGGCGGCTGTGATCCGGAACGTGGCTGTCGGCCAGATCGATATCCAGGGTGATCGTGATCTTCGCCTCGGTGGCGGCGAATTTTTCCATGCGCATGAGCGTGCTTCTGAGCGAAGCGTTGAAAGATTCCTTCAGAGCCGTGAAAACTTTGCTGTCCATATTGAGTCCGTGATCAATGCGATTCATGATTAATCCTCCTCGTGTTTTTGTTGTTTCTGTTCCTTCTGCCATACGGGCATGTCGAGAAATACTGAACATACCCGACGCCTGTTGATTTGCCGAGATCACCGTCCAGATCAGCGCAGACCACTTCGCCGTCCTGAGTGACGACTTTCGCTTTCCCGCGCAGATTCGCCCAGTACATCACGATGTTGGGATTGCACAGTATCCTGTCCCCGGAACAGGCCGTTATCCACGTGACCTCCTCGCCGCAAAACTTGCATCGTGTCATAAACACCCTCCGTTCACAGCAGGATCATGGCCATCATTGTCAGAGCTATGATCGATACCATGCCGATCGTGAATGCGATCAGGTATTTGGTCATCCTCGCGATTTTGTCGTTGTCGCCTTCACGCTGTCTGCACAGGTACTTTTCGTATGCGGCCATGTGCTGCCGCCTGTAGGCCCTGTTCGCCTTTTTCAGGCACGAGATTTCCCGATCCCGCAGTTTGATAATCCCGTCTTTCCTGTCAAGTTCCGCCAGGAGCTGCCGGTTCCTCAGGTTGCTCTCAGCCAGTTTCTCTTCGAGCGTCTTAACCTCACGGCTCATTTTCGCCGCCTGCATGCTGTCCTGAAACGCCAGCACGACGCCTTCGACGCCGGCCTCTTTCACCGTTAATGCCTGTTCCATCTTCATCCCTCCAGTATGGCGCGAATGGAATCGCGCTTCTTCTGTCCCTCGGCGCGGCGTTTGGATTCGCCGTCCATCTTCACCGGCTTGCAAACCTCGAAGATGCGATCATACACGCGCAGCCGCCGAACGTTCGTCTCCGTCTTGAAGTCCTTCAGATTCGTGGTAATGATCATGGGCTTCTTTGCGGAATACCTGGCGTCGATCACCGAGAACACCTGCTCCGCTTTGGTCGATGTCTCGCGCTCGGCGCCGAAGTCATCCAGCACCAGCAGCCGCGCGGTGTTCATGCGGTAGAGCAGTTCATTCAGATCGTCGCCGAAAGTGTCAGCCGTCAGGCGCACAATGCTGGTCACCAGAACGGGGACGCGCCGCTCCATCAGGGCGTTGGCGATGCAGCTTGCAGCGAACGTCTTGCCTGTGCCTGGGCTGCCGTAAAACAGCAGCCCGGCGTTATTGGCAAGCATTTCATCCCAATGATCCACATAGTTACGGCAGATGCGCAGAACATGCTGATCTTCCGGCGTGTCGGCGATGAAGTTGTCAAACGTGGATTCGCGGAAACGCTCATCGATCAGCGAGTAAGCAGCCAGCTCGTTCACGCGCTTCAATTCCATCTGGCGCTGTTGCTCCGCTTCTTCGCGGGCCAACTCATCCATCCGGCATTGGCAGATGATCGGCACGAACCGTCCGTTGTACTTCAGCCGATGTTCTTTGGCCTTACCGCACACACCGCAGTGGACCAGATCGTCATCACCGATGAAATCCCCAGGTTCTGCGGTGATGTGATCGGGCAAACCCATGTGCGCCATGATGTCGTCAATAGATTGCATGCTGCACCTCCGTCAATAGAAATCGTTCTCGTCGGCATAAGGCTTCTGGTCTGTCCCGCCGTTCCTGCGCTTTTCCTCGTAGGCCTTCACGTCGCCCAGGGTCTTGAATCCGTTTTCAACATAGCGGTTCAGGATGGAGCGGACGTAGTTGTAAACGGGAACGCCGTTGCCGCACGCTTCGTCGATGGCGTGACGGATCAGCTCGTCCGGCAGGGAATCGCGGAAGGATGTGAGTTCTTCCATGTTGTAGAGCGTCATGTTCCGAAGATTCGCAGATGCGTATGCTTCGAGAGTGTCGGGACTGAGCTGGTGGTGGGGGTCGTAATCGCCGAACGGATTGCCCGTATCGAATGAACAAGTACCACCACTACCGTTCTCTTTCTCTGGTATCTGATCTCTTATATCTGGTCTCTTATCTCTAATATCTTTATCTCTAATATCTGTGTGGAAATTTTCCACACCACTTTCCACACTGTTTCCACGTGCCCCAGGTGGAAGAGCATCCCGGCCTTTGAGCTGATCACGTTTCTGCTGTGCCCAGTCCGTTTCGCTGCCGACCATTCGGTCATGATCAGCCAGCACCAACGTCCCGTCGCGTTCCTCATAGATCAGGCCGAAGCGCTTATAGAGATTCAGAGCAACACGGATGGTGTCTGCGGAGAACCACTTGCAATCCCTCTGGATTTTCTCCACGTCGTAGGGGATGACGATCTCGCCGATTGTCCGGGAGAGACGCCCACCCGTGTTGATGGTTTTGAGACAGAGCATCTGATACAGGACCACGTAATTCGCGCCGTCTTTCTGGCTCATCAGGAAATCAACCGTGTCGCTGGTCATGAAGGTTTCCCGGAGCTTGATCCAGTAATAGCGCTTGCCTGTAGCCATTGCTCATTACCTCCGATCAGAAGGGAAGCTCGTCATCGTCAACTTCCGTGAAGCCCGATGTGTCCATCTTGGTCTGCGTGGCCTGAGGCTGCTGGTAACCGGGCGATGGCGGAGGAGGCGGGGGAGCGTAATTGTCCGCATCCCTGTCCCTGGGTGTAACGAAATCGAATTCCTCGACCAGCAGCTCAGTGATGTACCGCTTCTGGCCATCCTGCTCATAGCTGCGGTTCTGCATCGATCCGTTCAGCGCGATTTTCTGGCCTTTACGGAAAAACTTGTGAATGTTTTCCCCGGTCTGCCGCCACGCGACGCAGTTGAAGAAGTCGGCTTCGCGCACGCCCTGCTGATTCGGGTATTTGCGCTGAACGGCGATCCGGAAGGTACAGCACGCGATGTTGTTCTGCGGCGTGTACCGAAGCTCCGGGTCTGCCACGATGTTGCCGATCAGGATGACCTTGTTCATGCCTTCTTCTCCTCCTGTGGCATTTTGATGATGCCGAGCAGATGCCGCAGCGTGTCGCCGGAGATGTTATCGTTCCGGCTGATGTAATCGCGAAGGAGATCGTACACTGCCACCTTGCTGACCAGACTGTTATACTCATAACGGGGAATGGTCACGGAATTGGTGATGGTAACAGCGCCGGCAAGATCGCTGGCGGGCATCATAAAACTGTCTCCGATCTCTGCTTCAATGTTGAACTCCGGGAAGAAGAAATGCTTCTGACGAGGCTGTCGTTTCGTATTGTGGTTATGACTTATGTAGTCCTTCATGGCTTGTCCTTTCTGCGGCTCATGGCCGCCACTCTTCTTTGTACCGGGCGATGATGTCCGGCGTGTCGGTCTCTATGCCCAATTCCTGGGCTTCGTGGACAGCGCCGTCGATCAGGTGACTCATCTCGGCGCTGTCCATGTAGCGTGTGCGCTTGTAGAACAGATAGCAGTTGTATGTCTTGCCGTCCTGCTCTACGCTCTTGTAGCAGCGGGTGTAGGGATAGAACTTGTCGATGTCGGCGGACATGGGGAGCATGGCGGCGACCACGTTGCCGTCCTCGTCGCGCTCCACCGTACCGTATCGCACCACCAGCCAGCGCTTGGCCTCGTCGTCTGATACGCCCTGCGAGATGGCGATCTTGTTCACCAGCACGTGGAAGTAGGCGTTCGCGTCCAGCGAGCGGGGCTTGCGGAATTCCTTGATCTCAGCGCTGATTTCCTTCTCATGCAGCCGATCATATTCGTCGCGGAAGTCATCGGTCGTTTCGATGGTGACGCGCTGCTTTCCACCGGCCAGCATGAGATGATCGACCAGCGTTCCCCTGATCTTCATAGCGCCCGCCAGTGCTGGCGGTAGAGCTCGTCGAGGCCCTGCACGCTCAGCCAGTCGTAGAAGTTGGAAACGATGCTGTCAATGCTGGCAGCCTCCTCGCGCCGGTAGGTCTCCTGCCAGAATTCCTTCCCGTTGCTGATCAGGTAAGAGAACTCGCGGGCTTCCGGCACGAGGCGCAGGTACATCGGGTGCTGGGTGCTGTCGAAGTACTTGCCGGCCTCATAGTGGCCGCTGTACTTGATGTCGTAGATGACGCCACCTTTCAGCGCGTCCAGTCGGCCGTACAGCAGCACATCACGATCACCGATGCGCACCAGCTTCTTCGCGCTGTACTGGAGAATGCCGCCCCGGATGATGCCGGCGACGCGGTTGGCGGTGAAATACCACTCGTTCGTCTTGTCGCCGGTTCCGTTGAGGATGGCGGTGACCAGATTCTCGAAGTCGATGCCCTTCTGCATGGCTGCGCTGGTGGGCGTCGGTTCACGCCGCAGTACTGCCATGAATTCAGCCAACGGATCGCGTTCCGTGGTCGCGTCGTCATAGGGGTTGTCCTGAATGGCGTACAGCCAGGATGAAAGCAGACTGTGCGTAACCAGAAAACGGTCCATGTGCATCCCCCTTACTTGTAGGCGTGAGTCTCGGCGTCGTAGGTGAGGCCAAGCTCTTTCACGCGGCGATTCCAGGCCACCTTCAATTCACGCTCGCTGGTCAGTGCGTGATGAATGTCCTTGAACAGGCTCATGTTGATGTTTGCGCTGTCGGCATCCTTCACGGCGGCGATGATCTCCTGGCCGCGCTTCATGGCGTTCTCGTAGGCCTCGTTCATCTCTGCGAAGGCGGCGGCATCGGCTTCGTTCTTTTTCTGGTACTGCTCGAACAGGCGGGTGAGGAATGTGTTCGGGTCGCCGGGCTGCAGCGCGGGGATTTTCAGCACGCCGTTGATACCGCGCGTGCCCTTGGCGTAATAGCGCTCACAGTTGGAAAGTCCCAGCGTGCGGTCGTTCCCGAACATCTCCATGAAGCCGCCCAGATCCATCGGCAGCCACACGCTGTTCTTCGTGCCGCCCTCGACCATCAGGCGGAGGCGCGTCGCGTCGCCGTCCTTGTCCTCAACGGCGTGGAACAGCACCACCACATGCTTGTCGAGCTGGTAGAAGCAGTAGTCCATGAGGCGGGTGAACTCGCGGCCCACGAAGCCGTAGCCCTGCAGAGACAGGGAGCCGTCCCGCTTGCCGTTCTTCGGATCCTGCTTGATCGCCCAGGGCTTCATCAAGTCGATCAGCTTTCCGCCCGTGTCGAACACCAGGCTGTCGAAGTCGGTCAGGTTCTCGGGAATCAGGTCGTTCAAAACTTCGTCGTAGGACTGGGGCTGGATGTAGGGCCTGCGGTACATGGGCTCAATGCGGTCAATGCCGTGGTCGATGTCGATGTGCAGCGCCCGGGGCGCGGACAGGCCGAGGGTCGATTTGCCGATGCCAGGATAACCGGCGATCAGCATGCGGATCTTCTTCACCTTCGCGGTGGTCTCACTGGGCTGTCGAATCATGATTCATCCTCCTTCACAAAACACTGCGTTCGTATTCTCTGTTCATCGCCGCCAGGTTCGCGGCGTCTTCTGCTTCGAGCAGCTTGTCCAGCCTTTCAAGCTCGTGTTCCAACCGCTCTTTTGCCTCCCGCAGGGAAGCCACCGCGTCATCCATGTCGGTACCCACAAGCCCCTCCAGGGCCAGCGTGACACCAAGCAGCGCGGATTCGATCTGAGCATAACGGTCTTCATTGTCCATCCCTGCTCCCTCCAATCTGGTTGATAAGCCCCAGCGCGGAATCTTCGATCCATCGCTGAACCGTCACGCCCTTGGCCCTCAGGGCTTGTTGCAACGCCCCGTAGACCGCTTCCGAGAGCCGGGCCTGTATTCTCCTGGGCTTTGTGCGAACGTCGCGTCTGCGGTCGTTCCTGAGCCCCGGCGCGAATTGCGTCACGATGGCGGCCATGGCGTCCGGTCGTAGCATCACGCCGTACTTCTCGCCGTTCTTGCACTTGGAGTGCAGCGTCTTCTCGTAGCCTGGGTAGAGGCGCTGGACGACGGCGATCATCTCCGATGGCTTCACGCCGTCTTCCTCGATCTGCCTGAGCAGATTTGTGGGCTTGACATCGGAGGCCTGATCGGGTACAATGCAATGGGAGTTATCCATAAAACACTCCTTCCTTTGGAGGCTGCGGACATTGGCGTGGGCGCAGTCTCCTGTTTTTTTGTGCTCATTCTTCTCCTTTCTGCGCCATGCTCTGGCGCTGATCACGCTCTCGCTTCCAGGCCTCGAAACGCTCCAACTCTCCCGGCCGGTCGAAGAAGCGGAGCATGTCCTTGAACACGGCCTTGGCGATCGAGTACTGCACATACCAGGGCATGCGCTCATCGGTGAGGTTGGGATAGACGGGCTTCGCGTCAGCCATTCAGTTTTCATCTCCTTTCCATTCGTCCATCTCCGGCTGGTCCTTGAAGTCCGCCTCAGTGATGCCATGCGCCATGAGATATTTGCCGCGCCGTTCCTGCCAGCGCAGCGTATTCAGGTACTGCTGCCGCTTGTGCTTGTAGCGGTACTCTCGCTGTGCCAGCTTCACCGCGGGCGATTCCTTAAGCCGCTCGATTTCGAGCTCAACTTCCTCGTCGGTCATGTTGTCCTTTGCCACGAAGTAACCTCCTCTCGTTCTTGACATGCGGAAAGTTTTTTCCTATAATATTCTTGCCCTGCATGGGTAATGGAAGGGGCGGTCGCAATGACTAAACTCTTCTCTTCCTCCGTTTCTGTATCATCGCTTCGCAAACGATGAATATGCTGTTCCAAACGAAGTACATCAGCTTGCACCAGACGATCTTGATCCTCAACAAAAGATGAAAGGATTTGATATCATGGCAGGCGCGTTTTCTTCCGATCAATTTTTTCACGTCCTTCAGTCGAAATGTCCAAATCCACAACCGTGTCCTTTTTGCGGATCAAAACAATTTTCTGTCATTGAAGAATTCTGTCAGCTTCCGGTCCAGACTGAGCCGCAAACAACCATCAAAATAGGTACTTCTGTTCCGTGCGGTGTAGTTGTATGCACTAACTGCGGTCATATCAATCTCTTTGCTTTAAAGGCGCTGGGGCTCATGCGGGAAGGCGGTGCGGACAAAGATGCCTAAAAAGCATTCACCTGCTTCGCCCTATAAATCTGGCCGTGCAAGCGCATTCACCGTTAAGGAAAACACTTTCGTTGTATCTGAACCACGGTTGATGGAATGCTTTGGCGAGATCTACGACGCAGCGCTGAAAGCGAATCCATTACCTGCCGTTTCCTGGCGCGACGCTGTTTTCGGCGCATTGGTTTCAACTGTCATCGCGACGATCTACGAAGGTTTCTCCATGCATCCCTTTTCATGGCGCGGCCTGATCGTCCACCTTGCCTGCTGCGGCATTCTTCTGGTGTTGTCGGTAGTGTTATGGGGTAAGCAGACTGTTGCTGTTGCAAAATCACGTGGAGACATCTCGAAGAGAGCCCAAATAGTCAATGCGGAATTCAGGCGTGTCGTAGATATTTCCCAAGAGGATTCAACCTCTTAGCGCAAGCAGCAGAATAAGCACGAAATACAGCGCAATTGTTCCGATCACCCCCGCGATTGCCGCTTTGGCAAGCTCCAGAGCCTTCATGTCCGAATCCTGATGAACTGTACACGGCCCTGACAGATGCACTGTGATCGGATCCGTACCTTGATTGATGATCGTCATCTCGTGAGCCGTCTGCCTGACTTCCACCGCTCCCGTGGTGTAGGTCAGGCACTCTTCTTTCTCACCCATCGTGTGCCTCCTTTCTCAGTTCGGTGCTTGCGTGAGATAGTCAACGGAATTGACTATCTCGGGTAAAAAAATAAGGGAATGCTTCGGCCTCGGATATTTCAAGTAGTCTACACCAAAGCGCGATCTCATCTTGGGAGAGCTTTGCTTTGTTGTTCAGCTTACGAGATAGTGTCCGTTCAGCCATATTTGCAGCTTTCGCAAACGCTGACCGGCTACCATATCTTTCGATGATGCGACCAATCAGCTTGCGATAATCATATGCCATTATCGATCACCTCCTCTCTCAAATAGTCAATCGTATTGACCATCTTCATATTACCACAGCTCAGAGGGCTTGTCAACCCTAAAATATCAAAAATTTTGACCAGATGGGAAATTTTATTGACTAATTCGGCGCCTTCGTGTATAATAGTGGCAACGCAGGAGGATATGGATATGAAAGTTACAACGTCAGAAAGATTACAGTCTCTTATGGCTGCAAGGAATTTGCGGCAAGCCGATATTCTTGATATGATCCAGCCATATTGTAAGAAATACGATGTAAAGATTCCCCGCAATGCTCTGAGCCAATATGTTACGGGAAAAGTTTTGCCGAAACAAGATAAGCTGACCATTCTTGGTTTAGCCCTTGGTGTTTCAGAAGTATGGCTTATGGGATATGACGTTCCTATGGAAAGAGAAAAACCCGCCCCGGAGCCTTCCAGCTCGGAGCGGGATGAAATCACTGCGTTGTTTGCTTCTCTGTCTGACGAGAATCAGAAGCGGCTTCTTGACTATGCGCAAGTTCTCTTAAAAGCGCAGCAAGCCGAGAACGATTCTCAGGCGTAAGGGATTCGTAGATCTGCATGAACTGGATCGCTCTGATTTCACTGTCGTCGGGCATGGGCGCTCCTCCTTCGCATTTGGTACGCCCTGAGTGTAGCACGTTCGATCGGACGGCGCTGAGGTTTGGTAGGGAATATCGCGGGGCGATAGGGGAGAAATTGGGAAGACGAGGATGGGCTTTTCGCTTTGTAGTGTAGAATACTTACACAAAGGATTGAAAAAGATGAATGTACCGATTATCAGGATGTACGTTGATGAAAACGGGCACCAAAATCTGAACGGGGATCTGAGTAATCCAAGCAAACGATTTCTATGCGTGACAGGAGTTATCATGCCGATTGAAGAACACGATAACTCCCTTATGCCAAAGATGAATGCGCTTAAAATGCAGTATTTTCATGACACATCAATAGTACTGCATCGTAGAGAAATAATATCTGCCACTGGTGTATTTTCCTGTCTGGCGGATCCAAATGTTCGTGATTCTTTTAATAATGATATTCTCGATATCGTTAAGACGGTGAGATATAGAGTAATATCAGTTGTGATCGATAAATATGCTCTAGTTCAAAAATATGGCATTCTAAGAGCACAAGATCCATATGCTCTATCTATTGAGTATTTGATGCAGCGTTATCAATATTGGATGCAAAACTATGCCATAAACAACCACATATCAAACCCATTTGGAGACATTTTGGCAGAAGCACGTGGAGGTGGCGAAGATAAGCTGACAAAAGTGACTTACCAAGAAATATATGCTGGGAGAGGGTACAATCAACTCAAGGATGCGGATAAGTATTATACCTCTTCCCAGATTAAATTGAAACCAAAGAAAGCTAATATTGCTGGCCTGCAATTTGTGGATTTGATTTCTCATCCCGCCAGACGGTATATCCTAACGATGAATGGGCTTGGAGATGACTTCAAGAAGAGTTCTTTTGAAGAAGAAATAGTAGATATACTGGTTCGCACAAAATTCCGCAGAAATTCGTCTGCTATAATTGATGGCGTCGGGACGGTATTCTTCCCCAAAAAATAGAACAGCCCGTAAACGGGCTGCCTACGAGCGCAAGCGCTCCACCTCCAAGATTTCTTGGATTGGCTATATTATACCCGTAGGGTATCGATTTGTCAAGCCCTGCAAACAAAAAACTCTATCAGGCGGTGTCTATCCCAGGCACCGGAAGCATTCGTTATCTTTTGGGTATCTTCTGAAATCATGAGGCATTTCGTAAGAAAAAGAGCAACCGACGCCTTACGGACTGGCCCTCCCAATGGGGGAAAGCGCTGTCGGCTGCTGAAAGTGTCCGTTTCCAGCTCTCACCCTGGATGCGGACGGTACAGACCAAGAACCACAAATCCCTGTCCTGCTCTGTCATTATAGCAGACGCGGGGCGGAAAAGCAAGGAGGACTTTTTATGCCAAGACGTCCCGCGATCCAGCCCGGTCAGGAGCGCAACGCCGCCATCTACGCCCGTTACTCATCCTCCGTCCAGAACGACGCCAGCATTGAGCAGCAGATCGCCGAGTGTCAGGACTTTGCCAGGGTAAAGGGCTACAAGATTGTCGCCACATATGCCGATCATGCCATCAGCGGCCGTACTGACCGACGACCGGAATTCCAGAAGATGATGAAGGCGGCGGAGCGGCGCGAGTTCCAGGTTGTGCTGGCGTACAAGTCCAATCGCATCAGCCGGAACATGTTGCACGCCCTGTCCTATGAAGACAAGCTGGCTAAGCTCGGAATAGACGTCTATTACTGCAAGGAGGAATTCGGTGACAACGCCGTAGGCCGCTTCGCTCTCCGCACGATGATGAACGTCAACCAGTTTTACAGCGAGAACCTGGCCGAAGATACCCGCCGCGGCCTGATGGACAACGCCCGCCAGTGTAAGGTCAATGGCTGCCCACCATACGGTTATAGGCGCGGTGAGGATGGCAAGTTCACCATAGACGAAGAACGCGCCGCCATCGTTCGAGAAATCTTCCGGCGCATCGCTGATGGTGAGATAAAGGCGCAGATTGCTGACGATCTGAATGCGCGAAACCTCCGCACGGGCACAGGCCATGAGTGGGGGAAGAACGCCTTCTCCGCGATGCTAGACAATGAGCGCTACAAGGGTATCTACATTTACGGAGAAGTGCGCATTCCTGGCGGTATGCCGGCGATTGTAGATGAGGATCTGTTTGACCGGGCGCGTGAACGATATGATACTGACAAGGGGATTATCCGATCCAGAAGGAGGCGCGACAACGTGGAGTATCTATTGACGGGGAAACTGTTCTGCGGCTATTGCCTCGATCCGATGATGGGAGCCTCCGGGACCAGCAGATCAGGGGCCATGTATTATTACTACCGATGCCGGAACAATGCGGAGAAACACACCTGCCGGAAGAAGCCGGTTCGGAAAGAGCTCATTGAACGTCTGGTAGTGTCCGCACTCTATGAGTGCATCACGAAACCCGAGAACGTGGAGTGGCTGACAGACTTGGTCATGAAGTACAAGAATAAGATCATCGCAGATTCGGATATCGGTTACCTAGAAGAAAAACTGTCAGAGGTCAAGACGGCGATCAAGAATATCATGAAAGCTATCGAGGCTGGTGTCGTTACCGAAACTACCACGGCTCGGCTGAAAGAACTCGAAGCGGAGCAGAAAGAAATACTGACCAGTCTGTTGGAGGAACGGCGAAAGGTTCCGGATATTACCAGAGATCACATTCTGTACTATTTTGAACAGTTCAAAAACGGGAATGTGCGGGACAGGAAATATCAGAAGCTGCTCATCCGTAATTTCCTGAGGAAGGTGTACTTGTATGACGATCACATAAAGATTACGTTCGACTATGCCGAGGATTCAGACGCAGACGTTGAGATTCCTCTCGATGAGGCCGAAAGCGATAGCGGCGAGGTCAAGGATGTTCTTATAAGTGATAATATGGGGAGTTGATACTCCTTACATCGATGGGCGGGGTTTTTTGCTGTAATGAGATCATTGCTGATGAGGAGAAGTGAACATGAACAAAAAAGAACGCGTTACCGCGGCCTTTCAGGGCAGGGAAGTCGATCATGTGCCGGTGTGCATGTGGAAGCATGTGCCGCATGAGTTTTGGGCCGACGACGATCGGTTTGTTGCCTGTCAGGTGAATTCCTACCGGACGACCGACGTGGACTTCATGAAGCTGTCCGGCGACGGGTATTTCGGCTGGCCGTCGCCGGTCCTGAATCCCGCCATGAAGGCGGAGGATCTCTACAGGCTGGAGCCGCTTGGCGCCGGCCATCCCCACATTCGCGGCCAGATCGAGCGCACGGGCAAGATCGTTCGGGCGCTGGACGGCGATTGCGTCGCGCTTTACCTGGTCTTTGCCCCGCTGTCCTGCCTGAGGCTGAACGTCGGCTATCCGGCGATGATGCGCCTGATCCGCGAGGATCCCGAAGCGATGAAATACGCCTGCGGCGTCGTCGCGGAGGATCTGAAAGCGCTTGTCCGCGGGCTCGTTCAGGAGGCCGGCGCGGACGGCGTATTCTACAGCGTGCAGAACGGCGAAATAAACCGCTTTACCGCCGAAGAATACAGGGCTTGGGTCGCGCCCAGCGATAAAGCCGTGCTGGACTACGCCAATTCCATCAGCGCGATGAACGCGATCCACTTCTGCGCCTGGGAGGAAATCCCCAACCGCCTTTCCGTCTGGAGGGACTACAAAGCGCCCGTGGTCAGCTGGTCGCGGTATATAGACATCATGGATATCCGCGAGGCGAAGGCGCATTTCGGCTGCACGGTTTGGGGCGGGTTTGACAATCGGGTGAATTCGCTGCTCTATATGGGCTCGCGCGGGGAAATCGAGCGCGAAACGGAAGAACTGATCGCGCAGGGCGGCAAGACGGGCTATATCCTCGGCGCGGATTGCAGCCTCCATAACGAACTGCCGGAAGAGAGGATCCGCTGGGTCGTCGAGGCGGCGCGGAAAATTTGACGGCATATTTTTCGGGCCCCGCCGGGTTTGGCGGGGCCCGAAATCTTTTGGGTTCAGTAGACGACCTTCACGGTGCGGATCTTGAAGGGCGTGAAGGTCAGCGCTTCGTCGGGGTCGAGGGGCCGCTCTTCTTCCTCCAGCATGCTGCACTCGTACAGCGCTTTCACCGGGTGGGAGAAGCGCAGCTTCGCCCGGCTCCAGCCGCCCGCGGCCTCGTACAGGCGCAGGATGTAGGCGCGCTGGCGATCCTCGCATGGCTTTACCGTCTCGATGATCACGTTTTCATCGTCCACGCAGACCAGCGGCGCGCAGGCTTCGCCCGTGGTCTCGATGGGCCGGTAGTTGAACGCGTACGCGGGCCGCACGACGGCCTCCGCGCTGAATCCGCCCGCGTGGGGCAGGAGGGCGTAGCGGCAGGCGTGCAGGCCCTTGTCGCCCGCCTCGTCCGGCCGGCAGCCGCCCTTGTGCAGGGACAGGCGCATGCTGCCCTCCTCCACGGACAGGCCGTACTTGCTGTCGTTTAGGAGGGCGACGCCGAAGTTCTGCTCGGACAGATCGGAGAACTTGTGGTTGCAGGTCTCGAAGCGCGCCTTCTCCACGGGCGAGCCCCGGTGGTTGGAGCGGCGGATGTGGCCGAACTGGATCTCGCTGCGCACCCCGTCGCAGACGAGCGAGGTGTCGAAGGCGGTCTTGAGGAAGCGGTGATCCTCCTGCCAGTCCATCACGGTGTCGAACGTGACCAGCGGCGTGGCGGCGTCGAACACGATGTCCTGGGTGACGGCGCTCTTTTCGGTGAGCCGCCACTTGCAGCGGATGCGCAGCTCCACCGGGCCGTCCGACACGACCTCGCGCGACACGAGCCGGCCCGCGGGCGCGAATTTGTCCATGAGGTCGGCGTCCACGTCCCAGTTGTCGTAGGAGGCGGGCACGTCCTCGGCCATGAGGAAGGTGTTGAACGGCAGGCCCTTCACCAGCTCGCGGCCGGCGGCCCGGTCGATGAAGGAGGCCATGGCGCCGTTTTCATCAAAGGTGATCTCGGCGAAGGGCGTCGTGAGGCGGTTTCCGTCGAGGACGAAGGGCGAAGGTTCCTCCCGCGGCGCGGCGTCGATCACCGCGGCGCTGCCGAAGGCGGGGATCGCCAGGCCGTTCACGGCGGTCATGACCTCGCCGGAGAGGGCGGTGAACACCTGCGCCTTCGCGCCCTGCACGCCCGGATGCGCGCCGGTGAGGTAGACCGTGTCGCGCCGGTCGAAGGACACCGCGCTTTGAAGCGCCAGGCCGCCTTCGCCCGCAAGCGCCTCTTTCGTGAGGGCGTTCGCCTTGTCGATGGCCGCGCCGACGGTTTTCCGGGCCTCCTCGTGCACGCGGCGGATGCTGGTGCCGGGCAGGATGTCGTGGAACTGGCGCACCAGCAGGTCTTCCATCAGCGGGGCGACCGGCGATTCGTCGGCCTCCGCGCCTTCGCCCACGGCCTTCTTCACCAGCGCCAGCTCCAGGTTGTGCAGCGCGATCTCGCAGAAGCGGTTGTTGTGCTTGATGTCGTGCTGGTTGGTGAGCGTGCCGCGGTGCAGCTCGAGGTATAGTTCGCCCGCGTAGGTGCTGGGGTTGACGGCCGTCTTTTCCAGCGCCTTCATGAAATCGGACACCGTGGTGTAGCCGCTCCGGGCCGCGCCCTCCAGGTTTTCGAGCCGCCGCGCGCTCTCCAGCATTTCAAATTCCGGCCCGCCGCCGCCGTCGCCCTTACCGAAGGAGAACAGCCGCATGGGAGAGACGCGCTTCTCCTTCATGTCACCGTCGCCGGTCAGCTCGGCGTAGGATTCCGGGCTGGGACCGATGTGGGTGCGGTTGAAGTGGGTGAACACGCCGGTGCCGTCAAGCCCCTGCCAGGTGAAGGTGGTCAGGGGGAAGGCGTTCGTGTCGTTCCAGGCGATCTTGGTGGTGAGGAAGTAATCCACGCCGCAGCCCTTCATGATCTGCGGGATGGCGTAGGAATAGCCGAAGGTGTCCGGCAGCCAGAAGCAGTCGGCGGTGTAGCCGAAGTATTTCCGGGTGAAGCGCTGGCCCCAGAGGAACTGGCGCACCATGTATTCGCCGCCGGTGAGGTTGCAGTCGCATTCGACCCACACGCCGCCGTTGGGCTCGTAGCGGCCCTCGGCCACGGCCTTTCGGATGCGCTCGAACAGCTCGGGATAGTGCCGCCTGAGCACCTCGGAATGATAGGCGGAGGACTGCACGAATTTGTATTCGGGGTATTCCTCCATCAGATTGAGGGCGTTGGCGTATGTGCGGGCGCATTTCTTGACCGTCTCGGTGATGGGCCAGAGCCAGGCGGTGTCCATGTGGCTGTGGCCGATGAGACCGATGTACGGCGCGGTGTCGCCGTTCTTCTTTGCCAGCTCGGCCTTGAGGAAGGGCGAGGCGGCGCGAAGGCCCTGCCGGAATTCGGCCTCCGTGCAGGCGTCCGGGTCGTAGAACAGCCTGAGATGCGCCTCGTACAGCCCGTTGTCCAGTTCCGCCCGGCGGAAGGAGCCCGCGGGCAGCGTCCTGCGAAGCGACAGAAGCGTTTTCAGGTCGAACAGGAAATCCATGACCTCGTCGTCCCGCGTGCAGACGCCGGCGGGAGCCGCGGGGTAGGTGAAGTCGGCCTGCCGCTCGTCGGAGAGCGGCTGCGTGCCGGGCATGGTGTGGTAGGCGTAGCATTCCAGGACGAAATCGTAGGTCTCGCCGGCCTTCGCGGCGGGCGTGAAGCGGTTGCACCAGTGGTTGCCGTGGGAGCCCTCCACGAATTTGGCCGCGTAGTTGGAGTGGATTCTGCCGTTCACCCACAGTGTGGCCTCGTAAAACCCGGTGTGCGGCCAGAGGAACAGCGCCTTGCCGTCCAGCGCCTCCGGCACGGTGTAGGAAAGGCGGAACCAGCCGTACACGCCGTCGCCGCCCCATCTCTTAGCGGGCGGGCCGAACAGCGCGGCGTCGGGAATCTCATGAAGCGGCTCGCGCGTTTCATAGAGGCCCAGGTTCTCGGCCTGTCCCACGGGGATGAACAGGCGTTTCATGAGCGTTTCGGAAAAGCGGGACAGCTTGGCGACGGTCTGATTCATGCTCCTGTCTGTCAGCATGGGCGTATCTCCTTTGCGGTTGATGTCGGTATGTCCTTGGGTCGGTCCGTTTCCGTCAGCTCGACCTTCACGCCGAGCGCCTTCAGCCTGTCCCAGAAATCGGGCAGGCTTTTTTCCACGGCCTGCGCGCCGTCGATCTCGCCGCCGGTCAGCGCGCACAGCACCGAGAGCGCCATCGCCACGCGGTGGTCGTTGTGGCCGGAGAGGGGTTCCCTGGGCGCGCGCAGGCCGCCCGGATGGACGACGGCGTCGTTTTCGTTCACGTCCATCCGCACGCCGAATTTGGAAAGCTCCTCCGCCATGGCCGCGGCGCGGTCGCTCTCCTTGAAGCGCAGCCGCCGGGTGCCGGTAAAGCGCGCGCCGTTCCGGGCGGCGGCTACGGCGAACAGCGCCGGCGCCAGGTCGGGGCAGTCCGACAGGTCCAGTTCCGGCGCGCCGGCCATGAGGTGGGGAAAGTAGTCGAGGTAAACCTTGTCGCCCTGCGGGCTGTCCGGGTCGAGCCCGTCCACGCGCACCGCGCCGCCCACGCAGTTCAGCGCCTCGAAGACGGCGGCGGCGGAGTAATCGCCCTCCACGGCCGCGTCGATGGGCTCGTAGGCCGCGCCGCCCGGCACGCGCAGCGCGAGATCGTCCGCCCATTCGGCGCGCACGCCGAAAAGGGAAAGCGCCTGCAGGGTCATGTCGATATAGGGGCGGCTTTCCACCGGCGGAATGAGGCGGATGAGGCTGTCTGCCGGAAGCAGGGGCAGCGCGAACAGAAGGCCGCTGACGAACTGGCTGCTCACGCCGCCGGGCGCGTCGTATGTTCCCGGCGCGAGCCGGCCTTCCAGGAGAAGGCCGCCGTCCGTCCGCTCGAAGCGCAGCCCCCGCGCGTTGCAAATGGCCTCGTAGACCGAGAGCGGACGCCTCATGAGGGATTGGCCGCCCGTGAGGCGCATCGGCCGGCCGGAGAGCAGGCACAGCGGGATCATAAACCGCAGCGTGCTGCCGCTCTCCCGGCAGCGCAGCGGCGCCGGCCCGGCGCGCCGCGGGTCGCAGCCGGTCACGCGGGCGTCACGGCCTTCCCACGAGACGGCCGCGCCCAGCGCCGCCAGGCAGTCGGCCGTGGCCAGGATGTCCTGGGAGCGGTCCAGGCCCCGCACGAGGCTTTCGCCCCGGGCCAGGCCCGCGCCGATCAGCAGCCGGTGCGCCATCGACTTGGAGGGCGGGGCCACGCATTCGCCGCGGGCCGGGCCGGGCCGGATGACCGCCCTCACGCCCGGTCCTCCGCGGCCCAGCGGCGCTGGATCTCCCGGGCCGTGGCCTCATTTGTGGCCGATGAGGGGACGATCTCGTCCGCCGCCGCCCGGTACAGCGGCATCCGCTCCGCATAGAGCCGCTCGACCTTCTCCCGCGTGTCGCCCAGGGGCCGTTCCGGCGAGGGCATGAGATCGGTCAGGGGTCTGTCGAGCATGACGAGCCAGCCGCCCTTCCGCAGCGCTTCGACGTTTTTGGCGCGCAGGATTGAGCCGCCGCCCGTGGCGATCACCAGGCCCCGGCGCGCCGCAAGGCCCGATATGACCTCGCTCTCCATATCGCGGAAGCGCGCCTCGCCGAAGCGCGCGAAGATGGACGGGATGCTCATGCCCGCTTTCGACGCGACGAGCTCGTCCACGTCGGCGACGGGCCGGTTCATCATCTGCCCGAGCGCGCGGGCCACGCTGGATTTGCCGCTGCCCGGCATGCCGATCAGCACGATGTTCTCATCCCGGAGGGGCCTTTCGCGGGTTTCGTCCGCCGCGCCGCCCGCCAGCCAGTCCGTTCCGTAGCGCTGGGCGAGCAGGTCGCACAGGGCCAGCGCCGCGACGCTGTCCACCACCACCCGCGCCCGGTGGACGATGCAGGGGTCGTGTCGCCCGGAGACGGCGATGGTCTCCTCCCGGCCCGTCGCCAGGTTCACCGTCTGCTGTTCGCGGGCGATGGAGGGCGTGGGCTTGACGGCGCAGCGGAACAAGAGCGGCATGCCGTTCGTAATGCCGCCGTTGACGCCGCCGTTGTTGTTGGTCGATGCGACCACGCGGCCGCCCTCCAGGCGGAAGGGGTCGTTGGCCATGCTGCCCGTCATGCCGGCCAGCGCGAAGCCCGCGCCGAACTCCACGCCCTTCACGGCGGGGATCGAGAACAAGGCGTGGGCGAGAACACCCTCCACCGTGTCGAACCAGGGCTCGCCCACCCCCGCGGGCAGGCCCAGCGCGGCGGTCTCCAGCACGCCGCCCACGCTGTCGCCCCGCTCCGCCGCGGCCTCGATGGCCGCGCGCATGGCCTCGCCCTTCTTTTCGTCCAGCGCGGCGAAGGACATTCGGTTCAGCCGGGCGACGTCGGCGGCGAGGTCGCCGAAGGGCGCGTCGCAGACGCCGGCGCAGCGGGCGATGTGCGTGCCGATGACAACGCCCCGCGCCTTCAGCGCCGAAAGGGCGACGGCCCCGGCCGCCACCAGCGCCGCCGTGATCCGGCCGCTGAAATGCCCGCCGCCCCGATAGTCCTCGAAGCCGTGGTATTTCTCGTGAGCCGTGAAATCCGCGTGGCCGGGCCGCAGCGGGCCCCGCGCGTAGCCGCCGCGCGCGTCGCCGTTGGGAATGAGGATGGTCAGGGGCGCGCCGGTCGTCTTCCCCTCGAAGACGCCGCTGACGACGCGGAAGGGATCCGCCTCGCGCCGCGCCGTCGAGATGCGCCCCGCGGGCCGCCGCAGCGCCAGCTGGGAGGCGATGAAAGCCTCGTCCACCGGGAGGCCCGGCGCGAGGCCGTCGATCACCGCGCCGATTTCCGGGCCGTGGCTCTCGCCGAAGAGCGTGACGCAAACGCTCTGGCCGAAGGTGTTCTTCATCCGTTTTCCTCCCCGTGTTCCATGAGCCGCCGCTGGTACGCCTTGGAGATGTCCATCACATGCCGGAGGAACTGCGCGTAGAGATCGCGCAGTTCCCCGTCCTCGATATAACTCAGGCCCCGCTCGATCACGGCGCGCTCCCGGGCCTCGTCCAGTATGGGCAGGCCGTGATCGCGCTTGTACGCCGCCACGGTCCGCACGGCGTCCATGCGCTTCACGAACAGCCGGGCCATGTCCCTGTCCGCTTCGCCGATGATTTTTCTGGCCGCGATGAGCCGGTCGTCGTCCATGTTCACGCCTCCCTGCCGTTCAGAAGGTTTTGCCCCGCGTCAGGCGAGGATGCGGTCGATTTCGGCGAGCTCGTCCTGGGTGAACGCCGGGCCGTGAACGGCCTGCACGTTGTCCAGGATCTGGCTCGGGCGGCTCGCGCCGATGAGGGCGGAGGTGACCACCTCGTCCCTGAGCACCCACTGCAGCGCCATCTGGCTGAGCTTCTGCCCGCGGCCGGCCGCCAGCTCGTTCAGCGCCCGGATCTTCGCGAGTTTTTCCTCGGTGATGGCCGAGGGCTTCAGGAAGCGGGGATCGTGGCCCGCGCGGGAATCGGCGGGAATGCCGTTGAGGTATCGGTCGGTCAGCAGGCCCCCCTGCAGCGGCGCGAAGCAGATGCAGCCCACCTTTTCCTCCCGGAGGACGTCGGTGAGGCCCTGCTCGATGCGGCGGTTGAACAGGGAGTAGCTGGGCTGGTGAATGAGGCAGGGCGTGCCCAGCTGGCGGAGGGTTTTAATGGCCTCCCGCGCCTGCTCCGGGCCGTAGTTGGAAATGCCCACATACAGCGCCCTGCCGCTGCGCACGATGTAATCGAGCGCGCCCATGGTCTCCTCGATGGGGGTGTCCGGGTCGGGACGATGGTGGTAGAAGATGTCCACGTAGTCCAGGTTCATGCGCTTGAGGCTCTGGTCCAGGCTGGCGACGAGGTATTTGCGGCTGCCGTGGTCGCCGTAGGGGCCCTTCCACATGTCGTAGCCGGCCTTGGAGGAGATGACCAGCTCGTCGCGGTGCGGTTTCCAGTCCTGCAGCATGTGGCGGCCGAAGTTGCGTTCCGCCTCGCCGTAGGGCGGGCCGTAGTTGTTGGCCAGGTCGAAGTGGGTGATGCCGTTGTCAAAGGCCGCGCGCAGTATGCTCTGCTGGACGCCGTAGGGCGTTATGTCGCCGAAATTGTGCCACAGGCCCAGCGATATGGCGGGCAGCATGAGGCCGCTTCTGCCGCAGCGGCGGTAGACCATGCTGTCGTAGCGGGTTTCAGCGGGAACATAAGTCATGGGCGGTTTCCTCCTTGCTTGTGCATATTTCCATTCTGATTATACACCGGCGCGGTGATATGTCAAGCCGTGAGTTCACGCCCTGCCCGTAACCCACTCTTAAATTGACAAAGCCCCGCCCGTATGATAGGATGAATCCCGTCAGCAGAAGCTGGCGGGGCCTGCAGAAGCGGGCGGTTTCAAATGAGGCTTTTCGGAAATAACTGCATCATGAAGGTGTCGGCGGCTCTCCCGGGGAGGACTGTTGCCGCTTTTTGTTTTTCCGAACCGGCTGAAAAAGGAACGCATCAGGAGTAGGAGGAAAAAACGATGAAGTCTTATTGGAAAATCCTGTGCTTCGCGCTGGCGCTGATTCTCGCGCTGGCAACCCCCGCCATGGCACTGACCTTTGTGGACGCCCACGGCAACGAGATCGAGCTGGACGACACGCTGGAGGCCTACGCCGCCGTCAACCTGCTCGGCGCGGACAACGCCGCCCGTCAGGGCGAGACCAACCTGGGCGACCTGTGGACCGACGCGCTGCGCTGGTTCGCCGCGTCCGGCGAGATCGACGCCTGGTTTGAGGAAGACGACGTGACCGCGGGCATCACCTCCGTGGACGCGGACGCCGACCATATCGTCGCCCTGTGGAACGGCGGCAACCTGCGCGCCGACATCCCCGAGGGCAAGTTCGGCGCGGAGACCCTGGCCGAGGTGCTGCCTTATCCCAACAAGGTGGCCGTGGTGTACATGACCGGCGCGCAGCTCCTCGAAGCGCTGGAGGCCGCCTCCCAGGCGCTGCCCTACACCGAGGACACCGCCGCCGCCTGCGCCTCCTTCATGCAGGTGTCCGGCCTGACCTACGCGGTGGATACCTCCGTCGAGTACGACAAGGGCGAGGCTTACGGCGATAACTGGTTCGTCGCGAATTCCCTCGGCCGCGTGACCATCGGCGAGGTGAACGGACAGCCCTTCGACGCGGAAGCCACCTACGCCGTGATCACCAGCAACGCCAACTTCAACGGCATGGATTCGTCCTACATCTTCAAGGCGGCCGCCGAAGCCAACGAGAAGAGCACCGTGACCACCGCCGTGGTGCGGGATGTCGTGTGGATGTATCTGGCGAGCGAGCTGGGCAACGTGATCGGCGAGGACTACGCCGAGCCCCAGGGCCGCGTCACCGTGGAATAAAGACGCGAAGAAGACCACAAAGCGCCGCCGGGAGTTTGCTTGCTCCCGGCGGTTTGACGATGGATACGGGAGGTTCTCATGCGGCGGGAGCTTGAAAACGTGCTGCGGGAAACAGAAAAGGTCATATCGGGCAAGCGGACGGCGATCGAAAAGATCCTCATGGCGATGCTGGCGGAGGGCCACATACTGCTGGACGACGTGCCGGGCGTGGGCAAGACCACGCTGGCCGTGGCGCTCAGCCGGGCCGTGGGGCTGAGCTACCGGCGCGTGCAGTTCACGCCGGACGTGCTGCCCTCGGATCTCGTGGGCTTTTCCGTATACGACAGGGAGACCGGGGGCTTCACCTACCGCCCCGGCGCCCTCGTCCAGGCCAACCTGGTGCTGGGCGACGAGATCAACCGCGCCTCGAGCCGGACGCAGTCCGCGCTGCTGGAGGCCATGGAGGAGCGGCAGGCCACGGTGGACGGGCAGACCCATCCGCTGCAGAGGCCGTTTCTCGTGATCGCCACGCAGAACAGCGTGGGGGCGGCGGGCACGCAGTTCCTGCCCTACGCGCAGATGGACCGCTTTCTCGTGAGGCTCTCCCTGGGCTATCCGGATTACGAGGCGCAGATGGACATGCTGCGCGCCCGGCAGGGCGGCAACCCCATGGATCGCGTGGAATGCGCGCTGTCCCGCGAGGGCCTGATCGCCATGCAGGAGGAGGCGCGGCGCGTCACGGCCAAGGACGCCGTGCTGGATTACATCATCCGCCTGACCACGGCCTCGCGGGAACACGAGGCGGTCGAGGTGGGCGTGAGCCCCCGCGGCGCGCTGTTTTTGGACCGCATGGCGAAGGCGCGGGCTTACCTGGACGGCCGCGATTACGCCACCGGCGGCGACGTGCAGGCGGTGTTTTACGACGTGTGCGCCCATCGCGTGCTGCTGAAGGGCCGGGCGCTGTCGGCCGGCGCGACGGTGGAGAAGGTGCTTTCCGGCCTGCTCGCCTCGGTTCCCTCGCCCGACCGCGGGAGAGGCGCATGAGCCGCACCCGTTTAGGCTGCGCCGTGTGGCTTCTGGCGGCCTGCGCTCTGTATTTTTTTGAAAACAACGCCGGAACGCGCGCGCTGCTGGTATCTTCGTTCCTGCTGCCCGCGCTGTCGGTCGCCTGCGCCGCGCTGGCGGCCCGGCGGGCGGGCTGCGCCCTGCAGATGCCCGAACGGATCGGCAAGGGCGAAAGGGCGCGCGGGCGCTGCCGCCTGACCGGCTCGCGCCTGCTCTTCGGCTGCGGGCTGACCTGCGGGCTGGCCGTCGAGAATCCGCTCACGGGCGAGAAGAGCGGGATGACCCTGACGGCGGCGGGCGCTGAGGCCTCCTTCGACCTGGAGGTGGTTCATTGCGGCCAGCTGCGCGTTCAGGCGCGCGCGGCGGTGGGGGACTGGTTCGGCCTGGCGCGCTTTCCCGCCGGCGTGGCGGAAGCCGCGGCGCTGGTGCCGCCGGGGCTCGCGGCAGGGCCGCAGGCGGACGCCGCCCCCTCGGACCGCCGCGACGGGGCTTTGGAACCGGACGGCGGCCTGCGGGACTATGTTCCCGGCGATCCCGTGCGCCTCATCCACTGGAAGCTGTCCGCGAAGCTGGACAAACCGCTGGTGCGCGAGGCGGGCGGCGGGGACGAGGGCGGCCTTGTCCTGCTGCTTGAGACCGCCCGCTCGGGCGCTTCGCCCCGCGCGATGGACGAGGCGGCGGAGGCATTTCTGTCGCTGTCGCGGGAACTGGCGCGGCGCGGCGCGCGTCACAGCGCCTGCTGGTACGATTACGGCCCCGGAGAACTGCGCCTGTTTCAGGTGAACGGCCCGGCGGATTGGGGCGCGATGCAGGCGCAGGCGCTGCGCGCGGCCTCGTCTGAGGACGGCGGGGACATCGTGCGGCGGTTTGAAGCCGCGTATCCTTCCGCGTTGCCCGGCCGCCCGCTGGTGTTCAGCCCGCGCGGCCGGGAGGGCGGCGTGGTCGGGGAGGGGGAAAGAGCGTGAGCGGAATGAGGCGTCGGGCCCGCGGGATCTGCGGGGCGGTTCTGGCCGCGGCGGGGCTGCTGCTCTGCCTGGTCCCGCCGGCGCGGGCCGGCCTGGCGGCTCTCTGCAACCGGCTGTTTGAGGCGAGCGAGGCGGCCAACGCCTACGCCTACCGCCGCCTTCCCGTCGCGGACGGAAGCAGCCCCGCCCTGGCCGCGGCGCTTCTCGGCGTGGCCTGCGCCGCCTGCGGCGCGCTGCTGATCCTTTCGCGCGGCCGCCTCCCGGCGCTGGTCACGGCGGTCATCCTCGCCCTCGGGCAGGCGTATTTCGGGCTGTCCTTCGCGCCCTGGGTCAACATAGCGCTGTTCGGCGCGCTGGGTCTTATCGTCATGGCGCGGCCGGTCCCGCCGAAGGCGGGGGCGGCATATGGGGCGGCGCTCGTCGCCGTTTCGCTCATCGTCGCCGCGGCATGGCCCGGCGTTGACGCCGGCACGGAGGCGGCCTCCGAACGCGCCCGGGACTGGCTGAGCCGGGCCTGGCAGAGCGCCGGGGGCGCGCTCCTTGAAGACCTCCAGGGCGAGGCGGAAACGCGCCGCGTCCATACCCGCTCCCTGATCGAGGGAGAGGATCCGGCGCGGCCCGAGCGGACGTTCCGCCTGGAGACCGTGGAGGAAGAAAAGATCGCCATGCCGGACTGGATAGATTATCTGAAGATCGCCCTTTTGCTGCTCCTGACCGTCCTCGCGGTGTTCCTGCCGCTCCTGCCCCTCATGGCGCTGGCCGCGCGGCGCAAAAAAGCGCTCGCGGCAAAGCGGGCGCTTCAATCGGGCGATGTGAGCGGTGCGGTGTGCGCCGCCTTCCGGCGGACGGCGGCCTGGCTGGAGGCCATGGATTTGGGCGCGGGCAATCTGCCCTATCGGGCCTGGGCGGCTGGGCTTGAGGGCAAAATGCCGCCGGATTACGCGGCGCGCTTCGGGCGCTGCGCCGCGCTTTTCGAGGAGGCGCTCTACAGCGACCATATCCTGGACGAAGAGGCGCGGCGTCAGGTTCTGGCGCTTCTGGAGGAGACGGAGCGCCTGCTCACGGCGCGGGCGAGCGCGCGGCAGAAGCTGCGGCTGCGGTATAAGGAGTGTTTGCTGACATGAATCGCTGGACGAAGGCGGCGCTGGGGCTGCTTCTGGCGGCGGGCCTGGCCCTGCCGCTGGCGGGATGCCGCGTGAGGACGAGCGGGCCGGAGGGCGGACCGGCCTCCGGCATGCCGGCGTCCGGCAAAGTGGGCGCGCCGGAAACGGGCGAGGCGCTTTCGCAGGATGAGGCCCGGGAAACGGACGCGGCGAAAGACGGCGAGCCGGGCGGACAAACGCGGGAAAACCCTGACGCAACGCGCCGGGAATTCGACGAAAGCGCGCCGGTTGAGGTTGAAGCGGGCACGGACCGGCCGCTGCACGGGCCGGGCGAGGGAAAGGGCGCGTCCACGCCGGAGGCCGAGGCGGAAGACACCGCAGTCCAGCTGGACGACGGCGCGCCGGAACCGGCGAAGCAGACCGTGGCCGCGGAGCAGGCCGAGGAAAAGGGCGTGTCCGAGGACGCGGCGGCGGCGGATTCCGCGATGACTTACTTCACCGTGCTGCTGGAGGACAGGCTTGAATCGCTCTTCGAGTGCCAGCGGGCGACGGTCTATTGGGAGACGGCCGCCGACCACACGACGGTCTACAGGACCTCGCCGGAGCACGCGCTCATACTGGCCGCGGGCTGCTACGACGTGTCCGCGCGGCTGCTCGAGGAGAACCTGACCGTGGACGACGGCTGGGTGGCGCGCAAGAACCCCGGCATGATCGTAAAGGTCGTGTCAGGCGGCGCGCTGGGCCGCGGCGCGGTTTCGACGGGCGCGGCGAAGGCCCTGCGGGAGGGGCTCCTCGCCCGGGAGGGCTGGGCCGGCGTCGACGCCGTGCGCGGCGGCAAGGTGCTGCTGCTCTCGGAGGAGCTGCTTGAGGCCCCCTATCTGCAGACATACGCCCTGCTGGCCATGGCCAGGACCGCCTATCCGGATCTCTTTGCGGACGTGGACCTGGACACGGCCCTCGACATGCTGGCCGGAGAGGCCGTGGGAACGGCTCCGGCGGGAATTTACAGCTACGCGGGCGGCTGAAGGCGGCCCTATGTCAGCGCCATACCGAAGCGGCCAGCTTTTCCGCCTCGGCCGCGTCGGGCACGCTGCCGATGCCGCCCGGCTTCTGGGTTGACAGGCTGGCCGCGGCGCAGGCGAAGCGCACGATGGCCTCGAGCTCATGCGCCGTCAGTTCGGACGGCGCTTTTTCATAGCCCAGCAGGCGGCTCATGGCGCTGCCGCCGAAGATGTCGCCCGCGCCGGTGGTGTCGACCGCCCGGATGCCCGCGGGCGCGCCCACCGTCACGGCCTGGGCCGCCGTGGCCGCGTGGCAGCCCTTGGGCCCCAGCGTGGCGTAGACCAGGGAGACGCCGTATTCGTTCAAAAGCTTCCGGGCGCCGTCCTCCGGCGAAAGGCCCCACAGGAAGTCGATTTCCTCGTCGCTGAGCTTCACCACGTCCGCCTGGCGCAGGCTCCATTCCATGGCGGCCCTGGCCGCGTCCTCGCCGGGCCAGAGGGGTTTTCTGAGGTTCGGGTCGAGGCTCACCAGCAGGCCGTGGGCCTTCGCGATGTCCAGCGCCCGGCGGGTGGCTTCGGCGGCGGGTTCGTTCGTCAGCGAGAGCGTGCCGAAGTGGAACACGCGGGCCGAGGCGATCAGCCCCTCGTCCAGTTCATCCGGCCGCAGGCAGGTGTCCGCGCCGGGCTTGCGGGCGAAGCTGAAATCCCGGTTGCCCTGTTCGTCCAGCGACACGAACGCCAGCGTGGTGAACACGTCCGGGTCAATGATCACGCCGCGCGCGTCTATGCCCGCGGCCTTCAGCGTGCCGACGAGCAGCCGGCCGAACATGTCGCCGCCCACCTTGCCGATCAGGGCTCCGGAGCGGCCGCATTTTGCCAGCGCGGCCAGGAAGTTGGCCGGCGCGCCGCCGGGCTGGGCGGCCAGGATGGGATAGCCGGATTCATCCGCGCCCCGGGGCGCGAAGTCGATGAGCAGTTCGCCCAGCGCAACCACGTCGATCATGTTTTTCAGCCTCCGTTTCAGACGGTTCCGTCCCGACATAATGAGGATTTGACGCCTCCATTATATCAGAAAAAATCTATTTTCACAATGATGAAATGGGTTTGCGTCGGCTTGACAAATCCGATAAAAGATGGTATATTTCTAGAAGAAATTATGTAGGTTGACTGGAAGGTTAACAAATAGGGGGGAATGTGGCATGAGTCCCGCGACAGCCCAAAAAACGCGCCACCTGGATCAGCACAGCGCGTGGTACCGCATCCGGAAGAGCAAATTCCTGTATCTGATGTTCCTGCCGGTCATAGTGTACTATATCATGTTCTGCTACGCGCCCATGTTCGGCCTGGTCATCGCCTTCAAGGACTACAACGTGTTCAAGGGCATCTGGGCCAGCAAATGGGTCGGATTCAAATATTTCTCCCAGTTCTTCGAGTCGCGCTTTTTCTTCCGGCTGATCCGCAACACCTTCCTCATCAGCTTCTACGGCCTGATCTTCGGCTTCCCGGCCCCGATCATCCTGGCGCTGCTTCTGAACGAGCAGAAGGACGGCGTGTTCAAGCGCGTTGTGCAGACCATCAGCTACCTGCCGCACTTCATCTCCACCGTGGTCCTGGTGTCCATGTTCGTGCAGTTCCTGTCGGTCAACAACGGCCTCATCAACAACCTGGTGGAGGCCTTCGGCGGCACGCGCACCTACTTCCTGGGCGATCCGAAGTATTTCAGGACGCTGTACACCTCCCTGGGCATCTGGCGCGGCATCGGCTGGGGCTCCATCATCTACCTGGCCGCGCTGACCAACGTGAGCCCCGAGCTGTACGAGGCCTGCCTCATCGACGGCGGCGGACGCCTGCGCCAGACCTGGCACATCACGCTGCCCGGCATCTCCAACACCATCATCATCATGCTGATCTTCCGCGTGGGCGAGCTGCTCTCCGTCGGCAGCGAGACCATCCTGCTGATGTACAACGAGGCGATCTACGAAACCGCCGACGTCATCTCGACTTACGTATACCGCCGCGGCCTGATCAACGCGGAGTATTCCTTCGGCGCGGCCGTCGGCCTGTTCAACTCGCTGATCGGCCTGATCCTGGTTTCGACGACGAACGCGCTGTCCAAGCGGTTCTCGGAAACCAGCCTGTGGTAAGGGAGGGACCGTCATGAAAAAGAGCAATTCCCGCATCGCGTTTGAATGGTTCAACTTCGTTTTCATGATTGTCCTGTGCGTCGTCATGCTCTATCCTTTTTTGAACGTGGTGGCGTCCTCCCTGAGCAACAACTCCGCCGTGTCCCGCGGCCGGGTCACCTTCTTCCCCATCGGCTTCAACCTGGAGGCCTACAAGGCGGTCGTCAGGTACCAGCATATCTGGACCGGCTATAAGAACACCCTGCTGTACACCATCGTGGGCACGGCCATCAACCTCGTCATGACCGTCCTGGGCGCGTATCCGCTCTCCCGCAAGCAGTTCTACGGGCGCAGCGTGTTCACCTTCATCGTGGCCTTCACCATGTTTTTCGGCGGCGGCCTGATCCCCACCTACCTGATCATCAACGCCTACGGCCTGCTGGACACCTTCTGGGTCATGGTCATTCCCGGCGCGATCAGCACCTACAACATGATCATCATGCGCACCTTCTTCCAGGGCATCCCGGTGGAGCTGGAGGAGGCGGCCACCATCGACGGCTGTAACGACATGCAGACCCTTTGGAAGGTCATCCTGCCCCTGTCCACCGCCTCGCTGATGACCATCGGCATGTTCTACGCCGTGGGCCACTGGAATGCCTGGTTCAACGCGGTCATTTACCTGCGGGACAGCGGCCGCTTCCCGGTGCAGCTGTGGCTGCGCACCATCGTCCTGCAGAACCAGGTGCGCGACATCGTGGAAGGTTCCGGCGCGGTGGATACCGAGGCGGAGAACCTGGTGGCCGACACCATCAAGTTCGCGGTCATCGTGGTGGCCGTGCTGCCCATACTGTGCGTGTATCCGTTCGTGCAGAAGTACTTCGTGAAGGGCGTCATGATCGGCTCGGTGAAGGGCTGACAGAAGGCGCGGACAAGGCGAATTTAGGCGGCGTCCATGCCGCTTAAAGAATATATCAAGGAGGGAATTTTCTATGAAGAAAATCCGTAACCTGCTGGTGCTGGCTCTGGCCGTCGCCATGGCGCTGTCCGTGGTGTCGTTCAGCGCGGCAGACACGGCGACCCGCGAGGAGGTCACCGTCAAGTATTGGTATCCCATGCATCCCAATCACATCGAAGAAGACTTCGACCACGACCCGCTGCATGAGATGCTGGCCGAGAAGACCGGCGTGCATATCGAATACGAGCTGGTGCCCCAGGACAACTCTCAGGAGCGCTACAACCTGATGATGGCCTCCGGCAACCTGCCCGACATCGTCTGCATGAACGTCAGGAACCTGAAGAAGTATCCGGACGCCTGGGCGCCCCTGGACGACTACATCGTCGGCAACGAGCGCTACGCCAACCTGGACAAGACCATCTACGGCGACGAATACCTGACCAGCTATCTGCCTTCTGACGACGGCAAGAACCGCGTCGTCCCGATGCTGGCGACCCGCCTGATCGGCGACATCCTGATCGTCCGCAAGGACCTGATGGAAGCCTGGGGCCTGGGCTATGACGATCTCGTGACCGCCGAGCAGTGGCACGACGTGCTGACCAAGGCCAAGGACGAGGGCTACATCCCCTACATGACCCGCTATAAGAGGGCCGGCGTCCTGTATCGCCTGCTGGGCGGCTATTCCGACTGCATGCAGGAAGAGTACTATGTGGACCTGGACGGCAAGACCGTGAAGTACGGCGTGCTTGAGCCCCGCTTCAAGGAAGTCGTCGAGCTGGCCCGCCAGTGGTATGCCGAGGGCCTGATCGACCCCGAGTATCCCACCACCGACGCCACCATCTGGTCTGAAAAGGTCCTGGCCGGCGAAGTGTTCGCCACCCACGACAACATGACCCGCTGCAACTGGGCGGACAAGGACTTCATGACCGTTCAGAACGTGGACTGCCGCGTGATGGCCGTGGGCCCGATGCAGAGCCCCGAGACCGGCCTGCGCAACACCACCATCCACTATCCGCGCGTCCGCGACAGGAGCTGCGCCATCGCCGCCAGCAGCAAGTACATCGAGCGCATCCTGGACTACTTCGACTACTGCTTCTCTGAGGAAGGCTTCTATGCCATGAACTGGGGCATCGAAGGCTACTCCTACGAGATGGTGGACGGCATGCCCGTTTCGATCGGCGAGTACGTCGAGAAATCTTCCACCCGCGAGATCCAGCCGGTCGGCACCCGCGACGAGCCGAAGGACGGCTGCGACGAGCTGATCTACAACTTCAACCAGTATGACTATCAGGAGAGCACCCGCGTCGGCACCAAGCTGTATGAGGACAACGACTTCATCCGCCGCAACTGGATCGAGGCCATCAGCTTCACCGACGCCGAGAACGAAGAGATGACCGCCCGCGAGGCCGAGCTGGACACCTATCGCGGCGAGATGCTCGACAAGTTCATCATGGGCATCGAGCCCATGGAGAACTGGGACGCCTTCGTCGACGAGATCAAGGCCATGGGCGTTGAGAAGAACATCGCCATCTATCAGCAGGGCCTTGACAGGGCGCTGGGCAACTGATGCCTGATTTTCTCACAGCCTGAATAGGTACCGGAACTGCCGCGGATATTCTGCGGCAGTTCCCTGTTCATTATCATGGGAGGATTCGTCATGTATACGCCGGAAACCTCAAAGCATTTTGAACTGTTCGTCGATCCCGTGAGCGGCATGAAGAGCTACGTGCTGAAGACGAAGGTGGCGCTCCAGCAGCAGAGCTTCTATTTCGTCAACCGCGCCATGGACGACGGCGGCCGCTACCTGTGGTTTTACTGCTCCAATCCGCCGGCCATGTACCGGACGCTGGGCGTGGTGGATTTCGAGGACGACGCGGTGCGCTGTTTCCCCGAGACGGAATTCATCGGCGGTCCGCTGGTCGATACCGAAACGGGCGACGCCATCTTCGGCGGGCATCAGGGCATCTTCAGAAGGAGCCCCAAGCCGGACAAGCCCCTGGAAAAAATCTGTCCCGTGCCTGAGGAACTGAAAAAATACGGTCCGCCCTCGGGACTGGCCACGCACATCACCTATTCGCCCGATAAAACGGAGCTGTTCCTGGACGCCCGCAGCGGCGACCATTTCATCCTGGGCACGCTTTCGCTGAAGGACGGCGGCTTCCGCGTGTGGCGCGAATACGATTTCTGCCGCAACCACGCTCAGATGAATCCCGTCGACGGCAATCTCGTGCTGTACGCCGAGGATCACTGGACGGATCACGTCACAAACACCCGCCATATGATCCGCTATGACGAAAACGGCGTCTTCATGCGGCTGTGGACCATGACGCGGGACGGCGCCGAGACCATGTACGCGCCCCTCGGCGGGCAGCGGGCGACCCATGAATGGTGGAGCCGGGACGGCAAGATACTGTACTACTGCAAATACGCCTCGGGCGAGGGCAACAACGGCGTCACAGGCATCAACCTCGAAACCGGCGAGCACAAGGTCTACGCCCCCGTGCGCGCCTGGCACGCCTTCTCGTCCCTCCACGACGACTTCTACGTGTACGACGAGAACGACGTTTTCTACCGGGGCACGCCCTCCCGCGTCGGCTTCTACAACGCCGCCACGGGCAAGCAGATCTACATCGTGACCCAGAACCCGGCCCTCGCGCCCAGGGAAAACCCGTCGCCCTACCACCTGGATCCCCATCCGCAGCTGGTCTTTAACGACAAGTATGTGAGCTACACCATCGCGCAGAAGGGCTATACGGAAGTTGCCCTGACGCCCGTCGCGCCGCTTCTCGAGGCGACGCGCTGACCGAGCGGGGCCGCCCCGCGGCCCCGGCAATCCGGAAGAAGGAAGGATAGGAAGAATACGATGAAAGCACCTTTTTCTCAATTCCTGGCCGGCCAGGCCGACGGCCTGAAGGCGCTGATCGCGCTGCTGGGGCGGCGGTATGACTACGTCAGCGTGCTCTCGACGGATTCCGTCGGCTTCGCGGCGCGCATCTCCCAGCGCGCCAAGTCCGTCGTCAACGACACGATGACCACCGAGCGCGGCCACGTGGTGCGCGTGCACAAAGACGGCCTGTACAGCGAGGCGGCGTTCAACGCCTTCGACCCGGCGCATCCCGAGGCCACGGCGGAGGCGCTCGTCCGCGCGCTGGACAGCCAGCTGGCCACGCTGGCGGCCGCGGGCGTCGAGCCCTACGAGACCGGCGCGCTGGAGGACGAGCCCCAGACGCTCTTCGTGGAGATGGAGACGGAGCGCCTGCCCGAGGATGAGGACATGGAGGCGCTGATCGCCTCGCTGTCCGTCATATCGGACGAGGCCGTGAAGCGCGGCGAGGGCGTTCTGGACTGCATCGCCTCCGCCCAGAGCACCCACATTTCAAAGATGTTCCTCACCGCCCGCCGCGACCTGCGCCAGAGCTACGTGTATTCCGAGGGCACCGTCGCCGTGATCGCCGCGAAAGACGGCCGCAACGAGCTGAGCCACGAGGGCGTCTCCGGCCGGATCGGCCCCGAGCTGTTCGCGGGCCTGAAGGACAAGCTGGACGACGCGCTGCGCGTGAGCGGGGAACTCCTCTCCGCCGGGCGCGTGGAGCCGGGCGAGTACGACATCATCGCCGCGCCGGACATCGCCGGCCTGATCGCCCACGAGGCGTTCGGCCACGGCGTGGAGATGGACATGTTCGTGAAGGATCGCGCCCTGGGGGCTGCCTACATCGGCAAGCGCGTGGGCAGCGACAACGTGACCATGCACGAGGGCGCGCTGTGCGCCGAGAGCGTCACCGCCTACGCCTTCGACGACGAGGGCACGCTGGCCGGCGACGTGATCGAGATCGACCGGGGCATCCTCAAGACCGGCATCTGCGACGCGCTGAGCGCGCTGCGCCTGGGCGTGAAGCCCACCGGCAACGGCAAGCGCCAGAACTTCGAGCACAAGGTCTACACCCGCATGACCAACACCATATTCGATTCCGGCCATGACAAACTGGAGGACATGATCGCCTCCATCAAAAAGGGGTATCTGCTGGAGGGCGTTTCCAGCGGCATGGAGGACCCGAAGCACTGGGGCATACAGTGCATCATGTCCCGGGGCTATGAGATCGTGGATGGCAAGCTCACCGGCAAGGTGGTCGCCCCCGTGGTCATGACCGGCTACGTGCCGGATCTTCTGGGCTCGGTGAGCATGGTCAGCGGCGACCGGGCCGTGTCCGGCAACGGCGGCTGCGGCAAGGGACACAAGGAATGGGTGAAGGTGGCCGACGGCGGCCCGTACCTGAAAGCGAGGGCGAGACTGGGATGAAGCTGAACGAGATCATTGACATCGTGAAGGCCTCCGGGGCCGACGCGTGGGAAATCACCGATATAAAGGAAGAGGGATGGGAGTTCTACTTCATCCGCCATAAGCTGGATCAGAACCGGGTCAAGCTCGTCGAGCACATCCGCGTGACGGTTTACAAAAAGAGCGAGGACGGCCAGTTCCTCGGCTCGGCGGGCGGCGAGATCGCGCCCACGGCGGACGCGGAGGAGGCCGGGCGCATCGTCGGCGGGCTCATCCGCAACGCCGCCTACGTGCGCAATCCCTTCTACACGCTGAACAAGCCCTTTGAGGGCATGGGGGAGGTCCCGGGGGAGCCCGTCGACCCGGCCGCCATCGCGAAGGACTTCATCGAAGCCGTCCGCGCCGTGCCGGAGACGGCCACCGAGGACATCAACAGCTGGGAGCTGTTCGTGAGCGCGAAGAACCGCCGCTTCGTGAACAGCGAGGGCGTGGACGTGACCTATGCGTATCCCGACTGCATGCTGGAGGCGGTCATCAACGCCCGCCGGGACGGGCACGAGATCGAGCTGTACCGCCTGTACAAGAGCGGCGGCTGCGACCGCGCGGCGCTGGCGCGCGACATCGGCGAGACCCTGCGCTACGGCAAGGACAAGCTCGTGGCGAAGGACACGCCGAACCTCGAAAAGGCCGACGTGGTGTTCTCCACCGACGCGGCGCTGGAGATCTACGACTGGTTCGCCCTGCGCATGAACGCGGCCTTCAAGGTGCGTGGGCTGAGCGACTGGGAAGCGGGCAAGCCCGTGGCCGAGGGCGCGACGGGGGACAGGGTCACCCTGACCGCGGTGAAGCGCCTGCCCAATTCCTCCCGCAACGCCGCCTGCGACGCCGAAGGCGCGCCGGTGCGCGAGGCGGCGCTCATCGAGGACGGCGTGGCGAAGCGCTTCCTGGGCGACCGCCAGTTCAGCCAGTACATGGGCCTGGAGGAATCCTTCCAGCCGGGCAACCTGGTGGCCTCGGGCGGCAGCCTGAGCGCGGACGAGCTGCGGCAGGGGCGGTTCCTGGAGGTCGTGGAGTTCTCCGATTTCCAGGTGAACCCCATGAACGGCGACATCGCCGGGGAGATCCGCCTGGCCTACTGGCACGACGGCGACACCGTGACGCCCGTGTCCGGCGGCTCCGTGAGCGGCACCATGGCCGACTTCGCGAAGACCATGAGGATGTCGAAGGAGACCAGGCAGTACGACTGCTGGATCGTTCCCGCCGTGACGCGGCTGAAGGACGTGACGGTGACGGGGGCGATGTGATTTGCGGAAGAGCATGATAAAACGGGCGGGAGGCGCGCCGCGCTTCCCGCCTGTTTTCCGGGCTGACGCGCCGCGCCGGAGGCTTTTAACACGAAATGCCGGTGACACGGGCGGATATAACTGATATAATAGCGCTTGGATCAATGACAACGGGAGGATGAGGACGATGAACCTTTCGGGTTGGCGCGAGGCGGCGGGCGCGTTTTTGCGGCCCGGCGAGCAGCGCAGGCGGCTGCTCATGGCGCTCTTCGGCGTGGTGATCTGCGCGCTGAGCGTGGGCTTTTTCCGGCAGGCGGCTTTCGGCACGGACCCGTTCCAGTGCCTGTGCAACGGCATAGACAACGTCATTCCGCTGGACTTCGGCACGCTGTACGTCATCATCTGCCTGATCCTGCTGGGCGTGATGCTACTGGTGGACCGGCACTACCTGGGCGTGGCCACGCTCATCAACCTGTTCCTCACGGGCTACATCGTGGAGTTCAGCGAGTGGGCGATCCACAGCCTGTTCGGCGATCCCACCATGGCCGTGCGCATTATCTACCTCGTCATCGGCATCGTGGTGATGTGCCTGGCCTCGGCGCTGTACTTCACGGCCGACCTGGGCGTTTCCACCTACGATTTCATCGCGCTGCACCTGGCCAAAAGGCAGAATAAAGTGCCCTTCCGGCTCATCCGCATCGGCACCGACCTGGTGTGCGTGGGCATCGGCTTCGCGCTGGGCTTCACGCCGGGGGTGGGCACGATCATCACGGCGCTGTTCATGGGGCCGCTGATCTCCCTGTTCAACGAGCGGGTGGCCCAGCCGCTGCGCTACGGAAAGGACGCGAAAAAAGCGCCTCCGGAGAGGCGCTGAACCGAAAAGACGGCGCGTCAGCCGTTGCCCGCCAGATCGGCGTCGTAGAAGATGTCTTCGACCGTGCCGTCCAGCGCGTTGATCGTCGCGTGATAAGCGCCCCTGCCGGGTCCCTGATACCCGTCCTCGTCGTAGCCGAGGGAGAAGAAGAACGCGCAGCAGGGCAGCTCGTCATCGCCGAACAGACGGTACCATCCGCCTTCCTCCGAACTCGTCAGGCACGCCGACTGTTCCGGCGTGAAATTATAGCGCAGGGCAATCGCCTCGCGGGCAATCGTTTCCATTTCGGAAATGGAGAGCCTGGCGAGGCTCTTTGCCTTCTCCGCATCGCGCCGCTCTTTTTCCTGTTGCGCTTCGGCTTCGGCCTGATTGAACAGGACGCCGCCCTTGTTGGCGTCGACGCCGTTTTTCTGCGCGATCACTTCGGCCTTCATGACGTAGTAGTCGATCGCGTTGATCGAGCGCCTGCACTCGTCGCACATCTCCTGCAGCTGCTCCGCGCCCCAGGCCCGGCTGTCGAGGCCGCCTGTGGGCTCTCCGTCCCAGCTCCAGGCGGCGTCGGCCTTCCCGCCATTCACGGTCACGGTGTAGCGGCCCAGCACGTAGTTAAGCGGCCCGATGCCTTCGTAGCGCACTGTCTGATCCTCGATGTCGCGGGAAAAGTAGCTCAGCATTTCGGCGGACACGCCGTATTTCTGAAAGAGGGCGTCCTCAGCGAGCCGGGTCACATCGACCCGATTGGAGAACACCACCCCCGCCGCCAGCGCGGTGACGCTGAGGCAGACGGCGACGGCGGCCAGGACAAAGGCCCTTGAAATCCTTTTCACAGGTTTTTCCTCCTTCCGGACGGCGCAAAGCACCCTGCGGCGCTTCCGCTCATCCCAGACGAGCCCGGAAAGGTTCAGGTCGACGAGCTCCTGAAAATCATGATTCTTCATCGTAATACCACTCCTTCAGCCTGTCCCGCAGCATGTCGTTGGCCCGGTTCAGCCTTGACCGGACCCGGCCCTCGGAGAGCCCCAGCGCGCCTGCGACCTCCTTCAGCTTCAGTCCTTCATAATACCGCAGCAGCACGACTTCGCGGTATTTCGCGGGAAGGCGCATGACCTCGGCCAGCACGGTGCCGTCCGGGAAAGCGAAATCGGCGGGTCTTTCGGGCAGCGATTCCAGCGGCGTCCGGCTCAGATGGCGGAACCACGCGGTTTTCAGCATGTCCCGGCATGTGTTGGCGCAGATCGCCGTCAGCCAGGTTTTTTCCGAGCTTTCCCCGCGATAGTCGTTGAGGTGCCGGTAAGCCTTGATGAATGTCTCCTGCACGGCGTCCTCCGCGAGATAGATGTCCTTCAGGTAGAGGGCGCTCATTCTGAGAAGGCCGCTGCCGTACTGCTCCATGAGCCGGTCAAGCTCTGACCAGCTGTCCGATCGGTTCCCGTTAGGCACTGTACCAGCCCCTTTCACCTATTAGACGAGATAAAGGGGAAAAACTGCTGTTTTCCGCGGCGGACATAGAAAATCCCCGCTCTCCCGGGGGAGGGCGGGGCGGGTTTTTTTATGGCGCTCAGTGGGTGATGACCTGCTTGGGCGTGGGGGAATCGGTGGTGGTGCCGTCGCAGAGCTGGTAATACTTGTTCTGGCCCCAGACCCAGACGCTGCCGTCGTTTTTCAGGGCCACGCCGTGGCTCTGGCCGCAGTCGGCCATCTTCACGTCGTCCAAGATCTGAACGGGCGTTGACACGTTGCCCTTCTCGCCGTTGCCCACCTGGCCGCAGTCGTTCAGGCCGAACATCCACAGCGTTCCGTCGTTCTTCACGAAGCCCGCGGTCTCAACGCCGGCGAAGACGGACTTCACGTCCTCGGCGACCTGCGTCCATTCATACACGGCCTTTTCCTCGCTGCCGGTGCCCAGCTGGCCGCGGTTGTTGCGGCCCACGGACCACACGGTGCCGTCGTTTTTGAGGGCCAGGGTGAATTCCTCGCCCAGGGCGAAGGAGGTCACGTCGGAGATGGTGGTGATCTGCGTCCAGGTGTCGACGGACTTCACGTCGTCGCCGTCGCCCAGGCCCAGCTGGCCGCGCTTGTTGTTGCCCGCGCCCCAGATGGTGCCGTCCTTCTTGATGATGATGGAGAACTCGCCGGCGGTGTACACGCTGGCCACGTCCTCGGCCACGGCCACGGGCTTCTCGGCTTCCTTGCCGTCAAAGCCGCCCAGCTGGCCCTTGCCGTTGTCGCCGGTGCCGTAGAGGGTGCCGTCCTCGGCCAGGGCGAAGGTCAGCGTGTCGCCCGGGGCGATGTCGATGATCTTCTCGCCGGTCTCAACCAGGCTCTTGGCAACGCCCGGCTCGTCGCGGCCCTGATGCGTGCCGTCGCCCAGCTGGCTGTTGTGGTTGCGGCCCCAGAGGTAGAGGGTGCCGTCCGTTCCGACGGCGGCGGTGTGCTTCTTGCCGGCGTCCACGGCGGCGATGTCCTTCAGCACGGCCTGCACGGCCATGACGCAGGGATCCTTATAGGTGCCGGAGCCCACCTGGCCGAAGTCGTTCATGCCCCAGCCGCACAGCGTGCCGTCCGCCTGGATGGCCATGATGTAGTCGTAGCCGCTGGCGATGGCGACCCAGCCGTTGTCGTCCACTTCGATGTTCGAGGTGGCGCTGGTGAGGGTGGTCTTGGTATCGCTGGCGGTGCCGGTGCCGCCCACGCCAACGACCTTCATGCCGCTGGCGGACACCTCGGTGCCGGGCTCCTCGGTGGGCTTGGGTTCTTCAGTGACCTGGGGCTCCGCGGGCGCGTCGGTCGCCTCGGCGGGGGCCTCGGTGGGAGCCTCGGTGGGCGCTTCCGTGGGGGCCTGCGTCGGCGCGGCGGTGGGCTCGGGCTGGCTGGAGCTGCACGCGGTGAGCGCGAGCAGGCAGGCAGCCAGAAGCAGCGCCAGAATAACGCGAATGTGTTTCATAATTGTCGTAACCTCCTTGCGAAAAAGATGATCGGGGAATCGAGAGGGCGACTCCCTGAACCTATGTTGACAGTATAGCACAAAACGCCGGATTTGGGGATATGTTTTTTTCGTTTTTTGAGCCTTTCCTTATATTTTTTTTTGCCCCGGGCGGGCAAAGGGCGGCCGCGGATCGTTCAAGCGCGAAAAACAGCGTTTTCCCGCATGTAATCATTTGGAGGAAATCCAAGGGCGATTCAGACAAAACGGGCCTTTCATTGACAGTAAATCCTCTAAAAACAAAATTCAATGTTGACAATAGCACACGTATATGTTAATATTTATGAGCAGTCAAATGCGCCCAAACCGGTTCGCCGTTTTGGCCTGTGAAGCCTATGGCAGGCGAAAAGCCTGTTTAGGAAATATATCAATCAGGAGGTTCTCCACATGAAGAAGACATTGGTTTCCCTTCTGCTGGCGTTCGTACTGGTGATGACGAGCGTCGCGGCTCTGGCCGTCGACCTGCCCCCCATCCCCGAGAAGTACGATCTGCCGATCAGCGACGGCTCCGTGCCGCAGCTGAGCATCTACATGGGCACCGAGGCCGGCTACGAGAAGGCCTACCTCACCTATGACGAGCACGTCGCCATCAAAGAGTGGGAAGCGAAGACCGGCATGGATTTCACCTTCATCCATCCGCCGCTCAACGACAACGGTGAGTTCTTCAACACCACCATCGCTTCCGGCGACCTGCCGGACATCTGGGTTACCAGCAACTGGAACAGCTACTACATCGGCGGCACCGAGGGCGCCATCGCCGACGGCATCCTGGTTGACCTGAACCCCTACATCGAGAAGTACGGCTACTACTACCTGACCGAGGCTCACACCAACTGGGACGAGACCGCGGCGGCCAACTTCAAGACCGACAGCGGCATGTATCGTTTCGGCGCTGCCTCCCAGCGCGTGCCCGTTCTGGGCCAGCAGCACACCGGCATGGTCATCCGTGAGGATCTGCTGGACGAGCTGGATCTGGACGTGCCCGAGACCATCGATCAGATCCATGACGTGCTGGTCGCCATGAAGGGCGTCGAAGGCGTCGTGACCCCCCTGGCTCTTGAGAAGCTGGATTCCGGCTACTATTCTTCTGGCGACTACCTGGCCGCTTGGGCTGGTGTCACCACCAACGGCTTCATGCTGAACGAAGAGGGCAAGGTCACCTACGCTCAGCTCGAGCCCGGCTACAAGGATTGGCTGGCCATGATGAAGCAGTGGTATCAGGAAGGCCTGATCGACACTGACTGCATGACCCGTACCCACTCCGACGCTGAGGCCATGGTCACCTCCGGCCAGTCCGTCATGTGCGCCATCGGCAACTGGGAGACCCAGGAAGACATCGCCGTCGGCAAGGCCGGCACCAACAACGAAGACTTCAACCTGATCGGCCTGACCGCGCCCGCCAAGGACGAGGATTCCATCGGCGAGATCAACGGCTTCGCCCGTCCGATCGTCAACGGTGAGAATGGCCAGTATTGGGGCATCTCCACCACCAACCCGAACCCCGTTGAGTCCTTCAAGGCCCTCGACTGGCTGTACAGCTACGAAGGCACCGAGCTGATGGTCTTCGGCCCCGAAAAGGCGATCGACCAGCTGCACAAGGACAAGGGCGAGGAAGTCGTCATCCACTGGACCAACCCCGACGGCACCCGTCAGTTCTCCGACTACATCCTGAAGAACCCCGAGCTGGAGTACAACTCCATCCGCTACATCTACACCATCCAGGGTCTCTCCTCTGAGTACGCCTCCGAGATGGAGTACATGCAGTATGGCGAGCCCTGCAACGCGCAGTGCTGGGAAGCCTGGACCAAGTACGCCGACAGCAGCCGCCATGTGCCGAGCACCATCTCTCTGACGGCTGACGAGGCGACCATCCGCATGCCCATCGTCACCAACGTGCAGACCTTCGTTTGGGAGAAGGCCTACAACATCATCTTCGGCGACGACACCGTTGACAACTGGGATTCCTACATGGAGCAGGTCAAGGCCCTCGGCATTGACGACGCCATCAAGGTCACTCAGGATGCCACCGATCGTTGGAACGCCCGTTAATCAGCTGGAAACAGCGATTGACTTTCCCGCGTAACCCCGTGCGAGGGCCCGGCAAAGGCCGGACCCTCGCTTTTCAAAATCGGGCCCGAACAGGGCGCGTATGACCAGCGTCATAACGCATGGAAACTGCCTCGCGCGATCATCCATTGCGGTTTATGCGCGGGCAGGATTATAATCCTCTGGAAACTGAAATCACTTCGGGGGGAGATTCCATGAGCCAGACAAAGACCTCCGGACTCGATGTCCGCCAGGGATACAAGGAGAAGAACTGGTTTGTCCGGCTGGGCGATAACATCAAGTCGCATCCGTGGCTTTATCTGATGTTCCTGCCTGTGCTGGCTTATTACATCATCTTTCACTATTGGCCGATGTACGGCATCATCATTGCCTTCAAGGACTTCAAGCCCATGAAAGGCATCTTCGGGAGCGAGTGGGTTGGCTTGGCCAAATTCACCGAATTCCTGAACGGCCCCTACCTGTGGCGCCTTGTGCGCAACACCCTTGGCATCAACCTTGGCATGCTCGTCTTCGGGTTCCCGCTGCCGATTCTCTTTGCGCTGATCCTGAATGAGTGCCGCTCGGTGAAATTCCGCAAAGTGGTGCAGACCGTCACCTACATGCCCCACTTCGTTTCCTCCGTGGTCGTGTGCGCGCTGATGATCATCTTCTGCCGCTCGACCGGTATCATCACCAACCTCTTAACGGTCTTTGGGGTTCCGAAGACGAACCTGCTGGCGGTACCCCGCTATTTCAAGACCCTTTACATTTGCATGAACATCTGGCAGGAACTGGGCTGGGATTCCATCATCTTCTTCGCCGCGTTGACCAGCATCGACGCCTCGCTCTACGAGGCCGCCACGGTGGACGGCGCGGGCCGCTGGCAGCAGATGTGGCACGTGACCTTGCCCGGCATCGCCCCCACCATCATCATCCTGCTGATCCTGCGCATCGGCAACCTGATGAGCTTGGGCTGGGATCGCATCTTCCTGCTGTACAGTGAGATCGTATACGAAACGGCCGACGTCATTTCCACTTACGTCTACCGCATGGGCTTACAGCGCATGCAGTATTCCTACGCCGCGGCCGTGGGCCTCATGAACTCCGCCATCAACATCATCCTCCTGCTCTCCACGAACGCCCTGTCGCGCAAGATCACCGAGAGCAGCTTGTGGTAAGGGGGGTGCGAAAAATGAGTAAAGTCAATATCGCCTCCGGCGGCATCCGCCGCGAAAACCGCATCAGGACCAGCACCGGGGACAAGATTACCAGCACCGTGATCTATGTCATCATGAGTCTCCTCATGCTGGTGTCTTTCTACCCGCTGTATTACTGCGTGGTTGCCTCCTTCTCGGACGCGAAGGCCATCCTGGCCAACACCAAGCCGCTGGTGGCCCCCATCCAGCCCTTTACCTTCCACGGCTATCAGCTGGCCGTGAAAAACGCAGGCATTCCGCTGGGTTTCCGCAACACTGTGTCCTACGTGGTGCTGGGCACCCTGATGAGCCTGAGCGTGACCATGCTGGGCGCATTCTGCGTATCCCGCAAGTATTTCTTCATCCGCAACATCGCCATGAAGCTGATCTTGGTCACCATGTTCTTCTCCGGCGGCATCATCCCGCTGTTCTTCGTGGTGCGCTGGACCGGCATCTACGACACATGGTGGGCGTTCACGCTGCCGTACCTGGTGAGCAGCTATAACCTCATCATCATGCGCACGTTCTTCCTGGGCATCCCCGATTCGCTGGAGGAAGCGGCTCTGCTGGATGGCGCGAACGAGCTGCAGATCTTCTTCCACGTGATCATTCCCCTGTCCACCGCCGTCATCGCGGTCATCGCCATGTACTACGGCGTGGGCCTGTGGAACAGCTGGTATCAGTCCATGATGTTCCAGCGCAAGAAGACGCTGTGGCCGCTGCAGATGTTCCTGCGCGAGGTGCTTATTCAACAGAACGAAACCTCGCAGTCTACAGATATGTCTCAGATGTCCGCTGAGGCCTTCGACCGCGAACTGGTCAAGTACTGCATCATCATCATTTCCACCGTCCCGATCCTGGTCATCTATCCGTTCCTGCAGCGCTACTTCGTGAAGGGCGTCATGATCGGCGCCATCAAGGGCTGAGCGCTTCAGAAAATACCGCCAAGAGCAAAGGGAGGAGTTAACCATGCCAAAGATTACGTTTATGGGCGCCGGATCGACTGTGTTCTCCAAAAATGTGCTGGGCGACTGCATGCTCTCCAAACCCCTCGAGGACAGTGTGATTTCCCTCTACGACATCGACCCCAAACGGCTTGAAGAATCCCGCCACATGCTGACCGCCATCAACAACAACCTGGGCGGCAAGGCGAAAATCGAGGCCTACTGCGGCGTCGAGAACCGCAAGGAGGCGCTCAAGGGCGCGAATTACGTGGTCAACGCCATCCAGGTGGGCGGCTACGATCCCTGCACCATCACCGATTTCGAGGTGCCGAAAAAGTACGGCCTGCGCCAGACCATCGCCGACACCCTGGGCATCGGCGGCATCTTCCGCGCCCTGCGCACCATCCCGGTCATGCTGGACTTCGCGCATGACATGGAAGAGGTCTGCCCCAACGCCTGGTTCCTCAACTACACCAATCCCATGGCCATGCTGACCGGCGCGATGCTGCGCATGACCGGCGTGAAGACCGTGGGCCTGTGCCACAGCGTGCAGGTGTGCGCCTCCACGCTGCTGAACGAGCTGAACATGGAGTATGACGACTCCGTTCAGTGGAAGATCGCCGGCATCAACCACCAGGCGTGGCTGCTGGAGCTCACAAAGAACGGCGAGGACCTGTATCCCGAGGTGAAGCGCCGTGCGCTCCTCAAGAACGCCGGCAAGCTCCCCCAGCCCACCGTCGAGGAAATGCTGGCCAAGGCGAAGAAGCGCTTCGGCGACGAGCCCATCCCGCCGGAGTTCGTGGCGCGCATCCAGAAGATGCACGACGACTACGAGCAGAAGGGCATCCACGGCGACATGGTGCGCCTGGAGCTCATGCGCCGCTTCGGCTATTACATCACCGAGTCCTCCGAGCACAACGCGGAATACACGCCCTATTTCATCAAGAGCCAGTATCCCGAGCTGATCGAGCAGTTCAACGTGCCGCTGGACGAGTATCCGCGCCGCTGCATCCGCCAGATCAAGAACTGGGAGGAGCGCGAGGCCAAGGTGTTCGCCGACCCGCATCTCAGCCACACCCGCACCCGCGAGTACGCCAGCTACATCATGGAGGCCATGGAGACCAACGTGCCCTACAAGATCGGCGGCAACGTGCTCAACAACGGCCTGATCACCAACCTGCCGCGCAACGCCTGCGTCGAGGTGCCCTGCATGGTGGACGCCTCCGGCGTCACACCCTGCTACATCGGCGACCTGCCCGAGCAGTGCGCGGCCCTGAACCGCACCAACATCAACTGCCAGCTGCTGACCATCGAGGCGGCGCGCACCCTGAAGAAGGACTACATCTACCAGGCCGCCATGCTGGATCCCCACACCTCCAGCGAGCTGCCCATCGACAAGATCGTGGCCCTGTGCGACGACCTCATCGAGGCCCATGGCGACTGGCTGCCGCATTTCGAATAAGCAACGGCTTTCTCCAACAAAGGCGGCCGCCGGAGGCGTTTCCGGCGGCCGTTTTCTCATTGACAAACGCGCGAAAGGGTGCGACAATAGGAGCGTCAGCGGCAGGCGATCACACGATGCTCATCTCCCGCCTGCCGCGCCAGCAGCGCCACGCGCGACACCTCCATGGCGTCCAGCGCCAGCTTCTCCACCGCCGGCGTGCCGATGGCGTCCAGCATTTCGAGGAAACAGTTCTTTTCCTCCAGCAGGGGCAGCTCCCGGCGCGGCGCTTCGTTTTCGAGGAACACGCGCCCGTTCAGCGCCTCCAGCATGCCGCGCGTGCCGGTGACGCGCAGGCGGTCGTCGTCGTGGCGCGGCGCGCCGTCCGGGCGCAGGAAATCCGCCGTGACCGTGGCGATCACGCCGTTTTCCAGCCCGCCAGCAGCGCGGAGGTCATTTCCAGCTCGCCGTGGCCGCGGTTGCAGCGGCTATCCTGCGCGCCGGCGACCCATTCGCAGCGGCCGCCCAGCTGCAGCGCCCAGTCCAGCGCGTGGATGGCCACCCAGGGGATGATGCCGCCGTAGGTTTCCCGGCGGAAGTACAGCTCGGAACGACGGCCCAGCTTGTAGCTCTTTTGCCCGTGCAGCTGGCGCACCTCCCCGATGAGGCCGTCGTCGACGGCCCGGCGCAATGTGCGGAACCACGCGCAGGTGCGCAGGCCAAACATGCCGGAGAGCGAACGCCCCGACGCGCGCCAGGACGCCTCCAGCGCGTCGAGTTTGTCCGGGGCGGTGGCCAGCGGCTTTTCGCTGAATACGTGGATTCCGCGCTTGAGGCATTCGATGCTGACGTCCGCCGTGTCGCAGAACCAGGGATTGACCACCGCGACATCGACTGCTTCGCGGTCGAGCAGGGCGCGCCAGTCGGCGTAGGCAGCCGGATGGGCCCCGGTCTGGGCCGCTGCGGCCAGGACGGGGGCCATGTCCTCGGCGGGGGAGCCGGGGGCGACGGCCCGCAGGTTCAGCCCCTCCCGCAGGGGCAGCGCCCTGACGGCGTAGGCGAAATGGCCGGAGGAACCGATGATGGCGATATTCATGGGCTTGCATCCTTTCTGGCAGGTTTGTTTTGTTCATTATAGCGCATGACCGGCCCGTCTGGCAACGGGCCAATGCGAAACGGGAAGGCAGGGATGTTCGATGCGATTGGAAAAGAAGGACGCTTTCGCCGTGATCGGCCGCGAAGGGCGTGGCGACGGCGCGCGTGGGGCGCAGTGGGTGCCGCCGCTGTGGCGCGATCTTCAGCTGCATATGAGCGAGATCGCCGCGCTGGTCAGGCGTGACCCGGACGGCAAGCCCACCGGCATCTGGGGCGCCATGAGCGACGTGGGGCGTCGCTTCCTGCCCTGGGAGGGCGAGGGCCTCTACCTGGCCGGCTGCGAAGTCGACGCGAACGCCGAGGCGCCGGCGGGCTGGGTCAAGTGGGTGATTCCCGCGGCGGAATACCTCGTTGTGGACTGCACGCCCCAGACATACGGGGCGGTGTTCCAGCAGACGCTCCTGCACGCCCTGCCCGAGGGCGGCTTCGAGCTGGCCGGCGCGGTGCACGAATACTACGATCCCCAGTCGGAAGGCGGCGGCATGAGCCTGTATTTTCCCGTGCGGCGCGTATAGGCGCGATTCGCGGCATTCGACCGAAAAACACTTGCATGCGCAAATATTTACTTGCGCATGCAAGTGTTTTTTTATATAATGGGGATGCGATCAAAAAGGCGTCTCAGGAGGCTCTTATGGCGAACAGGCACCACGTCATGCGAAACGTCTCGGTGTTCTACCGGCTGACGCAGATGTATTTTTCCGACAAGCTCAAGCCGTATAACCTGGGCAGCGGGCAGCAGTATTTCCTGCTGCAGATTTCCCGCTATCCCGGCGCGAGCCTGGCCGAGCTGGCCGATCTCGGCGCGTTCGACAACTGCACGGTCACGCGGGCGGTCCAGAAGCTGGAGAGCGTGGGCTACATTCGCGTGGAGCGCTGCCCGCGGGATCACCGCGCCAAGCGGCTCTACCTCACGGAGGAAGGCGAGGCGCTGATCGCGCCCATCCGCTCTATGATCGGCGAGTGGATGGCGGCGGTGACGGACGGCTTCACCGAGGAGGAAAAAGAGACCGTGGGCGCGCTGGTGGGCCGCCTGGCCGACAACGCCCGCGCGATCCTCGCCGAAAGATCCCGCCCGGACGACGGCGCGGACAGCTCAAAAGAGGATCGGAGGTAGACGGATGAAATTTGCCGAAATAAAACCGAACGTGCGCAGCATGACGCCGCGCAAATACTTCCCAGAGCGCAAAAAAACCTTCCAGACGCGGGGCTGCGAGCTGATGCTGATCCGGGAAGGCGCGGGCGAAGTGCGCTTCGCCGGCCGCCGCACCGTGCACGTCTCCCCCGGCAGCGTGGTCGTCGCGCCGGCCGAGACCTCTTACAGCGTGCTCCCGCAGGAAAATCCCATCGAGAGCCTCGTCGCTGAATTCGACTACCTGCGGGAGGGAGAGGGACGGCTTACGTTTGAGGATACGTTGTGCCTGAACGAGCCGCTGGCGCTGCAGGGCGTGCCGGGCCTGGAGGTCATCAGCGGCTACATGATGTGCGTGTACCTGCGCAAGGAACCGTTCTGGCAGCTTCAGCTGAGCGCGGGCATGGGGACGCTCCTGACACATCTCGTCCATTACGCCGACGGCCACATGCGGTCTCTGATCGACCAGGTGATCAGCCTGGTGACCGAGCGCTACATGGAGCCTCTCAACAACGGAGACATTGCCTCCGCGCTGGGCTATCACCCCAACTACGTGAACTCGGTGTTCGTGCGGGACATGGGCATGTCGCTGCACCAGTACCTGATGCGCTATCGGGTGGAGATGGCGATGCAGCTGCTGCTCACCACACAGCTGCCCGTGGCCGACATCGCGGTTAAGGTGGGCTTCCGGCACTTCAGCCATTTTTCAAACTGCTTCCACCGGCTCACCGGCGTGGCCCCGGCGGCCTACCGGCTGGAGCGGTGACAAAAGGCAACAAAATACAAAAGAAGGGCCCCTGCGCCGCATAAGAACGCAGGGGCCTTTGACTGTCCGATGGAAGTTATTCGGCTTCCTCCACGGTGAAGGCGGGGATGACGCCGCCGGCGTAATCCTCGTTGTTCAGCATGAAGTCGGCGACCTTCTGGGAGCACAGCACAGTGCGCAGCGCCTCGACCCAGGCGGCGTCGGCGTCCTCGGGACGCACGACCACGTAGTTGGTGTAGATCACGCCGGATTCGCCGTCCGCGGCTTCGAGGTAGATGGCGTCCTCGGAGGGCTTCAGGCCCGCGCCGATGGCGTAGTTGCCGTTGATGACGCCCAGGTCCACGTCCTCCAGCATGGAGGGGATCAGCTCGGCGTTGACCTCGCGGATGTCGAGCTTCTTCGGGTTGTCGACGATGTCCAGCACGGTCAGGGAGGACTCAAAGCTGGCGTCCTCGGGCAGGGTGATCAGGCCGGCCTCCGCCAGCAGCAGCAGGGCGCGGGTCTCGTTGGAGGGGTCGTTGGTCACGGCGATGACCGCGCCGTCCTTCAGCTCGTCCAGCGAGGCGGTCTTGCCGGCGTAGATGCCGTAGGGCTCATAGTGCACGCCGATGGCGGGAACCAGCTTCTCCTCGTCGGCCACGGTGTCGTTGTAGGCGTTCAGGTAGGGCAGGTGCTGGAAGTAGTTGGCGTCCAGCTGGCCGTCGGCCAGGGCGGGATTGGGCAGCGGATACTCGGTGAACTCGAGGATCTGCAGCTCATATCCGAGGGCGGCCAGGTCGTCCTTGATCAGCTCGAGCACTTCCTCGTGGGGCGAGGGCGTGGCGCCGATGACGATGGTGGTCTTTTCCTCGGCCAGCGCGCAGGAGAAGGCGGTCAGCGCCAGCAGGACGGCGACGAACAGGGAAACGGTTTTTTTCATGGGGAACCCTCCTTTGATAAAATAGGAAATATATGAGGGCGGCGGAGGCTTTATGGCGAATGAAACTTAGGCCCCGGGCCGTAACGAACGTTTTTCAGCGATGCCGGTGGTCGGTCACACGGGTGAGGATGTTGCCGATCATCTGGAACAGCTGAACCAGCACCACCAGCGCGACGGACGCGGCGTACATCACGCCGTATTCGCGGCGGTTCAGGCCGTAGGTGATGGCGATCTTGCCCAGGCCGTCGCCGCCGGCCGCGCCGGCCATGGCGGTGTAAGCCAGTATGGTTGTGATGCAGATTGCGGCGCCGTTGATGAGCGAGGGCAGCGCCTCGGGCAGCAGCACCTTACAGATGATCTGCAGCGTGGTGGAGCCCATGGACTGGGCCGCCTCGATGAGGCCGGAGTCCACCTCGTTCAGCGATCCTTCCACCATGCGCGCCACAAAGGGGAACGCGCTCACGAACAGCGGGAAGATGATAGACCGCGTGCCGACCGAGGTGCCCATCACCACGCGGGTGACGGGGAACAGCATGACCAGCAGGATCAGGAAGGGCACCGAGCGCAGGAAATTGATGACCACGCCCAGAACCTTGTTGAACGTGGGCATCTCCTTGATGCCGCCCTTTTTCGTGATGACCAGCAGCACGCCCAGGGGCAGGCCCAGCAGGTAGGCCAGCAGCGTCGAGGGGATGGTCATATACAGCGTATCCACAAAGCCCTGGCGCACCAGGACCCAGATCTTATCGGCCGTCACGACAGATGCACCTCCTCAACCGTCACGCCCATGCCGCGCAGCGCGCCGAGCAGCCTGCCCCGATCCTCGTAGGAATCGGGCACCTCCAGCAGCATCTGGCCGTAGCGCTTGCCGGAGAACTGCTTCACGTCGGCGGAGAGGATATTGACCGCCAGGCCGGTTTTCAGCACCGCTTCCGAAAGCACCGGCGCGTCGATGGAATCGCCGTCGAACACCACGCGGATGGCGTCGCGGAAAGCCGGCTCATCGTGGGGCTCGCTGGAGACGATGCCGAACAGCCTCCGCCCCGCGGCGCTGCGCGTGTGGGTGAACACCTCGTCCACGTCGCCCTCTTCCACGATTTCGCCGCCGTCGATGATGGTCACGCGGTTGCAGATCTGCCGGATGACGGCCATTTCGTGGGTGATGACCACCACGGTGATGCCCAGCCGCCGGTTGATGTCCTGCAGGAGCGCCAGAATGGACTGGGTGGTCATGGGATCCAGCGCGCTGGTGGCTTCGTCGCACAGCAGCACCTCGGGATTCGAGGCCAGGGCCCGGGCGATGGCCACGCGCTGCTTCTGTCCGCCGGAGAGCTGCGCCGGGTAGGCTTCCGCCTTGCTGGTCAGGCCCACGATGTCCAAAAGCTCCATCACGCGCTTGTTGGCCTCGGCTTTCGGCACGCCGGAAATTTCCAGGGGATAGCGCACGTTTTTGGCCACGGTGCGCTGCATGAGCAGGTTGAACTGCTGGAAGATCATGCTCACCCGCTTGCGCATGGCGCGCAGTTCCTTCGGACTCATGGCGAGGATGTCCTGCCCGTCGATCAGGATGCGGCCCTCGGTGGGCGTGTCCAGCCGGTTGATGCAGCGGATCAGCGTGGATTTCCCCGCGCCGCTCATGCCGATGATGCCGTGGATATCGCCTTTCATCACGGTCAGGCTCACGCCGCCCAGCGCCGCCACGGCCGTCTGCCCGCTGCCGTATATCTTTTTCAGTCCCTCTATGCGGATCATGGGCGTTTTGTCCATGCGCCCTCACTTCCTCGCGCGGTATTTGTATATTTATAAGGTATTATAGCACACGCGCGCCAAAGAATAAATAATCCGGGCGGTTATTTTTGTTTTAACCTGCGGATAAAGGATTGAACGAAAAGCGCCCGTCCGGCGAACCGGACGGGCGAAGGGTATTCGTTTCAATCAGACGTAGGTATCGGGCGTCCAGGGCGCGGTGGGCGCGGGGGTCACGTTCGGCACGGGCGTGGCGAACGGATGCGCGTTTTCATAATCGGCGCTGTAGTCCGGGTTGCTCTCGTTGTCGTCGGTGGGATCCCACAGGCCGCTTGCCAGCGGCGGCGGGGCCAGCTCGGCGAGCTTGGCCTCGTCGCGTTCGCCGGTCATGAACTTCACCACCGTGCCGGCAGGCACGTTGTCATAGATCCACTTGGCGTCGGCGCAGAGCAGGCGCACGCAGCCGATGGAGGCGTTGGTCCCCAGGACGGCGTAGGCCTCGGTGTCCAGCGCGTCGGGGCGCAGGGCCTGGTAGGGCACCGAGTGGAACAGGATGTGGCCGGTGATTCGGGTGGCGTACTGGGCGTAGGAGCCGGGCGTAAAGGTGGTCAGCCAGCGCTGCCTCTCGCCGTCCATCGCGTAAGTGCCGTTCGGGGGCTTGTAGCCGAAGCTGTCGGTGGAGCAGATCATTTCGCGGGCGAGCAGCGTATAGCCGCCGTTCTCGTCAATGGTGTAAACGCGCACAACCTGCATGCCGCGATCCACTTCGATGAGGTAGGGCAGCCCGGTCTCCGCGATCGCCTGAGCGGAGAGGGTTTCGGTGACCGTCAGGTAGGCCTTGCTCACATAGCCCTCCATGCCGTTGACGCGCACGTGAGCCCAGTCGCCCTCAAAGCCCAGCACGTCGACGTCGGTGCCGTTGGGAAGTCCTGTCAGGACCTCGCCCGCGGTGCTCGGCGTGGCGCGCATGTTCAGGTTCGCGCCGGGATTGGTCAGGGTGATGCGGGCCTTGGCGACGACGTCGCTGGCGGCGGGCTCGGGCTGGGGTTCCGGCGTGGCCTGGACTTCCGGCTCGGCCGGAGCTTCCGGCGTGGCCTGAGGCTCGGGGGTGGGCGTTTCGAGGACCGTCAGGTAATTCTTGCCCATGTAGCCCTCCTGGCCGTTGACGCGCACGCGCATCCAGTCGCCCTCGTAGCCCAGCACGTCGACGACGGTGCCGTTGGGCACGGAGGCCAGGATCCCGCCCGCGGTGCTCGGCGTGGTGCGCAGGTTCAGGTTCGCGCCGGGATTGGTCAGGGTGATGCGGGCCGTGGCGACGGCGTCCTCGCTGGCGACGTGCTCGCCATTGGCATTGGGCTCGTTCCCGGCTTCCTCGGGTCTGGGCGACGGCGTCACGCGATCCGGCGCGCCGTTCGGGTTGCGGGTCGCGGGCAGCGGATAGTAATAGCGCGGCGTCGGCTTGGGCGTCGGCCCCAGATCGGGCGTGTCCGTAGGCACAGGCGTGTTCGCAGGCGCGGGCTCAGCCGTAGGCGCGGGCGCATCCGTGGGAACAGGCTCAGCCGTGGGCGCGTCCGTGGGCCGGGCTGTCGCTGTGGCCAAGGGCGTTACAAGGGGCACAGCCGTGGCCATATCAACGGGCTCGGCCGTGGCGTCGCCGTTGTTGATAGCCTGCGTCGTGGCCAGCGCGGCGGCCGTGGGCGTGGGAAGAACCTCGGGGGTGGGCTCAGCCGTGGGCTCGGGGGTCGCTACAGGCTCGGGCGTCGCCGGGACTTCGGTTTCGGCCGGCGTCGCTTCCGGCGCGATGGTCGCCGTGGGGGCGGCGGTCGCGGCGCTCTCGGCCTGCATGCGGCGGCGGTTGAACGGGGAATCCTTGTCCAGAACAAGGAGCCACACGCCGATGACCAGCGCGACCAGCAGCAGGAGGCCGATGAGGCTCATCGAGGCCTTCCGCTTCCTGCGGGAACTGTACCTGAATTGATTGGACATGGACAAAACCTTCCTTCCCTTTGTAAGCCCGGTGGCGCGGCGCGCCATTATCACAGCCGGGTCTGCGCGTCAGACGGGGGCGTTTGGTTCTTTTCGCGGAGCCGCTCCGCAGCCCATGCGGCGTGTTCGCCCAGGGGCGCGGGCGCGTCCCGGAGCGCTTCAAGGAGCGGCGTCAGGTCGCTTCGCCCCTGATTGGCGGCGGCCAGCGCGGCGCGGTTCATCAGGCGCAGCTTGCGCGCGTTGTTTTTCCCCAGCCAGGGGACGAGATCCTTGTAGTCGCCGGCGAGCAGCCGGTCGAGGCGCAGCGCGCGGGCCAGTTCGTCCGGCTCTTCCGCCCCGGACACGGCCTCGTTGCGCGGGCAGCAGCGCTGGCACAGGTCGCAGCCCAGCAGGCTCGAACCGATCAGCGGGCGCATGGCCTCCGGCAGCGGCGCGCTTTCGGGCTGCGCGCGCAGGCAGCGGGCGATGTCCAGGGAGCCGTCGCCCCGCAGCGCATGGGTGGGGCAGGCCAGCTCGCAGGCGTGGCAGGCGGCACAGCGCCCGTCCAGCGCGGGAGAGGTGCGCTCGCCCGGCAGCGCCAGATCGGTCACGATGGTTTGAAGCGATACGCGGGTGCCCAGCCGGTCCACGGCGACGAGCCCGTTCCGCCCCATGCGGCCCAGCCCCGCCCGCACGGCCAGCGGCTTGACCCGCAGGGCGCTCGTCATGACCGCCCGCGCGCCCGTCGCGGCGATGGCTTCGGCCAGCTTTCCCGCGGCTTCATGGGCGCGGTTGCTGGCGACGTAGTAGGCGTCCACCGAGGCCTCGCCCGGCTCTTTTCCAAAGGGCCGGTAGGGCATGGCGCAGACCAGCACGGATCGCGCCCCGGGCAGAACGTCCCCCGGGTCGGCCAGCAGCGACAGCGCCTGGGGATGCGCGCCGGGGGGCGGCGGCTCCGTCGCTCCTGCGTCCGTCGCGGCCACCCGCTCGAAGCCGAAGGCGGCGGCCAGAGCGCGGATCGCATCGAGGGTGAGCACAGCTCAATCCCCCTTTCGCGGTTCGTTCAGCGGCCTGTAGACCAGGCGGCCGTCCAGGCGCAGGCTTTCAAACAGCGTGACCGCGCCCACGGAAAACGCGGTCGGCTCCAAGGGGGGCGGCGGCGCGGTAAGCCGCATGCCGCGGCCCAGGGTGATGTGAGGCCGGTAGGGCGCGTCGTCCGCGGGAAATCCGTTTTCACGCAGCATCGCGGCCAGGCGGCCCTGCAGCGCGAAGAGCGGTTCGCTGGGCTCTACGCCCGCCCAGAGGATGGTCCCGTCCTTGAACGTACCCATCTCCGGGGCGAGGACGAGCTCGAAGGGCTTGCGCATGGCGGCCTCGCCCAGCCGCAGAAGGCGCGGCGCGGCTTCTGCGGGCGTCATGCCCAGGAAGACCAGCGTAATGTGGTAATTTTCCGGCGGATGCAGGCGGCCCCTGTCGAACTGAACCGCCGAGGCCGCCCGGGCGACGGCGCGCCGGGCCGCGTCGCTCAGGGTGAGGCCGAAAAAGAGGCGCTTTGAATCGTTCATCAGGCGTCGCGGCCTCCGTTCGATAATACACAAACCTATTATAACACAAAGTTGTCACAAGAACAATTCCATATTTGGTAAATCATGGATAAGTTTATGTAGGAAAACGAGGCCGCCCGGCCATTTTCGCGCTCGGGTTGGTCCATTTATTCAAAGGAAAGCTTCACAGACCTGCGCAGCGGCGTTTCGCCGGTCATGGCGACGAAGAAATGCGTTTCGTCGCCCGGCAGCGCGCCGCGCATGTTTTCGCCGAAGAGGTGGCTGCCGAAGCCGCCGCTGATCCTGATCAGGTGCCGGTCGGGATAGCGGTACGAGGCGGCGTCGCAGCGCTGGTAGAGGTAGTCGCCCGGCCGCGCGCGCAGCGCCAGGTCGTCGGTCTCGAAGCGTCCCCCGGGCTCGGTGAGCAGCTCCAGCTTGACCGGGACGCCCGCCTGCCCGAAGGAGGCGACCTCGAAGGAGGCCTCGCCGTCCCGGAGACGCGCGATCACCTCGAAGCCGAAATCCTGCATGAACACGTCCGGCCGCTTTGAATGGTCCATTAGGCGCCAGTCGCTGGTGTCCTGCGGCTCGGGCAGCGGGCCCTTGTAGCCCCAGCGCACCGAAAAGCGCAGCCGCCAGCCGTCCCCGGCCGGCTCGATGGACTGGGGCTCGAACTGGCCCTTGGCGTAAAAGCAGCCGGCCAGCCGCAGCCAGATGGGATGCGCGCCGAATTTGATCATGGCGAACAGCGGCTGGTTTTTCACGAGGGTCAGCGTCAGGTTGTCCCGGCGCGCGCGCACGATGCCGCTTTTGGCGAAGTGCTTGCTGAAGCGCTCCGCCGGCGGCTCGCCCTCGATGCCCGCCATGCGGGTGAGAAGCGCCGGCGCGCGCAGCAGGAAATAGAGAAAATCGCACAGTGAGCCGGGCCGGCGCTCGGGAAGCGTCGGCTCGTAGTCGGACTGGCGCAGCATTTCGTCCGCGATCCAGGCGAAATCCGCCCGGCCCGTGCGCAGCGCCATGTAGAGATAGCAGCCGTAGTAGATGCGCCAGTCGGGAGAGGTGCCGGCGTCCTGCCGGGAGGAGTTGAGCGTGTTCACGGTGTGATCCGGCTCGAAATACATCTCCACCATGGCGAGGTTGCGCTGGACGAAGGCGAGGTATTCGTCCGTGCCCAGCGCCTCGCAGAGCAGGATGAACGAGCGGTCGCACACGATGTTGTACACCCCCGATGAACGCTCGGTGTACTCGCCCTCCTCGTCGCAGTCCACGCCCTCGGCCAGAAAGGCGCGCATCTTTTCCAGCAGGGCCTCCCGCCCGGTCAGCTTCCAGCAGAGGGCCAGGGCCGCCGAGTGGACCCAGCGGTGGTTCGGCGTGTGGAAGCCGCCCGCCAGCAGGCCGTCGGCGGAGCGCTCGATGAACCGCTGGAAGAGCGCGTCCAGCCTCGCCTCGCCCGGCGCGCCGCAGCCGAATTCCCGCAGCATCATAAGCGCGGGCGCGGCGGTCTGCACGGCGAAGGCCGTCTCCGAGGCGTCGTGGAAGTTGGTGGTGACCAGGTCGATGGTGCCGTCCTCGTGCACCAGGCGCAGGGCGAATTCCATGGCCAGCGCGGCGCGGTCGAGCAGATCCTCCCGCCCGCGGAAAGCGCCGCCCGGCACGCAGTAGCCCTCGACCAGGCGGCGCGCCAGCGAGATGGAGGCGTGGGGCCCGGTCACGCCCTGTCCGGTTTCCTCCAGCGCGCCGTAGAAGGGCGAGCCTTCGTCCATGCATTGGGCGCGCAGGCTCTCCCGCACCGCGCCGTCCAGCACCTTGAGTTGAAACGCGTAATGATCCAGCATGACAGCCGGGCCTCCTTTTGTCCTGTCAAGTCCCGATGATTCCCGTCTCGCGCGCCGCCTGCCGCCAGATTTCCTCCGGCACGGGCCCCTCGCCCATCCACAGCCCGTAAGCGCGCCGCACGAAGGGCGAACCCGGATCGCCGCCCTCGCGCAACTGCTTTTCGATCATAACGGGCCACAGGCCCGCCTCGTCGAGGAAGCCGTCCTCCGAAAAGGCGGCGATGGTCTCTTCCACGTCGTAGGGCGCGCGGACGATCTCCGCCTGCCACGCGCCGACCTCGCCGGAGAGCAGCGCGAACTGGGCCTCGCCCGCCGTTTCGGAAAGACCCACGCTGCCCACGTTCACCGCCATGCCGTTCGGCAGCGCCGCCACGAGGGACCGGTGCGTGTGCGCGCACAGCAGCACGGCGGCGTCCGCCTCGTCCAGCCAGCGCCGCGCGTCCTCCGGCCGCTCGGCTGCCCAGCCGCGCAAATCGTCCGGCGCGCCGTGGCACATCAAAAGCGCCGGGAGCCCCGGAAAAACCTCCCGCCGCACCGCGGGCAGCGACGCGAAAAAGGCGAAGTCCGCCTCCGACAGGCGGTTGTAGGTATACAGGAGCGACCCGCCGCCGGTGCCGCGCCGCCAGTAGCCGCCGCGGGCGCGATAATCCAGCAGATACTGCTCCCTGTTGCCGCGGATGAAGCGGCAGTCGTATTTTTTCATGCAGGCGCGCAGCAGGGCCATGGTGTCCTGCGGGCGGGCGCAGTCGCTCACGTAGTCGCCCAGGAACAGGATTGTCGAAACGCCCGCTTCGTCCACGGCCCGGAGGCACGCCTCGAAGGCGGGGACATTCGCGTGGATGTCGCCCAGCGCCGCCAGCGTCACGGCGCTCACAATTCGAGCCGCTCCAGCCGGTTGAGCCCCAGCGAATCCAGGAAGGCCGCCGCTTCGTCCCATTCGGCGCGCTCGTCCAGCCGGTCGGGGGAGTGGGCGTCCACGCCGATCACGCAGTCCACGCCCACCTCCGCGGCCACCTCCCAGAACTGACGGCAGGGATAGCGGAGCATGCCTTCGGGCATGCCGGCGCAGTTGATGAGCCCCAGCAGGTTGTACTCCACGGGGATGTTCAGCGCCTTGGCGGCCCGGCACAGCTCCAGGCTGGCGGCGCGGCAGTGCCGGTCGAAGCCCACGTAGGAGCGCAGGAACAGATCCGGATGGGCGAAGCAGCGGAACAGCCCGGTCTCCAGGCCGGAAACGCTCATGTGAACGTAGCGCCGCAGGTGCTCCGGCGTTGTGCAGCGGCCGAAATACATGCCGCCGTTGTCGGTGGTGTCGAAGTGGTTGCCCAGTATGAGATACTCGAAGCCGCATCGCTGCTTCGTCTCTTTGAGCCAACTCATGTAGGCCGGGTAGTGCTCGCACTCCCAGCCCAGATGGATTTCCAGCCGCCCCGCGTAGTCGCGTCGGACGGCGTTCACCGCCTCCACGTAGCCGGGCAGGTCGCTCAGCTCCATGTGGTAGGTGGAGACGAAGCCGTCTTCATAGGGCCAGGCGCAGTGGTCGGTGAAGCCCAGTATGGAGAAGCCGTTCTCTATGGCCTTGTCGCAGTATTCGCGTTCGGCGCCGCTGGCGTGCTTGCAGCGGGGCGTATGGGTGTGGTAGTTGGCTTTGATACTCATGGGGATCAACCTCTTTTGTGCAAGACTGTTTTGAAAGTATCATACGCCCTTTTCGCCCGGCGCGCCAGCATGGTTCGGTAAAACCGCCTCGCGGACGGCCGCGCCGCCCGGTTTCACGAGCGCCCTCGCCCGGGCGCAGTCCCTTTGAAGCTGCGCCTCCAGCGCTTCCAGCGAATCGAATCTGATTTCCCCGCGCAGCCGGCATACCGGCTCCACCGTGAGGATATGACCGTACAGGTCGCCGGAAAAATCGAGCAAGTGAACCTCGATCGTGGGCGGCCCCTCCGGCGCGGTGGGATGGCGGCCGATGTTCATCACCGCGCGGTACCGCCGCCCGTCCGCCTCGGCCACCGCCGCGTAGACGCCCCGCGGCGGCGTCCGGCCTTCCGTCTCGATGTTCGCCGTGGGGAAGCCCAGCGTGCGTCCCAGCCGCTTGCCCCCGACCACGCGCCCTGAAAACGCCTCCATGGGCGCGCCTCCCTTCTTTCCTCCAAATTCGCCCCGCTCCCGCTTCATCTCCTGCGGAGCACGTCCAGCGTGTGATTGGACGCGCCCACGAGATTCGGGTTTTCGCAGATGCTCATGGTGTAGGAGATGTATTTCTCGTAGAATCCCGCGTCGAGCTGTTCGATGTCTCCTCTGATGTAATAGGTGAACATATCCGTGCCCACGTAGTGCAGGCGGTCGGCGGGCAGGCGAGCGTCCAGCCTGTCCACGTCTTCCCTGCGGTACAGTTCAAAAATGCCCACGGGATTGCTGATGGGAAGCCACGTCTTTTCGTCCAGCAGACCGTTTTCCATGACGTAGCCGAACAGCTTCCTGCCGGAAAAGATCGACTGGATCATGGCCGCGTCGAACTGGCAGTATGCCACGAACAGCACGCCGCCCCGCTTCGTGACGCGCAGAGCCTCCCTGAGCGCCGTCAGCTTGTCCGCCTCCGTGTAGAGGTGATACATGGGCCCCAGCAGCAGCGCGGCGTCGAAGGATTCGTCCGCCCAGCAGGACAGGTCGAGGGCGTTGCCCTGAAAGACCCCGATATCGTCCTCCGGCCGCATGTGCCCGCGCAGCACGTTGAGGTTGCCTTCCACCAGGTCGACCGCCGTCACGGCATGGCCCTGCCGGGCATAGTGCAGCGAATAGCGTCCCGTGCCGCAGCCGATCTCGATGATCCGGTCGTCGGGCCTGAGATAGCGGTCGATATACGCCGTGGTCACGCGAAACTCAACCGCCCCGCTCTGCGAACCCAGCCTCGCGTCCTCGTTCATGGACGCATAGAAATCATTCAAAATCCGATGATTGTCCATGCCATTTTCCCTCCTCCAGGGCTGTTTCATTTAGGTGTCGTTCACAAATAGGCGAATGACGAGGAAGACCCTTCAGGCGCTGCGCGCCAGCTCCCCTGGAAGGGGAGCCAAGAAGAACGCCTCAAAAGGAACGATCTTGCTTCCCCTCTCAGGGGAAGTGCCGAGCGCAGCGAGGCAATAGGGTCGTTGCTTGACACGACTACATCCATTTTGTTGAACGAGACGTTAATTGAGACAGCCTCTTCCCTCCTCGAACAAAGGGCCGCACAGCCTTCCGCCGCGCGGCCCTCTCTCTCAGGGTAACTTCAATTCCCCATTCCCAATTACCCATTAAAATTTCGGCAGTCCCGCGAAGCCCTTTTCGAGGTCTTCGTCGGTGGGGATGTAGTCCGTCATCAGCCCGTCGTGGAACTTCTCGTAGGCCACCATGTCGAAGTAGCCGGTGCCGGTCAGGCCGAAGAAGATGGTCTTCTCCTCGCCGGTCTCCTTGCACTTCAGCGCCTCGTCCATGGCGACGCGGATGGCGTGGCTGCTCTCCGGCGCGGGCAGGATGCCCTCGCAGCGGGCGAATTCCTCGGCCGCCTTGAACACGTCGGTCTGCACCACCGAGCGGGCCTCCATGTAGCCGTCGTGGTAGAGCTGGCTGAGCACCGGGCTCATGCCGTGATAGCGCAGGCCGCCGGCGTGGTTCGGGGCCGGGATGAAGCCGGAGCCCAGGGTGTACATCTTCGCCAGCGGGCAGACCATGCCGGTGTCGCAGAAGTCGTAGGCGAACTTGCCGCGGGTGAAGCTGGGGCAGGAGGCCGGCTCCACGGCGATGATCTGGTAATCCGCCTCGCCGCGCAGCTTTTCGCCCATGAAGGGGGCGATCAGGCCGCCCAGGTTCGAGCCGCCGCCCGCGCAGCCGATGATGACGTCCGGCTTGATGCCGTATTTGTCCATGGCGATCTTGCTCTCCAGACCGATCACCGACTGATGCAGCAGCACCTGATTCAGCACGCTGCCCAGCACGTAGCGGTAGCCCGGCGTGGACACGGCCACCTCGACCGCCTCGGAGATGGCGCAGCCCAGGCTGCCCGTGGTGCCGGGGAACTCGGCGAGGATCTTGCGGCCCACGTTCGTGGTGTCGGAAGGGGAGGGGGTCACGCTCGCGCCGTAGGTGCGCATGACCTCGCGGCGGAAAGGCTTCTGCTCATAGGAGACCTTGACCATGTACACCTTGCAGTCCAGCCCCAGATACGCGCACGCCATGGACAGCGCCGTGCCCCACTGGCCCGCGCCGGTCTCGGTGGTCACGCCCTTGAGGCCCTGCTTCTTGGCGTAATAGGC